>NZ_BOOA01000062.1 GCF_016862995.1 Acrocarpospora phusangensis
TCGAGAACGACAACCGAGGGCACGACGTGCACGCCTACAACCTGCTCGGAGCCGGGACCGGCATCGCGGGCAGCAGGACCCGGGTGTGGCGCACCAGCGTGGAGGACGCCAACCGGCCCTACCCGGGCAGCCACGCCCTCAACGGGGTCGAGATCGTGCCCGCCGCCGTGCTGGTCAACACGTTCCTGCACGCGGCCGAGGACGAGGACGTCACGCTCACCGACGTGGAGATGATGCATCCGCTGATGACCGCGGAACGCAGGCAGATCCAGGTCGTGCACGAACCTCCCGCGCTGCGGCTCGCGGCCCGTACCCCGGCGGGCCCCGATGAGCCGGAACCCGCCTGGCTGGTACACGTCACGGCGAACGTGGCCGCTCCGGGCCAGGTGAAACCCGACGTGCTGCCGGACGCCGACGCGCTCACCCCGATCGATCCCGGTTTCGTGCACAAGCGGCTGGCCACCGTGGGCGTACCCTCGACGGGCTTCGACTGGGCGATCGAGACGCTGCTGAGCGGAGACGGCGTGCTGCGGGCCACGGTCCGTACCCAGGAAGCGGGAAGCTGGGCGCCGGCGCTGGACGCGGTGATGTCCGTGGCTCCCTGCGCGTTCCCCGGCGACCCGGTGCTGCGCATGGTCGTGCACATCGACGAGATGGTGCTGACCGGGATGCCGCCGTCGACGGTGATCATCGACGCGGCCGTGGACTCGGCTGCCGACGACACCGTCCGGGCCCTGCTGGCCGATGTCGACGGCCGGGTGGTGGGACATCTCACGGGACTGCGCTATCCGGTGATCGACGCGCCCCTCCAGGCCGAAGAGGATCTCGGGGGCCCGGCGGAGTCGTTCGCCGGCCTGGCGCCCGAGGACCTGCGCGAGCGCGTCCTGCCCCAGATCGGTGCGGAGATCGCGACGGTGATGAGGCTGGCCCCCGAGGACCTGTCGATCCGGCGTCCGCTCGTCGAGCAGGGACTGGACTCGGTGATGACCGTGATGGTCCGGCGGCGCCTGGAGAAGCGCTTCGGCTGCCGTCTCCCCGCGACCCTGCTGTGGCAGCAGCCCACCATCTCCGCGATCGCGGACCGCCTCGTGGAACTTCTCCTGACGGCGGAACCGGACGCGGCGGCCGAGGCCGTTCCCGAGAGCATGCCCGCGATCGGGGGCTGAGCCCCGCTGACCGGGTGGCCCGAGGGGGTGATCCCCTCGGGCTGTCCGGCTGCTCGCTGGGGGACCAGAAGGCCAGCTCAGTCACCTGTTGAGCGCTTGAGCATTCGCTAACGCCGGTGTCTTCGCAGACACCGCCGTTTTGCTGTGCGCCGGCCCGGCGCGTGTTCCACGGCTGCTACATGGGGGAGGGCGCCATCACCGGCGACGTGGTCAGTCCTGGTGGCGTCCGCTTACGGCTACCGCATCGACCCCGTGCCCGGCGGAACCCGGGTGATCGACCATTACCGTCTCTCAGCGCCCTTCGGGCTGTTGCGGTTCGCGATGGGCCAGGCGAAGAAGGTGCAGGTGGCGCGGGGTCGGGAGCTGGCACGCCGATTCAGGGAGCGTTCCCAGCCCTGATAATGGCGCGCGCTCCACGCGCCGGAACGGAGCCTTGGCTTCGTCTTCGGCTTTATAGGAGTGGGCGTTTCCCTCGTGGGTGTTGCACTCATTCGGCGCGCGGAATTTGTCGGTCGGTGTGGCTAGCCTCTGCTCGTCCTTGTCGTCATCGACAGATGGGAAGACTGTGGGATTACCCAGTAGGGCTGGGCGTCGAATCGGCGGGCTGGCGGCCGTTGCGGTCCTGGTGTCCGGTGCATTCGTTCCCCCCGCGCAAGCCGCACCCCACCGATTCGTTTCCGGTACGGCTTCCGCCCCACTCGCATCGGCCGGCAATCCGGTGCAGAAACTCACCCTCTCATTCGAGCGGACCACTGCGACGAAATGCCCGGTGACCTTCAAGGTTTACGGGACCTTCGAAGGACTCCCGCCGGGCCTGCAACTAATCCAATACCGCATCGTCGGCACCGAGCAATGGAAGAACCTCAAATCCCCCTTCAAGCACAACGGCAGCTTCACCGCCCTGCTCGCGACGCTCGACTGGGAATGGGACTGGGAGACACTGACACCAGGTCAGACGTCGGTCCAGATCGAGCTCAGGCAGCCCGACGGTCTCAGGTCCAATACGCTCTACTACTTCGAGTGCGGCATCGCCGACGCGGCCGACACCTTCGGCGAGACCTCCGAGCCCATCGTCCGGACGCCCAGCGGCGGCCCACTGGCCGAACTGGTCGCCGACGCCAACCTCGACGCGGTCCAGGCCCGGTCGGGCGCGGACGCCGCCCTGGTCAGCAGGTACGGGTTCCACCTGGACCTCGACGCGGGCCCGGTCACCTACGAGGAGGTGTTCGCGACGCTTCCGGCCGGGTTCGCCGTGGACGTGTGGACGATCACCGGCGCCGCGCTGAAGTCCGTCCTCGCGTATCCGCACGCGCAGGGCTGGGTGCTCACGCCGTCGTCCTCGCTCCGCTACACATTGGAGGGCGGCGCTGTCACCGAGCTGACGTTGAACGGCGTTCCGGTGGCCGACGACCAGGTCCTCAGAATCGCGGCCAACTACATCCTGGTGGGCGGCTACGAAGGTTTCCCCCGATGGCCCGGAGCCACCGGCGTCTATCGCGGTGGCCCGGACGACAGAGGGGCCCTGGCCACCTATCTGGTGAAGAACTCGCCGGTCAGCGCACCGGCCGGCGACCGGGTCACGGTCCGATGAGCCTCACGTGACTAGCTGATCGCCGGGCGGAATCCGTTCCGCCCGGCGATCAGTGAATCTGAGCCGGTTGGACGATCGGGCGCAGCCCAGGACGAACGTTCCGGCGGTGCGCGCGATCTTTCCCGCGAATGATCGCTGTTCAACCCTCCTGGCGATCCTGAGAGCCACCGGAGGGCATCTTGATCTTCGTATTGATATTTACATTTGCTTTTGCTCCCGCGCTCAAGGGGGCGATTCGGGGGCACCTGGTGCCAATGCGACTGTCCGTGATTGGAGCGCGTCGTGGTCGCTGCACCACGGAAGAGGGTGCGGCATGCCAGTAAGGCGTGCAACGGGGGTTGGGTGCTACCTGCTAGCCCCAGGTAGATCGGCAGATGTGGCGCTGGCGCTAGCAGGGCAGGGCGTTTGGCCCATCACGTCGCAAGCCGTGCGAGTCGCTACGATCCGTAGGCGACAGCTTGGAATCCGCTTGTGAGCGCACGATAGCCAGCGATGCCCGACCCTCGCGGGAATGTCCCCAAAACTTGACAACGTCCGAAGTCGCGACACATTGAGGGCAATGGACGTTACGACGCTCTTAGCAGTGATTGGCACGCAGTAACCGGAAATATCGGCAGATAGAGCGGCGAATTCGTCAACCATTCAACGTACGTTTCCGAAAGGATTCTCGATGTTTCGAATCGCCCGCAGAGTCTCCGTACTTGTCGTCGCCGGCGCGGCCGCGAGCCTGTTCGCCGCCCCGGCACAGGCTTCGATCGGGACGTGCACGGTCACCCCGATCGGCTCGGTGACCGTCTCGGCCTACTGCACCGGGCACGCCCCGTCATCCTTCCGAGCCAAGATCTATTGCTTCACCTCCGACGGCTACCGGACCGAGTGGCGCTACGGCCCCTGGCGCACTGCCGGCGCCGGGTCGTCCTCAGTGGTCGGCTGCCAGAACGGCTGGACCCGCATCGGCCAGGGCTACGACGCCATCCCCTGACCAAGTGACCGGCAGCCGCCGATTCCATCCCGTCCACCCGCTGGCCCGGTTCGGCCGGCGGGTGGCCGCGCATAGACCGGCGAGCGTGGTGGCGTCAGGCCGTACAGCCGTACAGGGACCGTGACTAGGAGCGGTCGCGTTGCGCGGCCCATTGGGCGAGTGTGCCGTTCATGGCGCTCTCCGCGAACGAGACCCTTTCCTGCATGAAGCGCTTGCAACCGCCGGCGTCCGAATCGTTCACGGTGAAGGTCTCCCACAAGCCACCGGGACCCAGGAACCGGGCGGCATGATCGGTCCCCAGCTGGTCGTCGACAAGCATGAGAGCGCCAAGAGCGTCATCTTGGTCGTAACGGCGTTCCACTTGCGGCAGATAGCGGTCAAGGTACGCCGACAAGATTGCCGCGTCCTCGGCCTCCCCGAATCGGGCGAGCGCCAGGCAATAGCCCGCACCCGCGTGGACCAGCTCGCTCTCCAGAAGCATCGGCGTGAGCCGCTCGCGAAACCGCACGCGGCGATCCAACGCGATGAGCCAGGCGGCTGCGAGCCGCGCTCGCCACTCGCTGTCGAGCAGTACTCCGAGATCGTGGTCCGAGATCTGACGAGCATCCTCGGCCAGCGCGCGCCCGAACCGGATCGCCTCGTGATCGGGAAGGTAGAGGACGCTTCCCGGCAGTTTCCGATATCTGATGTTCCCACCGTGCTCCGCGGTCACGTAGCGCCGCGCCAGCTTGATCATCTCGTCGTCTGGCGGGCGTGGCACACGCATGCCGCCATCATGCCCGGTGCGCCACTCCTATAGCGCTTGGGATGGACAAGGGTCCCGTTGCACCACCGAGCAACTAGGTGAGTCCCGTCGGCTTTAGCCCTAGCTTCTCAGCTCTGATGAGCACGCCGAATATGGACGTGTCCATCATTAGGGAACGGCGGTCGAGCGGGAATGATCTCTTCCAGGACGTAGCTGGTCTTTTGTGCTACTCGGCAAGACGCGTAGTTATCCACCTGATGGAGTAGCCGGAGGCATTCTAATCCTTGCGTGGCGAACCTCTCGAAAGTCCAGATCGTCAGCAACTCGAGAGCCCGGCCCGCGATACCCTGCCCGCGTGCGGCGCGGGCGGTCCAATAACCTACTTCGGCGGAATCTCCACCAACGACGAATCCTTTCAATACCACATTGGCCACCAGGCGAGGGCGACCATTTTCGGCCCTCGACTCCATCACGGCGAAGCTCAGCCGATCGCCGTCATTCCAGCCTTTCCTCTGAAGGTCCACCCACCGACGGGCATCCTGCTCATCGTTGACATGGAACCTGGTCCATTGGCGCATGACGGGGTCACGGTAGGCGTCGATCAATTCAGGAATGTCATCTTCTGTCCAGAGCCGGAGCGACAGAGAGGAACCCTCTTCGTGCGGAGGACTGTGGAGCACGACAGTCATGCGATGTCCTTGCTGTCTTTGCAATTGGGATCCCCATCCTGCCCGTCCGATGAGGGCGGGCGAGCATGTCCCACCATCGGCCGCACGTCAGCCCACGGCGCCTCGTAGGACGTTGACCTGCGCGTCTTCGCGCCATTGAACCGCGTACGACCGGGAATGGAACCACCACCGGACCTGCGCCGAGCCGTGGTGCCGTAGGCGAGGCGGGAACAAGCGGGGGGAAGCGATGAAGGGGTACGACGTCGAGGGACCGGCACTGGAACTCGGGGCATTGGTGGGGGAGGGCGGCACCGCCGATCCCGCGGAGCGGATCAGGATCGCGCTGGGCATGCTGAACCGGCACGGACTGGTGGCCGGGGCCACCGGTACGGGGAAGACCAAGACCCTCCAGCTCATGGCGGAGCAACTCGCGGCCCAGGGCGTCCCGGTCTTCCTCGCCGACATCAAGGGCGACCTGTCGGGGCTGGCCTCTCCGGGAACGTCTTCCGAGCGCGTTACCGGACGTGCCGCCGAGGTGGGGCAGGCGTGGCATCCCGTGGCCTGTCCTGCGGAGTTCTTCTCCCTGGGCGGCCTCGGGCCAGGTGTGCCGATACGCGCCACCATGACCGCCTTCGGGCCGACCCTGCTCGCCAAGGTCCTTGGGCTCAACGAGACACAGGAGTCGTCCCTCGGGCTGATCTTCTACTTCGCCGACAAGAACGGACTGCCCCTGCTGGATTTCAAGGACCTGATCGCCGTCATCCGCTATCTGACCGACACTCCGGAGGCGCTGCGCGGGATCGGCGGGCTGTCGGCGGCGACGGCGGGAGTCATCCTCCGCGCCCTGACGAACTTCGAGGCGCAGGGGGCGGAGGCGTTCTTCGGCGAGCCGGAGTTCGACGTGCGCGACCTGCTCCGGGTGACGCAGGACGGCCGGGGGATGGTCTCCATCCTTGAGCTGCCCGCCGTGCAGGACCGGCCGCAGCTCTTCTCCACCTTCCTGATGTGGCTGCTCGCCGACCTCTTCGAGACGCTGCCCGAGGTGGGCGACGTCGACAAGCCGAAGCTGGTGTTCTTCTTCGACGAGGCGCATCTGCTGTTCGACGGCGCGTCCAAGGCGTTCCTGCAGTCGATCACCCAGACTGTACGGCTGATCCGGTCGAAGGGTGTGGGCGTGTTCTTCGTCACCCAGACGCCGAAGGACGTGCCGGCCGACGTGCTGGCCCAGCTCGGTGCGCGCGTGCAGCACGCCCTGCGCGCCTTCACCCCCCAGGACGCCAAGGCGCTCAAGGCCACCGTGTCGACCTTCCCCGAGTCCTCGTACGACCTGGAGCGGCTGCTCACCGAACTCGGCATCGGCGAGGCCGTGGTCACGTTCCTGTCGGAGACGGGCGCGCCGACCCCCGTGGCCTGGACGCGCCTGCGCGCCCCGCAGACGCTCATGGCGCCGTCGAGCCCGGACGTGATCCAGGGCGTCATCGCCGCCTCCCCGCTCCAGCAGAAGTACGGCACTGCACTCGACCGCCAGTCGGCCTACGAGATCCTTTCGGCGCGGCTGTCCGCGCAGCAGGAGCCCCCGCGCGAGGCGGAGCCGCCCAGGGAGCAGCCAAGACAGTCCGTGCTGGAGGGCGTGCTGGAGTCCAAGGAGTTCCGCTCCATGGTGCGGTCGGCCGCGTCCACCCTCGGCCGGGAGATCACCAGATCCATCTTCGGCACCGCCCGCCGCAGGCGCCGCTGAGCAGAGCAGGCCCGGCGGCCTCTACGCGGAACGCAATCCCGGTGTCGTGCTCCGTTCACCATGTCGGGGCAGTGGGTGGCGCATGACGCGTGTCCCGGTGTTCGTCGTGGTGTTCGTCATGGCCGTGGCCATGGGGGTGTGGGGACTCGACCGCGGGTCGATGTGGCAGGACGAGGCCACGACTTTCGCCATCGCGAGCCGCTCGCTCGGGGACCTATTCGCGACCCTGGGAAACGTGGACGCGGTCCACGGGCTCTACTACCTGATCGTGCACTTCGCGCTGAAGCTGCCCGGCGATCCGGAGGTGCTGATCCGGTTGCCGTCGGTGCTCGCCACCGGGTTCGCGGCGGTCGCCGTGGCGGCGGCCGCCCGGCGGATGGGCGGCAGCGGTCTGGCAGCCGGGGCAGCCTACACACTGCTGCCCGTTGTGTCCCATTACGCCCAGGACGGCCGTTCGCCCGCGCTGGTGTGCGCGGCGGTGGCGCTCGCCGTGTACGCGCTCGTACGGGAATCCTGGGTCTGGTACGCCGTCGCGGTGACCGTGGCGGCGTACCTGAACCTGACCGCGCTGCTCGTGCTCGCGGCGTTCGCGGTGCCGGGCGTGCTCATCGACTGGCGCCGGTGGGCCCTCGCGTCGGGCGCGGCGGTGCTGGCCACCGTGCCGCTGATCCTGGTCGCCTATCCGCAGAGCGGCCAGGTGGCCAGACTCACCCCGCCGACCTGGGAGGACGCCGGCAACCTGGTGAGCGGCTTCGCCGGCGTCCCCGCGCTGCTGGCGATTCTGGCGTTGCTGCGCGCTGGGCCGCTGCGGGTGGTCGCGTTGCCGCTGATGGTGGTTCCCCCGGCGTTTCTGCTGCTGTTGTCGCAGGTCAAGCCCTACTACGAAGAGCGTTATGTCCTGTACGCCGTCGTCGGGCTCGCCCTGCTGATCGGGTCCGCCGTGGACGGCGTGGCCCGGCTGGCTCACCCGGCCGTGGCCGTACCGGTCGCCGCCGCGGTGCTGGCCGTCGTCCTGCTCCCGGTCTGGCCGCGGCAGGCGGAGACCCGCCAGATCGCGTCGCGGCGTGACGACCCGGCCGCGGCGGCCCGGCTCATCGGCTCGATGGCGCGGCCCGGGGACACGGTGCTCTTCCTGCCGTCGGTACGGCGGCTGGTCGCGGAGGCGTACCCGGCGGACTTCCGCCATCTGAACGACGCGGCCCTGGCGGAGAGTGGCACCGAATCCGGCACGCTCGCGGGCCGGGAACTGCCCAGTCACGAGATCAGGCTCGGCGACCGCGTCTGGACGGTCAGCCGCAGCTATCCGAAACCCGAAGACCTGGACGCGCCCGCCGACCAGGCCAAACAGCTCATCCTGCGCTACCACTACCAGAAGGGGCCGGTCTACCGAGTGCTCGGCTACGCGGTCCGGCTGTACGTTCGGCGAGCCAAGCCCGGGCCTCCCGCGCGTGAGTCGCGGAAAGTCGCAGGACTAGTCGCGGCGACCGAGTAGCCGCTGGATGCCGCCGTTTTTCGACAGCGAGGGTTTGACGATCCACACACCGGTGCCGTACATCGTCGGGCACGCCCGTCTCCCCGAAGGCCCAGAAGAAGACCCAGATCTGCCCGAGCGCCGCCAGGATCGCGCCGTTGAGCAGCCCGGAGGTGATCGCGCCCGCACGGGAGCGGAGCGCCAGCCCGGCCGCGGCCACCGTACCCTTGTCGATCACGGCGACGTGGTCGCACAGCTGTCCAGCGCAGGCGTCATGGTCTTCTCCGATGGGCGAAGGGGGCCTCAACGGCGCGAATCACTGGTCTGCGCCACTCGACACAATCGGACCCTAACCGTCCATCTGACGCCCACAAGATCTCCGCGCCAGCGCTGGGTCTTTACCTTCCGTCCACCCGGGTCTACGCTCCGAACTGTTAGGAAACTTTCCTTTTAGAAAGGTTCCCCACGTGCGCAGACTCGTTTCTCTCCTCCTGGGACTGGTTGTCACCGCCGTCCTGGCCAGCACACCCGCGCACGCGGCCTCCCGGCTCATCGCGACCTTCGGCCTGTCGGGCAACACCGGCAAGTTCGTGGTCGCCAATCCGGGAACCACCGCGGTCAGCGGCTGGTCGATCATCTTCGACCTGCCCGCAGGGGTCACCGTCAGCAACGCGCAGCACGCCACGACCACGCAGACGGGGACGCGGGTCAAACTCACCCCGGCGTACTACATCGCCACCCTGCAAGCCGGGCGGAACACCGAGCCGTACAGTCCGTCGTTCACGCTCAGTTCCGCGGTCAGCCCGACTGCCTGCACGATCGCGGGCGCGGCCTGCGACGGCAGCGGTGACCCGCCTCCGCCTCCGCCGCCGGTCGTGGCCGAGTACACCGTGACCGGCAGCTCCGCGAACTTCGTCATCACCAACAACGCCGCCACCGCGCTGACCGGCTGGTCGATCGTCTTCGACCTGCCCGCCGGGGTCGCCGCCAGCAACGCCCAGCACGGTTCTCTCAGCCAGAACGGGCGTACGGTCACCCTCACTCCCGCCCACTACAACGGAACCGTGCAGCCCGGTCGCAGCACCGAGCCGTACAGCCCGTCCTTCACGCTCAGTACGGCGGGTGCGCAGGCCACCAACTGCCGGATCAACGACGTGAACTGCGACGGCTCCGCCGACACGCCGCCCGGCGCGCCCGGCAACCTGACCTCACCGGTCAAGACCACCCGGACGGTCCTGCTGGCCTGGACGGCGTCGACCCCGGGCAGCCTGCCGATCACCGGCTACGAGGTGTACGGCGGCCCGGCCACGGTCACGACCACCGGCACCACGGCCACCGTCACCGGCCTGAATCCGAACACCGCCTACACCTTCACCGTCAAGGCGAAGGACCGGAAGGGCACGCTGTCGGCCGCGAGTGCCGCACTGAATGTCCGTACCAACAATCCTTCCGATGACACGCAGCCACCGAGCACGCCGGGGAACCCGCGGAGCACGGCCAGGACCTCGGGCAGCGTCACGCTGGCCTGGAACGCCTCCACCGACAACACCGGCGTCGCCAACTACGACGTCCTGGTCAGCGGTACGGTGGCCACCACGGTCATCGGCACCACGGCCACGGTCACCGGGCTCTCGCCGTCCACCGAATACACCTTCACGATTCGGGCGCGCGACATCTACGACAACCTGTCCGCGGCCGGCGCGCCGGTGCGGGCGACCACCGCCGACATCGTCGAGACCGGGTACGCCAGGGTCGGATACTTCGTGCAGTGGGGCATCTACGGGCGGCAGTACTTCGTCCGCAACCTCGACACCAGCGGCGCGGCGGCCAAGCTCACCCACCTCAACTACGCCTTCGCCAACATCGACCCGGTCAACCTGACCTGCCTGCAGGGGGTGACCAGGGGCACCACGCCCAACCCGCAGGACCCCAACCAGGGTGACGGCG
Organism: Acrocarpospora phusangensis; assembly: GCF_016862995.1. GTDB lineage: Bacteria > Actinomycetota > Actinomycetes > Streptosporangiales > Streptosporangiaceae > Acrocarpospora > Acrocarpospora phusangensis. The sequence continues at coordinate 10,309 of NZ_BOOA01000062.1, forward strand.
CGGGCGACGCGGATGCCGACTACGGGCGTCCGTTCAGCGCCGCCCAGTCCGTGGACGGGGTCGCCGACACCGGATGGGAGCCGCTCCGCGGCAACTTCAACCAGCTCAGGAAGCTCAAGGCCAAGCACCCGAACCTGAAGGTGCTCATCTCCCTGGGCGGCTGGACCTACTCCAAGTACTTCTCCGACGTGGCCGCCACCGACGCCGCGCGCAAGAAGTTCGTTAGCTCCTGCATCGACGTCTACATCAAGGGCAACCTGCCGCTCGCGGGCGGAGCCGGCGGGCCGGGCACGGCGGCCGGCATCTTCGACGGCATCGACCTGGACTGGGAGTGGCCGGGCGCGGAAGGTCACGCCGGCAACCACGTCAGCCCGGCCGACAAGGCCAACAACACCCTGCTGATCGCCGAGTTCCGGCGTCAGCTGGACGCGCTGGGCGCGCAGACCGGCAAGCGCTACCAGCTCACCGCCTTCACCCCCGCCGACCCGGCGAAGATCGCTGCTGGCTGGGACCTGCCGGAGGTCGCCAAGTCGCTGGACATCTTCAACGTCCAGGGCTACGACTTCCACGGCGCGGGCAGCGACAACTCCTGGGAGCCGAACCGGACCGGACACCAGGGCAACCTGTATGCCGACGCCGACGATCCGTACAACTTCCACTTCAGTGTGGAGAACGCGATCAACGTCTACACCAATGCCGGGGTCAGCCCGCGGAAGCTCACCATCGGGCTGGCCTTCTACGGGCGGGGCTGGCAGGGCGTACCCGACGGCGGGAGGTTCGGCGAATGGCAGACCGCGACCGGGGCGGCCACCGGACAGTTCGCCGAGGAGGCGGGCACCCGCGGATACTCCAACCTGGTCGCCGCGGTCCCCGGCTGCACCGTCCGGCACGACGAACAGGCGGTCGCCACCTTCTGCCACACCGGCAACGGCGGGCAGTGGTGGAGCTTCGACGACGCGTGGTCCATCGGCCGGAAGACCGCCTGGCTGCGGAGCAGAAACCTGCTCGGCGCGATGATCTGGGAAATGTCCGGCGACACCGGCACCCTGATGACCGCCGTGGACACAGGCCTCCGGTAGTGCGCCCTCCCTCGTTCTGGTACGACGATGCGTACCTCTAGCTAACGACCAGTCGAAGGCCCCGGGTCCTAGCCAGCGGACTCGGGGGCCTTCAGGAGTTCACGGGCCTTCGGTCGTCACCTCGGGCCCAGCGCACGGAGTCTCTTGGCGATCTCGGTCACGTCGTCGAGTTCGCCGGTGGTCACGGCGATGACCACGTCCTCGGCGGCGTCGGTGTCGGTGCCGATGAGGATCTCGCCGTTCAGCTCCAGGAAGACGACGGCCCTGACTCCGCACAAGATGGGCGACGGATGTCACACGCTTGGGGAAGATCGCCGCAGCCGCAGCCGCAGCCGCAGCCGCAGTCCTGGATGGGCGTTTCGGCGGTGGGCACGATCTTCCCTGCAAGGTGATCACGCTATGGGCGAGTATCGCCGAGCTGTGAGGGTCATCGGCTGGCGCGGGTGATGACCTCCTCGGTTGTCAGTGGTGCTCTGGGGTGATGGGTCAGGCACAGGGGGGTGCGTACCTTTGCGAAGCCGGTGCCTTCGGGGGCGACGTAGAACTGGCCGCTGCGGAGGGAGCCGATGTCGTCGGCGTTGCCGCCTTTGACGCGGGCCATCGCCTTGGCGGCCTCGATCTGTACGTCCGCGTTGAGCAGGCCGTAGAACTGGGTCGCGGCGTTGCCGGGGATTCGGTTGTGCAGGCCCTTGGGGGCTTGGGTCGCGAAGACCAGGCCGAGGCCGTACTTCCGGGCCTGGGAGGCGAGGGCGAGGGTGCTCTGCGTGCACGCGGTCATGGCGCCCGAGGGGGCGAAGGTCTGGGCTTCGTCCATGACGAAGAGCCCGCCGAGGGGCCGGTCGCCGGCGGGGTTCTTCTTGATCCAGGCGAACAGGGCCATCTGCAGCTGGTTCACGAAGGACTGCCGCTCGGAGTCGCTCTGCAGTCCCACGAAGCTGATGACCGAGACGCGGGCGCGCTTCCCCGCGGCCGGAGTCAGTAGTTGCCCTGGATCGACCGGCTCGCCTTCCCCGCCGAACAGCGGGTCGGTCACGGCGGCGGCCCGGAGCACCTGGGCGAGCCCATCCGCGATCTTCGCCGCTCCGCTGATCTGGCTGACGTCCTCGGGGAAGTCCGCGAGCAGGTTGATCAACCCGTCGAGGCCGCCACGCTTGTACTTCCCGAAGTGCACAACCGCTTCCGTGAGTACGGCCCGGGCGACCTGGGCCTTGCTGGTGTTGCCGTCCACCTTCGCCCGTGGGGCGAGCGCCGCCATGGCAGCGTGTACGGCTTCGTTGAACTCGTCGACGTCGTCGCGGACGCTGGAGAAGTCGGGCAACGGCTGGAAGGCCAGCGGACGGCCCTTCTCCCGGCGCGGTGTCCAGACCACGACATCGGTGTCCGCGATGTACCGAGCCGCCCGGCCCGCGTCACCGGGGCCCCAGGCGGACGGCTCCTCCGGCCAGGCGTCCCCGAGGCGGGCGAGGTCGTTGTTCGGGTCGAGCACGATCGAGGAGACGCCCTGAAGCGCGCACTCTTCAATGATTCGCCTGATCAGGACGGTCTTCCCCGAGCCGGAGCCCGCGAAGATCGCGATGTGCTTGCGGAGCGCCTCCAACTCGACGGAAACCGGAAGCCCACGATCGTACGAGCGCCCCACGATCAGCGACGGCACCCCGGTCGGCCGGCTTTCGGAGGTACCGCCCCTAGTAGGGGTACCGGCCCTAGTAGGGGTACCGGCCGCGTGAGGGGTATCGGCCTCTTGCGGGGTAGCGGCCTCGTGAGTCGGCCGGGGCTTGGCCTGCGCGGGCGGCCCCTCAGAGACTTTTGGGGCTTGAGGCTCCTGCGGAGCGGTTGGATCCGGCCAATCGCCCAGGGCGTCCTTGAGGAGCTTGAGGTTGGCGGTGGGCTTTCTGCTGGTGATCCACTGGTCGAGGTGGGGGAGGTTCTCCGCGAAGAGGTCCCGTAGGGCGTACAGGACCTTGAGGTTCTCTTCGTCGGCCGTGACCACCCGGCCGCCCCTGGCGTGGAAGCCGGCAACCGCCTCCTGGGTGACCGGGCCGGAGTTCCACGGGATGTTCCGGATGATGATCAACCGGCGCTTGGGGCTCTCCTCCGCGAGGCCAGCTTTGAGCACGGCCTTGCGGAGCCGGGTCAGCGCCGCGAGATGGTGCGTGGCGGCGATGCCGCGGAACGCCCAGTGGATCTCGTCTTCGGTCGCCTCGTTCAGGACCTGCTTGAGACCCGCGTGAAGGGAGGTCTTCTGGCCCATGGGCGGATCGACCCGGTAGCGCGCGGACGTCCCGCGCTGCTCCACGATCCAGGCCCGGAGGCCCGCCGAAATCAGGCCGGGAAGGACCGCGTCCTCCGACTCGGCGTTCAGCGCTCCACTGACGTCGGCCGAATCCGCCAGCATCGCGAACTTGGTGTCGATCGCCTGAAGCTCTTCCTCGCGAGGGCCGGGCGGGCTTGGACTGATCACGGTGGAGGAGGCGTCGAGACTGTCCAGCTCCGTGATCCTGCCCTGTACCAGGCATTTCTGGATGTGTCTGGACAGGCATCCCAGGACTTCACGCGGAGTGTAGAAGGGAGCCTGAGCGAAGGCCTCCTGCTTGATCGGCCATGTTGGATATGGCCGGTCGAAGCCAATGTTCTTGAAGTGCTCCGCGAGTCGCCTGGTGACGAGCTCCGCCCCTACCTCGGGAGTCGGAATGCGCCGGAGGTACGTGGCCTTCTGGAAGCGGTCCTTGAAGCTCTGGACAGCCAGCTCCTGAATAAGCGTCCACGTCTCCGGCAAGCAGGAGAGAATCGTCAGGGTTCGGCTGGTCACTTCACGGAGGTTGGTCAGCCCGTGAGCGAGCTGAAGAACTGTCGACGTGGCCGAACTGGTGGGGCGGCCTTCGGCATAGAGGCTGCTCTGGGCGATGAGCCCGTCGAGTTGGTCGAATGCCATGACACTCGGGCCGGTCAACGCCAGAAGACGCGAGATATCCTGGACGATCTCCTGCGGGGATTTGCGGATTTGCCGGAAGCCCCAAGCCAGCCGGTAGCTTTCGCCATCCTCGATCGAGCAGATGTAGGACTCGCCGATGTCCACCAGGGCATGGTGATTGGCCGCCAGGAGCACGAGTGCTCTGGCGACATCCTGTGCTTCTCTTCCAACCCGGCGATCGATTCTGTACAGGCCCTCGATGAACAGATCGAGATCTTCACGGGTGACCATCTGGTTGCCGATGACCGCCTGCTGATTCTTTCGCGGGAGCTGCATCAGGCCCGTCAGATTACGAAGGAACCGTTTGAGCTGGGTCTCCTCATCCGTGCCCACCCGGGCCAGCCCGTCCTGGATGGACACGACGGCGCTCTCCCAGAAGTTGCGGGCGTCGAGAATGCCCATGAGGAAGAAATAGCCATCGCGCTGGATGACCTGCTCACGCAGCCAGCTCATCAGGTGCGTTTTTCCGCTTCCGGCACCGCCCTCAAGGACCACGCCGATCGGGCTGGTCACGGGAGAGTCAGTGGCGGCATCGAGTCCCGAGCGGAGAGCGTAGGAAGCCGCCGGATGCATCTCGGGGACGTGGAACGGAACCGGTCGCCAGACATCCTCACTGGCGTTAACGGTGGAGAAGGTCTTCAGGCTTTCCAGTGCATACCATTCGGTGACCATCGTCACGCTCCGATGCGGAACTGATGGTTGGGTGTGCTGCCAATGGTGATCGCGGCGGCGTGGTCTTCGGGCTTCAGGTCACCCAAGATCGCAACGGGCACGATGTCGGCACGTCCTGCGAGCATCATGGCGCGCAGAACGTCGTCCTGGAGATCCCGGTCGATGTCTTTCAGAAGGCTTCGCAGCTTGGTCATAGAGGCCCACTGACCGGCGCCAGGCGTGATCTTCGCATACGCTTCGCGAATCCGGAGTTCCACTTCCTCCGCCGGTATGGTCGTGACCGGCGCTTGAACGGATTCCTCGACGACAGGGATTGCCGCTTTGGGCGTCAAGAGGGACCGAATGTACAGGAGAGCCAGCGTCTTGCCCGAACGAGAGCTCACTGGGACTCCCTTGCGCACTTCCTCGATCGCGCGGTCCTCACCAGCCGGCGTGATCCTGTACCACAGGATTCTTTTGGCTTTGGTTTCCTCAATCAATTTGGATTCGATGAGAGGTGCGCGACTCTCGGGCTTGAGATCTAAGCTCCACACCTCTCGCAGTTCCTTGAGGGCTACCTCGGTTCCAAGCTCTCTCAGCACCAGCAGAGCCGCGACCTGCACGTACGTGAGTCTCTTTTCTGACATCAGCCTGCTCCTTCGCTCATTCCGAGGCGTCGCCTCCGGAGGAATTCTTCGATGTGGCGCAAAACCGCCTGTAGATCGCCCATCACCTGCTGGTTGGTGAATCGCAGCACCGTGAACCCGTCACGTTCCAGGTGCCGGTCACGAATCTGGTCGCGCTGCATTTGGGCGAACGTCTCGTGTTCCGGTCCGTCGAGTTCCACGACACACTTCTCCGGCACCCACATCAGATCCGTACGAATCATCACGAACAACGGATCCGTGGACTGATAAGTCTGATTCCACGTACGCCCATGAGCCCACGCGCATTTCGCCAGAGCCGACTCCATCGCCTGCTCGACCACACTCCCGGCGTGTGGCATTCCGGCAATCGGCGGGACTCCCACCGTCGTAGTGAGCGGTGGTGGCGTCATCTCTTCGGCCAGCCGCCTGACCGCTGCCGGCACCTCCAGGTAGAGGGTTTCGACGCGGGGCAGTTCGGGGCCGACGAGCCAGATCCCCATGCCGCTCCGGTGTGCCAGCCATTCACATCCGGCTACCAGAAGCGTCTCCCCATGGGAGGTCAGTTTCTCCGGCACGTAGACGACCAGCGCCGCCGATTCGCGGCCGAACGTGGAGGCGATGACCCGGGCCAGGCCCGCCGCCCGCGACTCCGCGGAGAACGATCGTCCGTTGGGAACGCGCTGCCCGGGAACCAATGAGCCGCGATGCTGGATTGCTCGTGCGGCCAGGTCGGCAAGGAACGGTCCGAAATGACGGGTGCCCGAGGCCAGGCGCATCGCGAGGATCCTCGCCGCCGCCACTCCGCCGCCGCCGGGACCGGAGAGCTTCTCTCCTTCGGGCAACCAGGCCGGGAAAAGTCCGATGGCCAGTATTTCCAGCTCGCGGAGGACGGATTCCACCAACTCGGAGACGGAATCCGCTTCAGCCGCCGCGTACGTGATAACGGCAGGCCCGCTCTCCGGAAGGGGATCCAACAACAATTCCATCACGTTGGCGTCAATGGGGGAATCGACGCCGGCAAGGCGGAGCACCCTCCCGACCGGGAGATCGCCCCATGCCAATCCCACACCGGCTCCCTCCGGACACCCCTCCGGAAACGCGACTTCGCGAAGGCTATAGGGAGCACAAGTTGGCGCGTACCAAATCCGGAAATATCGCCTATTCCGGAGTTACAAAACCATCCAAACGGTCATCCTGACAGTCCTTCACCTCACCGTTTATGTCGGACCGCCACCGCCACCGCGACCTCCGGCCGGGCAACGAGCACAGGTGCCCGCATCAATCGCGTGGCCGCAGAGGTTCAGCTGTGCATGCCGAACGGTGCCGCCCCCTGGGGAAGCCCGACCTGGAGCGATCGGTGCGGTGACGGTGCGCCGTCAACGACGTACCCACAGGAAGGCTCGATAGGCGGCCCGCGTCAGGGCAGGGGGACGACGTAGGAGTCGACGCGGGTGATCAGTCCGTCGCGGAAGGTGAAAAGGTCGTTGAAGGCGAAGCGGAAGCGGCCGTGGTCGAGGCTGGTGCCGCGGCCCTCGCCGGTGGTGATGACGACCGGGCCGTCCTCGTGGATGCGCTGGACGTCGAGTTCGGGGCTGCCCGTGAACGCCGGATTCTCGATCTCGCCGTCGAACTCGGCCTTGCCGTGGGTGGTGCGGTGACCGTGGATGACCCACTCGACGTCGTCGGCGAGGGTCGCGAGGATTCGCGGGTGGTCGCTCGTCCGGAATCCTGCGAAGTACTCCGCGACGAGGTCGCGCTGGGTTTTCTGCGTCATGGTGTCCGTCCTGGTGTGGCGGTGTGATCCCGCAGGTGTACGGCGAGGGCGTCGAGGATCGAGGCGAGCCCGTCGGCCGCCTGGGCTGTCCGAAGCTCGGGGGGAAGCCGGCGCTGGTGGACCGTGAGATCCGTGCCGCCGCCGACAGGGCGGATCTTGACGGTGGTCCGGAGGCCGGTGAAGGGCTCGTCGAACACGAGCTCGTACGGTGCGGCGACGCTCACGTAGACGAACCGGAGCCGACGGGTCGCGCCGTCCGGCGCGCGGGTGTCGAGCGCGAACTCTCCGCCGGGACGCAGGTCCACGGTCACGGACTCAGGCGGCACGACGGCATGCGAACCGCCCCAGAACGCCGCGATGCCCGCCGGTGAGGTGAAGGCCACCCAGACGCGTTCGGGTCCCGCCGGGAGGTGGCGCTTGGCGATCAGTTCGTCGCCGCGGAGTTCCGAGCGGGCGGTCAACGGACCGCTCCGTCATCGGTGAGGTGCTGCTCAAGGGCGTCGAGCCGGTCGTCCCACGCGCGGCGCTGATCGTCGATCCACGTGCTCAGCAGCGACAGCTGATCGACCTTCAACCGGCAGGGGCGTCTGGTGCCCTCGCGCCGCTGCTCGACCAGGCCACACCGCCGCAGGACGCCGACGTGGTGGGAGATCGCCTGCGGAGTCAGGTCGAACGGTTCGGCGAGCTCCTTCACCGTGGCGTCACCCCGCGCGAGACGGGTCACCAAAGCGCGACGGACGGGATCGCCGAGGGCGGCGAAGGCCGAGTCGAAGTCCACGAGCACGGGTTCACCCTAGCGCAAACAGTCATTTGCGCAAACAGTCGTTTGCAAAGATTGCTCACAGCGCTGTGAACTGGGCTTTCGTGGGGCGGCTGACGGCGCCGAGGAGAACAAGACTGTTTCTCGGCGGATCCTCGCGGCATGCTGACGGCCCGGATCGAGAGACGGGAGACGCCGGAAATGACTGCCCTGCATCTGGCTGGGAACAACGCGCCGGTCACCGCGGAGGTGACGCTGGAGCCGGCCGAGGTGATCGGCGCCGTGCCCGAGGAACTGAACGGGGTGTATCTCCGCAACGGCCCCAATCCGCGTACCGGCTGGTCGCCGCACTACTTCGCAGGGGACGGCATGGTGCACGCGGTCGCCCTCGACGCCGGGCAGGCCCGCTGGTACCGCAACCGCTACGTACGGACTCCGCTGTTCGAGCACCCCGGCGAGTCGCGCATGGCCCTGGCGTTCGACCAGGCCACCGGCCAGGTGGACTACCGGGTCACCACGGCCAACACCCATCTGGTCGCGTACGCGGGACGGCTCCTGGCGCTGGAGGAGGGCGGGTTCCCCTACGAGATCACTCCGGAGCTGGAGACCGTGGGGCCGTACAGCTTCGGTGGTTCGTTGCGTACGCCCATGACGGCGCATCCGAAGGTCTGCCCCGGGACCGGTGAGCTGGTGTTCTTCGGGTATCGGTTGCGGCCGCCGTATCTGACCTACTATCGGGCGGCGCCGAGCGGGGAGCTGGTTCAGGAGCAGGTGGTGGAGGTGCCCCGGGCGACGATGATGCACGATTTCGCCATCACCGAGAACCATGCGATCTTCATGGATCTGCCGGTGGTGTTCGATCCGGCGGGGATCGCGGCCACGGGCATGCCGTGGCGGTGGGACGACGGGCATGGCGCCCGGTTCGGGGTGATGCGCCGGGACGGTGGGCCGGTGCGGTGGTTCGAGGTGGAGCCGTGTTATGTGTGGCACACCATGAACGCGTCGGAGGCGGACGGCGTGATCACGGTGACCGGCTGCCGGGTGCCGACGCTGTGGCGCGACGGCGCGGACGACATCAGCGGCGGCCTGCCCAATCTGCACGAATGGCGGCTGAACCTGGCCACGGGCACGGTCGCCGAGCGGCCACTGGACGACATGCCGATCGAGTATCCGCGCGTCGCCGACGCCGAGGTGGGCCGGAATCACCGCTACGGATATGTCACCAGTTTCTCGCTGGAGGCCGAACCGGAGCGCTCGGAGATCTACAAATACGATCTCGCGAAAGGCGCCGCCCGTGAGGTGCATCGGCTGCCGGACGGTCACACCTGTGGCGAAGCGGTCTTCGTCCCCCGGCGGGACTCGTCAGGCGACGATGACGGATATTTGATGACTTTCGCGCATGACCGTGCCCGCGGCACGGGTTACCTGGCGATCCTGGACGCCGCCGACCTGTCCGCCCGCCCGGTAGCGGAGATCCATTTGCCGGTACGCGTTCCGACGGGTTTCCACGGGAACTGGGTGCCAGACGCTCTCCGATAACGGAGATGTTTGTGCCCTGAGTGCCTACCGGGGTGACTGAGCATCGCGTCAAGATGGCGGCATGCCAACTCCTGATGGTTCAGGCACGGGCGGACGGCTGGCCGGGCGGTACCGATTGATGGAGCCCATTGGGCAGGGCGGCATGGGCCGGGTGTGGCGGGCCGTCGATGAGACGCTCGGGCGTGAGGTCGCCGTGAAAGAGCTGCTCCTTGATGATGTGGACGGCGAGGCGCGTCGCCGGGCCGTACGGGAGGCGCGGTCGGCGGCGCGGCTGGCGCATCCGAACGTCGTCACCGTCCACGACGTCATCGAAGAGGATGGGCGGCCGTGGATCGTCATGGAGTTGCTGCGCGCGAAGTCGTTGCAGCAGTTGATCGCCGAGGGGCCGCTGCCGGTGGCTCGGGTGGCGGGTATCGGGCGGCAGATGCTCGCCGGGCTGGACGCGGCGCATGCCGTCGGTGTTCTGCATCGGGACGTCAAGCCGGCCAATGTGCTGGTCACCGAGAGCGGCCGGGTGGTGCTGACCGACTTCGGCATCGCGTACCTGCAGGGTGATGCCGCGATCACCGCCACCGGGCATCTTCTCGGTTCGCCGGCGTTCATGGCTCCCGAACGGCTGCGGGGCGGTCCGTCGGTGCCGGCCTGCGATCTCTGGAGCGCCGGGGCCACTCTGTACGCGGCCGTGGAGGGGCGCCCGCCGTTCGTCCACACGGAACCGGCGGCGGTCATCGCGGCTGTTCTGACCACGGAGCCGCCGCCCGCGCTCGGGGCGGGTCCGCTGCGGCCGGTCATTGACGGGTTGCTGCGGAAAGATCCGCGTGAGCGGCTCACGTCGGGTGCGGCGGCGCTGCTGCTGGCCGGTGATCCGGTGCCCCGCCCACGTTGGTGGGGTACGGCACCGGCGTATGCGGGGGCGGCGGCGTACGCGGCGGTCGGGGTGCTGAACGCTCTCGCGGCGCTGGTGGCCGGTCGGGCCGGGTTGCCTACGATCGCGTGGTTCTGGGTGTGGGTGTTGGTGGCGACTGTTGTGGTGGCGTTGACGCACGTCGCCCTGCTGCCACGCGGGTGGGCCGGTGCTGCCGCGTTCGCGGGGCAGGCGATGGTGTTCTCGCTCATCGCGTGGGGTGGTTACGACCTGGGCGTGGCCGGGCTGTGGACGCTTGCGGCTTTGGGGGCGGTGTGGGGCGTTTGGCTCATCGTGCTCGGGCTGCGTCCACCTGTGGGGCTGCGTGCGGGGGCTGTCTGGGGGCGTGCGGGTGTGCTTGTCGCAGGTCTTGTCCAGGTGGCGGGACTGATCCCCTCTGAGGGTCGGCCGTGGTTTCCGTGGGTGGGGCCGGTGATCGCCGCCACCGGGTATGTCCTGTGGGCCGTGTCCGTGGCCAGGACTCTCTCCCTCACGGATGACCTTCAGGAGCCATCCGAATACCCGCAGGATTGACGGCGCCGTGGTGGATGGCCGGTCTGGAGATCGTCAGGAAGCCGGGCCGGCATTTGTTTCGGCCCGGGAGGCAAGCGCAACTGGGGACCTTGGCCTCCAGCGGGAAGGTGAGTGCTGGCGCAAACTGAAGGGAAACGAATCTTGTTCGCTCATACGGCGGGCAACCTGATCGGCGGACTGAGCGGTGGTCGGGTGCGGCCACGGATGGGAGCGGAACGATGAACGTCATGGACATGATCGACAAAGTGCGGGAGGCAGCGGCGGCCGATCGGGTCTTCGGACGCCCGATCACTCAGGGGGATGTCACGGTCATTCCCGTCGCCCGGGTCGCAGGAGGAGGCGGCGGAGGTGGCGGCAGACGGGAGGGCGAGGAGGGTGGTGAGGGCTCCGGCGGAGGGTTCGGCGTGGGTGCCACACCGGTCGGAATGATCGTCATCAAGGACGGCGATGCGCGTTGGCGTCCGTTGATCGACATCAACCGGGTCATCATCGGCTGCCAGGTGGTCGCGGTCGCCGCGCTGCTGACGATCAGGACGCTCGCGCGGTTACGAGCCCGGCGCGACAAGCGGCGATGAGAACCAACTGCTGAAATCTGCCCGCCGGATTGGCTCAACGCCTCTTGGTCAAGGAACGTCCCGGTTCCGCCAAAGGGCGGAGGTGAATCGCAGGGGGCGTGATGGCCGTCGTGACTCCAGGCGGCGGAGCGCTCGAACAGGTGGGTGCCGACGTCCGGGTGTACGGGGGACGGTTCGGGTGGAGTCAGCCTGTCTGGAGGCCGGAGTCGGGGGGTAAGGCGAACGGATCTTCGGGTGGGAAGCAGCCGTAGTCCTGCAGGGGCATTGGGTCGTTGAGGACGATGTGGTGGAGTTCGCCTGCGGGGGACAGGCCGTCTGGGCGGTCCGGGATGCGTACGCCCGGAAGTGGTCCGCCGCGTCCGAGGGGTATCGCTGGGGCGTCAGGTGTCAGGCGTCCGAGTCGGTCCAGGAGGATGCCGACCGCGTCGTACACGTCTGCGATTTGCTCGGCTACTTCCTCGTCGCTGGCGTCGGGGTTGAGATCGCGGTATGCCGTACGGGCTGTCGCCATGAAGCGCGCCGGATCCACGATCACGACGTCCTGGCGCGTTCGGACGCTGATCGTCATGCCCGCTTGGGGAAGCGGCTGCTCATCCATTGTTTGAAAGTAGCCCGCTCCCGGGGCGGCGATCACTGTTCGCAGGCCCCGACTGTCAAGTTTGTCCATGGTTTCCATTCATAGGCTTATTTGTCCGATTTCAGGGGAGGGGGAGACCGGTTCGGAGGCTTAGGTGCCTTTGCAGCTCCTAGGGCGAGGGGGTGAGCGCGATGGCCGGACCGAAGGTTTCGGACGCCGAGAAGCTCGATCAGGCAGCCGAGAAAGTTGAACAGGTATCGGCCGCTGACCAGGTCGGTCAGGTGTCGCCGACCGATCGGCTCGTCCAGGAACTGCGGAATCTGGTCCAGGCTTACGCCGAGCGGGCCCTGCTTTCCGCTGGGAAGGTCGAAGGGCTGGCCGGCCGGTTGACCGACTTCGCCGAAGGTGGCGGAAGCGGCCTGATCAACGCCATTACTGGAGCGAAGAAGTCGGACCGACGAGAAGAAGACTCGTCTGACGAAGCGCAGGTCGGGCAGGCGAAGAGGCTGGGACGGGTCAAGGGAGCAGTCGCGGGCGGGCTCGGAGGTCTGGGTCGCCGGATCGGCAGGATGCGCATGACCGACATCGTCGAAACGATCGACATCGGTGCTCCTGTACGGGTCGTTTACAACCAATTCGAAGACTGCACCGGGTTCATGACGAAGGCGAACCTTCAGCAGGAATCCGAGGAGTCCGGGCCACTCGGGCCGAAGATGCGGGTCGTGGGGTCGGACCGTACATGGGAGCCGGAGGTTGTCGATCGGGTACCGGACCAACGGATCGTCTGGAGCTCCAAGGGGGACAAGGGGCACCTTGACGGCGTGGTGACGTTCCACGCCCTCATGCCCGATCTCACCCGCGTGATCCTCGCCATGGAGTACCAGCCGCAGGGCCTGTTGCAGCGGGTCGGCAACGTCTGCGGCGTACAGGGAAGACGTGCGCAGCTTGAGCTCAAGCATTTCGCGCACCACGTCATGACCCAGCTGCCGCACCACGACGAAACGGCCGACGAAGCGAAGCTCAGCAAGGCATCGGAGGCGGAGACGGCTCAACGGGAAGGGCCGGAAGAAACGGCGGAGCACAAGGAAGAGCAGCGAGGCGGGGCCGAAGAAGCCGCCGATCAGGTGGAAGGGCCGCCCGACGCGAGACGGCCGGAGGAGACAGAGCAGCGAAGCCAGGCGGATGAAGGGGCCGCGCCGGAGGAGGAAGAGCTGCGGGGCCAGGCGGAAGAGGCGGCTGCGCAGAAGGAAGAGCGATCCGAGGAGAGGCGGCTGGAGCGAGAGCCGTGCGAGGCGGAGGGGGTGCCGGAGTCTGTTGTCGTACGGGAGAGGCCGCAGGGAGTGGGTGTTGGGCGGCCGGTGCGGCGGCGGAACACGGTGAGTGAAGAGGAAGATGCTCGACCGACTCGGAGCGGCGGGAGGGATACGCGTACGCGGTGAGGGGCCGGCTGAAGGACAGTTAGGGGAGGCGAGGCATGACCGTGCAGCCTGTGGGAGGCGGGGTGAGCAACCGCCCGTCGGGGACGAGCCTGGCTGACGTCATCGACACGATCCTAGACAAGGGAATCGTCATCGACGCCTATGCCAGCGTCTCGCTGATCGGCATAGAACTTCTGAGCGTCGACGCCCGGATTGTCGTGGCGAGCGTGGACACGTATCTGCGCTTCGCGGAGGCGACTGACCGGCTGGATCTCGCGAAGTCGAGGAAGCCCGGGCTGCCGGAGGTCGTGGAGACCGTGACGCAGACCCGAGGCGCGGAGACCACCGCGGAGGCGGAGCGGCTGGAGGCGGGCGGTGCCCGTGGCTCGCTGGAGGCGGCCGGTGAGCGGTTGCGTGGCTTCGCCGGTGACTTCGGCGAACGCGAAGACGAACGCGAAAGCGAGCGCGTAGAGGTGCGGGAACACGTGAGGCCCCGTAAGGCCGGGCAGGAGGAGGGCTGACATGGGCCGGTCCGCTGAGACGACCGAGAACGCGCCTCCGACGGAGCAGACGGTCGGGTGCTACATCTACGGTGTCGTACCCGCGGAGGTGGACGTCGACGCCGAGACCCAGGGCGTGGGCGACCCGCCCGCTCAGGTCCGCCCGGTACGGCACGGCAAGATCGCCGCCCTGGTGAGCGACATCGACGTCGCCCGCCCGCTCGGAACGCCACAAGACCTTCTCGCCCACCAGCAACTCCTCGACGCGGCCGCCGCCGAGGTGCCGGTACTCCCGATCCGGTTCGGCGCCGTGCTGGCGACGCCGGACGCGGTGGTCGAGGAGTTCCTGTCCCCGTACCACGACGACTTCCTCGCCGCCCTCGTGGAACTGGAGGGCAGCGCCCAGTACGTGATCAAGGGTCGATACGTGGAGGAGGTGGTGCTAGCAGAGATCCTCGAAGAGAACCCCGAGGCCGCGAGCCTGCGCGAGGAGATTCGCGATATGCCCGAAGACGCCGCGCGAAACCACCGCATCCGGCTCGGCGAGATCATCAACGAATCGATCACCGCCCAGCGGGAAGCGGACACGGCGACACTGCTGGAAAACGTCGAACCGGTCATCGTCATGTCGGCGGACCGCCCGCCATCGCACGAGCTGGACGCCGTCCACCTGGCCCTGCTCGTGGAGATCAGCCGGGAACGCGACCTGGAGCAGGCCGTGGAGGAGTTCGCCCGGCACCGAACCGATCGGATCAAGCTGCGCCTGCTCGGCCCGATGGCACCTTACGACTTCATCGTGTCCCAGGAGCAGGGCGCCGGCTGATGGGACTCCTCACCTCCATCCTCGGCGCGCCGCTGGCGCCCCTCAAAGGCGTGATCCGGCTCGGCGAACTCCTCCGCGACGAGGCGGAACGCCGAATGCACGACCCGGCGGTGGCCCGGCGCGAACTGGAGGAGATCGACGCGGCGCGGGCCGCGGGCGAGATCTCCGAGGAGGAGGCCGACGAGGCCATGAACCTGGTCCTGCAAAGGATGACCGGCCAGCCTTCCGAGATGCCGGAGGGGAGGAGGCGGCCGGGGCCATGAGTCTGGTTCTGCGACGGATGACCGTTCTCGAGATGGAGGTGACGGAAAGGAGGTGGCCCCGTGGCTGTCAAGCGCAGGGTCGTACGTCTCGAAGGCGACAGGCCCGACAGGCCCGCCGGGCTGACAGCCGTGACCGCGAGTGAGGCGGGGCTGCGCCACATCGCCGGCCTGACCGGCAAGGAGATGGAGGGCGTCACCCTGGTGGAACCTGCGGACGACGGCTGGGTGGTCGTGGTCGAGGTCGTCGAGGATCGCCGCATTCCGTCCTCCGGCGACATCCTGGCGCTGTACGAAGCCGACCTCGACCCGGAAGGCAACCTTCTCGCCTACCGGAGGAAGGGACGCTACCGGCGAGGCAGCAGCGGCAACCAGGGCGAGAGGCCATGACATGACGGAAGCCTCACGATTCGCGCCCGCGGTCCGGCAGACCTCGCCCGCCGTGGCAGGCCGCGAGCCCGCCAACCTCGGCGACATCCTGGAACGCGTACTCGACCGAGGCGTGGTGATCGCGGGGGACATCCGCGTGAACCTCCTCGACATCGAGCTGCTCACCATCAAGCTGCGCCTGGTGATCGCCTCGGTCGACACGGCCAAGGAGATGGGCATCGACTGGTGGGAGCACGACCCGTGGCTCACGGGGGACAACCGCGGCGTGCTGGAGGAGAACCGGCGGCTTCGCGCGCGGCTGTCCGCACTGGAGGAGCGGCTGCCCCTGGAGCCCCGACGATCGGAAGATGACCGTGAATGACACCGGGACCTACCTGTACGCGGTCAGTCACGACACGGGCTCGCCCTGCCCCGAAGATCTGACCGGAGTCGCCGGGACGAACGTGCGCACCGTCGCGTACGCCGGACTCGTGGCCTATGTGAGCACCGTCCCCCTGGAACGCTTCGGCGCGGAACCCCTGCGACAGTCGATGGAGGACCTCGACTGGCTGGGCGAGACCGCCCGCGCCCACCATCACGTCGTGGAGGAGGTCGCGGCGAGCCGCCCCACCGCCCCGGTCCGGCTCGTCACCGTCTACCGAGGGGACGATCAGATCAGGGACCTCCTGAGCCAGCGGCACGACGACTTCACGGAGGCGCTCGCCCGCGTCACAGGCCGGCAGGAATGGGGAGTGAAGGCCTATGTCGACCTGACGACGGCCACCCCCGCCGACCAGGAGGTGGCAGGAACGGGCGGTCCCGGGGCGGCTTACCTCAGGCGGCGTCAGATGAGTCTGCGCGGGCGCGAGGAGGCCTGGCGCCAGGCCGCCGCACAAGCGGAAGAGATCCACGACGCCCTCTCGTCCGTCGCCTGCGCGAGCCGTCGCCACCGCGCGCAGGACCCCGAGCTGTCGGGCCGCAAGGAGCTGATGATCCTCAACGGGGCCTACCTCGTCGAGCGCGACCGTCGCGAGGAGTTCGCCCACATGGTCGACAAGCTCCGGGGCCGGGGCGTCGACGTGGAACTCACCGGCCCCTGGGCGCCCTACTCCTTCACCGAACTCGCCGACGGGCAAGCGGAGATCCACGATGACGGTTGAGAACCCGCGAGGAGCCGAACTCGCCAGGGAAGGCCGCCTTCCGTCCGAGCGGGTAGCCCTCGTGGACCTCCTGGACCGCTTGCTGGCCGGCGGCGTCGTCGTGAGCGGCGACCTGGTCCTCTCCATCGCCGACATCGATCTCGTACGGATCTCCATCCGCACCCTGATCACATCGGTACGCGAATGCGACACACACCAGGAGGTGAGATCGTGACGGAACGACCGGCCCGAACGAGCAGACTACGCATCGAGACCGACGCCGAAGCCATGGAGCGCGATCTCTCCCGCCTGGTCCTCACCCTCATCGAACTCGTACGGCAACTGGTCGAGCGCCAGTGCGTACGCCGGATGGAGCAGGGAGACCTGTCGGACGAGCAGATCGAAGTGCTCGGCCTGACGCTGATGCGGCTGGAGGACGCGATGGCGGAGGTCTGCGACCGCTTCGGGCTGTCCCCCGCCGACCTCAATCTCGACCTCGGACCCCTCGGGACTCTCCTTCCCCAGGACTGAACCCCACCACGGCCGTGGCCACAACAAGATCCTCCCAAGACATCCCGACACTCTTGAAAACCATCGGACGATCACCGGGTACGGCGACCGCCCCGGTCACCACCTCCCGCATCGCCACCAGATCAGCCTCCGTCAGGGCACCTTCGGCGATCGCCATCACCACATCGCCGGCCTCACGCAAGGCGGTGGCGACATGCTCCACGACCACCGTGGCGCGACCGAGCAACGCCGCGTCGAGCTCACGCGCGTCAGGCTCATGCGACCCCACCGCGATCACCACGACCTCGTCACGCAGGAGAGCGGAGTCGAACAACGGCGACCGGGCCGAAGTCGCACACACGACGACATCAGCCGACCGCAACACTTCGTCAGCCTGAGACGATCCGAGCCTCACCGCGTGGAGCGCCATCTGGGACGGCCCCAACACGTCGTCGGCCTGGGACGATCCGAGTCTTACCGAGTTGGGCGCTGTCCGGGACGGCCCCAACGCCTCGTCGGCCTGGGACGATCCGGGCTTCACCGAGTCGAGCGCTGTCCGGGATGGATCCCGGACCAGGTAGGTGGCACGTTCGAGCGGCCGGACGGCGGCCAGCGTGGCGACATGGGCGATCGCCTGCGGACCGGCGCCGATCACCGCAACCCGCAGGGGACGACTGGGCAACCGCTCAAGAACGGCGGCGACCGACACCGCAGGAGTTCGCAGAGTGGTCAGCGCGGTCCCGTCCAGTACGGCGCGCAGCGCCAGCGTCTCCCGATCGAACAGCAGGTAGGCCGCCTGAATGCGCGGCAGCCCATGCGAAGGATTGTCCGGAGCAATGGTCACGACCTTCACCCCGGCCGTGGCCTCCGCCTCCGACGGCATCAGCAGAAACTGCCCCCGAGTCAGCCCGACCGCGACGCGGGGCGGATCCGCGGCAGGATCGACCTCCCCCCGCAAAGCATCCGTGATGGCCGCAATGGCGGCGGCAGGTCCGAGCGCGGCCACGGCATCCGCGTCGAGGAACCTCACCGCAGCAGAAACCCGGGAACCACCGGGTCGTACGGGTCGATCGAGAACGAATGCTCGCCAGTGCGGTAAGCCATGCCGGTGACCTGCGGGACAACGGCGGAACGCCCGCCCGCGTCAACGGTGTCCAGCACCGTCCCCATGAACGTGGTCCCGACGATGGAGTCATGCCGCAGCACGGTCCCGGTGGACATCCGCCCTTCCGCCGCCAGGACGGCGAGCCGCGCGCACGTACCCGACCCACACGGCGAGCGATCCACCTCACCATCCGCGAAGACCGTCACGTTGCGCTGATGCACTTCCCCAGCGCTACCGCCCAGATCGTCCACCCAAATAGTCCCGTAAACACCGTTCAACCGCGCATCGCTCGGATGCACAGCATGCTCACTCTCATTGAGCGCCCACTTGATCTCACGCCCGAGCGCGATGAGCTCATCGAGGTGCTTCGGCGTGACCGACAACCCCACCTGCGCGGCAGGCAGCGTCGCGTAGATCGCCCCGCCGTACGCCACGGTCACGCGGACCTTCCCGCGCGTGGTGCTCACCGGCACGTCGTCGGCGACCACCCAACTGGGCACGTTGACGAAGTCCACGGCCACCACCCGGGCGTCCTCGCGATGCACCCGCGCGGTCACCCGCCCCGACGGCACGTCGATCACCACATCCACACTGCCGGTCACCGGGGCCGCGACCCGCCCGGTCTCCACCGCCCACACGCCCAGCGCGATGGTCCCATGTCCACAGGCGGTCGAGAAGCCGTCCTTGTGCCAGAAGAGCACACCTAGGTGAGCACTGTCGTCGTCGGCCGGGACGACGAACCCGCCATACATGTCCGCATGCCCACGCGGCTCCGAACACAGCACCGCACGCAGACCCTGAACATCGGGATCCTCGATCGCCCGGGCCCGACGCTCGGCCACCGTCGCCCCCGGAATCGGCACCGGCGGCTCCACCACGATCCGGAACGGCTCCCCACCGGTGTGATAGTCCGTGGTCACGATCGTCGCCGGCAGCCTGGCGGCAGCCTGCCACCCCTGCGGTACACCGTTGGACGGCTCGCTCATGCGGGCGAGCCTAGCGCCCCCCACAAACAGGGAATCGAGCCAGAGCTACTCGGCCACGCGGCACCATGACTTTCACACTCCACAACGTCGCCCACGGCTGGATGCGACCAAGCCGTACACCGTTGAACGTCATGCCAGATGCCACGGCAGCTCGACCGGCCGAGCCGGCTGGTTCCCCGGCAACAGGTACTCCAGCAACCCGGCCAAGCCCATCGGCACGACAAGCTCGGCTGCCGCCCGCAGCTCCGAAACAGTCCACCATTCGAACCGGTCGGTGACCCGGCGTTCCTCGTCGTCCATGCCGGAGGTATCCACCTCCAGCCCGCTGACGCGAAGGAAGAAGTACGAGTCCACCGACCTGTACGCCGTCTCCCGCAGCGACCACGTCCCCGAACTGACCGCGACCACCGGCCCGAGAGCTCCCGGGGCGACGGCATGGCCGAGCTCCTCTCGCAGTTCGCGCGCGGCGGCCTCCTGGAGGCTCTCGCCCTCATCGACGGCTCCCCCGGGAGTGAACCACGCGTAGAAAGGGTCCTCGATCTGAAGCAGCAGCCCCCGATAGACCAGGATCCGGTCGGAGTCGTCGGCCAGCAGTACGCGTGCGGTCGTCCGCAGGATGCTCATGCGCAAGATCGTAACCCTATGACCTGCGGTCACTAATTAATGCAATTGCTTTGTGCAAGACCCCTGCAAGGGACTCGCAAGTGAATCCGGTACCAAAGAGTCAGGAAGTGCGGCCGGAGAAACCGGCTCCGGCTCGTAACAGAGATTCGACCGAGGGAGAAGAAATGTCGAACAAGTACGCCGTCGCGATTGAGGACCTGGCCGTCGAGGGTCCGGAGCTTTCCGACGAGCAGCTTCTCGCCGTCCGTGGTGGCCTGCGCCTGCGCGCCGGCTACAGCACCTGCACCCCGTGCGGCTACGACTGCGACTGAGCCTGGCACACCTGTTGGGACCGCGACTGAGCACGCCATCCCATCGGAATGACACGGACCCCGGGGGAACAGCGCCGATCGCATTTGCCGCGAAGAGCGCGTCAATAAACGACAGGTAAATGGTCGTTCTGGTGAGGATACGGTGTGGGCGCGGGGCGCCCGCACCGTTTCTATTGAAAAGGATTCTGAGCATGATCCTGGTATTGAGCGGCGAGGACGACGTCCACGCCGACGCCGTCGAGGAGGAGCTGCGGCGGCTCGGTGCGCCGGTGGCCCGCTTCGACCCGGCGCGGTATCCGGCCGACGCCGACCTGTCGGTGCGGATCGACGCCTCCGGCCGGGTGAGCGGCCTGCTCCGTGACGGCGACCGCGAGATCATGCTCGACAGCATCGGCGCGGTGTGGCTGCGCCGCCCGGGTGCCCTGCGCGTGGCGGGGGCGCTGGCCGGGACGGACGCCGCGGACGCCGTCGAACGCGAGGCGGTGGCCTTCCTGGCCGACCTGTGGGAGTCGCTGGACGTGCCGTTCGTCCCCGCCTCCCCGGCGACGGTCGCGCGGGCGTCGCACAAGCTGCGCCAGCTCGCCCTCGCCGGCGATCTCGGCTTCGAAGTCCCGAGGACGCTCGTCACCAACGATCCGGACGCGTTCCTCGACCTCTACGACGACACCTCGGGACACATGATCACCAAGCGGGCGGTGCCGAGCCAGCGCCTGCGTACCGTCAACGGCCTGGAGACCGCGCGCCACACGATCGCGGTCCGTCCCCGTGACCTCGTGGACGTCGAGTCCGTACGCCTCGGGCCGATCCTGGCGCAGCCGACCATCGGCAAACAGGTCGAACTGCGGGTGACGGTCGTCGGCGACGAGGTGTTCTGCGGGGCCATCCACTCGCAGGAGACCCACCACACCCGGCAGGACTTCCGCCGGTACGACGAGGCGCACACCCGGATCACGCAGCATCCGCTGCCCGCCGCGGTGCGGGACCTGTGCGTCGCGATCACGCAGGCGCTCGGCCTGCGCTACTCCGCGATCGACCTGATCGTCACGCCCGACGGTCGCATCGTGTTCTTGGAGATCAACCCGAACGGTCAGTATCTGTGGATCGAGCAGGAGACAGGGTTCCCGATCAGCCGCGCGCTGGCGGAGCTGCTGGTGAAGGTGAGCGGATCATGACGG
The DNA here is from genome assembly GCF_016862995.1 of Acrocarpospora phusangensis. Classification (GTDB taxonomy): domain Bacteria; phylum Actinomycetota; class Actinomycetes; order Streptosporangiales; family Streptosporangiaceae; genus Acrocarpospora; species Acrocarpospora phusangensis. Next base: position 31,540 of record NZ_BOOA01000062.1, read on the forward strand.
AGTTGCCCGAGGTCGTGTCCGCCGCGACGCGCATCCTGACCGAACTGAGCGAGAGCCGGGTGACGCCCGCCGACGCCGAACGGGAACTCGCCGCCGTCGCGGCGAAGGGGGGCCTGCGGGTCCGGCTGCTGGCGGACGAGGAGGCGTACGACGGGTCCGTACACCGGAATCTGATCGTGCGCGGGCCCGGCCGGCCGACCGTGTCGCTGTCGGTGGCGTCGGGTCCCGGGCTGCCGTGGGCGCTGCGCGGGGTCGTCGCCCCCCACGAGTACGACCTGGTCGAGGTCAACGGCCAGATCGTCGCCGTGGACGAGGCGATGGCCTGCCTCGACGGCCTCTTCGACGACGTACGGCTCATGCGGGGCCTCATCGACGCCAGCCTCGTCGCCCAGGCCCTCGACGAGTACGACCTGGAGGTGTCGCCGCACGACCTCCAGGAGGCGATGGACGCGTACCGCAGGGCCCGCCGCCTCTACTCCGCGGAAGCCACCGACGCGTGGATGCGCGACAACGGGTTCACCCCCGCCCTGCTGGCCAAGCACGTCGAACAGCTGGCCGGGGTCGCGCTGCTCCGCCGCCACGTGGTCGGCGGCGAGGTGGACGCGTGGTTCGCCGAGCACCACGCCGAACTGGACGTGATCGTGGCGGCGTGGGCCACCGACGGGGAGCGGCTGCGGGCCGATCCGCTGGCCGCCGTCGCGGAGTCCTGGCGGGCCGGGGACGCCGCCGGTCTCCGTGAGTGGCGGGTGGACGAGCTGCCGGTCGGATTCTGCAGGCTCGCCGGAGCCGCGGTGGGCGAGGTGGTTCCCGTGGGATTCGACGGCGTCTCCGCCGACGCGGTCGTCGTGGACCGCCGCCCGGCGGAGCGGGACGCGCGGACCCTGGCCCTGGTCGAGCGCCGCCTCTTCGACCGGTGGCTCGCCGACCGCCGGGCGGCGGCGCGGGTGACCTGGTTCTGGGGTGACCGCAGACGGACGGATCGGGTGTTCGATGCGTACCAGTGACCGGCCCAGGCGGGCGCCCGTCGTGCTGCAGTCGACCCGGTTCGACTGCGGCCCCGCCTGCCTGGCCTCCGTGCTCGCGGCCTTCGGCCGTCCGGTGCCGATCGCCGACATCCGTGAGTCCCTCGATCCCGGCCGGGACGGCATCAGCGCCCTGGAACTGCGGGACGAGGCCCGCCGCCACGGCCTGGACTGCCGGGGCCGCCAGCTCGAACCGAACGCCGAGGCCCTGGCCCGCCTGCCGTTGCCGTTCGTCGCCCACTGGGAATCCGACCACTACGTCGTGGTGACCCGGGTACGGAACGACGGGGTCGAACTGATGGATCCCGCCATCGGGCGCCGGCGGCTCGACCACGCCGAGTTCCTGAGCAGCACGACGGGGATCGTGCTGACCTTCGGCATCGCGGACCGTCCCGCGCCCCGCCCGGCCGCCCCCTCGGTGCTGCGGTCGATCATCGTCCCGGCCGTGCTGGCCAATCGGGGGGCGTTGACGCTGCTGCTGCTCACGTCGCTGCTTCTGTTGGTGGCGGGGCTCGCCGTACCGGTGCTGACCGCGCAGGCGGTCGACGCGTTCGTGGGCGGGGGCGGGCTCAGCTGGCTGATCGCGCCCGTCGTCGGGTTGTTCGTGGCGGCAGGGGTGTTCGAGCTGGCGCGAGGGATGGCGGCGGCGTCGATGCAGTACCGCATCGGCGGGCGGCTGAACACGGCGTTTCTCGATCGGTTCCTCGCCGCGCCCCTGCAGTTCGTCGAACGACGGGGGCCGGGCGAGCTGATCTCCCGGATCATGGCCGCCGACGTGCTGCGGGACGCGCTCGCGACGCGGCTCGTGGGCGCCCTGCTGGACGCCGTGGTCGGCGTCGTCTACCTCGTCATCGTCCTGGTGGCGGCGCCGCTGCTCGGGATGGTGACGCTCGCGCTCGGTGTGGCGCAGCTGGTCGCCCTCGGCGCGCTCGCGGTGCGGGGCCGCCGGCTCCGCCGGGAGGAGCTGCTGGCCGACGCCCGGTCCAACAGCTGGCTGATGGAGGTCGCGAACGGCCTGGCCTGGGTCAAGGGGGCCGGCGCGGAGCACATCGTCGGGGCGAAGGCGATCCAGCTGCACGCCCGCAGGCTCGCCGCGCTGCACAAGGCGGCACGGAACGGAGCCGTCGCCGAAGCGGCCGCGTCCGCGGTCAGGATCGGCGGGCCGCTGGTCCTGCTCATCACCGCGGGGTCCAGCGCCTCGACGGAGAGCCCGGGCCGGATCGTCGCGCTGGCCGCGCTCGCGGCGGCCGCCCTGGGGCCGCTCGGCGCGATCGCCACCCATCTGCGGGAGTTCTACGAGATCGGATCCGTCCTCGACCACCTCCAGGATCTCGCGGAAGCGCCGGTCGAGTCGCCGCAGGGCAAGAGCGCGGTCGAGCGGTTACGCGGGGAGGTCACCGTCCGCGGGCTCAGCTTCCGGCACACCCACCGCGACCCCTGGACGGTCGACGACCTGTCGTTCCACGTGCCGCCGGGAACCAAGCTGGCCATCGTGGGCCCGTCCGGTTCCGGCAAGAGCACCCTGGCCAAACTGCTGGTCGGCCTCTACAAACCGACCCAGGGCTCCGTCTCCGTCGACGGCACCGACATCGCCGCCCTTGATCTCCCCTCCGTACGGCGGCTCATGGGCGTCGTCTGGCAGGACCCGCTCCTGTTCTCCGGCACCGTCCAGGAGAACATCACCCTCCGCGTCCCCGACGCCACACCCGAAGCCGTACGGGAAGCGGCTCGCCTGGCGGGCATCGACACGGACATCGCCGCCATGCCGATGGGCTACGAGACCATCCTCGGACCCTCCGGCGACGGCCTCTCCGGAGGCCAGCGGCAGCGGCTCGCGCTCGCGCGGGCCCTGGTAGGCCGCCCGGCCGTCCTCCTGCTGGACGAGGCGACCTCACACCTGGACACCCCCACGGAAGCCCTCGTCGAACGCAATCTGCGCGCCACGGGCGTGACCCGGATCGTCATCGCCCACCGCCTCTCCACCGTGCGGGACGCCGATCTCATCCTGGTCATGTCCGAAGGCTGCGTGATCGAGCACGGCACCCATCAGGACCTGATCGACTACGGCGGGGCGTACGCGCGAATGGTCGGCATGCAGCAGGTCACGACATCCGAAATCGTGACCGACCGGACCGTGCCGATGCGGCGCCCGGCCCGCCGGACCTGATCAGGCGAGCCGGGCGAAGTCCAGCCTTACAGGGTGCCGTTCTCGATCGCGGCCTTGAGGCCGGCCTGCGTGGCCTGGTGGGAGGCGACGCCGTTGGTGACGGTGAAGTCGATGAGGAGGATGCTCGCCTCGAACGTGAGGTGCTCGGTCACGCGGGTGACGGAGCCGCCCAGGTCGGTGAAGACGATCTTCTGGTGGGTCACCACGTTCGGCAGGGTCCAGGTGTCGGTCTCGTAGAAGAACTCGTCGCGGTGGATGCGCTGCTGGGCGTGGGTCCTGCTGCTGATGGGGATGCCCGCCACGACGGGGATGTCCTCGATCGCCGTGAAGTTGACGAACCGCACGTCGTCCTCGGTCCAGTCGGCGTGGGTGACGACTCGTTTGAGGAACGAGTGCATGCCGATGTGGTTGTTGACGTTGGAGTACGCGTCGAAGACGTGGGCGATGGGGGCGTTGATGTCGATGGAGATGTCCTGGCTGACCTGGCTTCTGCCGGTCCAGGGCAGCGGGGCGGTCAACTTCTCGTAGAAGCGGTAGGTGTCCCACGCCAGCTGCCACGACGCCGCCAGCTGGGCGTCCGTCTCGGCACGGGCGGGAGCGGATAAACCGGTCAGGAGCAGGGCCGTCGCGACGAACGGGACCGTGAGGAATCGCAGGAGCTTCTTCACATGCACCTCAGAGGAGAGGGTTGTACTGGTTCACACCTTCTACCCCATGTAGGAGTGATTGTGAAAGGCCCTCAGCCCAGACCCGCGTACTGGCGAGGGCGCAACGCCTGGGTGCGCAGCGCCGACAGCACCGCCAGCTGCCCCACCGGGGTCAGCTGCCAGCTCGCCCGCCAGTCACACGACATGCGCAGATCCAGCGCGTCCAACCGGCGCTGCAACTCGCCCAGCGGCGTGGTCAGATCGGCCGCGGAGACCTGGCCCCCGGCCGAGGAGCGCCAGCCCTCGCCGTTGACCACCTCGGCCACCCGGTCCCGCAACTCCGCGTACGGCAGCGGATCCCCGTCCGCGAGCAGCATCAGCGCCGCCTCCCGGATGGAGATCTCGAAATCGTGTTCGCCCTGCGCGGGAGTCAGCAGCGTCGCCGTGGCCGCCGTCCACATCGCCTCGGGATCGTCGGCGAGCTTGCGGCCGGCCACCGTGAGCACCAGCTTCCGGCCGTGGCGGCGCAGCGCCCGCAGCTCCTCGCTCGCGATCTCGCGGAGCATCGTCAGCGTGGGCACGTCCGCCTCGCCGCGGATCGACCCGGCCGTGACCGTGTCCCACCCGAACAGCTCGGCCGATTCCAGGACCAGGGCCCTGGCCAGGTTGAACTTTTGCGTGAGCGGCACGCCGCCGCTGCCGGACGCCCAGTCCAGCAGCCACCACAGCGACGCCAGGTGGGGTTCCGCCGGGGCCGGGACGGGGGCGTAGAGCCGTACCTCGAAGGGCTGGGCCAGTTCGCGGCGGGCCTTGCCGCGGCCGAGGACCCACCGGTTGAGGCGTTCCCCGTGCACCCGGTGCAGCCAGCAGTCGCCGCCCAGCTCGGCCCTCGGCTCGGTGAGCCAGCGGGTGGTCAGCTCCACCCGGCCCCGGGTGAGCCCGCGCATGACCGTCGTGGGCGGCGTCTCCGGCTCGTACGGCACCGCCAGCTCGCCGGACACGATCGCCAGCTCCAGCGCCGCCGCACAGGCGACGTGGGCCCCCAGCTCCTCCGGGCCCATGATGGAGCTCCAACTAAGCTCGGGCACGTCCGGAGGCAGCACACCGGTGGCCTCCAGCGCCTGCTGGTAGGCGGCGGCTCCAGCCTCCTCGCCCTCCCGTTCGTACGTGCGCAGGATCAGCGTGGTCGTCTCGGAGGCGCAGAGCGCCCCATACCTTTCCATTCCGCCCAACTCGAAAAGGCGGCCGAGGGCGTGCGCGATGGCCAGGTGGTCTCCGGTGACCTTGATGGGCAAGGCGTACCAGAGGAACTCGCACACGTCGAGCTGGCTGATGGTCTCCAGGGCCTCACCGCCGGTGAGCCATTCCACGGCGATTCTGGCCGAGTCGGCTACGTCCGGCTCAGCGCGCTCCAGTTCGGCGAGGAGCGCCGCCACATCAGGTGCGGGCATGACCCGCAGTCTGCCGTATGGGACCCACCGTTGACGACGACCGAGAGACACTCGGGACCACCCCCCTAGTGACTCACGATACGGACACCGCCGCCAGGGGTTAGATCCAGCCCGACTTGAACAGCATCCGGTCATACCAGTCCTGGTACGGAATGACCTCCGCGGACAGCACCGGATAGAGCCACCAGAAGTTGATCAGAGCGAGCAGCGCGAAGGTTCCGACGGCCACCGCTCCGTACAGGCGGCGGTTGCCCGGCTGCCCCATCGGCCCGATGATCAGCCCGGCTGCCAGCACGATCGCGAGGATCATGAAGGGGACCATGGGGATGGCGTAGAACAGGAACATCGTGCGGTTGTCGGCGAGGGCGAAGTAGAACCAGGGCAGCCACCCGGCCGCGTACCCGAGCAGGACGGCGCCGGCGCGCCAGTCGCGGACGGCCACGTACCAGGCGATCATCGCGACCAGGGCGAGCAGGCCGCCGAACCAGATGATCGGGGTGCCGGTGCCCAGCACCGCCCAGGAACAGCTGTCCGCTCCGCATCCCTTGGGCGATTCATAGAAAAATGCCACAGGTCGCAACAACATCGGCCACTGCCAGGGCTCCGATTGGTACGGATGCGAGGCTTCCAGGCCGGTGTGGAAGGACAGAATCTGCTTCTGGTAGTCCACCCAGGAGCGCAACGAGTCGAAGATGAAGTACACCGGGCCGTTCGAGGTCGCCTGCGCCCAGTTGCGGCCGTAGCCGCGGTCGGTGGCGAACCAGCCCGCGAACGAGACCACGTAGACCACCAGCGGCAGCACCGCCACCCAGGCGAACGCCAGCGGCAGGTCACGGCGGGCCGTGCCGGCCACGGACTGGCGCAGGCCGACCGCGCGGCGGGCGCCCAGGTCCCAGAGCACGGTCATGATGCCGAAGGCGGCGATGAAGAACAGGCCGGTCCACTTGGTGGCCAGGGCCGCGCCCAGGCAGAGTCCGGCGGCCAGCCGCCAGGGCCGCAGGCCCAGGAACGGGCCGGCGTCGCCGATGCCGGAGGATTCGTACCAGTCGGCCAGGCGCTGCCGGCTCCGGTCGCGGTCCACCACCAGGCAGGCGAAACCGGCCACCACCCAGAACATCAGGAAGATGTCCAGCAGGGCCGTACGGGACAGGACGAAGTGCAGGCCGTCCAGGGCGAGCAGGAAGCCGGCCAGGGTGCCGAGCAGGGTGGAGCGGGTGATCCGGCGGGCGACCCTGGCCAGGATGAGGATGGACAGGGTGCCGATGACGGCGGCCATGAAGCGCCAGCCGTACGGGGTGAGGCCGAAGAGCCACTCGCCGAGGCCGATCAGCCATTTGCCGAGGGGCGGATGGACCACGTACGAGGCGCACTGGTCGATCTGCTCGCAGACCTTGAAGATGTTCGTGTCGCCCCTGAGCACGGCCTGGTTGGCCGCGTCCCCCTCGATGAACTGGCGCTCCACGCCGTACGTGATCGTGGACCAGGCGTCCTTCGCGTAGTACGTCTCGTCGAAGACGATCGCCTTGGGCGTACCCAGCCGGTCGAACCGGAGGAACGCCCCGAAGATCGTCACGAGGATCGGGCCGAGCCACCCCCAGAGGGCGCTGCCCGGCATCGGCGGGACCAGCCGATCGCGCACGGAAGGCGTCGCGTTCTCGGGGTCCGGCTCGGGCTGCTCGTAAGCCTGATTGGCGAAGTCGGTCACGGCCACCCGCTCACACTACTGGCGGCTCCATGCTACGAACATGACGTACGCGCCGATTCGATGACGTTCCGCACCAGTCGGAGTGGGGGCGTGAACCTTACATACTGAGGGGATGAGGGAAATCGGCAGGCTGGTGCTGGCGGGCGCTCCGATCGGTCAGGTCGGCGACGCGTCGCCCCGGCTGCGGTCGGCGCTGGAGAGCGCGGATGTGATCGCCGCCGAGGACACGCGGCGGCTGAAGCGGCTGGTCTCCGATCTTGGCGCGGAAGTGACCGGCAGGGTCGTGTCGTACTACGACGCCAACGAGATCGCCCGGGCCAAGGAACTGCTCGATCTCCTGCTTTCCGGGCAGACCGTGCTGGTCATCACCGATGCCGGCATGCCCGGCGTGTCCGACCCCGGCTACCGGCTCACCAAACTGGCCGTGGACGCCGGAGTGACGGTGACCGCCCTCGCGGGGCCCTCCGCCGTGACGACCGCGCTGGCCGTCTCCGGGCTGCCCAGCGACCGGTTCTGCTTCGAGGGTTTCCCGCCCCGCAAGGCCGGGGACCGCGCCCGCCGCCTGGAGCGCCTGGCCGCCGAGGAGCGGACCATGGTCTTCTTCGAGGCGCCGCACCGCCTCCAGGCCTGCCTGGAGGCCCTGGCCGAGGCGTTCGGCGCCGACCGGCAGGCGGCCGTCTGCCGCGAACTCACCAAAACCTACGAAGAGGTACGGCGCGGCGGGCTCGGCCTTCTCGCCGAGTGGGCCGCCGGGGAGGTCCGCGGCGAGATCACCATCGTGGTGGCCGGGTACGTCGCGGATCAGGCCGAGCCGGAGATCGAGGACCTGGTCGCCGAGGTCGCCCGGCTGGAGGCCACCGGAGTCGCCCGCAAGGAGGCCATCATCGACGTGGCCAAAAAGGCCGGCATCCCGAAGCGCGATCTCTACAACGCCGTCCACACCGCGAAATCCTGACCTACGCGGTGATTTCCTGCGGGTCGTCGTCTTTCTTGCGGGTCAGGCGGATGCCGTGGCGGAGGGTGATGGCGGCGGCGAGGCAGGCCAGGGGGGCGGCGGGGATGAGGTAGCGGTAGTCGAATTCGGCGGTGGCGGCGGGGGCGAGGATGAGGCCGACGGAGGCGAGCCAGGGGAGGAGGACCGGGCCGCCGAGTTTGCGCCAGCGGAGGGCGACGCCGTACAGGCCGATGAGGAGGAGCAGGCCCAGGGCCAGGCCGGGCAGGCGCACGATCTTCTGGTAGACGATCATGATGTCGGCCCAGGGGCGGGTGTTGACCGTCGCGGCGGGGCCGTTCTCGTAGGTCTCCGCGTCGGTGTGGGTCTGGCCGCGGAAGGACGTCCACTGCGGGAGCCGGGTGGTGATGTTGTTGCCGAACTCGTACTGCAGGAAGGTCTTGGTGTCGGGGAACGGCTCGCGGTCCCAGCGGAAGGCGCGGATGAAGTCCTTGGCCACGACGGCGAGGTAGTCGCCGGGCTGGCTGAGGATGGCGCGGGTCGCGAAGGCCCCGGTGTTCTGGTTCATCTCGGCGTCGAACTTCATGCCCGCGCCGAAGACGTGGATCTGGTTGTCGTTGTCCCACCAGAGGTAGGCCTGCGCGGAAGGTCCGCGGTCGGCCGGTTTCTTGGGGATGCAGAGCAGCGCCAGCTTGAGTTCGGCGCGGGGGTCGAGCCCCATCTCGTGGCAGTCCGAGAACGACGCGGTCCGCATGTAGAGGATCACGCCGTCGCTGCTGGTCATCGCGAACTGGCCGTTGACCGCCTTGAACCAGCCCATGTAGCCGGCCACGGGAATCGCGCAGGCCAGCACCATCGCCAGGATCGGCTTCCAGTTCGTGCGCTTGACCAGGAGGTAGACCACCACCAGGGCCAGGATCGGCAGCCCGATGCTGCGGGTGAGCGCGGTCAGCGCCAGCAGGCCGCCGACGGCCGCGCCGACCTTCCACGACATCCGCCGATGCCAGAGCACCAGCGTCACGACCCCGACCACGAGCAGTGTGAACATGGCGTCCGACATGATCATCTGCTCGATCTGGATCTGGTACGCGTCGAACAGCACCGGCACCGCCGCCAGCGTCGCCCCCCACCCCGGCAGGCCGAACCGCCGGGTTAACAGGGCGTAGATCAGCAATCCGCCGGCCAGCCCCATCAGATGCTGGGTGAACACCACCAGGGCCAGGCTGTGCAGCGGCTTGAGCAGCAGCAGCCAGAAGCCGTACCCGTCCGGGCGGATCGGGTGGGGGCGCGGGTGCAGGGCGACCGAGATGTAGTCGTAGGAGTCGTTGAACCACATGGCCGGGCCGAAGCCCAGCATCGTGATGACGCGCAGCAGCGCGCCCAGCCCGAGAGCGGCGGCGAACCAGCGGTGACGGCCCACGAACGCGACCAAGCGCCCCCATCGTCCGGTGCTGGGAGCGCTCAGCGTTGTCGGTTCGGCGACCGCGACCATGCTTACAGAATGCCAGTCCTTTCACGGACTTGACTCGGGCACCTGTGGGTAGCGGGCATGATTGGTTGATCCGATCGGGAGCTTGAGGGGTTGCGACGTGGAACTCACGGTGGTCATGCCCTGCCTCAATGAGGCGGAGACCGTGGAAACGTGTGTACGCAAGGCACTGGCGTGCATGCGCGAGCACGGTATCGAGGGCGAAGTGGTGATCGCCGACAACGGCAGCACCGACGGTTCGCAGCAGCTGGCCAGGGACGCCGGCGCCCGGGTGGTGCACATCGCCGCGAAGGGTTACGGCAACGCCCTGATCGGCGGCATCCGCGCCGCTCGCGGCAAGTACGTCATCATGGGCGACGCGGACGACTCCTACGACTTCACCGGCCTGCTGCCGTTCGTGGAGGAACTGCGCGCGGGCGGCGAACTGGTGATGGGCAACCGCTTCAAGGGCGGGATCGCCCCGGGCGCGATGCCGCCGCTCCACCGCTACCTGGGCAACCCGGTGCTCTCGTTCATCGGGCGGCTGTTCTTCCCGAGCGCGATCGGCGACTTCCACTGCGGCCTGCGCGGCTTCCGCCGCGACTCCATCCTGCGGCTGGGCCTGCAGACCGGCGGCATGGAGTTCGCCTCCGAGATGGTCGTCAAGGCGACGCTGCAGGGCCTGGACGTGCGCGAGGTGCCCACCACGCTCTCGCCCGACGGCCGCTCCCGCCCGCCGCACCTGCGGTCCTGGCGGGACGGCTGGCGTCACCTGCGCTTCCTGCTGCTGTACAGCCCGCGCTGGCTGTTCTTCATCCCCGGCCTGGTGCTGATGACCCTCGGCCTGGTGGCGGGCACGGCGCTGACCTTCGGCCCGGTCTACATCGGCGAGCTGGCCTTCGACGTCGACACCCTCGTGGGCGCCTCGGCGATGGTCGTGATCGGCTTCCAGGCGGCGCTGTTCGCGCTGTTCACGAAGGTGTACGCGGCCGAGGAGGGATTCCTGCCGGAGGACCGGCGGGTGAAGCGGCTGGTCGACATCGTGACCCTGGAGAAGGGCCTGATCGCCGGCGGGCTGCTGGCGCTGGCCGGTCTGGTGGGCCTGGTGGCGTCGCTGGCGCACTGGGGCGGCCGGGGCTTCGGGGAGCTGATCCCCGCCGAGTCGCTGCGTCTGGTCGTGCCGTCCGCGACCGCGTTCATCATGAGCTTCCAGACGATCTTCGCGTCGCTGTTCATCAGCATCCTGGGCATCCGCAGGTCCAAGGAGACCTCGATCGACATCGCCGCGTCGGCCGCGGAGGAGGCGGCGGAGGCCGTCACCCGGGAGAGCGCCCGCAGCTAATCCGTTCGAGCGGGCCGCCGAGGGGCTCTAGTCTGGACGCATGTCTCAGCACATCTTGACCGCCGTCGCGTGGCCCTATGCCAACGGGCCACGGCACATCGGGCACGTCTCAGGATTCGGCGTGCCGTCCGACGTCTTCAGCCGCTACCAGCGGATGGCGGGCAACAAGGTGCTGATGGTCTCGGGGACCGACGAGCACGGCACCCCGATCCAGGTCCAGGCCGACAAGGAGGGGCTGACCCCCCGAGGGCTCGCCGATCGGTACAACCGGGTCATCGCGGAGGACCTGACCGCGCTCGGCCTGTCGTACGACCTGTTCACCCGGACGACGACGCGCAACCACTACGCCGTGGCCCAGGAGATCTTCCTGGGTCTGTACAACAACGGGTATGTCTTCCCGAAGACGACCCTCGGCGCGGTCTCCCCGTCCACCGGGCGCACGCTGCCGGACCGCTACATCGAGGGCACCTGCCCCATCTGCGGATACGACGGCGCGCGCGGCGACCAGTGCGACAACTGCGGCAACCAGCTGGACCCGATCGACCTGATCAACCCGAAGTCCCGCATCAACGGCGAGACGCCCAAGTTCATCGAGACCGAGCACTTCATGCTCGACCTCCCGGCCTTCGCCGAGGTGCTCGGCACGTACCTGCAGGGCAAGCAGGGCGAGTGGCGGCCGAACGTGCTCAAGTTCGCGCTCAACCTGCTCGGCGACCTGCAGCCGCGGGCGATCAGCCGGGACCTGGACTGGGGGGTGCCGATCCCGCTCGACGGATGGCGGGACCGGTCGGACAAGCGCCTCTACGTCTGGTTCGACGCCGTCATCGGCTACCTCAGCGCCTCCATCGAGTGGGCCCGCCGCTCCGGCGACCCCGAGGCCTGGCGCGCCTGGTGGCAGAACCCGGACGCGCGCGGCTACTACTTCATGGGCAAGGACAACATCGTCTTCCACGCCGAGATCTGGCCGGCGCTGCTGTTCGGCTACAACGGCGAGGGCGCGCGGGGCGGCAGCCCGGGTTCGCTCGGCCGGCTGGACGTGCCGTCCGAGGTGGTCTCCAGCGAGTTCCTGACGATGGAGGGGAAGAAGTTCTCCTCCTCCAGGTCCGTGGTCATCTACGTCCGCGACTTCCTGGAGCGTTACTCGGCGGACGCGCTGCGGTACTACATCTCGGTGGCCGGTCCGGAGAACCAGGACACCGACTTCACCTGGTCGGAGTTCGTCAACCGCAACAACGGCGAGCTGGTGGCCGCGTGGGGCAACCTGGTCAACCGGTCGATCTCGATGGCCGCCAAGAACTTCGGTGAGATCCCGGCCGCCGTCGACCTCACCGACGCCGACCGCGCCCTGCTCGCCCGGTCCCGTACGGCCTTCGGAGCCGTGGGCGCCGAACTCGCGCGGTCCCGCTTCAAGAACGCCGTCAACGAGGCGTTCGACGTGGTCCGGGACGCCAACCGCTACCTGGCCGAGCAGGAGCCCTGGAAGATCAAGGACGACCCGGCCCGGCAGGGTTCCATCCTGCACGTGGCGCTCCAGGTCGTCGACGACGCCAAGACCCTGCTGACGCCGTTCCTGCCGAGCTCCTCGAACAAGATCTTCGAGATGCTGGGCGGCTCGGGTGTCTGGTCCGGGATGCCGCGGATCGACGAGGTGGACGAGGACGGCGGGCCCAGCTACCCGATCATCACGGGTGAGTACGACGGGGCCGCCACCTGGGAGCACCGGCCCATCCAGGCCGGCACCCGGCTCGCCCCGCCGACTCCGCTGTTCACCAAGCTCGACCCCAAGATCGTCGACGAGGAGCTGGCCCGGCTCGCCGGGGAGTAGCCATGTCGCGTGAGATGCCGCCGCTGCCCGAGCCGCTCGGGGCTCCGGTGTTCGATTCGCACTGCCACCTCGACATCATGGTCGGGGATCGGCAGGCGTCCTCAGGGGATCCGGTCGCGCTGACCGCGCAGGCGGCCGGGTCCTCGGTCGCCGCGATCGTGGAACAGGCCCGCTCGGTGGGCGTCACCCGCCTGGTGACCATCGGGTACGACCTGCGGTCCTCCCGGTGGAACGCCGAAGTCGCCCGGGACAACCCGGACGTGTACGCCGGGGTGGCGATCCACCCGAACGAGGCGCACGCGGCCACCCCCGAGGTCCTCGCGGAGATCGAGGAACTGGCCCGGCAGCCGCGGGTCCGGGCGGTGGGGGAGACGGGGCTCGACTACTACCGGGACTGGGCCTCCCACGACGACCAGCAGGCGAGTTTCCGGGCGCACATCGAGATCGCCAAGCGGACCGGGAAGGCGCTGGTGATCCACGATCGGGACGCGCACGACGACGTGCTGGCGGTGCTCGCGCAGGAGGGCGCGCCGGAGGTCGTGGTGTTCCACAGCTATTCGGGCGACGCCGAAATGGCCAAGAAGTGCGTCGAAGCCGGATATTTCATGTCGTTTTCAGGGCCGGTGACGTACAAGAACGCAGGTTATCTGCGGGAAGCGGCTGCCGTGGCTCCGGTGGAACTGATGCTGGTCGAGACGGACGCGCCGTATTTGCCGCCGACGCCGTACCGGGGGAAGCCGAACGCGCCCTACCTGATCCCGCTGACGTTGCGGTGCCTGGCGGAGGTGAAGGGCGTGGACGCCGACGCGCTTGCGGCCGCGGTGAACCGCAACGGGGAGCGGGTTTTCGGCGCCTGGTAGAGCCAGATCGGCGAACCGGCTGCTATTGCATGGTATTTGCGGCATATTGGGGTCATTCTCCTGAGCCAACTGCGACCAATGTCACGGCGGGGATTCAGTGATGAGGTTGAGGTGGGAGTGACGACGGCGCTAGCGTCGTGAGCCGGTCAACCTCCGGAAGGACGCGTCCATGTATTCACCGACATTGGAGCAACCGTTCGGGGGCGGCAGCGGTGATTCGGCTCCCGGCGAGCCGGTCGGCCCGCCTCCCGAGCGTCCGCGTTCGGGCGAGCCTGCCCAGGAGACCAGGAGCGAGCCTGCTCAGGAGGCCAGGGCCGAGCCTGCCCAGGAGGTGAGGAGCGGCGGTCCGGCGACCGGGGACTTCGCCGCGATGCCCCAGCCCGGGGCGCGCATGTCGCGGCGGCTGAGCGCCCGGGGTGTGTCGCCGCCGCCTGATCCACCGGTCCCCTTCATGCCGCCGATCACCCCGGAGAACCTGGGGGACCGTACCCTCCCGCGGGAAGAGCCCGCGCCGAAGCCCGTGATGCCCGCGTGGCGGACCTGGGTGAGCTCGCCCTGGAGCATGTCGGTCTACGCGGCGCTCGTCGGGGTGTCGCTCGGCGCGGTCGTCGGCGGCGGCCTGGCCAACGAGGTCACCCTCGACATCGACGGCGATCTGCGGACGTTACGGAGCTTCGCCGGATCGGTGGAGGGTGTGCTCGACTCCGCCGGCGTGCGGTACAGCGCCGGGGATCACGTCAAGCCCGGCCCGGGCGAGCGCGTGGGCGACGGCACCACCATCGTCGTACGGCACGCCCGCCCGCTCACCCTGATCATGGACGGCAAACGCAGCACCCACATGATCACGGCGCTGAACGTCGGCGACGCGCTCGAAGACCTCAAACTGGACCCCGCCCGGCTGCGGCTGTCCGCCAACCGGATGCGGCAGATCCCGGTCTCCGGGTTCAAACTGAGCGTGAAGACCCAGCGCAAGGTCTACATCGTCGCGGAGAAGGTCAGGATCGCCACGATCACCACCGGGCGCACGGTCTCGCAGGTTCTCGAACAGGCCAACATCACCCTCGCGAAGGGCGACACGGTCCGGCCCTCGCTCAGCACCTTCCCCAAGGAAGGTTCGGTCATCCGGGTGGTCCCCGCCCTCCCGCCGCGCACCATCCCGATCTCCCCCAACGTGGCCGCCCTCAACTGGGCCGGTCTCGCGGACTGCGAGTCCCACGGCAACCCGAAGGCGTACAACCCGGGCGGTCCCTACTACGGGATGTACCAGTTCAGCCTCCCCATGTGGCGAGCGGTCGGCGGCACCAAGACGCCCATCGACTGGCCGGCCGAGGAGCAGACCTACCGCGCCCAGCTCCTCTTCCAGCGGGTGCAGGGCCGCTGGCAGGGCCAGTGGCCGCACTGCGGCGCCCGGTTGGGCGCCTGAGGTCAGCCGACGGCGCGGCCCAGGTCGGCCGTGCCCTTGAGGGTGGACTTGATGAGCGTGGCCGGGCCCAGCGCGCGGGTGGCCACGGCGCCGCCGCCCTTGCGGTCGGGGATGCCGATGACCAGGCCGAGGCCGGGCGTCACGCCGTCGGGGTTGCCGTAGGCGGCCAGTGACCAGCCGAAGTGCTGGTACGGCTGCGACTCGGCGAAGTCGAGCCCGTCGCCGCTCTCCCCGCCCCGGACCGGCGCGAACCGCACACGGCCGGACTCCGCCGCACCCTCCACCGTGGCGTACGGCTCGCCGATGGCGAGAACCGGAGTCCCGGTCGGGTTCACGAACGCCATCGACCACCCGATGGCCGCGCCCTTCACGACGGGAATCGTGGGGAACTTGAGCTCGCCCACCCCCATCCGGATGGTGCGGCTGGGTTCGAGCTCACCCGAGCCCTTCCGCTCGTACAGCTGGATGGCGCCCGTGTCGGCGATGCTGCCCTGGTCGGACAGCGGCAGGCTCACCGCCAGGTAGGCGGCATCCCCCCACTCCCCGTACGCGAGGGACCAGCCGAACCGGTTCCCCGACTTCTCGACCACGTCCTTGGTCGCCTGGTTGAGATCCCACTTCCTGCTGGTGTACGGCCCGTCCTCCAGCACGTCGAACACCACGGCCACCATGCCCGAGTCGATCTTCCCGGAGGCGACCTGGATCCCAGTTCCGTCGTTGTTCTCGTACGGCGCGCCAACCGCCAGATCAGGCTTGCCCGGATCGCCTCCGAGGTTGCCGACCGCGAGGGACCAGCCCCACATGTCGCCGACCTCGCCGTTGCCGATGACGCCCTCGTTCTCCTGGTTGAGGCGTTTGGCCGAGCGGACCGTGTCACCCACGTCGAACACGTGCACCGCGCCCGCGTCGGCCGGCTCGTCCGCGTGCGGCTGCCCCACGGCGATCACCGCGCCGCCGCCGCTCAGGTCAGCGGAGGCGACAGACCACCCGAAATGGGATTCCGCCTGCTTCTCCGCCTCCAGCGGCAGCACCTCGGCGTCCCCGGACGCGGTCCCGAAGAACACGTACGCGGCCCCGGAGTCGTCGTCACCGGTGTACGGCGCTCCGACGATCACGTCCAGGCACTTGTCGTCGTTGACGTGCGCGGTCCGGACGGCCCAGCCGAAGCCCGCGCCGGGTTCCGGGTCGGGGCCGCGCAGTTCGAGGGTGCCGCCGAGGCCGGGCAGGCCGTCCTTCGACTGCTCGCTGGCGCCGCCCAGCAGGACCTGGACGACACCCGCGCCCTCGACGCCGTCCACGTCGGCGAAGGGGTCACCGGCGACCGCGTCCACGAGGCCGTCGCCGTTGAAGTCGGCGGGGCCGGCGGTCGCGGGGCAGTCCGCGCGGGCGGCGGTCTTGCCGGGTGCGACGACGGTGGTCTTGCCGGGTGCGAGGACGGTGGTGGACAGGACGGCGCGGCCGGTGACCAAGCCGGATGCGGCGGCGGGGGGCGTGGCGGATGCGACGGCCGCGGTGGGCAGGACGATGAGGAGAGCGGCCAGCGAGGCGGCGAGTGCGGCGCGGTTCACAGCTGGGCCTCCACTTCGTCGGTGAGGGACAACTTGGCGGGGGTACGGCCGGAGGGCAGGTCGAACACGAGCACGCCGTCCACCTTTGTGCCGGGCTTCAGAGCGGTGGGCAAGGTGGTGGATGCCTCATGGGCGGGGTATTCGTCGCCCTTGTCATCAATGAGGGTCGGCGCCGTGCCGTTGAACGCGGCCAGGTCGCCGCCGGTGTTCAGCATCGACCACCGGACCACGCAGAAACCACCCTTCGCGGCCGTCGCGCCCTCATAGGTCTTGACGTCGCAGCGTGGCTGCTGGGGGATGATCAGGGCCAGGTCGTAGCCGCCGAGCGCGATCTGCCGTCCGACGTCCTCCCCGATTCGGGGCGGAGCGGACACGGAAGCCTTGGCCACGGGAGTGGGCTTGTCGTCGGTACCGGCGGTCAGCAGCACCACCAGCGAGACCGCCAACGCGGCGGCGACCGCGCCTGCGCCCAGCAGCCACCGCATCAGCGAGGTCCGCTGGCGCTTTCCGCCGACAGTGTCCGAATCCTCCGAGAACGGAATCGCCCCCCGGGGATCGGTCTCCGCGGACCGCCACGCTTGCTCCATCGCCGTCAGCGAGGTCGCGGGGCCCGGGGGTGCCGGAGCGTAGGGCGGGGGATTGGACGCGGCCGGGGAGGGCGCGTTGGGCGCAGCGCCGGCGGCACCCGGGGTGGTTGAGGGGGCGTTGGGAGCC
>NZ_BOOA01000063.1 GCF_016862995.1 Acrocarpospora phusangensis
TGGGCTTGTGCCCATCGAGCGATCGCAGGGCCTGTGATGTGCGCATTCTGGCAGCGACGAGGGTGTGCGCTCGTCAAGCGGTCGCGGTGATCAATGGGGCATTTCGGTGGCGAGTATGGCCACGGGCCGGTCGCCGATCCTGGTGAGAATGACCACGATCGAGTTGCCGCCCGCCATCCGGAGATCCTTGCGCAGCTTCTCGACGTCCACCGCGGACCCACGCTTCTTGATCGTCACCACGCCCACACCACGTTCCCGGAGCGCGGCGCGCAAGCGCTTCAACGAGAACGGCATGACCTCCTGGACCTCGTACCCGGCCACCCACGGACTGTGCCCGCGCTTGTCGCTGGTGATGTAGGCGATCTGCGGATCGATCAGCCACCCTTCGACCGTCTCGGCCACTTCCCCGACCAGATGCGCCCGTACGGCCGCCCCGTCGGGTTCGTACAGATACCGCCCAACCGGCCCGACCGCTGCCTGAACGCCCGTGGCCATCAGATCATCCCCCTCCGGCAGCAAAGTCGCCCGCCGTGCGAAACGCTCCCCAGTAACCACGGGGGCCGATTCCCCAGAACTCACCCAGAGCACCGCCTCCTTCACCTCCCCCCGAAAAGACACCCACTCCACGTCACTCCCCTCAGGAATGAACTCATAGGGAATTCCAGGCGCCAATTTCAAACACGCCCGCCGAGCCCGCGAAATCATTTCCACCAAAACGGGCCACGCCGGCGAGTACGCGTTCGGATCAAAAGTCCGCCGACTGGACGACCGCCGCGCCGGATCGGCGAACAACACGTCATACGCCCCCGGATCCACCGACTCCGCATCCGCCACCCGTACCGACGCACTCAGCCCGAGCGCCTCCACATTGGCCCGCGCCACCGCGACCGTCAGCGGATCGATATCAACCGCGTCCACCCGGCACCCCGCCCGCGCCAACGCGACCAGATCACCCCCGACCCCCGCACACACATCCACCACCGACAGCCCCCCGGCCGCCCCTTTCCCCCAACGCTTCACCAATTCCCGCGCCCGATGCTCCGCCACTTCCGCCCGCGTCGCCTGCTCAAGCCCCTGCGGCGTGAAGAACATCACCTCCGCATCCGCCCCGAACTTCCCCACCGCCCGCTGCCGCAACCCCGCCTGCGTCAGCGCCGCCCCCACCAACCCCGCGTCGTACGCCTTCCGCATCGAACTGGCCGCCCCCACGGCACCGACCCCAGCGCGTACCAACTCAACGGCCGCCCCAAGCGCCCGCCGCCCCTCATCAGTACGCAACCGCTCGAAGCTCTCCAGATCCATGCCCTGACGGTATCGACCTGATCAGAACGGCAAGTCGGCGAGATCGATGTCGATGGGGAAGGGCAGTTCGACCTTCAGGCGGCCGTGATGGATACCTGTCAGTCCATAGGCGCTGGTGGCGGGATCGAGTTCGAAGACGTAGATCACCGGCTTGTTCTCATTGTTCTCGATTCGCCAGAAGTTCGGGATCCCGCACTTGGCGTACTTCGGCGGCTTGACCACACGATCCCGATGCTCGGACTCAGGCGAGACGATCTCGACGACCAGGTGGATCACCTCAGGCGGATAGAAGGTGAGATTGTCGTCGTCCGCCTCGGTGTCGATGACCGCCAGATCCGGACAGGGCCGCCATTCGCGATCCAGCCTCATGTCCATTTGGCTCACCGTCCGAAGCTCTGGAGGAGCTTGTTCGTTCAGGCGGACATGCAGCCCATGCTGCACGCGAGCGTGGAATCTCTTCTGGGGGGACATGAAGACGAGAGCTCCATCGATGAGTTCGACGCGCTTGAAGAAATCCGGTTCACCGTTGGGCCCGTCGAGGGGAAGCCGATCGAGGTCGTCGGCCGTCCACCCGCCCTCGGGGGGATAGGGCCAGTTAGCTAGAACATCCTCAGCCGGATGGCTCCACTGTTCCGCTGCGCTGGTCACATCCCCCATCGTAGGGCCCTCATCGTCGCCGTTCGTGGTCATTCGACTACGTTCCTGTCGGCTGGAGTCTCTGATGATTCATCATCAAGTCGATGATGTTCCCGTTATCGACGTCTTCGCCACCCCCGCAACGGTGTTCGCGAGGGGCGGACGGGTTGGCTGACCTGCGTAGGGCGTTCGTGTTGACTGCGTCCGGGGTTGTGCATACTGTTTCGTGTTGGCACTCACCTAGGGAGAGTGCCAATCAAACGCGACGAGGCAGGTCTGACACCCGCGACGGCAGGCCACTGGTCGCCTCTTCAGCTCACTCATCGCAATCTGAAGGGGAGGTCCGATCATGACGACCGCCACTAAGGTTCCCGTTAAGCCGCTCGGCGACCGTATCGTGGTTCAGCCGCTTGAGGCCGAGCAGACCACCGCTTCCGGTCTGGTCATCCCGGACACCGCCAAGGAGAAGCCGCAGGAGGGCAAGGTCCTCGCGGTCGGCCCCGGCAACTGGGACGAGTCCGGCAGCAAGCGGGTTCCGCTCGACGTCACCGAGGGCGACGTCGTCCTCTACAGCAAGTACGGCGGGACCGAGGTCAAGTACGGCGGCGAGGAGTACCTGGTGCTCTCCGCCCGTGACGTGCTCGCCATCATCGAGAAGTAAGACGTGCAGAAGCCCCGGGTGCCTCCAGCGCCCGGGGCTTTCTTGTCCGGCGCACGTGGCCGGGCTTTCTGTCTGAGTTTTCTGTCCGGGGTTCTCCGCTGAGGCCCGGATGCTGAGAGGACTACTATGCCGAAGACCCTGTCGTTCGACGAGGACGCCCGCCGCGCTCTTGAGCGTGGCGTGAACGCCCTCGCGGACGCTGTGAAGGTGACCCTCGGCCCGCGTGGCCGCAACGTGGTCATCGACAAGAAGTTCGGGGCGCCGACGATCACCAACGACGGTGTGACCATCGCCCGCGAGGTCGAGCTCGACAAGCCGTACGAGAACCTCGGCGCGCAGCTGGCCAAGGAAGTCGCCACCAAGACCAACGACGTGGCCGGCGACGGCACCACCACCGCGACCGTGCTGGCCCAGGCCATGGTGCGCGAGGGCCTGCGCAACGTCGCGGCCGGCGCCCAGCCGCTGTCGCTCAAGCGCGGCATCGACCTGGCCGCCAAGGCGGTCAGCGAGAAGCTGCTCGACTCGGCCCGCCCGGTCGAGGACAAGAAGGAGATCGCGCACGTCGCGACCATCTCCGCGCAGGACGCCAAGATCGGCGAGCTGATCGCCGAGGCGTTCGACAAGGTGGGCAAGGACGGTGTGATCACCGTCGAGGAGTCCAACGCGCTCGGCCTGGAGCTGGAGTTCACCGAGGGTCTCCAGTTCGACAAGGGCTACCTGTCGGCGTACATGGTGACCGACCAGGAGCGCATGGAGGCGGTCCTGGAGGACCCGTACATCCTGCTCACCCAGGGCAAGATCGCCTCCATCGCCGACTTCCTGCCGCTGCTGGAGAAGGTCGCCCAGACCAAGAAGCAGCTGCTGGTGATCGCTGAGGACGTCGAGGGCGAGGCCCTGGCCGTCCTGGTCACCAACAAGATCCGCGGCACCTTCACCTCGGTCGCCGTCAAGGCGCCCGGGTTCGGCGACCGCCGCAAGGCCATGCTGCAGGACATCGCCACGCTCACCGGCGCCGAGGTGGTCTCCGAGGAGATCGGCCTCAAGCTGGAGCACGTGGGCCTGGAGGTGCTGGGCACCGCCCGCCGCGTGGTCGTCACCAAGGACTCCACGACCGTCGTGGACGGCGCCGGTGAGGCGTCCGCCATCGCGGACCGGATCCGGGAGATCAAGCTCGCCATCGAGCAGTCCGACTCCGACTGGGACCGCGAGAAGCTGCAGGAGCGGCTGGCCAAGCTGTCCGGCGGCGTCTGCGTGCTGAAGGTCGGCGCGGCCACCGAGGTGGAGCTGAAGGAGAAGAAGCACCGCCTGGAGGACGCGATCTCGGCCACCCGCGCCGCGATCGAGGAGGGGATCGTCTCCGGTGGCGGCTCCGCGCTCGTGCACGTCACCAAGGAGCTGGACAACCTCGGCCTGACCGGCGACGAGGCCACCGGCGTCTCCGTGGTCCGCAAGGCCCTCGTGGAGCCGGCCCGCTGGATCGCCGAGAACGCCGGCCTCGAAGGCTACGTGGTCACCTCGAAGATCTCCGAGCTGAAGCCGGGCAACGGCCTCAACGCGGCCACCGGCGAGTACGGCGACCTGATCGCCCAGGGCGTCATCGACCCCGTCAAGGTGACCCGCTCGGCCGTCCAGAACGCCGCGTCCATCGCCGGCATGCTGCTCACCACCGAGGCTCTCGTGGTGGACAAGCCGGAGGAGGAGGCCCCCGCCGCCGGTGGCGGCCACGGCCACGGCCACGGGCATGGCCACTAGCGGACAGTAGAAATCAGGGAAGTACGGCTCTCGCCACTTGAGGCGGGGGCCGTTCTTCTATATAGGAACTGGTAAACCTAACAACCGGATAAGACGTCGCACGGTCTCTGACCTGTCAGAACGTCTGACACAATTGCCGCGTTTTTGGCTTTCTTCTGAAATGTTCAAACGCCTCGGTGATCGCATGATTACGCCGGGTTATCGACGCGTCAATGTGACCAATCCGTATCCGTCCACCATGGGGACATGCACGATCGTGGCGGGCATCATGCCTAACGTGACCGAGGGATGCGTCGCCGACGCCGCAACTGGGGTAAGGCTTGCGACGAGATCGGATGAGTCCGACCTCAGGGAACTGACCAGCCTTGCCGTGTCAGGAGATCGCAAAGCAATCGAATCGCTGTTGGGCCAATTGCGCCCGATGGTGGTGCGCTACTGCAGGGCCCGGCTGGGGAGGGTCTCCGGTCATTACCACATCGCGGACGATGTGGCCCAGGAGGTGTGCATCGCGGTGCTCTCGGCACTGCCGCGCTACCGGGACATGGGCCGCCCGTTCGCCTCGTTCGTGTTCGGGATCGCCTCGCACAAGGTGGCGGACGCGCTGCGGAGTTCGGTGCGCAGCGCCGTACCGACTCAGGATCTTCCGGATGGGCCCGATGAGGGGCCCGGGCCGGAGGAGACCGTGGTGCGTTACATCGAGGCCGAGCACGCGCGGGCGCTGCTGTCCCGGTTACCGGACAACCAGCGCGAACTGCTCATCCTGCGGGTGGTTTCGGGGCTGTCGGCCGAGGAGACCGGGAACGTGCTCGGCATGTCGCCGGGGGCGGTCCGGGTGGCCCAGCATCGCGCGTTGGCCCGGCTTCGTCAGATGGCAGAGCTAGAGTCGATTGCGTGACACACGACGTTGACGTGGTGCTCGACGCGCTGGCCCGCCGGGAGGCGGTTCGCTCGTCTGATCCGGCGATCCTGGTGCTCAGGGCCTTGGTCGCCGATGTGGACAGCTTCTACGACGCTCAGCGGCTCTCCTCGGTGTCGATGACACCGTCGACGTAGCCGCGGGCGTACTCCCAGCTGACGTAGTCGGCCGGGTCGGGCTGGAACGCGGGCTCGTGGACCTGCGGGCGTCCGTTGTCGATCATCTGGCGGAGGTTGCCGCGCAGCAGGTCCCAGTCGAAGTAGTGCTGCTCCCCACATTCCGGGCAGTCAAGGACAAGCCCCAGCACTCCCTGCGGTTCCAGCAGGGAGCGGAACACTTCCACGTCGGCCAGGTCGGTCAGCGCCTCGTCACGCTCCGAGCTCGTGAGCGGCTCGGGGTCGTCGAGCTCGCCCAGCTCAACGGCGGGGTCGTTCGGGTCGTCCGCGAACGGGTCGCGGGGGACGTCTTCCAGCACGATCCCACCATATGACCAGGACCCGACTTGATGGGCTCGATGAGCCCGTTTACAGCCAGCCGCGCCGCGTGGCCTCGACGCCCGCCTGAAATCTGGACTGAACGCCGAGCTCGGTCATCGCCTCCGCGAACCTGGCCCGGACCGTGCGCACCGAAAGGTTCAGCAGCCGCGCGATCGTCTCGTCGCACAGGCCCTGCGAAGCCAGCCGGAGCACCTGCACCGCCCCCGGGGGATAGCGCAACGGCGTCGCCCGCGCCCACAACGCGTCGAACAGGGCGCGCAGCGCGTCCACCACGCTCGGGGCCCTGACCAGGTAACAGTTGTACGCGCTGCCCGGCATCGAGCCGCCCCAGTCGGCCGGCAGCCCCGCCGCCGCCCGTCCCAGCGCGAAGAACCAGCTCGGCACCCGGTCCAGCACCCGCACCCCCGCGCCGGCCCCCGTGAGGCGCTCCAGCGCCTCCTTCACGCCCGGTACGGCCAGCGACGCCGCGGGCACCACCGTCCGGGCCGAGAGCAGCCCGTCGTCCAGCGCCTTGATCCACGAGTCCGCATATTTTTGTACGAAATCATTCATCGTTCGCTGGTCGGGGATCGCCGAGACGAGATCGGCGGGCGGGGACTGGAGCGCCAGGCCGACGATGCTCTCGTAGAGCTCGTCCGCGCCGCTGACGAACTCGATCGGGAAGGTGCCGGTCTGGTGGTCGCGGCCCGCGTCGTACTGGTCGGTGAGGCCGCCGACGGCGGCGAGCACCTCGTCGATCTGGCGGCTCTCCTCGGCCAGCCGGTCCAGCCGGGCGGCGATCAGACGGCCGATCGCGGCCGCCGGGTGCCGGGCCACGTACTGCCCCGCCTGCTCGTCCACCGCGCCGAGGCGGACCAGGCCGGCCAGCTCGTCCTGGGTCTGCTCCGGCGCGGTGTCGGCGGCCTCGGCGATCTCGCTGAGGCCGGCGCGGTGCAGGCGCAGCACGGCGGCGTAGAGGGCGGTCTGGGCCGGGCTGAGGCCGAGCTGCGCGAGCGGATCGGCGCTCGGCTGGTCGGCACGGGTGCTTGTCGCGCGCATCGGCATCCGTTCCCCCAGGTCGTGGCGGTAAGTGGCGAGAATAACCCGGCGATTCTGGGTTGTCCCGGGGTTCACAGATTGCGATCCGGAGTGGTGCAGCTTCGTGTAGTTGCAGGAAGGGACATTGTGGCGGGACTCAGGGTGACGCATCCTTGACGCAGCGTCGGCGCGGTGGGGCGTCGCGTCACTCGGGCGCGGAGGGGGGCTCGGCGACGTGTGAGCGGCCCCATCGTGATCTGACCGAGCCCCCGACGCGCCTCGGGCTCGGTCGCGCTCCGGCTTGGCGGGGGTCGTCCGTCGCGTCCGCCCCGGGTTATCCACAGGGTGGGGTCTGGCGGTGGAGGCGGGCTACTACACTGACCAGCGGGGACTTAGGGCGGGTCTCCTGGCGGGAGGGGCGCAGATTATGGGGAAGTTCACCGAACCCGGGCTCACGTTCGATGACGTTCTGCTGGTGCCTGCGTATTCGGACCTGCAGCCGGGGGACGCGGATACCTCGACCCGGCTGACGAGATCCATCACGCTGCGCATTCCGCTGATCTCGGCGGCGATGGACACGGTGACCGAGGCGCGCATGGCGGTGGCCATGGCCCGCCAGGGCGGGATCGGGATACTGCACCGGAATCTGTCGATCCAGGACCAGGCGCAGCAGGTCGACCTGGTGAAGCGGTCCGAGGCGGGCATGGTGAGCAACCCGGTCACCTGCACGCCGGACGCGACCCTGGCCGACGTCGAGAACCTGTGCGCGCGCTACCGCATCTCCGGCGTGCCGGTCACCGACGAGGCGGGCGTGCTCGTCGGCATCGTGACCAACCGGGACATGCGCTACGAGAGCGACCACTCATTGCCCGTGCGCGACGTCATGACCAAGATGCCGCTGGTCACCGCGCCGGTCGGGGTCTCCCGCGCGGAGGCGTTCCGGCTGCTGCGCTCCCGCAAGGTCGAGAAGCTGCCGCTGGTCGACGAGCAGGGCCGGCTCCAGGGCCTGATCACCGTCAAGGACTTCACCAAGAGCGAGCAGTATCCGCTGGCCACCAAGGACGCCGACGGCCGCCTCATGGTCGGCGCCGCCGTGGGCGTGGCGGGCGACGCGCAGGAGCGGGCGCACGCGCTGATCGAGGCCGGCGTGGACGTGATCGTCGTCGACACCGCGCACGGCCACTCCAAGGGCGTCTGCGACATGGTCGCCAAGATCAAGGCCAACAGCCGGGTGGAGGTGGTGGGCGGCAACATCGCCACCCGCGCCGGCGCCCAGGCCTTGATCGACGCGGGCGTGGACGCGGTCAAGGTCGGCGTGGGCCCCGGTTCGATCTGCACCACGCGGGTGGTCGCGGGTGTGGGGGCTCCCCAGGTCACCGCCATCTACGAAGCCTCGCTGGCGGCCGGGCCCGCCGGAGTGCCGGTGATCGGCGACGGCGGCCTGCAGTACTCGGGAGACATCGCCAAGGCCATCGCGGCGGGCGCGGACGCGGTCATGCTCGGCTCGCTGCTGGCCGGGTGCGAGGAGTCGCCCGGTGAACTGATCTTCATCAACGGCAAGCAGTTCAAGTCCTACCGGGGCATGGGGTCGCTGGGCGCGGTCCGCAACCGGGAGCGCGGCGGCGCCTCCTTCAGCAAGGACCGCTACGCGCAGGACGGCATCTCCGGCGAGGACAAGTTCATCCCCGAGGGCATCGAGGGCCAGGTGCCCTACCGCGGCCCGGTCGCCGCCGTCGCCCACCAGCTGGTCGGCGGGGTCCGCCAGGGAATGTGGTACACGGGCTCGCGTACCATCGCCGATCTGCGGGACCACGGCCAGCTGATGCAGATCACCGCCGCCGGTCTCAAGGAAAGCCACCCCCACGACATCCAGATGACGGTCGAGGCTCCCAACTACCACCGTCGTTAGAGCCGGGGCCTTCCCTCGAAAAGCAATCGTTGTGCCACGCTCCCCAAATGGAAGGGTTGTGCTGTACGGCATCCGGGAGGATGGGTCATGATGGCGCAATCAGGAGGGGGGTGCGCAGGTGATCGACAAGAGTCCGCATATCCAGCTGAGAGCCGTGGTGGCTGGGACTTCGGGAACGTCCGATGCGCTGCGTGCCTTCACGGCTCTCACCAGGCTACTGACACTCCTCTCCCAGATGGAAGCGGGCGCCATCGGCACCGCCGGGAGCACCTGGGGGATCGAGGAGCTCCGGCTGGGCAGCGTCGCGACCGTCATCACACCGAACCGGCTGGCCGACAACGCCGACAGCGAGCTCATGGCCAACCTTCTCGATTGGACGATCAGCGGTTTCTCACAGGCTGAACACGAAGAGGTTCTTCCTGTGCACTGGCCCAGCTCCGCGATTGAGACCGGCATCGAACTCGCCAAGGCTCTCGGGATGATCGAGTCGGACGGCATGTTTCTGGAGCTGATCGACGACGGTCGGCCTCTTCGCAGTGTCACCGTTACTCGGCGAAGCGCCGACAATCTACGCTCGGCCACGCGAGTGAAACACACGTCGATCGGATCTCTGATCGGTCGGCTGGACAGCGTGAGCATTCATTCGTCTCCGACTGCGGGCCTGTGGACGGAACGCGGTGGTCGGGTCGAGGTCAAATTCGCCAGAGAGCACACCGATGCTGTGAGGGCCGCGCTGGGCAAGCGGGTGGAGATCTCGGGCATGCTCACCCGCAACCTGCGTGATCAGCCTCTGTCGATCAGGCTCAAGCGGATCGAGGAGCTTCCAGAACAAGACGTCCATATGGACTCGATTGTCGGCGCCGATCCGGGCCTGACGGAGGGCCTCGGCCCCGCCGATCATGTGAGACGGATGTATGACGCCTCCTAACACCCCCTCGTCGATCTACTTCGACTCCAACGCGCTGATCTACGTTCTCACCGCCGGGCCAGGGCACGAGCATGTGGTCGAAGCCCTCGAATTGGTGCGCGCCGGACGACTCAGGGGCTACATCTCGCCGCTCTCCTATACCGAAGTCCGTGGGTTCTCCAACACGGAGCCGTATCCTCCCGACCGGGATCGGGCTGCTCTCGCCTTACTGGACAGTCCCAGCCTGGTCCAGGTCGAGTTCAGTCGCTTTGTGGCCTTGGAGGCTCGTCGAATCGCGTATACGTACGGGTTGAAGAATCCGGATGCCATCCATGTCGCTTCCGCCGTGGTCGCCGAGGCGGAGGTCCTGTTCACGTCCGATAAGCAGCTCGTGGGGAAGGGCAGGGTCGACGGAGTGTGGATCGCGGAGCCGTACGAGCTGGGAGATCCCAAGCTCTTCGGAAATTGACGCGTCGTCCCTACTGGGGAGCAGTCGGGATCTCGCGTTGGGCTGCTTCTGGGCAAGATCGAGCCGTTCGGCCGCCGAGGCTGGGCAAACGCTGAGCGGAAGGGGTGATATCAGCAAGAGTCACGACACGGCTCCCTAGGATCGCCGGTATCGGCGTTCTTAACCGTGAGGAGCTCAGGATGGCCAAGGAACACCACCCGCTCACCGAACTTGAAGTGCGTCTGGTCGCCCTCGCGAAGGAGCACAACTTCTCGCTCAACCGAGAACCGGTGCAGTACTACTGCGAGTTCGTCCACGGCGATACCGCCGTCTACCTCGACAGGCAACGCACCAAGCGGGATATCATCGCCGTCTTCCTGCACCCCGAGACTGATCTGGATCGTCTGCCTCAGGACGCTGGCCTTGGAGGCCCTGGCGGGATCCGGCATGCCGAAGGCTTGCGTCTCTTCCCCAAGAAGTTCAACAAGGGGAAGCGTCCTTCGTCCTACGGCTATCCGATCATCTGCCCGGATCTCACCGCGTTCGGTCGGCTTTTGGCGTCGCTGACGTAGACGAGACGCTTCGGCGATCTGGGGGCGAATCGAACCCGGATGCGCCGCGCTCCGCCGTCTGGGCTTCGAGGTCAGTTTCATTCCGGTCAACCCCGACGCCACCAGCGGGCACGCCCGCGCGGGAGGGCCAAGCCGCCTGACCTCAGACAGGCACAACCTGCGACGCATATCGAACTCAGCCACCCCGGTCGACGACCTCACCGGCCGGGGCTACAAGCGGCTGAGGTCTCTAGTTTCGTTACAGTACGTAGGGCAATACCTAACGCACACGTACTGGGCGAGGACGAGCACATGACTCAGGTGGAGATCGGCCGGGGTAAGACCGGCCGCCGGGCATACGCGCTGGACGAGATCGGCATCGTGCCGTCCCGGCGGACGCGGGATCCCGAGGAGGTTTCGATCTCCTGGCAGATCGACGCCTACCGGTTCGAGTCGCCGGTCGTGGTGAGCCCGATGGACAGCGTCGTGTCGCCGTACACGGCGATCGAGATCGGGCGGCTGGGCGGGCTGGCCGTGCTGGACCTGGAAGGGCTCTGGACTCGGTATGAGGACCCGCAGCCTCTGCTGGACGAGGTCGCCACGCTGAGCGCCGAGGCCGGGACGCGGCGGCTGCAGGAGATCTACACCGCGCCCATCCAGGACGACTTGATCGGGCGCAGGATCACCGAGATCCGCGAGGCGGGGGTGACCACCGCCGTGCGGCTCTCCCCGCAGCGCACCGTGCAGCATCACAAGGCCGTGATAGACGCGGGTGTCGACATCTTCGTCATCCGGGGCACCACGGTGTCGGCCGAGCACGTCTCCGGGCGGGCCGAGCCGCTCAACCTCAAGCAGTTCATCTACGAGCTCGACGTTCCGGTGATCGTGGGCGGGTGCGCGACCTACACGGCGGCGCTGCACCTGATGCGTACCGGCGCGGCGGGCGTGCTCGTCGGTTTCGGCGGCGGCGCCTCGCACACCACCCGCAACGTGCTCGGCGTGGTCGTCCCGATGGCCACCGCCATCTCCGACGTCGCCGCGGCGCGCCGCGACTACATGGACGAGTCCGGCGGCCGTTACGTGCACGTCATCGCCGACGGCGGCATGGGCGGCTCCGGCGACATCGCCAAGGCCATCGCCTGCGGCGCGGACGCGGTCATGGTCGGCTCCCCGCTGGCCCGCGCCGTCGAGGCCCCCGGCCGCGGCTTCCACTGGGGCTCCGAGGCCCACCACCCCGACCTGCCCCGCGGCCGCCGCGTCGAGTTCGGCACCATCGGCACCCTCGCCGAGATCCTGCACGGCCCTTCGTCCGTGGCCGACGGCTCCATGAACCTGATGGGCGCCCTCAAGCGCACCATGGCCACCTCCGGCTACTCCGACATCAAGGAATTCCAGCGCGTCGAAGTCGTCGTCGCCCCACCGCAGTAACCACCCTCACCCGGGATAAGAGCGCCAATCTGGACCCAGCGCCAGGTTCTCGTCGTTATCCGGCGCCGTTAACGCAGGTGACGCTTCTCGCCGCGCTGGCGCCAAAGATGGCCGTCCATCCTGGTGGTGATTCATGCCACCTGGCTGATCAGGGCACTCCTGTGGGGTGCCCTGATCTGTTGGTCAGGGGGTTCCGGGCGGGGGTGTGAGCCAAGTGCCGCGTTTCATGACGGACTGGACGGTGAGGGTGTCGTCGAGGAGGACGAGGTCGGCGTATTTGCCGGTGGTGATGGAGCCGATCTCGTCGGCCAGGCCGAGGACGTGGGCGGGGGTGAGGGAGGTCACCCGGGCCGCCTCGGGCAGGGTGAGACCGTTGGTCTGGACGCCGCGGCGGAAGGCGGCGTCCATGGTAAGGGTGCTGCCGGCGATGGAGCCGCCGCCCGCGAGGCGGGCCACGCCGGAGCGGACCTCGACTTTCATGGGACCGAGGTCGAAGTCGCCGTCGGGCATGCCGGCGGCGTCCATCGCGTCGGTGATGAATGTCACACGGGTGCCGGGTACGGCGGAGAGCACCAGATCGATCACGGACGGGTGCAGGTGCACGTCGTCGTTGACGATCTCCACGGTCACGCGTTCGTCGACCATGGCGGCGGTGATCGGGCCCGGGTCGCGGTGGTTGAGCGGGCGCATCGCGTTGAACAGGTGGGTGGCCACGGAGGCGCCCAGGTCGATGGCCGCCATGGCCTGCTCGAAGGTGGCGTCCGTGTGGCCGATGGCGGCGATCACCCCGGAATCGACGCATTCGCGTACGGCGTCCAGAGCGCTGGGGAGTTCGGGGGCCAGGGTGAACATGCGGACGTGCCCGTCGCCGGCCTTGATGAGTTCGGCGAACTCGGTGACCGAGGGCTCGCGCAGCAGTTCAGGGCGGTGGGCGCCGCAGCGGGCGGCCGAAATGTAGGGGCCCTCGTAGTGGATGCCGGCCAGCAGTCCCTCCGCGCACAGTCCCGCGAGCATGGCAGCGGCGGCCTTCAGCCGCTCCAGTGGTGCGGTGACCAGGCTGGCCAGAGCGGTCGTGGTCCCGTGTCGCCGGTGGAAGCCGACGACGCGCCGGGCCTGGTCGGCCGAGCCCGCCGGATACCCCGCGCCGCCACCGCCGTGCACGTGGATGTCGACGAATCCCGGGACGATGATCAGCCCTCCGAGCCCGTGCCCGTTCCCGGGCGCCGGACCCTGCCCGACATGGGTGATCCGCCCGTCCTCAATGGTCAGCCATCCGTGGTGCACGCCGTCGGGCGTCACGATCCGGGCGTCGGAGAGAGTGATGCTCATGCGCCCTATCCTCCACGGTCACCGCTCCGGCCGCGACGGCGCGATCACCCGCGGGGTAATCGCCGGGTAAGCGTTCCCCCAGCCTGGGGCCGTGATCTGGTCAGGTCGGGACGGAGGATACGGTCGGGAGAGTGCCGTCCGCTGGTGTCGTGCCGGGAGGCTACTCGTCGGTAGATTTCGGGTAGAACGACAGCAGCAGGTGGCAGCCGGACCGCCGTACCGCCGTACACAAGGGAGACCGATGACTGCGCGGATGGGGACAGCGAGGCTTGGGCCCGCGGAGCGTCTGATGGCGCTGTCCCAGATGGGATCGCGGGAACTCGACGTGGTCGTGGTCGGTGGGGGCGTGGTGGGCGCGGGAGTGGCGCTGGACGCCGCCACGCGTGGGCTGTCGGTCGGGCTGGTGGAGGCGCGGGACTTCGCGTCGGGCACCTCGTCCCGGTCCTCGAAGCTGATCCACGGTGGGTTGCGCTATCTAGAACAGCTCAACTTCGATCTGGTACGGGAGGCGTTGCAGGAGCGGTCGCTGCTGTTGCAGCGGATCGCGCCGCACCTGGTCAGGCCGGTGCCGTTCCTGTTTCCGCTGACGCATACGGGGTGGGAGCGTCCGTACGTGGGGGCCGGGCTGGTGCTTTACGACAGCCTGGGGTTCTCGTTCGGGTTCACCCGGGGGGTTCCGGGGCATCGGCATCTGTCCCGGAAGCGGGCGTTGCGGCTGGCGCCCTCGTTGCGGCGGACGGCGTTCACGGGGGCGGTGCAGTACTGGGACGCGCAGGTGGATGATGCCCGGTATGTGATGACGCTGCTGAGGACCGCGGCGACGTATGGGGCGCAGGTGGCGTCTCGGGCGCAGGTGGTGGGGTTCCTTCGGGAGGGGGAGCGGGTCACCGGGGTCCGGGTCTGCGATCTGGAGACCGGTACGGAGCTGGATGTGCGGGCTCGGCAGGTGGTCAACGCGACCGGGGTCTGGACCGATGACATCCAGGAGTTGGTGGGCGGGCGTGGGCAGATCCACGTCAAGGCGTCCAAGGGGATCCATCTGCTGGTGCCCCGGGATCGCATCCACTCACTCACCGGTATCATTCTTCGCACCGAAAAATCGGTGCTTTTCGTGATTCCTTGGGGGAGGCACTGGATCATCGGGACGACCGATACCGCCTGGACGCTCGACAAGGCGCATCCGGCGGCTTCCCGTACCGACATCGACTATGTTCTCGATCATGTCAATGCGGTGCTTTCTGTGCCGTTGACCAGGGACGATGTCGAGGGTGTGTACGCAGGGCTGCGTCCGCTGCTGCGGGGGGAGTCCGAGCAGACCTCGCAGCTGTCCCGTGAGCATGTGGTGGCTCATCCGGTGCCGGGGCTGGTGATGGTGGCCGGAGGGAAGTTCACCACCTATCGGGTGATGGCGGCGGATGCCGTGAACGCGGTCGCGCACGGGCTGGACGTGCGGGTTCCGGCGTCCTGTACGGATCGCATCCCGCTCGTCGGCGCGGAGGGGTACCAGGCGCGCTGGAACTCCCGCAACCGCCTGGCCGAGTCTTCTGGACTGCATGTGGCCCGTATCGAGCATCTGCTCCAGCGGTACGGATCGATGATCGACGAAGTTCTCCTGTTGATCGAGGCCGATCCGAGTCTGGCTCGTCCGCTGACCGGCGCGGACGACTACCTCCGGGCCGAGATCGTGTACGCGGCCACCCACGAGGGGGCGAGGCACCTCAACGACGTGCTCACTCGGCGTACGCACATCTCCATCGAGACCTTCCACCGGGGGCTCGCCGTCGCCGAGGAGGCCGCCGAGTTGCTGGCCGGGCCGCTCGGGTGGGACGCGGAGCAGGTCAAGCGTGAGGTGGAGTACTACACCAAGCGGGTCGAGGCCGAGCGGGTCTCCCAGGAGCAGGACACCGACCAGGAGGCCGACGCCATCCAGATGGGCGCCCCCGAGATCGTCCCGGTGGCCGTTCCCGAAGGGCGCCCGATTTAGAGCTCTGCTGCCGGGTTCGCGCCGTTATCCGGCGCCGTTAGCGCAGGTGATGCTTCTCGCCGCACCGGCGCCCACTCCCCTCCGTTGGAGTGGGCGCCTGGATTCCTAGGTGAAAGGGAGCCAGGTTTGGTCGGTGAGGGTGGTGGAGTCGCTGACTTTGAGGCCCAGGTCGGAGATCGTCCAGATGGTGTTGCCGATGATGAGGCAGCGGCGGATGCCGGGGTTGGCGGGGGCGAATTCGGCCTGCTGGGCGATCTTGGGGTGGGTGATCATGCCGAGTTTGGTGATGTCGGAGTCGGTGACGCGGAGGACCAGGGCGGAGCTGCCCTCGGCCCAGTTGGAGCCCCAGCTCATCAGCGGCATCATGGCCAGGTTGTCCTCGGGCCAGTAGAGGAAGGCGTGGGGGTCCCATTCGGCCTCGGAGCCGCCCTTTTCCTGGAAGAAGCGCGACAGGGACTTCGGCGCCGCCGGGTCGGCCACGTCGAAGAGGGAGACCTGGGTGCCGGTCTGGCGGCCTTCCGTGGTGGCTTCCTGGCCGACGCCGATCAGGCGGCCGGGGCCTGCCGGGTGCAGGTAGGCGGAGTAGCCGGTGATCTTCAGTTCGCCGGTGACCTTGGGGGCCGCCGGGTTCCGCAGGTCGAGTGCGTACAGGGGGTCGATCTGGCGGAAGGTCACCACGTAGCCGAGGTCGCCGATGAAGCGGACCGAGTAGATCTGCTCGTCCTTGCCGAGGCCGGTGATGGAGCCGACCTGGGCGAGGGTGTCGGATTTAAGGACGTAGACGGCGCTTTCGCTCTTGGCGTTGGCGGTCTGCGGGTCGAGTGTGGTCGCTATCCGCAGATGTCCGGCGTGCTCGGACAGGGAGTACTGGTTGAGCAGCCGACCGGGGACCGAGCCTGAGCTGACATAGCGGGGCGCGGTGGGAGCGGTGATGTCGAACCGGTGCACTTCCGTCCGCTGCGGGGGAGGAGTGGGGGCCGGCTCGATGGTCTCGATCGGCGTCAGCCCAGCGGACGGCATCGGGGTCGGCGCGATGGTCTCAACCGGCGTCGATCCAGCGGACGGCTGCGGGCTCGGATCCACAGGCGGAACCGGGGTCGGCGCAGCGGACGGCACCGCGGACGGTGCGGACTTGGGTTCGACCGTGCCGGACGACGGAGGCGCGATCTTCTCCGCGTCCGGGTGGCTCGGCTGGACCTCGGGAGCCACGGGACCGCCCGATCCGCCCGGCTCGACCGGATCCGGGATCAGGGTCGGCATCTCCGGGTCCTGCCGGGGCGTGACCGCCACGTCCGGGAGCGGTTCCGGGGCCGGCATCATCGGCATGAACCAGAAGGTCGGATTGCTGGTGACGTAGAGGCTGTCCTTCGTCCCGTACACGGTGTCGCCGTCGGCGGCCACGCTGATCGGCTCGACCGCGCCGAAGGTGCCGTTCAGATCGACGGTGTGCACGCTCAGCATCGACGTGCCCGAGAACTCGGCGGGATGGCTGACGTTCTCGCACTTCACGGTGCCCGGCGTCTTGGCGTCCCCGGTCTGGATCTCGAACTTCGGCAGCCACGCCTGGATCGGCGCGCTCGCGATGGCCTCCCTGCTGATCGCCAGCCGCTCGGCGTCCGTCTGGTTGGGCTTCGGCTCGGGGAAGGGGATGTCCGGCGAGGACCGGACCACGAGGCGGACCGTGGAGCCCACCATGCGGGCGTCCACATGGCTGCCCGTCATCCGCATCGAGGCGACCTCGGTCGGCTGCCCGCTCAGGTCCACGAGCACGTATTTCGGTCCCGACATGGGCCGCATCCGAGCGACCGTGTCCATGCCGAGCGTCTCGCCGCCCTGGGTCATCAGCACCAGCGCCCGGTCACCGGACAGCAGCAGGTCGGCGGGGATCCAGCTCTGCTCCTTGGGCACCAGCCGCAGTTCGCCGGTGACCTTCCGGGTGGCCGTGTCGACCACTCGCAGCACCCCCTGGGTGACCACGATCACCCGTTCGCCGTCGGTTTTCACCAGATCGGGCTCGTCCACCCCGGCTTCGTGCACGTTGGTGGTCGAGTACGTGCTGACGGCGCCCGTGCCAGTGGCGCCGACGGCGCTCCGCGCGGTGTCCGCGGCCTCCAGCGAGACCATCGGCATGCCGAAGCCCCACGCGTTCGCGTTCCGCGCGGTCGCCGTGCGCAGGCTGGTGAGCATCTCGGCGCAGTCGTCGTACGAGACCAGCTTGATCTTGCCGGTCAGATTGATCGCGGGCGGGGCGGATCGGCCCCCGCCGGACGTGCACGCGGCGGCCAGCAGTGCGACGGCCACCGCCCCGGCTGCCCGAATCGAAATCCTCATGCCCCTGACACGGATGCCGTTCTGGCCCGGTTCAGGGCGACTTTCAACTGTTACCGGTACGCGCGTAGTACGGCGACAGGTCCTTCGCGTCACTGGTTTCGATGAGTTTGCGTACGACGTCGCCCTTGAGATCGATGATCGAGACGTTGGACGTGTTGTCCGTCGGCGAGATCCAGCAGTACACGTGCTGGTCGTCCCACCAGCCGAGGACGCGGTTGCAGTCCGAGGTGAACTGGGCGAACGCGGCCCCCGTGTCGGCGTCCCAGATGCAGGTCCCGGCGTTCTCGTCCGGGCACTTGGTGACGAACTGCTGGCCCGAGGGGGAGTACAGGCCGGTCGCGGTGTTGGCCGGCACCCCGACGTCGGGGATGGTCTTCACGACCTCGCCCTGGAAGTCGTAGTGCCGCAGGCCGCTGGTCGTCCCCTCCGTGTAGGAGATGACGAATGCCGTTTCGTCGGGGCTCCAGTAGAAGCGGCCGTCCTTGATCGCGGGGTCGTTGATCCGGCGGATCGTGGTCTTGCCGGTGGCCATCTCGATGACCATGAAGCCCTTGACGGTCCAGTTCTCGCCGCTGGAGTTGAGGATGGTGAACAGCAGGCGGCTGCTGTTCCTGGACCACTCGCCGTACTCGTACGTGAGCGGGATCTTGACCGACTTCACGGTCTGCACCGCGCCGGTGGCCCGGGTGATGATGTCCACGCCGTGGTAGTCGTCGGTGCGGTAGTTGCGGGGCCGCCCGACCGCGTACACGCCGTCGGGGGAGAGGTACTGCTGCCAGTATTTGGTGCTCTTGGTGAACTTCCCGTCCCGTGACTCGCGCGGGTAGTTGGTCCAGACATCCTTGGTCTTGTCGTGGATGTCGTAGTAGGTCAGCGCGAGGGGGTCGGTGGGCGCCTCGTACACGTACGCGGACAGGCCGGGCAGCTTGGTCCGGACGACCTCGGGCGTGGGGCTCGGCTCCGGCTCCGGCGTGGACGGCGCGGCGGACGGGCTGCTCGACGTGGTGCCGCCCGCCCCGATCGTGGGGTCGTCGGTGCGCATCGCGATCACCACGACGGCCGCGATGACGATCACGGCCACCGCGACCGCGACGGCGGCCAGCCCGACCCGGGAACCCTTCTGGGGGCCGGGGGTCTGCGTGCCCATCTGGTGGATCGGCTGGGGGTGGTACGGCGGAGGCGGGGGCGGCTGGTTGACCGGCGGCATGCCGTACGAGCCGGTCTGCGGGGGTAAGGAGGACGAGTACTGCTTCGTCGGCGTGGGATGCGGCGCATAGGGCGGATTGACCGGAGCCCCGTGCGGGGGAGCCCAGGGGTTGGGCGCGGCGTTCGCGGGAGCGGTTCCCGGCACCGCCGCAGCGGCGGCGGCCTCCTGGAGGATGGTCGCGTTCGGCCGGGAATGCTGGAGCAGCCGCAGCAGGACCTGCTCCGCCGTCGGCCGGCTCCGCGGATCCTTGGCCAGGCAGGACTCGACCACGTCACGCAGCAGCCCCTGTAACGCCTCGGTGCTCGGCGTGGCGTTGAGGATGCGGTTGATCACCGCGGGCAGGGTGTCGCTGCCGAAGGGACTGTTGCCCGTCGCCGCGTACAGGATGGTGCAGGCCCAGGCGAACAGGTCGGCGGGTGGCCCGACCGGGTGGCCCATGATCTGCTCCGGCGCCATGTAGGCGGGCGTGCCCACCGGCCGCGAGGTCTGCGTGGCCGACGCGTCCAGCGCCTTGGCGATGCCGAAGTCGATCACTCGCGGCCCGTCCGGACCCATGATCACGTTGGCCGGCTTGAAGTCGCGGTGCACCACCCCGGCCTGGTGGATGGCGGCCAGCGCGGTGGCCGTGCCGATCGCCAGCCGGTGCAGCGCGGGCCCGCCCAGCGGCCCCGACGCCGTCACCCGCTGCTGGAGCGTGTCCCCTTCGATGTACTCGCTCACGATGTACGGCTGATCGCCCGCCACACCCGTCTCGATCAGCTGCGCCGTGCAGAACGGCGAGACCCGCTTGGCGGCGTCCACCTCCCGCAGGAAACGCTCCCGCACCGCCGAGTCGGCGGCCAGATCCGAGCGCAGCAACTTGACGGCGAACTGCTCCCCCGACGAACCCACCCCGAGATAGACGACCCCTTGGCCACCCTCTCCGATTCGCCCCTGAAGGCGGTACGCACCCAGGTTGTGGGGATCGCCCGTCCTCAGTGAAACGATTTCCGGCATAGGAGAATTGTGGATCCAGCGAAGACACGGCGGAAGCGTCGTGTCCTGATGGTTGTACTCGCCACGGGTCCCCCCGTAGGGCGTACGGGTGACAGAGGGGCGTCGATAGACTGAGGACACCGCTGGTTCTTGGCTTGGGGGGCATGCTTTGTCCGGTGATGTGCGGCAGTCGGAGTTCGACACGGTATTGGTGGTGGACTTCGGCGCCCAGTACGCGCAGTTGATCGCGCGGCGGGTGCGGGAGTGCCACGTGTACTCCGAGATCGTGCCGTCGACCATGCCGGTGCACGAGATGATGGCCAAGCGCCCGAAGGCGATCATCCTCTCCGGCGGCCCCTCCTCGGTGTACGCGGAGGGAGCCCCCGCGGCCCCGCAGGGCCTGTTCGAGACCGGGGTGCCGACCTTCGGGATCTGCTACGGATTCCAGGTCATGGCCCAGGAGCTCGGCGGACGGGTGGCCCGCACCGGAGCGGCCGAGTTCGGCGGCACCCCGCTGACCGTGCTGCGGGAGGGCATGCTGTTCGCGGGCCTGCCCGCCGCCCAGCAGGTCTGGATGTCGCACGGCGACTCCGTGGTGGCGGCCCCCGACGGGTTCATGGTCACGGCCTCGACGGCGGACACGCCGGTGGCGGGCTTCGAGGACGTCAGCCGTGGCTTCTACGGGGTGCAGTTCCATCCCGAGGTGCTCCACTCCGACCACGGCCAGGCCGTGCTCAAGCACTTCCTGGACGCGGCCGGCTGCCGGCCCTCCTGGACGATGCTGAACATCGTGGAGGACGCGGTCGCCGCCGTCCGGGCGCAGGTGGGGGACGGGCGGGCGATCTGCGCGCTGTCCGGCGGCGTGGACTCCGCGGTGGCCGCCGCGATCGTGCAGAAGGCCATCGGAGACCGGCTGACCTGCGTGTTCGTGGACCACGGGCTGCTGCGCAAGGGCGAGGCCGAGCAGGTCGAACGGGACTTCGTGGCCGCCACCGGGGTGAAACTGCGGGTCGTGGACGCGTCCGAGCGCTTCCTCAAGGCGCTGGCCGGGGTGAGCGACCCCGAGGAGAAGCGCAAGATCATCGGCCGGGAGTTCATCCGGGTCTTCGAGGACGAGCAGCGGGCCATCCTGGCCGACGGCCCCGCCGACTTCCTGGTGCAGGGCACGCTCTACCCGGACGTGGTGGAGTCGGGCGGCGGCACCGGGACCGCGAACATCAAGTCCCACCACAACGTGGGCGGCCTGCCCGACGACCTGAAGTTCTCCCTGGTGGAGCCGCTGCGCGCGCTGTTCAAGGACGAGGTGCGCCGGGCCGGCGAGGAGCTCGGCCTGCCGGCGGCGATGGTCTGGCGGCAGCCGTTCCCCGGCCCGGGGCTGGGCATCCGGATCATCGGCGAGGTCACCCAGGAGCGCCTCGACATCCTGCGCGAGGCGGACGCCATCGCCCGCGCCGAGCTGTCCAGGGCCGGGCTGGACCGGGACATCTGGCAGTGCCCGGTGGTGCTGCTCGCGGACGTGCGCTCGGTGGGCGTGCAGGGCGACGGCCGCACGTACGGGCATCCGGTCGTGCTGCGCCCGGTGACCTCGGAGGACGCGATGACGGCCGACTGGGCCAAGGTGCCCTACGACGTGCTGTCCCGGATCTCCACCAGGATCACCAACGAGGTCCGCGAGGTGAACCGGGTCACACTGGACATCACCAGCAAGCCCCCGGGCACCATCGAGTGGGAGTGACCCGCTCTTCGCGTTGTGCTGCGACCCGGGGTAAATCGGGCGGTGTGGACTCCTGCCGGCGGGTAGGTTAGCCCGAGTGATTTCCACTCAGCAGGGGCTTTCCTCCCCGAGTACCGACGTCCTGTCTCCCGCCATACCGCCATCCGGCGGGCGGCGGATGGCCTGGCTGGACGCGTTGCGGGGGATCGGGGCGCTCGCGGTGGTGGGCGAGCACATGCTGCCCTGGATCATGCCGAGCCTGCGGCCGTACTGGTTCAACATGGGCATGTACGGCGTGTTGGTGTTCTTCCTGGTCAGCGGGTACATCATCCCGGCTTCCCTGGAGTCCCGCGGCGACGTCCGCGCCTTCTGGATAAGCCGGATATTTCGCCTTTATCCGTTGTATTTGGTTGTTGTGGCGGTTGCGCTGTTCATTGCCATCTGGGTGCCGGTACGGGTCCAGGTTCCGCGGGATATTTCCGGCGTGGCCGCGCATGTGAGCATGTTGCTGGACGTGGTGCACATCGGGGGTCTCGCGGATCCGATGTGGACGTTGTCGTACGAGATGGTGTTCTATCTGCTGGTCACGGCGCTGTTCGTGCGCGGGGTGCAGCGGGCCAGCGGGATCTACGCCATGGTGTTCGGCGCGGTCGCCATCGTGGCCGGGATCGTCTTCGACTCGCCGGTGCTCGGAGGGCCGTGGCCGGCGATCGTGTCCGGCGCACTCTTCGTCATCGGCCTGGCCTGCATTTTGTCCGGAAATTTCCGGACTACGGCGGCTTATCTGCTGGGCGTGATGGCCGTGGTCCTGCTGCTCGGCAGCGGATACGTGCCCTGGTTCGGCGCCGCGATCCTGGCCGTCATGTTCACCGGCACCGCGCTCTACCGCTGGGAGAACGGCACCGGCCCGTTCTGGCCGGTGCTCGTCTCCGCCGCGCTGGTCGCGATCTCGCCGGTCTGGTCCATCCAGGCGGGCTGGTGGTGGGTCCAGCCGCCGGTCTGGATCACCACGCTGGTCCTGGCCGCCGCCACCTTCGCGGGCGCCAGGGCCCTGCGCGACCGCAGGATCCCCGGCGTGCTGGTCTGGCTGGGCCTGATCAGCTACTCCGTCTACCTGCTGCACCACCCGCTGCTGCGCCTGCTGCCCGAGTTCTTCGGGGACCTGCGCCTGCTCCCGCTCGCCGCCAGGATCGCCGTCGGGCTGGGTTACCTCGCCACGCTGCTGCTGCTCAGCTGGGCCACCTACCGGCTGGTCGAAGGCCCGGCGCAGCGTTTCGGCAGGCGCCTGGCCCGCCGGACCGCCTAGACCTCGCCGCCGGGACCGGACAGCTCGTCGCCGTCGTCGACCTCGTCCACCGACCGCTGCGGGTACGACTCGCCCGGCACCAGCTTCTGGCCTTCCAGCAGCTTGGACACGGTGACGAAGAAGTACCCCTGCTTCTGGAGCGTGGCCAGCACCTTCGGCATGGAGTCGACGGTCTCCTTGACGGTCTCGTGCATCAGGATGACCTCGCCAGGCCCGGCCACCTCAAGCGCGGCCGTGGTGAGGAACTCCACGTTCCGGTAGTCCTTGACGTAGTCCTTGGTGGAGACCGTGCCCGGGATCTGGATCAGCTTCAGCTTGGCGGCGACCGCGTTCACGTCCTCGTCGGTCAGACCGCCGGGGGCGCGGAAGAGCGTCGGCGTCTTGCCGGTGGCCTTCTTGATCACCTTCTGGGTCTCGTTGATCTCTTTGTAGATCTCGCCGGAGCTCAGGTCGGTCAGCCACGGGTGGCTCCAGGTGTGGTTGCCCACCTCGTGGCCGCCCTTGGCGATGTTCTTGGTCAGCACGGGGTGTTTCTTCACCTGCGAGCCCATCACGAAGAACGTGGCCTTGGCCTTGTACTTCTTCAGCGTGGCCAGCAGCTTCGTGGTGTTGGCCGAGGGGCCGTCGTCGAAGGTGAGCGCGATGCACTTGTGCGACTCGCAGAACGGCACGGCCTTCTTGCTCACGGGAGCCTTGACGGCGGGGCCGACAGTGACCTTGGTGTCCACGGTGTCCGCGGGGGAAGCCTGCGCGCCGGCCGCCGGGAGCAGCGTCAGGGTCGCGCACGCGAGAAGGGCGGGGAGGGTGTGACGCAACAGCATTGCGGCATCCTAACGTGCCCTCCTGGGAGTTTTCTGAGGCGTGTGACAATCCGGCATGACGTGCATGGTGACGTACATGGAGAAATGCTCCGATATTCTCCCCCGGTGAGCCGCCGCCGAAAGCAGAGTTCCGGTCATCCCGCAAAGCGCGCCGCGGCGAGGACCCTGACTCAGGAGCCCCCGCTGGTCCGCGCCGCCGCGGCGACCCCCGTCATCCGCGGCCTGCGCGCCGTGGCGGCCTGGGTCGGCGAGGGCGTCGCGGTGACCGCCACCGGCGTGCCCCGGCCGGGCGACATCCCCGATCTCTGCGTCGCGCTCGGCCTGGAGCCCCCGCCAGTCAGGATCCGTACGGCCAGCCGGGTGCCCTGGCTGATGTCGCTCTGGTCGGTCGCCCGCGCCGCCGACGTGATCCAGGTCAGGGGCCGCAAGGCGCGCCCCGGCCTCGGGCTGGCCGGCGACGCCCTGGAGACCTGGCGCAACGCCTTCGTCCGTACGGTGGACGGGAACGACGAGGAGTTCATCGAGGGCGCCGAAGGCGGCGCACTGGTGGCGCTCCAGGTTCTGGCCCGGCTGCCCGCGCCCGCCGGCACCGCCGTGGACGAGAACGCCCTGGAGGCCACCATCCGCGAGGCCGCCGAAGCCGAGGGGGTGAGCTTCGACGTCGCCGCCGGGCTGGAGCTGCTCGCCTTCTTCGGCGCGGTCGCCCGTACGCCCGGCCAGGTGACCCTCACCCCGCTCGGCGGCCACCTGCTCACGCTGCTGCACGAGCTCACCCCGGCGTGAACTCCAGGGCCACGTCCCGCTCCGGCGCCTCGAACGGGCTGGCCGTCGGGTAGTACGCCTCCAGGAACCGCAGCACGATCGCGTCCTGCTCCGGCGTCGTGGCCGCGGTGTCGTTCAGGCAGTACGCGTCGTGCTCCCGGGCCTTCAGCATGCGCCGCATCTTGATCCTGGCCTTGCGCATCGACAGGTCCACGTACGTGTAGTTGATCGCGCCCGGCAGCGCCCGCCCGCTCAGATAGCCGTAGTAGTGCGCCAGCGACGACACCACGGCGATGTCGCTGGAGCGCCGGAACGCCGACCGCGTGGTCTCCTCGAACTCCTCCGCGAACCGGTCCTCCAGCTCGTACATCAACGACCGGCGCAGCGCGTACGGCACGTGCTTCATCTTCTGCGTGAGCGTGCGCCCGCACAGGTCCTCCAGCAGCCGTCGGTTGTTCATGCCGGCCGCGTGCACCGGATTGTCCTCGTGCAGCGCGAACGGCACCTGCGCGGCCGACGGGAAGAACCGGGTGACCCCGTTCCCCTCGAAGAACGTCTCCGGATAGAGCGGGCGTCCCAGGAAGAAGTCATCGTTCAGGTACAGGAAGTGCTCGGTCAGCCCTTCGATGCGGTGCAGCTGCGCCTCGATGGCGTGCGAGTTGAACACCGGCAGCAGGCTCGGATCGCGGAAGATCTCCCGGTGGTCCACCACCTGCACGCGCTCGTCCTCGCGCAGCCAGGCCGGCCGCTGCCGGTCGGTGACCAGCCAGATCTTCCTGATCCACGGCGCGTACGCGACGAGCGAGCGCAGCGAGTACCGCAGCTCGTCCCGGCTGACGAACCGCGCCTCGTTGGTGGCCAGGTCGCTGAGCCCCCCGGTGAGCGCCAGGTCCCGCCGCGCCCGCCAGGCCGGATCGGCCCCGTCCACCCACGTGTAGACGGCGTCGATCGGGAAGTCGATCTCGTCCACCAGGCGGGCGAGGAACTCCGGCCGGGTCGGATACGTACGCCGGCTGTCCGCCGACGC
This sequence comes from Acrocarpospora phusangensis, assembly GCF_016862995.1. Lineage (GTDB taxonomy): Bacteria > Actinomycetota > Actinomycetes > Streptosporangiales > Streptosporangiaceae > Acrocarpospora > Acrocarpospora phusangensis. Next base: position 25,481 of record NZ_BOOA01000063.1, read on the forward strand.
CAGCCGGTTGAACAGGTCTTCCCGGCCGGGCACCAGAGGCCCGGACAGCGGCACCGCCTCGCACACCCGGTTCGGCCGGGGCGCCACCAGCAGGTCGCCCTCGCGGTGCCAGAACTCCAGGTCCACGCCGTGCTCGGGCCCGAGTGTGAGCGTCCTGGACGGGCTGCTGAAGTACAGCGCCAGCCGGACCGCCTGGGCGTCGGCCAGGTCGCCGCGGCGCAGCGGCCTGAGCCGGTCGGCGCTGGGCCGCCGTGAGCCGTGCCGCCCGGCGCCCAGCCGCCTCGCGAAGCAGTCCGTCCGGGCCAGCGCCGCCAGCGCCTCCGGCTGGTCCGCGTTCGGCACCGCCACCACCGGCGGCCGCCCGGGCAGCGGCCGTACGCAGAAGAACGGCACGCCGGCCTCGGTCAGCGCCCGGCAGACCAGGTCCAGCGTCTCCCGTACGGCCTGGAGCGGGCTCACGTCGGCCCGGATCAGCGCGGCCCGCGGCGGCGAGATGTCACGCGCGCCCAGCCGGCCTTGCAACTGTCGATACAAAGTTCCCACAGGCATGGGTCTCCCCCCGAAGATTTCTGGACTCTAACCGACGTGCGCAGCGGTTGGCAGGGGCTTTGCCCACGTCAGGGCAACGGTCAAGAAGTGGCAACGAGATCCCCCGGCTGTCACCGAAGAAGGGGTTGCCGACTACCTGGCGTAGTCATTCTTACGTGCATGGGGGGCTTCACGCTCGATGACATCAAGGCGGCACGCAAGCCGCGAGACTCCTGGTGGACCGTTTTCCTGGTGGATCCACTGGCGTGCCGTCTCGCGCTGCTCGTCGCCAACCGCACTTCGATCACGCCCAACGGGCTCACCCGGGTGTCCATCCTGCTCGGGTTCGCGTCCGCCGGGTGTTTCGCCGCCGGTCACCTGGTGGCCGGGGCGGTCCTGTTCTACCTCAGCTTCACGGTCGACTGCATGGACGGGAAGGTCGCGCGGCTGAAGGGCACCGGCACGCCGTTCGGGCTCTGGCTCGACTACGTGGGCGACCGGGTGCGTGTGCTGTGCTGCGCGTTCGGCTTCGCCTACGGCCAGGGCGCGTCGGTCTACTGGATCGCGGCCACCGCGGTGGTCCTGCTGGATCTGTTCAGGTACATCAACGCGCCGCAGATCAACCGGGTCAGGGAGGCCACCAAGCTGCTGGTCGCGGCCCGCGCGGGCGGCGAGGTCGTCTTCGTCGAGGACGTGCTGCGGCACACCCCGCAGTCCCGGGTCGGGCACCTGGTGGCCACGCACGACCAGCCGCTGGTGGATCTGCATCGCGGCTGGCGGAAGACCTTCCCCTGGTACGACCGGTTCCGGATCTTCCTGGTCCGGCGCCGGGTGCGCACCCATGTGGTCGGCGGCATCGAGTTCCATGCCGCCGTGTTCGTGGTCGCGCCGCCGTTCGGGGCGTGGGCGATGGTCTGGGCGGCCGGGGTCGCGGGGGCGCTCCTGCTGCTGTTCGAATTCGCGCTGATCTACCGGGTCTGGCTGGCCGCCCGGGAGGCCGGGCGCACCGTTGCGGAAAGGGAGAGGGTTCTTGTCTGAACGGCCGATCTTCGTCGTCGGGTGCCCGCGGTCCGGCACCACCATGTTGCAGCTGATGCTGCACGCGCATCCGCGGATCGCGGTGCCGCCGGAGAGCCGGATCCTGGTGCAGGCCTACCGGGAGCGGCGGACGTGGGGGGACCTGCGCCGGCCGAAGAACCGGCGCGCCCTGGCCAGGTGGATCGCACGGAGCTCGCGGACCCAGTTCCCCGATCTCGGGGTGGACGGGGACGAGTTCATCCGCCGCGCCGTGGAGGGGCCGGGCAGTCTCGGGTCCGTCGTCGGCCTGGTCTTCCAGATGTTCGCCGAGCTGCACGGCAAGGCCCGGTGGGGGGACAAGCGCCCGCCGTACATCCGGCATCTGGACGCGGTGCTGGCCATGTTCCCGGACGCCCAGATCATCCATCTGATCAGGGACGGCCGCGACTGCGTCTCCTCGCTGAAGGAGATGCCGTGGTTCAAGGGCGACATCTACGAGGCCGTCTACCGGTGGACCGAGTCGATCGACATCGGGCGGGGGCACAAGCTGCCGCCGGACAGCTACTACGAGCTGCGCTACGAGGACCTGACCACCGACCCGGCCGCCACGCTGACCGCGCTCTGCACGTTCATCGGCGAGGCGTACGACCCGGTGATGCGGGAGCCGTACCGGGTGGCGGACGTGGTGCCGTCGCACAAGGACTGGCACATCAACACGCGGCAGGCGGTGACCACGACCCGGGCGGGGAGCTGGTCGCAGCGGCTGGAGCCGTGGGAGGTGTCGCTCTGCGAGACCGTCATGGGCGAACGGCTCACCGCGTACGGCTACGAGCTGAGCGGCGCGCCGAAGGCGCCCCGCAAGGATGTGTCCGCCTACGACAAGACCGCCTCCACCTGGCGGCGCGAGCTGCGGCGCACCGCGCTGACCGAGCGCATCAACCGGTTCCGCGAGCCGGGGCCGGTGGCCGCGCTGCTCACCACCACCCAGCGCGAGCTCGCGGGTGTCCACAAATGACCAGACCTGGCACGGGGGAGACGTACATGCAGGACAGGCCGATCTTCGTCATCGGCTGCCCACGCTCGGGCACCACCATGCTGCAGCTGATGCTGCACTCGCACCCGCGGGTGGCGGTGCCGCCGGAGACCCGGTTCCTGGTCCCGGCGTACTTCGGCCGCCGCAAGTACGGCGACCTGCGCGAGGAGGCCAACCGCAGGAGACTGGCGGAGTGGATCACCAATGGCCGGGACACCAAGTTCCGGGAGCTGGGCCTGGACCGGGCCGCGTTCGTCGAGCAGGCCGTCGCGGGTCCCGGCAGCCTGGGCTCGGTGATCGGCACGGTGTTCCGCAGCTACGCGGCCAGGTTCGACAAGCCGCGCTGGGGTGACAAGCGGCCCAGCTACTTCAAGCACGTGGACATCCTGCTGCGCATGTTCCCCGACGCCCAGTTCATCCACCTGATCAGGGACGGCCGGGACTGCGTGGCCTCGCTCAAGGAGATGCCCTGGTATCACCTGAGCAGCTTCCACGCCATCGCCAACTGGGCCGAGGCGATCGACTTCGGCCGCCGCAGCGCCCGGCGGCTGCCCAAGGGCAGCTACTACGAGCTGCGCTACGAGGACCTGACCGCCGACCCCGAGTCGGAGCTGAGGAAGCTCTGCGGCTTCATCGGCGAGCAGTACGACCCGGCCATGTGCGAGCCGCAGCACGTCGCCCAGGTGGCGGTCCCGGCGCACAAGGTCTGGCACAGCAACACGCACGGCGCGGTGACCACCTCCCGGGCCGGCAGCTGGTCGCAGCGGCTGGAGGGCTGGGAGATCGCGCTCGCCGAGGAGGTGCTGGGCGACCGGCTGAGGCAGCACGGCTACGCGTTGAGCGGGGCGCCGAAGGCGGCCAAGGAGCACGTCAGCGCGTACAAGGCGGCGGCGGCCAAGCGGCGGGCGGCGCGCTGGCGCAAGACCAACAGGGACCGGATCAACCGGCTGCGCGAGCCGGGTCCGGTGGCGGCGCTCCTCACCGAGGGGCAGCGCAAACTGGCCGGGCTGCCGCCGCGCGAGCTGGCGCTCAGCGCCGGAGGTGCGTGAACAGCTCCTCCCAGCGGTCCACCACGCGCGGCAGGCGGAACCGGCGGGCGTGCTCCCGGGCGGCCGAGCCGAGCCGCCGCCGCTGCCGGGTGTCGGCCATCAGCGCGCCCAGCGCGGCGGCCAGCGCGGGCACGTCGCCCGGCGGGGCGAGCAGGCCGGTCTCGCCGTTCCTGATCAGGCACCGCACCCCGCCGGAGACGTCGAACGCGACGGCCGGCAGCCCGTGCGAGGCGGCCTCGGCGAGCACCGGCGGCAGACCCTCATGGTCGCTGGAGAGCGCCACCAGCGAGGCGGCCCGGTACTCCGCGGCCATCTCGCCGGCCGGGATCCTGCCGCGGAAGCGCACCCGGTCGGCCACGCCCTCGGTGACCGCGTGCACCATCAGCCGCCCCGCGTCCGGCCCGTCGCCGACCAGGTGCAGCTCCCAGTCCCCCCGTGCGGTACGGCCGAAGGCCGAGATCAGCCGGTCGAACCGCTTGACCCCGGTCAGCCGCCCCACGGCCAGCACCCGGGGCCGGTCGAGCGGCGAGACCTCGTGCGGCCAACTGGCCAGCGGGTTCGGGATGTCCCAGGTGTTGGGGAGCAGCGCGTGCTCGGCGAACTGCCAGGCGTCGTCGGGGCTGAGGAAGACGGCCTGGTCGAGCGTGCCGTAGTGGGCGCGGACCGTGGCGAAGTGCCGGCCGGCGCGGGCGTGGGCGTACGAGCCGGGGTACTGGCCGATGCCCTTGTGGCGGCCGAGCAGGTCCTTCATCCGGGTGACCGCGTCCGGGGAGGTCATCACGGCGTATCCGGGTTCGAGCGAGGCCAGCAGGGCGGCGGTCCTGCGCCTCGCCCACCGGGTGGGGCCCGGTTTTATCACGTGCTGGGTGTACTGCGGGCGGCCGATGGGGATGACCGGCTCCAGATCGACCACGTGCACGTCGTGGCCGCGTTCGGCCAGTCCCTGCGCGACCGTGTGCACCACCCGCCGCACGCCGCCGCCGAGCGTGCCGGCGTCCGTGCTCGCGAACAGCACAGTGCTCATCGGCGGGCCTTCTCGCGCGGCGCCCGCTCCGGCGTGGGGCGCCTGTTCTCGAAGAACGCGCTCACGATCCGGGCCGCCGCGTCGCCGCGCTCCTCCGGGCACCAGGTCTTCAGAAAAGCCGCGTACCGCTCCAGCCGGTACGGCTCCCGCAGCGCGGCCAGCAGCTCCGCCGTCGTGGTCACGCACGGGCCCGGCGCGATCGCGGGCAGGTCGTGGGTGACGCCGCTTTCGGCCTGCCGGTACTCCTCCCAGTCGTCGATGAAGAACACCATCGGCTTGCCGGTCACCGCGAAGTCGCACATGAGCGAGGAGTAGTCGGTGATCAGTAGGTCGGCGGCCAGGAGCAGGTCGTTGACCTCGGGGTAGGCGCCGGCCGGGCGGACGAAGCCGCGCAGCCGCTCCGGCACCCGGTAGGAGTCGGCCGGGTGGGTGCGCAGGACCAGCACCCATTCCCCGGAGAGCTTCGCGGCGAGTTTGGCCAGGTCGATCCTGACGGATTTGCCGGACATCTTCTGCTGGTCGCGGTGGGTCGGCGCGTACAGCAGGATCTTCTTGTCCGGGGGGATCTCCAGGCGGTCCCTGACCCGGCGTACGGCGGCGGGGTCGCCCTTGACGAGCACGTCGCAGCGGGGCGAGCCGTAGCGGAGCACCGGCCCCGCGTACTCGTGGGAGGCGACGAAGGTGCGCTCGAACTCGGCGCTGGGCGAGACGAGGGCGTCCCATCTGGCCACGTTCGCCCGCCACTGCTCCCGGGGTTCGGCGACGTCGCCGCGCGGGCCGGGGGCGTCCTGGCTGATCGTCTTGATGCCCTGGCCGTGCCAGGTCTGCAGGTAGCGCGTCCCGGCGGGCTTCGGGAAGCCGAGCGGCATGCCGTGGCTGTCCACCCACCAGCCGGCGCGCGCCATCGTCCACACGTAACGCCAGCTCATCCGGCGCACGGTCACGACGTTCTTGGGGAACTTGCCCTTCGCGCGGGACCAGACGGCGGTGAGGCCGAGCCGCCGTCGCAGCAGTTCCTCGTGGATGTAGCGGGGATGTCCGGTGTATCCCTTGCCGGCGTCGGCCTCGAAGAGCACGAGATCCTTGCGCTGCGGGACGACTTTGATCAGCTGTTCGTAGACCCTGAGCTTGACCTCGCGCGAGCCGAGCCGCCTGCGGGCCCGGATCGGGAGATCGCGGACTTTCCGCGCGTACGGCTTGAGCCAGGGGGTGCGCGCGATCGTGGCCAGCGGGTCGGTGCGCAGCCAGGTCAGGCGGAGGGAGGCGGCGGACCCCTTCGGGGCGGCGATGACGCGCCTGCCCCACAGGCCGATCGTGACCGGGGCGGCCAGCGGCGAGATCAGCAACCGGTCGCTGGTCGTGATCCCGTTCCCCGGCCGCGTGAACCCCACCCTCGGCTCATGCACCCCCCACACTTCCTGAAATTTCGCTAGATCGAGGGAAATTTCGGTCAGGTAGGTGCCGTCGGGGGTGGGTTGCGGGGTCAGCGGGATCTGGTGGTGGTCGAACATCAGTGTGGCGCGGTCGTCCGGGCGGATCACCCGGAACGGGTCGTACGTCGTGATCGACAACGAGAACGTCGACCCTTCCGCCGCCATCCCGGTCACCTCATGCCGGATCCGGCTCGCCGAGAACGGCAGCGCGGCCATGCCCAGCGCCGTGATGTCCAGCCCCGGATCCTCCCGATCCCCCCAATACGTGCGCCTGCCTGCCACCAGCACCCGGCGCGGCGGCGCCTTCGGCCCGGTCAGGCACCCCGCCGCCAGCATCAGCTCACCGGCCCTGCCCTGCCGGATCAGCTCGCAGCAGACCCGCACCATCGGATGCGCCCGGCCCACCACCCCCGGCTCCAACCGCTCCAGATACGGCCGTACGATCGCCGCGAACTCCTCCGCCCACTCCTCGTCGTGGTACGGCAATCCGTTCAGGTAGACCCGCAGGTCCTGCCGTACGAACCGGAGCTGGCGGGCGGCGACCAGGTCCGCCATGCCGTGGCGGCGCAGGATCTCGTCCGCCGCCCCGGCCGCGGCCACCCGCCGCCGGGCGTTCGCCGGTTCGCGCAGGTTGAGCGAGCCGGCCCGCCGCCAGTGGTAGACGACCCAGGGGACGATCGCGAAACGTTCGGCAGCCGCGTACAGGTCGGCGGTGAAGACATGGTCCTCGTGGTGCAGGTCCTCCCGGAACCGCAACTGGTGCCGGCGCAGGAAATCCACCCGGTACATCTTGTTCGTGGCGAATCCGTCCTGGAACAACTCCGGCTCGGCCCGGATCCCGTCCACCACCCGCCGCGGCGTGAACAGGCTCGGGTAGTACCGCTCGCTCTTCCCGCCGGGCTCGTACACCCGGGAGATCTGCCCCGCGACGAAGTCGGCCCCCGTCCGCTCGATCTCCGTCAGCAGGCTCTTGCACGCGTGCCGCGGCAGCTCGTCATCGCTGTCCAGGAACATGATGAACGGCGCCCGCGCCGCGTCGATCCCGTCGTTGCGCGGCGCCCCGCACCCCCCGCTGTTGCGCTCCCGCCGCAGATACCGCACCCCCGGCAGCCGCCGCACCACCCGCTCGGTCCCGTCCGCGCTGGCGTCGTCCACCACGATGACCTCAAGGTTCCGCAACGTCTGCCCGAGCAACGACCGGACGGCCCTCCCCACCCGACCAGCATCGTTGTACGAAGTCACAACAACACTGACATCCGGCCGTCCCATCAGGAATCCCCCACTCACCCCAAAGAACCTGAGTGGCCTATTCCCCAAACAAAGCCGCACTCCGCCCGTTTCACCCAACCCCACACCCACTCTTTGCGGCACGCTGGCGAGGCAGGGAGAACCGTACTTCTTATAAGTACAGTTCTATATTTGCTGGAACTCTGCCGCACCTGGGCGGCCGACTTCGGCTTCCCCGACACCTGGGGCGGGGTCGCCGCCGACGTCGGCCGCGGCGTGGTCAACGACCCCGCCCAGCGGACCAGCCACGAACTCGACGTCGTCGTCCTCGGCGAACCGGACGGCGAACCCCCTTCCGACCTCCAAGCCGCCGCCGGAACCGACCCCCACCTTGTACTGATCGACCCCGAACGCCGCTGTCTAGGTGAGTGATCGCCATAGCTATTATTCGCGGAACTATAATAGTTGAACGAATGTGAGGAGGTTGGGTGGCGAAGCCGGGGCGGTTGTTTGGGAGGGGGCGGGAGTGGGAGGAGTTGGAGGCGTTTGCTGGGTCTGAGCGGGAGGGGGCGACGCTGGGGCTGGTCTACGGGCGGCGGCGGCAGGGGAAGACGTTGATGCTGGAGCTGCTCGCGCGGGAGGTGGGCGGGTTCATGTTCGCCGCCACCGAGCAGAGTGAGCGGCAGAATCTTGCGGATATCGGGGCGGCGTACGCGGAGTTCGCGGGGCTGCGGCGGCCGGTGGTTTTCCGGTCCTGGCGGGAGGCGCTGGGTGATCTGCTGAGGTTGGGGGAGCGGCAGCCGACGACCGTGGTCATCGACGAGTTCCCGTATCTGGTGGGGACGAGCCCTGGGTTGCCGTCGTACCTTCAGCAGGCGTTGAGTCCGCTGGGGTTCGCCAAGGAGCACACGCGGACGCGGCTGATCCTTTGTGGGAGCGCACTGACCACGATGGCGCAGCTGCTGGGCGGCGGCGCGCCGTTGCGGGGGAGGGCCACGCTGGAGCTGGTCGTGCGGCCGTTCGGGTTCCGGGACGCGGCCGCGTTCTGGGGGATCCGGGACCCCGAGCTGGCCTTCCGGGTGAACGCGCTGGTGGGCGGCACGCCGGCGTACCTGGAGATGTGCGGCGGCGGGCCGGCGACGCTGGACGAGTTCGACGCGTGGGTGTGCCGCTGGCTGCTGAATCCGGCCACTGCCATGTTCCGCGAGGGCGGCCAGCTCCTGCGCGAAGAGCCGTCGATCACCAATCCGACCTCGTATTCGGCCGTGTTGGCCGCGCTGAGCGCCGGGAACCACCGCCGCTCGGAGATCGCCGCGGCGCTCGGGCGGCCGAGCACGTCGCTCGCGCATCTCCTGACCGGGCTGCGGGGGATCGGGCTGATCGACCAGATCGACGACGCCCTGCGGGAGAAGCGCAGCGTGTACCGGATCGCCGAGCCGATCGTGCGGCTGCACCAGCTGTTGGTGCGGCGGCACGAACCGGAACTGGTCGCCGGCCGAGCCGAACGGGTCTGGGCGGAGGGAGAGGACACGGTCGCCGGCCGGATCTACGGGCCGCACTTCGAGGACCTCGCCCGCGCGTGGTGCTTCGACCACGCGGCGAAGGACACACTCGGCGGGACGGCCACCCGGGTCAGGCCGGCGGACCTACCCTGCCGCGAGCACCGGGCCGGGCACGAGGTCGACGTCGTGGTAACCGAGGCGGTGTCGTACGAGGGCGAGCGGGTGACCGCCATCGGCGAGGCCAAGGGCACCAGGACGCCGGTGGACCTCCCTCAGCTGCACCGGTTGGAGCACATGCGCGGCCTGCTGCCGGACGCCAAGGTCGAGGGCACGCCGAAACTGCTGCTCTTCGCGCGGGCGGGATTCACCCGGGAACTGCGGGAGGTCGCCGCCGGGCGGTCGGATGTGGAGCTGATCGACCTGGAGCGGCTGTACGCCGGGGCGTGATCAGTGCTGGCGGGATCTTCTGATCAGCCAGATGACCAGGACGAGGAGGCCGAGGGCGGCCAGGGCGGGGGCGAGGCGTTTGAGGACGGGGGCGCCGGCGATTTCGAGGAGGTCGAGGGCTTCCTCGTCGGGGGTGAGGGAGGTGCGGGAGGTGCCGGCGGGGTGGGCCTCGCGGGCCAGGGTCTCCTCGGGGATGGGGGTTTCGCGCGGGGTGGGGACGGCCGAGAGGTGGCGGGCGGGCTCGTCGGGGGCGGTGGGCTGGCGGGGGATGTCCGGGGTGGGGACCGCTGCCGGGGGCTCCGCGGCGGGTTCCTGGAGGATGGTGGCCAGGTTGGCGGCGAAGCGGTCGATCAGGCGGGAGCCGACCTCGTTCATGACGCCGCGGCCGAACTGGGCCGGGCGGCCGGTCACGTTGAAGGACGTGTCCACGGTGACCTTGGTGGTGTCGCCCTCCGGGACGAGGCGCGCGGTGACGGTGGCGCTGGCCGTGCCGGCACCGCGGGCCTCCTTACCCGAAGCTCTGAGGGTGAGCGTGTGCGCGTCCTTGTCGACGTCCTCGAAGGTCGCGGTGCCGTTGTAGGTGACCGTGATGGGGCCCACCTTGACGCGCATCTTGCCCGTCACGGTGTCCCCCTCGACGGAGTCGAGCGACGCGCCGGGAAGGCAAGGGGCTACCCGCTCGGCGTCAAGCAGCACTGACCAGGCCTGCTCGACCGGGACCGGCACGGTGAACTCGTGCTCGAACCGCATCGCCATGGTGCGACTCCGTTCTCTCTTTCCTCGACACTACGACCGGGTGAGCGCCGACCGCCACCCCGGGTTGATCAAACGGCGGCTTGGCGTACCGCTCGCTCTGTTAGTACTACCGCCAAATGGCGGCGGTAGTCGGGACGGCCGTGCAGGTCGGTGGGCGGATCTGTGCCCTCGGCCGCGACCGAGACCGCTTCCCGCAGCTCGCCGTACCCGTTGGTGATCGGGACGCCGGGGAGCCGGCGTTCGGCCGCGAAGGCGCGGACCGGGACGGTGCCCATGTTGGTGAGCGCTATCCGGCCCTCGCTGATCGTGCCGTTGTCCCGTTTCACCGCGGCGGCGACGCCGACGATCGCCCAGGCCTGGGCGGTCCGGTGGAACTTCTCGTAGTGGAAGCCCCAGCCCGGCCCGAGTTTCGGCACCTTCGCGCCGAGCAGGATCTCGCCGGGCTCCAGCGCCGTCTCCAGGTAGTCGACGAAGAACTCCGCCGCCGGGATCTCCCGGGTGCCGTCGGCGGACAGGACCACGAACGTCATGTCCAGCGCGAGCGCCACCGCGGGCAGGTCTCCGGCCGGGTCGGCGTGCGCCATCGACCCGCCGAAGGTGCCGCGGTGCCGTACGGCGGGGTCGGCGACCTGGGCGGTGGCCAGCGCCACCAGCGGGCACTGCTCCTGCACGACCGCCGACTTGACCACCTCGTCGTGGGTGGTCATGGCGGCGATGTAGACGTGGTCGGGCTCGTCCCTGACGCCGCGCAGCTCGTCGATCCTGCCGATGTCGATCAGCGCGGCCGGGTAGGCCAGGCGCAGCCGCAGCAGGGGCAGCAGCGACTGCCCGCCGGCCAGCAGCTTGACGTCGTCGCCGGCCGCGTTCCGGAGGATCTGGGCGGCCTCCTCCACCGTGGTCGGCCGGACGTACTCGAAGGTGGCCGGGATCATGACGTTCCTCCCTGGATCGCCCGCCAGACTCGTTCCGGCGTGCACGGCATCGCGACGTCCCGGATGCCGTACGGGCTGAGCGCGTCCACGATGGCGTTGACCACGGCCGGGGTGGACGCGATGGTGCCCGCCTCGCCGACGCCCTTCACCCCGAGCGGGTTGGAGGTGGCCGGGGTGACCGTACGGTCGGTGGTGAAGTCGGGCAGGTCGGCGGCCGACGGGATCAGGTAGTCGGCCATGGTGGTGGTGAGCAGGTTGCCGTCGGTGTCGTAGACGGCCTCCTCGTACAGGGCCTGGGCGATGCCCTGGGCGATGCCGCCGTGCACCTGGCCCTCCACGATCAGCGGGTTGACCACGTTGCCGATGTCGTCCACCGCCACGTACGAGCGGATCTTCGACTCGCCGGTCTCGGTGTCCACCTCGATCGCGCACAGGTGGGTGCCGTGCGGGAACGAGAACGCCTCCGGGTCGAAGGTGCTGCCCGCGTCCAGCTGCGGCTCGAAGCCGTCCGGCAGGTTGTGGGCGGCGAAGGTGGCCAGCGCCACCTCCTGGATGGTCTTGGCCGCGCCCGTGCCGCGCACCCGGAACGCGCCGCCGGTGAACTCCAGGTCGTCCGGCGAGCATTCCAGCAGGTGGGCGGCGACCTGCCGGGCGTTCTCCTTGACCTTCTCGCAGGCCTGGAGCACCGCGATGCCGCCGACCACGAGGGAGCGGGAGCCGTAGGTGTCCATGCCGCGCGGCGCGGAGGCGGTGTCGCCGTGCAGCACGGCCACGTCCTCGAACGGCACGCCGAGCGCGTCGGCCACGATCTGCGACCAGGCCGTCTCGTGGCCCTGGCCGTGCGGGCTGGTGCCGGTGACGACCTCGACCTTGCCGGTGGGCAGCATCCGCACGGTGGCGTGCTCCCAGCCGCCCGCGCCGTACCGCAGGCTGCCCAGCACCCGGGACGGGGCCAGGCCGCACATCTCGGTGTACGTGGACACGCCGATGCCCAGCTGCACCGAGTCGTTGCGGTCCCGGCGGTCGGACTGCTCGGCGCGGAGCTTGTCGTAGCCGAACAGCGCGAGCGCCCGGTCGGTGGCGGCCTCGTAGTTGCCCGAGTCGTACGTCAGGCCGCCCGCCGTCGCGTACGGGAACTCCTCGTGCTTGATCCAGTTGCGCCGCCGGATCTCCAGCGGGTCCACGCCGATCTCGTGGGCGAGCTCGTCCATGGCGCGCTCGATCGCGTACGTGGCCTCCGGACGCCCGGCGCCCCGGTAGGCGTCGGTGGGCATCTTGGTGGTGAAGACGCCGGTGCAGGTGAAGTCGTACGCGTCCATCTTGTACACACCCGTGTACATGAACGCGCCCAGCAGCGGGATGCCGGGCGTGACCAGCATCAGGTAGGCGCCCATGTCGGCGAGCAGGTCCACCTTGACGCCGCGGAGCACGCCGTCGGCGGAGGCGGCCAGGCTGATGCGCTGGATCTGGTCGCGGCCGTGGTGCACGGTGAGGTTGCCCTCGGAGCGGGACTCGGTCCACTTGACCGGGCGCCCGAGCCGCTTGGTGATCAGCAGCGCCAGCACCTCCTCGGCGGTGACCTGCAGTTTCGAACCGAAACCGCCGCCCACGTCGGGGGCGACCACGCGGAGTTTGTGCTCGGGGATGCCGGTCGTGGCGGCCAGCATGACGCGCAGCACGTGCGGGATCTGGGTGGCGCTGTGCACGGTGTAGGTGTCGCCGTCGGTCTGCGCGACCACGGCGCGCGGCTCCATCGCGCTGGGGATGAGCCGCTGCTGCACGTACGTGCGCTCGATCACCACGGGCGCGTCCCGGAACGCCGCGTCCACGTCGCCGGTGCCGAACTGCCAGGTGAACGACCGGTTTCCGCCCTCATGGACGGGGGTCGCGCCTTCGGCCAGGGCCTCGTTCATGTCGAGGACGGCGGGCAGCGGCTCGTAGTCGATCTCGATCGCGTCCAGCGCGTCCGCGGCCTTGTACCGGTCGGTCGCGACCACGCAGGCGACGGCCTCGCCGACGTACCGGACGGTGCCGACGGCCATCGGCGGATGGTCGGGGATGACGATGTCCTCGGTCACCGGCCAGGCGCACGGCAGGCTGCCCTGCTCGTCGGCGAGGTCCTGGCCGCTGAAGACCGCGACCACGCCGGGCTGGGTCTTCGCGGCGGAGGTGTCCACCCGGGTGATGCGCGCGTGCGCCATGGGGCTGCGCAGGAACGCGATGTACAGCATGCCGGGCAGCTGGATGTTGTCGGTCCACAGGGTGCGCCCGGTGATCAGGCGTCCGTCTTCCTTGCGGCGGCGGGCCCGGCCGATCTCGGCCTCGGGCAGGGTGTCGGTCATTGCGCGGCCCCCAGCTCCTGGGCGCCTTTGCGTACGGCTCGGACGATGTTGCAGTAACCCGTGCACCGGCAGAGGTTGCCCTCCAGACCGGACCGGATCTCCTCTTCCGACGGGTCGGGGTTGTCCTGGACCAGGTCGATCGAGGCCATGATCATGCCCGGCGTGCAGTACCCGCACTGCAGGGCGTGCTCCTCGTGGAAGGCGCGCTGCATGGGGTGCCAGCCGCCGCTGCCGGCCAGCCCTTCGATGGTCAGGATGTCGGCGCCGTCCGCTTGGACGGCGAGGACGGAGCAGCTCTTGACGCTCCGGCCGTCCATCAGGACCGTGCAGGCGCCGCAGTTGCTGGTGTCGCAGCCGATCGGGGTGCCCGTTCGCCCCAGCCGGTCTCTCAGGAAATGGACGAGGAGCAGCCGGGGTTCGACCTCTTCCTCGTATTTCGTGCCGTCGACGGTGACGGTAATCCGAGACATACGTCCTCCGCACCACAAGTGATAAACGGACACTTGTGAACGTACGCCCGTGAGGTTCGCGGTCAACCCTCCATGCCGCACCGGGGCGATCACATGACTAAAACGAGGGCGCTACCGCCGGCGGAACGCCTTGCTGATGATTCCGATGAATCCGGCGAAGCCGAGGCCGACCAGCAGGATGGGCACCATGATCATCGGGTCCGGGTCGGGGGCGATCAGGTAGCGGATGCCGAAGCCGATGAAGAGCAGGCCGCAGAGGAGGGCCAGCCAGTCCGTCCGGTGTCCCCGGCCCTGCGGCGGCCGCTCCTCCGTCTCGGCGGGGGAGGCCCACGGGTTGTGCTCGTCGTCACGCGGCACGGCGCACCTCCACGTCCCCGATGCCCGCCCGTACGTGCAGCTCGATCGTGGCGGCGTCGCCGTCCGGCTTGACCTCCGGGTCCAGGATCCGGTTCACGGTCACGTCCGTGCCGTTCTCCACCCGGTGGTCGACCTTGATGTCGCCGAGCCGGGTGTAGGCGAACACCTCCACCCGCGCGGTCGGCGGCAGCAGCACGGTCAGCTGGCCGACCGAGATGGAGGCGTCGAACCTGGTCCTGCCGCCGGGGCTGAGCGTCAGGTCGCTCAGGTCCAGCCGGCCCTCGCCGATGCCGACCGTGTACGTCCTGCTCGCCTGCGAGATGTCCACGGGATGCCAGTTGTAGCTGCCGACCTTCTTCGGGATGCCGCTCACGCTCGACCCGGCGACCAGCACGAGCGACACGATCGTGCCCGCGGCGACCAGGGCCGCGCCCCGGCCGTACCAGGTGGCCACGAGCAGGCCCGCGCCGATCGTGACCAGCACGGCCCCGCCGATGACGGGCGCGCTGATCGAACCGGTGCCGGACTGGACCGCCACCATGATGCCTCCAACGATGAACGCCAGGCAGATGGTGAGTCCGCCGATGAACGACTTGGGTTTCTTCTGCTTGATCTTCTGCGGCCGCTGCTGCGGCCGCTCCGGGGTCTTCGGCGCGTACGGCCCGCGCGGCGCGAACGGCTCTCCCGTGTCGTACGGCCTGGCCGGCGAAGGAGCCGTGGGCGGAGCGGTGTACGGGGGCGCCGGCGTCGCCTGGGGGGCGAACGTGGCGCTGCGGGCTTCCCGTGCCAGGTCCGACAGCCTGCGGTACCCGCCGACCTGCGGCGCGGTGTACGCGGGGGCGTAGCCGTACGGACCGGGAGACGGCGGCATCGCGGGCTCCGGCGTCGGGTACGGCGGGGTGAACGGGCGGGCGAACGCGCTTTCCGGGGCGCGGGTCATGCCGCGGCGGCCGGTCATGCGTTCGGGGATGGAGCGCGCGAGGGACATCAGGTCGACGCCCCGGGCGTGCGCGGCCAGCAGCGCGATGGCCAGCAGGGTGCCGACCACGATGGTGCCGCGGCCGATCCCGCCGGAGGCCACGTTGATGATCAGACCGAACGCGAACACCGCCGTGAGCAGGGCCAGCACCGTCTCCGCGTCGAAGATGCGGCGGGTCCACTGCTCCAGGTAGCCGGGGCGTCCATCGGGCTCGCGCATCAACAGGAACGCGGCGATGTACAGAAAAATCCCGATACCGGAGCCGAGCACCAGCACGGCGAAACCCACCCGGAACAGCACCGGGTCCATGCCGGAGAACCGGCCGAGCCCCGCGCAGACCCCCGTCAGCATGCGCCCTTCATTACTGCGCTGCAGGAACCGCGGCGCTTCCATGGCCGTCCCGGGCTCCCCGGGTTCGGTGGTTTCCGTGGATTCCGTCGATTCCGTGGACGCCTCGGGATCGGCCGGCGCCTGCGCGGGCGCGTCCGTCTCGGTGTGCTGGGTCGCCGCGTTCGGGTCTTCCGCGTTCGGCCCGGACGAGGGTGCTTCGGTCATGGTCCCATCGTGGTCGTTGTGCGGGGGTGTGTGCCATCGGGGGAACCCCTGAACTCAGTCTCAGGGACGCGCCCTGATGCGTACGCTTGGGCGACATGTGACGATGCAGGGGCGATGTCTGAGATTCCTGACGCCATACCGGCGTTCCCCAAGCTGACCAGGCCCATGTCCGGGCGCGTGGTCGCGGGAGTCGCGCAAGGGGCGGCCGACCAGTTGCGGCTCGACCCCGTCGTGCTGCGGCTCGCGTTCGTGCTGCTCACCGTCCTGGACGGGCTGGGCATCGTCGCGTACGCCGCACTCTGGATGTTCACCTCGCGCGAACCGTCCGAACGGGTGGACCGGGGCCGCGACTGGGGGCAGGTGGCCGCGTACGGCCTGGTCGGCTTCGTGCTGGCCGCCCTCGGCGTGCTGACCGGGGCCGCCGCCGGCGGAGTCGCCACCTGGCCGATCGCGATCGGCGGCATCGGCTCGCTGATCCTCTGGCAGCAGGCCGACCCCGGCCGCCGCAAGCGCTGGATGAACACCACCGTCGGCCAGGTCCGGCAGACCTGGGTGCGCTCGGGCATCGGCCTGCTGCTGGTGGTGGTCGGCGCGATCGGCTTCCTGGTCGCCCAGGACCAGCTCGCCCAGGCGGGTACCGGCCTGATGTTCACCGCCGTCGTGGTCGGCGGCATCGGCCTGATCGCCGCGCCCTGGCTGGCCAGCCTGTGGAAGGAGCTCCAGAAGGAGCGCACCGAGCGCATCAGGCAGGAGGAGCGGGCCGAGGTGGCCGCGCACGTGCACGACTCGGTGCTGCACACCCTCACCCTGATCCAGCGCAACGCCAACGACCCGCGCGAGGTCACCCGGCTCGCCCGATCCCAGGAGCGCGAGCTGCGCAACTGGCTCTACCAGCCGAAACAGGACGCCGACGCGACGCTCGCGGCGGCGGTCCGGCGGGTCGCGGCCGAGGAGGAGGACGCGCACGGCGTGCCCATCGAGATCGTCTGCGTCGGCGACTGCGAGCTGGACGAGAGCCTCTCGGCCTTGCTCCACGCGGCCAGGCAGGCGATGGTGAACGCGGCGAAATATTCTGAATCCCCGGTCGTTTCGGTCTATCTGGAGATCGAACCCGACGAGGTGACGTTGTTCGTCAGGGACCGCGGCAAGGGCTTCACCCTCGACGACGTGCCGGAGGATCGGATGGGCATCCGCCAGTCGATCATCGGCCGGATGGAGCGGAACGGCGGAAGCGCCCGGGTGAAGACCGCGCCCGGCGAGGGCACCGAGATCATGTTGACGATGAAGAGGAATTCATGAAGACCGTACGTGTGCTGATCGTGGACGACCACCGGCTGTTCCGGTCCGGGGTGCGCGCCGAGCTGGGGCCGTCCATCCAGGTCGTCGGCGAGGCCGAGGACGTGGAGACGGCCGTGCGCACGATCGCCGAACTGGAGCCGGACGTGGTGCTGCTGGACGTGCACATGCCGGGCGGCGGCGGCCAGGAGGTGCTCCGGCGGGTGCTCGGGTCGGGCTCCCAGGTCCGGTTCCTGGCGCTGTCGGTCTCCGACGCGGCCGAGGACGTGATCGGCGTGATCCGCGGCGGCGCGCGCGGGTACGTGACCAAGACCATCAACGGCACCGAGCTGACCGACGCGATCGGCCGGGTGGCCGAGGGCGACGCGGTCTTCTCGCCGCGGCTGGCCGGGTTCGTGCTGGACGCCTTCGCCTCCACCGAGGCGCCGCCGATCGATCCCGAACTCGACTCCCTGACCACGCGGGAGCGCGAGGTGCTGCGGCTGATCGCGCGCGGGTACGCGTACAAGGAGATCGCCAAGGAGCTGTTCATCTCGGTGAAGACGGTGGAGACGCACGTGTCGTCGGTGCTGCGCAAGCTACAGCTGTCGAACCGGCACGAACTGTCTCGCTGGGCGACCGCCCGTCGCCTGGTCTGATCCGCGCCGCCGTGCGACGCTTCGCAGATGGGACGTGACGTACCTGCCATAACGTTCAGCCGGGAAGACCGCCGGATTTATCGCGACAAAATTCGTCGATCGCTGGACGTGCTGGCCCAGATGTTGCGCGAGGCGCGGTTCGAGGCCGACCGGCCGCTGGCGGGCCTGGAGATCGAGCTCAACCTGGTCAACGAGCGGGGCGAACCCGCCATGAAGAACGCCGAGGTCCTGGCCGCGATCGCGGAACCGGACTGGGCGACCGAACTCGGCCAGTTCAACGTCGAGATAAACGTGGACCCGCAGGACCTCTCCCAGAACGGCCTGAACGCGCTGGAGCAGTCGGTCCGCGACAAGCTCAACCACGCCGAGGAGCGGGCCAGGACCGTCGGCGGCCACATGGTCCTGGTCGGCATCCTGCCCACGCTCCGCGAGTCGGACGTGCACGAGGGCACGCTGTCGGCCAATCCGCGCTACAAACTGCTCAACGAGCAGATCTTCGCGGCCCGCGGCGAGGACCTCCACATCGACATCGAGGGCGTCGAACGCCTCGACACCTACGCCGACAGCATCACCCCCGAGGCCGCCTGCACGAGCGTGCAACTCCACCTCCAGGTCAGCCCGCCCGCCTTCGCCGCGCACTGGAACGCCGCCCAGGCCATTTCCGGCGCCCAGATCGCGGTCGCCGCCAACTCGCCGTTCCTGTTCGGCAGGGAACTCTGGCGCGAGACCCGGATCAGCCTCTTCGAGCAGGCCACCGACACCCGCCCCGAAGAGCTCAAAGCCCAGGGCGTACGGCCGAGGGTGTGGTTCGGCGAACGTTGGATCACCTCCGTCTTCGACCTGTTCGAGGAGAACGTCCGCTACTTCCCGGCCCTGTTGCCCATGTGCGAGGACGAAGACCCCCGCGAGGTGCTCGACTCCGGCGGCACCCCCGCCATGGGCGAACTCTCCCTCCACAACGGCACGGTCTACCGCTGGAACCGTCCCGTCTACGCCGTGGCGGGCGGCCTCCCGCACATCCGCGTGGAGAACCGCGTGCTCCCCGCCGGCCCCACCGTCCTCGACATCGCCGCCAACGCCGCCTTCTACTACGGCCTGATGCGCGTGCTCCCGTACGCCGAGCGCCCGGTCTGGACGCAGATGTCCTTCGCCGCCGCCGAGGACAACCTGCGCTCCGCCGCCCGCCACGGCCTCGACGCCCGCCTCTACTGGCCCGGCCTCGGCGAAGTCCCCGCCACCGAGCTCGTCCTCCGCCGCCTCCTCCCCCTCGCCCACGAGGGCCTCGACAAATGGGGCGTCGACCCCACCCACCGCGACCGCCTCCTCGGCATCATCGAACAGCGCTGCCTCACCCACGCCAACGGCGCCACCTGGCAGGTCCAGGCCTTCCACGACCTCGGCTCCGACTACGAGGCCCTCCGCCAGATGACCCTCCACTACACCACCCACATGCACACCAACGAACCCGTCCACACCTGGCCCGCCATCGGCACGTAATCGCCTACACCACCCACATGCACGCCAACCAAGCCGCCCACACCTGGCCTGCCATCGGCACGTAATCGCCGCAGACGATTATCAGGTGATGGTGATGTCGTCTTTTTAGGGGATTTGGGGGGTGGATTTAGGCAACGATGAGGGGGTGTCTCCTCGGAAGATGGTTGTTGCCGTTGTGGCGGCGTGTGTGATGGTGGCGGGCTCCTCGTGTGGAGTGGTGTCCGTGTCGTCGGGGCCGACCGAGTCTGTGGCGGAGCCCACGGCCGGCGATGTGATCGATTCGCAGTCCGGTCCCGCAGATGAGGGCGGGGTGGAATCCACCAACGGGCCAGGTCAGGCGTCCGGGTGTAACGAGGACGGGCAGACGTTCGCCAGTGATGTACGGCTGGCGCGGTGTCTGGCGGAGGCGTTCTGGACGCAGCGGTTCCAGGCGAGTGGGGCGAGTTACCGGCCGGTGACGGAGTTCGTGGCTTACACCGGGTTCGATGGACCTGCGTGTGGCGGTGAGCCTTCTGTGCCGAACAATGCTTTCTATTGTTCGGATGGGCATTTCATCGCTTTTGATGCGAACTGGCTGGAAGGGCTGTATCAGCAGCTTGGGGATGCCGCGGTGTATGTGGTGATTCCGCATGAGTTCGGGCATGCGGTGCAGGCGCAGCTCGTTCAGAACTTCAACTTCAGTGTGGAGCGGGAGCTTCAGGCTGACTGTTATGCCGGTGGGACGCTGAGTGCGCTCATCCAGGCCGGGCAGCTCCAGGCTGAGGACGGGGACGATGTTGAGGTCATGAACAACCTGATAGCGGCCGGGGATCCCACGGACGCGTGGTGGGAGCCGGGCGCGCATGGCACACCGGAACGCCGTCAGGCCGCCTTCGTGACCGGCTACCAGCAAGGCGTCGGCGCCTGCTGAGCCGGTGGATGGCTCCAAACCGCTTAGTGAAGTCGGGGTACCTCGGCGGTACCGCTTAGTGAAGTGGGTGAGCCGTCTTCCGTTCTTCTGCCGGCTGGGCGGCGGCTAACGTCGGTTGCCGGTGGGAGGAGAGACGATGGCGGGGTTGCGGGCGATCGCGGCGTGTGTCGGGGTGCTGGCCGGCGCGAACGTGATGAACAACGTCGTGGCCAAGCGCTGGGCGCCGGTGACGTCGGCGCTGGCCACGGGGGTGATCCTGGGCATCGCTCGGCGGGAGGGGCTGCGGGGTGAGGCGCTCGGGTTCGGGCGGTGGAAAGAAGGAGCGGCGATCGGGGGCGGTCTGGCGGCAGGTGTCGCCGGGGCGTACGCCGTGGGGATCGGGCTGCCTCGGACGCGGTCGTTGTTCCGTGATGAACGGGCCTTGTCGCTCAGTCGTGCCCGCCTGCTGGAGGAGGCGCTGCTTCAGGTTCCGGTTGGAACGGTGATGCTCGAAGAAGTCGCCTTTCGCGGTGTCCTTCCCGCCCTGCTCTCCCGCTCCCTCCGGCCCACGACGGCTGCTGCCGTTTCCTCCGCTCTCTTCGGCCTCTGGCACGTCCTCCCCGCCCTCGACATGGCCCGGGCCAACCCTTCCCTCAGCCGTCTGACCACCGGCGAAATCGACGCCGTCACAGAGCCGGACTCACGTCCCAAGGCGGATGCGGCGCGGCTGGTGGCGGGGACGGTGGCGACCACCTCATTGGCCGGCTTCGCCTTCTGGGAGCTACGCCGGAGAGGCGGCCTACTGGCTCCCGCCTTGGTTCACATCGCGACGAACTCGTTCGGGTATGCGGCGGCCAGAATCGGACGGCGCATCGACGCCCGCAAGAAACGGGCGTAGGGGCCAGGCACTGGGGTTCTCGCCGTTATCCGGCGCCGTTAACGCAGGTGACGCTGCTCGCCGTACCGGTGCCAAGAGCGACCGGCCGCACTCTGTTAGGGATTAACAGGGCGACCCAGGATTGCTGCTTCCCGCCGTTAGTCGGAGTCGTTAGCGCAGGTGGACGCTGCTCGCCGTACCGGTGCCAAGAGCGGCCAGTTCATTCTGGGTGGGGGTTTTCAAAGCTCCTGGCAGTCGCGGGCGGTCGCTCTAGGGCGCCGGTGCGGTGGGAAGCGTCACCTGCGTTGTCGGCGCCGGATAACGGCGAGAGGCCCCGTGCGTTGGGT
>NZ_BOOA01000064.1 GCF_016862995.1 Acrocarpospora phusangensis
GGCTGCACCTTCGCCCCGGTGACCGGCAACGCGCAGACCTCGATCACCGCGGTCGCGCCGAGCCGGCAGCCGCTGCTCTCCACGGTGTGGGCGCTGAGCCCGAACCTGCGCACGGCGGAGGCGCTGGCCCGGGTGCAGGCCACCGACACCCGCTTCGACGGCGCGGACAACTCCGCCGCCAACGGCGCGCTGTCCCAGTCCGAGGCCTCGGCCGTGTTCTTCCTGCCGGTCACCCAGCCTCGTACGCTCCGGGCCGAACTCCTGGCCACCACCCTCAACCTGGCGACCCGCAGGATCAACGCGGGCACCGAGGTGCAGACGATCACGATCCAGCGGCTGGGGCTGGGGACGGTGGGCGACGCCGTCCGCTACGTCCAGGCCACGCTGGCCCAGCCCCCGACCCTGGGGAACCTGATCCGCTACACCGACGCGACCCTGGTCCTCACGGAGATCAACTCGAACCTGGCGGAACGCTACTGATCACGTCCGGGTGCGCACACGCGCACCCGGACCAGCACGGGCCCGTGATCACGGATGGCTGGTGAGGTAGCCGCCCATCGTGCGGAAGAACTCGGCCGCGCGATGCTCCCGCCCGTCGTCGGTGCGGATCCGCCGCAGCACCACCCCGAACTCGGTGCCGTTGCGCGCCCCCGGACCACAGACGATCGCCACGCCGTCCCCGTCCGGGCGGAACACCCGTCCCGGCGTGCCGCCGAGACGGAGTTTCGACACCGACGCGGCCAGGATCCGCACCCGCTCTCCGTTGAAGTACGCGAACGCGTTGGGATACGGATCCACCTGCGCCCGTACGAGGTTCACGATGTCCTTCGCCGGCCAGGTCCAGAGGATCCTGCTGTCCTCGGCCGACCGTTTGTGGAAGAACGTGGCGCCGGCCGGGTCCTGCTTGACCCAGTCCGTACGCCCGGAGTCGATGAGGTCGATGGCCTCCAGGGTCATCGGCGCGAACAGTCTGATCGTCTTGTGGAACAGGTCGGTGACGGTGTCGTCGTCCCCGACCGGGACCTGGCGCTGGAGCACGATGTCGCCGAGGTCGAAGTTCTCGTTCATGAAGTGCACGGTGACGCCAACTTCGCGCTCCCCGTTGATCAGAGCCCAGTTGAGCGGCGCGAACCCCCCGTAGCGGGGCAGCAGCGCGTCATGGATGTTGATCGCGCCGTGCTTGGCGAGGCCGTAGATGCGCGGCGCCACCCAGGTGCGCCAGTCGGAGGAGACCAGCAGGTCGGGCTCCAGCTCGCGCAGGCGTTCGGCGACCTCGTCGTCGTTGGCGTACCGGCGTTCCAGCACGGGGATGCCGTGTTCAGCCGCGAGGTCGGCGACCGAGTCGTTCCAGATGGTCTCGTACGCGTGGTCGCTGGTGGGATGGGTGATCACGAGCGGGACCTCGTGCTCCGACGTCAGCAGGGCCTCCAGGACCCGGTGACCCCACGTCTGGTACCCCATGAAGACAAGTCGCACGCCCTCTGTCCTTTCCGTTGGTGAAGCGGGGCCTGCCGGAGGGTTACGCCGTCTCCGCCGGGCCCGTGCGCAGGGTCCTGATCTCGCGGGTGAGCAGCAGCGGCAGGCACACCAGGACCGCCACGAAGCCGAGCGCCCACAACATCGGCCGCACCCCGAAGGCGTCGCCGAGCGCGCCGCCGATGGCCGCGCCGAGCGGGAGCGTGCCCCACACCGCGAACCTCATGGACGCGTTCATCCGGCCCTGCAGCTCGGTCGGGGTGATCGCCTGCCGCAGGCTGATCTGGTTGATGTTGTAGACCGAGATCCCCGCCAGCTGGATCCCGATGGCGACGGAGATGAGCAGCGAGCCGAGGCCCGGCCCGGCCGAGGCGATGAGCAGGATCGGCAGCACCGCCAGCAGCGCCGCGCCGATCAGCGTCGCGCCGAGACCCAGCGTCCTGACCACCCAGGCGTTGACGAAGGCGCCGAGCAGGGCGCCCGCGTTGCCCAGGGTGAGGATGAGCCCGAGCGTGCCGGCCGACAGGTCGAGGTCGTTGAGCGCGAACACGACCAGCAGCGCGCTCAGCGCTCCCCCGAGCCCGATCAGGTTCATCAGCCCGGTGCACATGGCGATCGCCCGCAGCGTACGGTTCCCGAAGACGAACCGCAGCCCCTCCCCGATCTCGGCGGCCATGTTCCGCCGGGTGGCGGGTTTCGGCGTCGGGTCGGGACGATGCCTGATCTGGCTGATCAGCACGGCCGACAGCAGGTAGCTGAACACGTTGATCAGCAGCACGAGCGGCGCGAGCAGCACCTGGAGGAGCAGGCCGCCGAAACTCGGCCCGCCCAGGTACGCGATGGACCTGGACACCTCCAGCCGCGTGTTACCCGCGGGAATGTCCTCGGTGTCGACCACCGACGGCAGGTACGCCTGATCCGCGATGTCGAAGAACACCGTCTGGATTCCGACCAGCAGGCCGACGACCAGCATCAGCGGAATGCTCAGCAGATCGAACAGGAAGGCGAGCGGCAGGGCCGCCAGCACGACCATGCGCCCGACGTCGGTGAAGATGAGGGTGCGGCGCCGGTCCCAGCGGTCGACCCACACCCCGGCGGGCAGCGAGACCAGCAGGAACGGCAGGGTCTCCGCGGCCACGAGGAGGCCGACCTGGGTCGTGGACGCGTCGAGCACGGTCAGCGCGATCACCGGGATGGCGAAGAAGGTGATCTGCGAGCCGATCTGGCTGACCGTCTGGGCCGCCCACAGCAGGGTGAAGTCCCGGTGCCGCCAGAGACTGCGCCTGCCCTCGACGGGCATGGCCTTGCTGTCCATATGGGGGGTGTCCCTTTCTCCGTCGGTTCTCGTCGGTGCCGGCTCAGCCGGCGGCCAGGTGCTCCCGCAGAGAGCGCGGGCGCATGTCGGTCCACAGCTGCTCGATCCGGTCGAGGCAGGTCTCGCGGTCGCCCACGGTGCCTTCCTCGCTCCAGCCGAGGGGCAGCTCGCGCCCCACGGGCCAGATCGAGTACTGGTCCTCGTCGTTGCGTACGACGCGGTAGTGGGTGGCGTCGGTCATGACACTCCTAACGATCTGTCAGTGGGGTGCGCGTGTTACGGGCGACAGGTCGGCGACCGGCCGGTCCAGGCCGTCCGCCCAGGCGTCGAGCACGTCTCTGACGTGGTGCAGCAGTTCGACCGCGCGTTCGTCGGACACCAGTTCGCGGTAGTAGCTGACCTTCAGCAGCAGGGCGGGGTCGGGCCAGACGACCAGCCGCAGGGTCTCGTCCCCGGCCGCGCCGTTGGCGATCGGGTTCCAGCCGGCGAGGCGGGACTGGAGCCGTCCGTCGAACGGGAAGTTCTCGACGACGATCTCGGAGTCGTAGAGCCGGTCGGCGTCCTCGACGCCGCACCAGCGCTGGACGTCGAGCGGGGAGACGTATTCGAAGCGCGTCGCCTCGGCGTGCTCGTGCTGGAGTCCGCGCAGCCAGTCGAGGCCGGTGGCGCCGGGATCGAGCACGACCCGGCAGGGCAGGCGGTTGTTGACGCAGCCCACGATGTCCTCCGCGCCGCCGACCGCGCCCCCGACCGCGCTGGCGCGGCCCGAGACGACGGTGCCGAAGACGAGGTCGCCGCCGCCGAGGGCGTGGCCGAGCGCGATCGCGTACGCGCCCTGCATCAGGGTGTGCAGGGTCAGGCCCGCTTCGGCGGCCCGCCGGTTGAGCAGCGTGGTGCGTTCGGCGGGCAGCCAGGCACGCTGGTCGGCATGGGTCGCGCCGCCGTCGTGCGAGCCTGGGCCCAGACCGCCGGCGACCAGCCTGGGCGTCACCCCGGCGAGCCTGCGGTTCCAGTAGGAGCGGGCGGCGGCGAGGTCGCGTTCCTGCCACCAGCGGGCGATCACTCCGGGATCCGGGCGGGCGGCCAGGGTGACCGGTTCGCCGGAGCGGAAGCCGTCGTGCAGGTCGAACAGGTCGCGCAGCAGGGCCGAGAAGGACCAGCCGTCCAGGTTGAGGTAGGAGTAGTCCCACACCAGGTAGGCGGAGCCTGGCCCGGTGTCGAACACGGTGAGTTCGACCTGGCAGCGGCGCAGGGGGTCCATGGGGGTGCTCCGGATGGCCGCCAGGTGCCGGTTGACGGCCGCGACCACGTCCGCCGGGCCGAGGTTCTGCCGGTGTACGCGCAGCGCGGCGTTGCGGTGCACGACCTGGAGGTCGTTGCCGTCGAGGGTGTGGAGCGAGGTGCGCAGCGCCGGATGGTGTTCGACCAGGGCGTTCCACGCGAGGATGAGCAGGTCCACGTCGACGTCGGTGCCGCTGACGTCGAACGCCTCGTAGACCCGGTACATGCCGGGCCGGGGATGGTGCCGTAGCCGGTTGAGGCCCCAGCGCTGCATCGGCCCGGCCGGTTCGATGCGCTCGGCGTCGAGCAGGGAGGCCAGCAGCGCCGACCAGTTCACGCCGTCGATGCCGAGATGGGCGGTGTCGGGCAGGCGGAATCCCCGGGAGGCTGCCGCCTCGGGCCGGCTCACTTCCGGCGTCCAGGTACGGCCGAACGCGGCGGCCAGTTCGCGTACGGTCTGGTGGGCGAACACGTCGCGGACGGTGAAGGGCATCCCGGCGGCTCTGGCCAGGGAGACCACGCGGATGCTGGAGATGGAGTTGCCGCCGGCGGTGAAGAAGTTGTCGTCGGCCGTGACGTCCCGGCGTCCGAGCACCTCCTGCCAGATGCGCAGCAGCGCGGTCTCCCCGTCGTCCAGGGGCGCGGCCTCAGGGGCCGGTCCCTGACCCCGGTGGTCCCGGTTCGGTTGCGGCAGGGCGCTCGGCACGAGTTTGCCGCCGGCCGTACGCGGGAGTTCGGGTAGTTCGATCAGGTGGGCGGGCACCTGGTAGCTCGGGATGCGTTCGACCAGGAACCGGCGGAGGCCGCCGAGGTCGAGGGTGCCGCCGGGGCGGGCGATCACGTAGGCGATCAGCTCGTGGGAGCCGTCGGTGCGGGCGGCGCGGACGACCACCTCCTCGACGTCGGGGTGGGCCGCGATGGCCACCTCGACCTCGCGGAGCTCGACCCGGTGGCCGCGTACCTTGATCTGGCCGTCGACCCGGCCGACGAAGCGCAGCACGCCGTCGGTGTCGACCTTGGCCCGGTCCCCGGTGCGGTACATGCGCGCGCCCGGGACGTCGCAGAACGGGTCGGGCAGGAATCGTTGCGCGGTGGCGGCGGGCAGGCCCAGGTAGTCGCGGGCGATGGCCGGTCCCGCGACGTACAGTTCGCCCGCCAGGCCCGGCGCGACCGGCCACATCTCGGCGTCGAGCACGTAGCCGCGCATGCCGCGCATGGGCAGGCCGATGGGGACGACGGGTCCGAGCCGGCCGTCGTCCACCGAGCCGGTGTGGGTGATCGAGGTGATGAGCGTCTCGGTCAGCCCGTACGCGTTGACCACCGGCACGTGGGTGCGGTCGGACCAGCGTTTGAGGTCGGCCACGTACCCCGCTTCCGCGCCGATCACCACCAGGCGCAGGCTCGGCGGCAGCGCGCGGGGGCGGCGTTCCAGGTCGCGGGCCCATTCGGCCCAGTAGGAGCTGGTGAAGTCGGCCAGGGTGCCGCCGCCGTCGGCCAGCACCCGCTCCAGATCCACCGGGGCGATCTTGTTGTCCGCCAGGAGCAGCACTCCCCCGCCGGAGCACCAGACGGGCACGGTCTCCTCGAAGCAGACGTCGAAGGTGAGCGCGGAGAACTGGAGGAACACGTCGTCGGCGGTGATCTCCAGCCGTTCGGCGAAGATGCTGGCGTAGAAGGCGAGCGCCTCGTGGGCGACCGCGACCGGTTTGGGCAGCCCGGTCGAACCCGAGGTGAACAACACGTACGCGAGCGAGTTGAGCAGCGTCGTGGGTTCCTCGCCGTCGGGGCCATCGGGGCCGTCGTCGGGGCCGCCCAGGTCGAGCCAGGCCAGGCCGGTGGTGTCCGTGTCGAGACGTTCGGTGATGTCCTTGACGGCCTCGGGCGACTCGACCAGCCCGAGGCGGACGTCGGCGGCGGCCGCCATCGCGCGGAGCCGCTGGTCGGGCAGGGTCAGATCGAGGGGGACGACGGCGGCGCCCGCGTACCAGGTGCCGAGGACGGCGATCACCCAGCCGATGCCGCGGGGCAGGGCGAGCAGCACGGTGTCGTCCGGTCCCGCGCCCGCGGCGCGGAGGCGCGCGGCCAGCCTCCTGGCCCGCTGGTCCAGTTCTCGGAAGGTGTACTCGTCGCCGTGGTGGGTGCGGGCCGCGACCGCGTCCGGGGTTTCGGCGGCCCGCGCGGCGAACTGCACGGTCACGGGAACCCGGGTCGGGAGCACCGGCCGGTCGGCCCGTACCGGTCCGTAGAGGAGGCTTCCGCCGCCGCCCGCGTCCAGGTCGCGCGCCAGCCGGTCGTCCTCGCCGTCCACCAGCGACTCCAGCACGGCCAGGTACGCCCCGGCCAGCGCCGCCACGGTGCTCTCGTCGAACAGGTCGGTGCGGTACTCCCAGTCGGCGATCACGCCCCGGGCGGTGACCTCCACCCCGAGGCCGAGTTCGAACTTGGCGTTCGTGCAGGGTGTCGGCATGCGTTCGGCCGTGACGCCGTCCCCGAACCCGGGGGTGACCACGTCCAGCTGGTCGAGGCCGCACACCGTCTGCACGATCGGCGCGTACGCGGTCGAGCGCGCCACCCCCAGCCGGTCGACCAGCTCCTCGAAGCCGGCGACGCCGTACCGCATCGCCTCCAGCACCCGGCCGCGGACCTGGTCGAGCAGGTCCCGTACGGTGTCGGCCGGGCCGACGCGCAGCCGCAGCGGGAGCGTGGTGACGAACATGCCGACGGTGTCCACGTCGTCCATCGACGCCCGCCCCGACGACGGCGAGCCGATCACCAGGTCCCGCTGCCCGGTCAGCCGGGCCAGCAGCACCGCGTACGCGGCCAGCACCACCATGTACGGCGTGACCCGCCACCGCCCGCACGCGGCGAGCAGCCGCTGCCACACCTCCGGCGGGACCTCCCGGCGCAACGCGCTGCCCGCGCTGCCGCCGCCTTCCGGCCGCGGCCGGTCCGCCGGCAGGTCGAGGACCTCGGGGGCGTCCCGCAGCAGGTCCTCCCAGTAGCGCAGGGCCTCCTCATGGCCGGGCGGCGCGCCGGTGTCCCGCCCGAACCAGGACGCGGGAGCGGGAAGCACCTCCGCCATCCCGTTGTAGAGCAGCCCGAGGTCGCGGTAGAGCACCCGCAGCGACAGCCCGTCGCACACCAGGTGGTGCACCACCAGGACCAGCACGTGCTCCTCGGCGGACAGCCGCACCAGGACCGCCCGCAGCAGCGGGCCCCGGGACAGGTCGAACGGCCTGCCCACCTCGGTGGCGAGCCTGGCCTCCGCCATCTCCCGGGCGGTGTGCGGCGAGTGCGAGAAGTCCACCACCGGCATCGCGAGCACGACCGGCCCGGAGTCCTCCAGCACGGCCTGCTCGCCCGGGACGACGTGGCAGCGCAGGATCGTGTGCCGGTCGAGCAGGGCCGTCAGCGCCCGGTGCAGGAGGCCGGCGTCGAGCGGGCCGCGGATCCGCAGGGAGGTGTTGATGTGGTAGAGCGCCGCCCCGCCGTCCGGCTGGACTTCCCGCTCCCACTGTTCGCCGAACCAGAGGCCGAGCTGCGCCGGGGTCAGCGGCGCGCGCCCGCCGCTCATGCCGGGACCTCTTCGGCGGCGAGTCGGCCGACCAGTTCGGCGACCGTGGGGTGGGCGAAGAAGTCGGCGACCGGGAGGTCCAGGCCGGTGGACTCCTTGACACGGTGATGGATGCGGAGGACGGCGAGCGAGTGCCCGCCCAGCAGGAACAGGTTGTCGTGCCGCTTCACCTCGGGCACGTTGAGGACCTCCGCCCAGATGCCGCTCATGGTCCGCTCCAGCTCACTCCGCCCGGCCGCGTCCCCCGTGTCCCCCGTGTCCCCCGTGTCCCCCGTGTCCTCGCCGGGGTCGTCGGGTACGGGATCGTGGGAAGGTTCCGGCAGGCGGGCGCGGTCGATCTTGCCCGATGTGGTGAGCGGGATCTCGTCGAGGACCACGTACGCGCGCGGCACCAGGCCGGAGGGCAGTTTGCGCGCGGCGTGCGCGGCGAGATCCTGCGGCGTGGGGGGTTCGGCGGTGGCGGGGCGCACGTACGCGACGAGGGTCTGCGCGGGGGCCTCGCCGCGTACCACGACGTAGGCGGCGGCGACGGCCGGGTGGGCGCCGAGCACCTGCTCGATCTCGCCGAGTTCGATGCGCAGGCCGCGGATCTTGACCTGGTGGTCGCGCCTGCCGAGGTATTCGAGCCTGCCGTCCAGGGCCCAGCGGGCGCGGTCGCCGGTCAGATACAGGCGTCCACCCGGGCGTGCGCTGTGGGGGTCGGGGACGAATCGTTCGGCGGTGAGGCGGGCGCGGCCGAGGTAGCCGTCGGTGACGCAGTCGCCGCCGACGGCGAGTTCGCCTTCGACGCCGCGCGGCAGCAGGTGCCCGTCCGGGTCCAGGACGTGGGCCTCGACGCCGGGTCCGGGCTCGCCGAGCGGCCAGGGGCGGCCGGGGTCGGCGGTCACGGGGCCGCCGGTGACGAACACGGTCGTCTCGGTCGGGCCGTAGAGGTTGCGCACCATCGGCACGCCGGCTTCCTCGAGGGTCCGTACGAGCGGTTCGGTGCCGGCCTCGCCGACGAAGTTGACCGAGCGCACGCCCGCCGGGACGGCGGTGTCGCGCAGGAGTTCGGCCAGCATGCTGCCGACGGCGTTGGCCTGCGTCGGGATCAGGCGTTCGGGGAGTGACCGCAGCGCGAACAGGTCGTCCACGAGCACGATCGTGCCGCCGGCCGCCAGCGTCGGCAGGATCTCGTGGACGGAGACGTCGAAGGTCAGCGCGGTGGCGGCGAGCGTGCGCGCCATCAGCCCTTCGGGAGTCTCCGCGAGCGTCCAGCGGACGAAGTAGTCGAGGTTGGCGTGCGTCACGCGGACGCCCTTGGGGCGGCCGGTGCTGCCGGAGGTGTACATGACCCAGGCGGTCGAGGCGGGATGCGCGGGCCGGAACGGGAGGTCGGCGGGCTGGAGTTCGCTGACGTCCAGCGCCTCCCACTCCCCCGGCGGCAGCAGGCAGGCCGTCTCGGGCTCGACCAGGACCTGGCGCGCCCCCGAGTCCCCGAGCATGTACGCGATGCGGTCCGCCGGATGCGCCGGATCCAGCGGCAGGTACCCCCGCCCGGACAGCAGCACGCCCAGCAGCGAGGTCAGCGCCGCCGGCGTGCGCCGCATCAGGAGGCCGATCGGCGCGTCGGAGCCGGCCCCGTCGAGCAGCCGGGCGACCGCCCCCGCCCGCCCGGCGGTCTCCGCGTAACTCAGCGTCCCGTCGATCGTGCTGATCGCGGGCGCGTCCGGGGTGCGGGCGACCGCCTGGGCGAACAGGTCGGCGAACGCCG
The DNA here is from genome assembly GCF_016862995.1 of Acrocarpospora phusangensis. GTDB lineage: Bacteria > Actinomycetota > Actinomycetes > Streptosporangiales > Streptosporangiaceae > Acrocarpospora > Acrocarpospora phusangensis. The sequence goes on from NZ_BOOA01000064.1 coordinate 9,400, forward strand.
CCGCGGGTTCGGCGGGCCGTCCCGTGCCCAGGGCGAGCAGCCGGTCCCGGCTCCGCGGGCTGACCAGGTCCACCTGGCTGAGCCGCGCCCCCGGGTCGGCCGCCATGGTGGCGAGCAGGTGCAGGTAGCAGTCGGCCACCTCGGCGATGAACTCCCGGGCGAACAGGTCGCTGTTGTACTCCCACAGCAGGGTGACCCGCCCGTCGAAACGGCCGTCCGCGCCCGGTTCCGCCTCGGCTCGCGGAATGACGACCACGTTGAGGTCGACCTTCGCCGAGCCGTTGTCGCGCTCGTAGACCGTCGCCGAGCAGCCCGGCAGTTCCAGGTCGGGCATGCGGGCGTCGTTGGCGCTGAACATGACCTGGAAGTAGGGGTTGTTGGCCGGGTCCCGGTCCGGGTTGAGGGCGCGGACGAGCTCCACGAAGGGGAACTCCTGGTTGGCCGTGGCCGCCCGTACGGTCTCGCTGCCGCGGCGCAGGAGTTCCGCGAAGGTGGGGTCGCCGCCCGCGTCGCAGCGGAGCACGACCGCGTTGACGAACATGCCGATGACGTCCTCGGTCTCGGCCGGCTGGCGGTTACCGAACGCGGAGCCGACCGCGAGGTCGTCCTGCCGGGTGTAGCGCCACAGGGTGGCGTAGAAGCCGGTGAGCATGGCGCTGAAGAGCGTGGTGTGGTGGGTTCTGGCGAGTTCCCTGAGCGCCCCCACGGTGCGCGCCGGCACCTCCAGCCGTACCATGCCGCCGTCGAACCGCTGTGGCCTGGAACGGGGTTTGGTGGTGGGCAGGGACACCGCCGGGGGGCTTCCGTCCAAGGTGGCGGCCCAGTGGTCCCGCTTGTGGCGCATGCCCTCTCCGGCCAGGGCCTTCTCCTGCCAGCGCGCGTAGTCGGCGTACTGGAACCGGATCTCCGGCAGTTCTGAGCGCTGCCCGGTGACCTCGGCGGTGTAGGCCGCGCGCAGTTCCCGCATGAGCAGCCCGAAGGACCAGCCGTCGTGCACGAAGTGGTGCTCGACCAGGATGATCTCGTGCGTGGCGGGGCCGAGCCGGACCACCGTCCAGCGCACCAGGGGCAGCCGGGCGAGGTCGAACGGCGTGGTCATGTCACGGACGACCAGCTCTTCCACCCGGGCGCGGTGCTCGGACTCCGGCAGATGGGACAGGTCGACGAGTTCGACCGGCATCGGCCCTTCCGCGTGTACGCGCTGGAACGGCACCCCGTCGTCGTCGTGGAAGGTGGTCCGGAAGATCGACTGACGCGCGGTGATGACGTCGACCGCGCGCTGCAACGCGTCGAGGTCGAGGTCACCGACCACCCGCATCGTCGTCTGCGCGTGGTAGGCGATGTTGCCGGGGGCCAGCCGGTTGAGGAACCAGACCTGCTGCTGCTGCGCGGTCAGCGGCACCCGGTCGTCGTCCCCGCCGCGCTCCATCGGCGGCAGCGCCGAGACGGACCCGCCGCCCTGATCCACGAACGCGGCCAGCAGCGCGATCGTCGGATGCGCCATCAGGTCGGCCACCGTGATCTCGGCCCCCCAGCGTCCCCGGATCCGGTTGCCGATCTGCACGGCCGCCAGGGAGTGCCCGCCGAGGTCGAAGAAGGAGTCGTCGACGCCGATCCGCTCGACGCGCAACGTCCGGCTCCACAACGCGGCCAGCTCGATCTCGGTGGCGGTCGCCGGCGGGCGGAACGGCACGTCGTCGGCCCGCTGCCACAGCTGCGACTTGGGCAGCGCCGCCGCGTCGATCTTGCCGTTGGGCAGCAGCGGGAGGGCGTCGAGGACGACGAAACGGCTGGGGATGTGCCCCGCCGGAAGCGAGGCCGCCAGATGGTCGCGGAGCTGACCGGCGGTGGGCACACTGTGCGAGTCGACCGGCACGACGTAGGCGATCAGACGGGTGTCGCCGTCGGTCTCCGCGCGGACGTGGGCGGCGGAGATCTCGGGGTGGGCGCTCAGGTGCCGGACGACCTCCTGGGGGTGCACGCGCTGCCCGCGGATCTTCACCAGGTCGTCGGCCCGGCCGAGGATGCGCAGCACGCCGCCGGCGTCGAGGACGCCTCGATCGCCGGTGCGGTAGAGCCGCGCTCCGGGCCTGCCCGACCGGGCATCGGGAATGAACCGGTCCGCCGTGAGCCGGGGGTCGCCGCGGTAGGCGAGCGCCACGCCCTGCCCGCCGATGTGGACCTCACCGGGCGTACCGGCCGGAACCGGGTCCAGGTTCTCGTCGAGCACGTGCACCTCGGTCCCCCGGATGGCGGTGCCGACCGGCAGGACCGACCCCTCCGCGTCGGCCGCGCTCAGCGCGTGGGTCGTCGAGGTGATCGTCGTCTCGGTCAGCCCGTACGCGTTGACCGTCTCGACCTGGCTGAACCGCCGCCAGGCGGCCAGCGTGGCGGCCCGGCCCATGTCGCTGCCGACGACCAGCAGCCGCAGCCACGGCGGCACCGCGCCGGCGCCCTGATCGAGGTCGCGTACCCACTGTTCCCAGTAGGGCGTGGGGAGGTTGGCGACCGTGATCCGCTCCCGGTCGAGCACCCCGGTCAGTTCCTCGGTGGTGATCGCCGACGTGGGCGCGAGCACGAGGGTGGCCCCGGCCAGCAGCGCCGGGAAGATCTCCTCGAAGGCCACGTCGAAGCCGATGGCCGCGAACTGGAGGACCCGGTCCTCGGCGGTCAGCGCGTAGGCGGCCCGCATGGCGGCGGCGTGCGCGCCGAGCGCGCGATGCGGGATCTCGACGGCCTTCTGCGTTCCCGTCGTGCCGGAGGTGAACAGCACGTAGGCGAGCTGTTCGGCGTGCGGGACGGTGAAGCCCCCCTCCCCCGTTTCGGGGACCAGCGGCACCCCGGCCCGCTCGGCCACGGCGGCGCCCGCCGGGTCGGTGAGGCACAGGTCGGCGGCGGCGAGCACGCGCAGCCTCCGCTCGACGGGCAGCTGCGGATCGACCGGCAGGAAGGCGGCGCCGGACAGCAGGACGCCGAGCAGCGAGACCACCAGCTCCTCGCCCCGGGGCAGCATGACCGCCACCACCGTCCGGCCCTCTGTCCGGCCCTCTGTCCGGCCCTCCGGCCCGATCCGCGAGGCGACCCGCTGGGCCCGTTCCTCCAGCTGGCGGTAGGTCAGTTCGGAAACGCCGGCCCGTACGGCGACACGAGCGCCGCCGGCCCGTAACGACTCGGCCAGCGCGGCGCACAGAGAGTAGGGGGGAACTTCGGCGTCGCCGTCCTTGGTGTGCACACAGCCTCCCAGATCGTCAACCGTGCTCGATGACGCCGGGTCGTGAGGACGGCACGCATGGCTCAGCGTGAGCCGTACGCGGCGTCGAACCGTCTCACCGGGCATCGGCGAACCGCACGCCGAACGCGTGGACGCGCCTTGACGGATTTCCGTGGCATCCACTCGCCGAACTGTGCGTAAGAACCCGGATTGACATGGACCATTGTGGTCCGAGCTTCGCTCCGGTCGCGCCGAGGATAATGTCCGGATCACCTATGTGATCGCCCGGCACTATCATTTCCCGTGCCACAGCAGAACACGAGCGATCGCGGGCTAACAAGCCCATGATACCCTTTCGTTATTATTGCCAGAGGTCGGAATAGGGCCTTGAATACCTTTAAAATTTCATGTATGCATTCCGCGCGAGCCTCGACCGGGCCTCGGAGGACGCGATGGCAACCGAATCGGACACACGATACGTTTTTCCCATAAAACTACCGCATTGACTGAAAGATTCAGAGCCCTGAGGCCTCCGAAAGCTCCGATCGGAGGCCCGGCGAGGGGTTTGCCGCCCAGGTGAGAGAGCGTGTTCACCGGGGAGATCGCATCCCCGCCGACCGCCGCACGGCCCGGAGCAGGACGCCGGCGAACATCAAGAATTTACCGATCGTCTATTGACCAGGACACATTGCCGGGGGATTATGCAGGCGTCACCGGACCGATTCAAACGGGGATTGCAGCCGACATTGCGTTTCTGAATCAGTCGTGCCATTTTCGGGGAATTAATAACATGAATGACAATGACCGTCCCCGGAAGTGAATAACGCTGGTCAGGGCCCCGGGATTCTACGATCAAAGGGGACGGGCAGTTGACCGACAAGTTATGGGGCGGCCGCTTCGACGAGGACATCACGCAGGATGTCCTGGACTACACCCTCACCGTGGACGTGGACGTACGGCTCGTCTTCGCGGACCTGTGGCAGGACATCGCGCACGTGCTGATGCTGGGCGCCGGCGGGATCGTCCCCGGCGAGGTCGCGCGGGCCCTGCTCGGCTCGCTGCTCCAGCTGTGGGAGCAGAACGAACGCGGGGAGCTGCGGCTCCGCCCCGAGCTGGAGGACGTGCACTTCAACATCGAGCAGATGGTCATCGAGGAGCTCGGGCGCGAGATCGGCGGCCACCTGCAGACCGCGCGCTCCCGCAACGACCAGGTGTCCACCGACACCCGCATGTACCTGCGCCGGGTCCAGCTCGACGCGGTCGCGGCGAACCTGGACCTGATCGGCGTGCTGCTGGCCTTCCCCGAGGAGGAGCTGCTGGCGATCCTGCCCGGCTACACCCACAGCCAGGCCGCGCAGCCGATCTCCGTCGCGTTCTGGAAGACCGCGCACGCGAGCATGCTGCTCCGGGACGTACGGCGGCTGCGCGACGCGTTCGGCCGGACCGACGAGTCGCCGCTGGGCGCGTGCGCGCTCGCCGGGACGTCCTTCCCGCTCGACCGCGAGCTGACCGCCCGGCTGCTCGGCTTCGGGCGCGTGCTCAGCCACGCGCTGGACGCCACCAGCGCCCGCGACTACCTGATCGAGAGCGCCGCGGCCTTCGCGATCGGCGGCAACACCCTCTCCCGCATGGCCGAGGAGGTCGTCATGTGGAGCGGGCACGAGTACAGCCTGGTCGAGGTGTCCGACGCGTACGCCACCGGCAGTTCGATCATGCCGCAGAAGAAGAACCCGGTCGTGGCCGAACTGGCCAGGGGACGCGCGGGACGTACGGCCGGCACCCTGGTCCAGCTGCTCACCATGGCCAAGGGCGTGACCCTCGGATACAGCTGCGACCTCCAGGAGGACAAGCCGTATCTGTGGCACGCCATCGACGCCTACCTGTCCACCCTGCGCATCACGGCCGGGCAGACCCGGGGGCTGCGGTTCGACAGCGCCCGCGGCGAGGAGCTGTGCTGGGACAACTTCTCCACGGCCACGGAACTGGCCAACCACCTGGTCGCCGAGCGGGGCCTGGCCTTCCGCGAGGCGCACCACGTCAGCGGCGCGCTCGTCTCGGCCCTGCTCAAGCGGGGGGCGACGCTGCGGGACACGGCGGCCGGGGCGGAGATCCTCGCCGGGCTCGGGCATCCCGTGGCCGAACCCGTGCTCGCCAGGATCTTCGCGCCGCGGAACGCGGTCGCCGGGTACGTCAGTCCCGGCGGCACGTCACCGGCGAGCGTCGGCGCCGTACGCGACGAACTGAACGAGGCCGTGGCCGGGCACGCCGCCTGGCTCGACGAGACCCGGCGGAGGATCGGCGACGCCCAGGCGGCCGCCTTCGACGCCGCCCGCGAGGTCGCCGGCGGAGCCGACCTCGGCAAGGCCCTCGACCGTATCCTTCCCACCCTTAACGGAGGCCTGTCATGAAGATCGTTCTGGCTTACTCGGGCGGTCTCGACACGTCCGTGGCCCTGCACTGGCTCAAGCGGCGGTACGACGCGGAGATCATCGCGTTCTGCGCGGACATCGGCCAGTTGGAGTCGCTGGAGACCGTGAAGGAGCGGGCCCTGCGCACGGGCGCGTCCAGCGTGTACTTGGAGCCGCTCACCGACCGGTACCTGACCGATTTCGCGCTCCCCGCCCTGCAGGCGCACGCACGCTACGAGAACAAGTACCTGCTGGCCGCACCCCTGTCCCGGCCGTTGATCGCGCAGCGCATGGTGGAGATCGCCCACGCCGAGGGCGCCGACGCCGTCGCCCACGGCGCCACCGGCAAGGGCAACGACCAGGTGCGCTTCTACACCAGCGTGACGGCCCTCGACCCCCGGCTCCGGGTGCTCGCGCCGGTCATCGACTGGGAGCTGACCAGCCGCGAAGCGGAGATCGCGTACGCGACGGAGCACGGCATCGACGTGTCGGTGAGCAAGGAGAAGCCGTACAGCATCGACACCAACATCTGGGGCACCAGCATCGAGTGCGGTGAGCTGGACGACATCCACCAGCCGCCGCCCGGCCACGCCTGGCAGCTGACCGCCGACCCCAAGGCCGCCCCCGACCAGGCCGAACAGGTCACGGTGGGCTTCGAGGGCGGCGCGCCGGTCTCCCTCAACGGCGACAAACTGGACCTGGCCGAGCTGGTGAGCGCCCTGACCGGGATCGCCGCCCGCCACGGCGTGGGCCGCGTCGACATCGTGGAGAGCCGCGTCGTGGGCTTCAAGACCCGGGGCATCTACGAGGCGCCCGCCGCGACCGTGCTGATGGCCGCCCACGAGGAACTGGAAGCGATCATCCTCGACCGCGAGACCCTCCACTACAAGCAGGGCCTGGCCCACCGCTACGCCGAACTCGCCTACTACGGCTACTGGTTCTCCGACCTGCGCCGCGCCCTGGACGGCTTCATCTCGACGTTGCAGCCGCAGGTCACCGGCGAGGTCACCCTGGAGCTCTACAAGGGAACCCTGAGCGTGGTCAGCCGCCGCTCCCCCAACTCCCGCTACAGCGACTCCCTCGCCACCTACGAAGCCGGCGACACCTTCGACCACCAGGCAGGCGCGGGCTTCGCCTACGTGTGGTCCCTCCCCCTCAGGGGCTCGGCCCGCTGACCGCAATTGCGTACACCGCCTCGGCGAGGCGTCTGGGGGTGAGTTCGGGCTTCTCGATGATGCGGACGCAGCGACCGGCGCGGAGGACGTGGACCCGGGCGCAGAGGTGGGCGAGGTCCTCGTGTTCCACCGTGGACATCAGGACCACCGCCCCGGACGCGGCCGCCGCGGACAGCTGCGCGAAGATCTCCCGCTTGGCGCCGACGTCGACGCCCTGGGTCGGCTCGTGCAGGGCCAGGACCTTGGGGGCGCCGAGCAGCCACTTGGCCAGCATGACCTTCTGCTGGTTGCCGCCGGACAGGTAGCGCAGCGCCGACTCCGGCCGGCGGGGTGAGATGTCGAAGCGTTCGGACTGTTCCGCCGCGACCCGGCGTTCCCGGCCGCGCCGTACGATCCAGCGCAGCCGGGTGAATCGGGACAGGGTGGGCAGTGTCAGGTTCTCCCGTACCGTCAGGTTCGGGGCGGCGCCGGATCGGGCCCGGTCGGCCGGGAGCAGGGCCAGGCCGCGGGCGATGGCCGAGCGCGGGGTGAGCGGCGGGAGCTCCGCGCCGTCCAGGACGATCCGGCCGCCGGACGGGACGGCCCCGGTGACGAGGTAGGGCACCTCGTCGTAGCCGGAGCCGGGGAGCCCGGCGAAGCCGATGATCTCGCCGGGCCTGGCGGTGAAGGACAGGTCGTCCACCGCGCCGCCGCGCAGCCCTTCGACCGTCAGCAGCGCGGCGCCGGCCGGCTCCTCCACGGCCGGGTAGAGCGACTCGGCCGACCGTCCGAGCATCAGTTCCAGCAGGCCCCGCTCGGTCGAGCCGGCCGCGTCGACGACGGCGACCAGTTCGCCGCCGCGCAGGACGGCGACCCGGTCGCACAGGTCGCGCACCTCGTCGAGGCGGTGCGACACGAACACGCAGGACGCGCCGTCGGCGGCCAGGCCGCGGAGCACGCCGAAGAGGCGCAGCACGCCGTCGTGCGGCAGGTAGGCGGTCGGCTCGTCGAGGACCAGCAGCCGGTGCCCGCGCTCGGCGCCCTCCTCGATGTCGGCGAGCCCCCGGGCGACCGCCACCAGCGCCTTCTCGGTGACGGAGAGGTCGCCGACGCGGGTGTCCGGGTGCACGTCGAGACCGACCTGGCTCAGGTGCCTCCGTACGCGGTCGCGTTCCTGCCGCCACCGGACGCGCCAGCCGGTGAAGCGCGCGATGCGCAGGTTCTCCAGCACGGTCATGGACGGGACGAGCGCGAGATCCTGGTGGATGAAGGCCATCCCGGTGCGGGCCGGGCCACCGCCGAGGGAGTGTGTGACGTCCCGGCCGCCCAGCACGACCCGGGCGCCGCCGTCCGCGGGGTGGTACCCGGAGAGAATCTTGATCAGGGTCGACTTCCCGCTGCCGTTCTCCCCGATGAGGCCGAGGATCTCCCCCGGCCCCACGGAGAACGTGACGTCGTGCAGCACCCGGATGCCGTCGAAGGTCTTCGACAGGCCGGAGAGCTCCAGCAAGGCCGGCATGTCAGCTCTTGGTCCAGAGCGCCGGGAACTCGGTGCGGTAGTCGGTGGCGCCGTACCAGGCGAACTCGTCCTCGCCCTGGATCTCCGCGACGTTGGTGGAGTCGAAGATGCGCAGGCCGACGTGGTAGTTCTCGATCGGCGTGGCCCCGGCCAGCACCCGGAAGATCTGGTCGGCGCAGGCGTACGCCCACCACTCGTTGTGCCCGCCGACCTCCAGCTTCAGGCCGCTGGCCGGGTCCTTGAGCTGCTCGACGATGCCGGGGGTGGCGTTGAACGCGCCGACCTTCACCCGGGCGCCGGCGCCGGCCGTACGGATGGCGCCGAGGCCGGGCAGCGCCTGGCCGTCGTAGAGCGGCAGCAGGTAGGTGCGGGTCGGGTCGCTGTTGACGGTGGTCTGGAACAGCGGCCCGATGGAGGTCTCCCACTGCGGGATCTGCACGTCCTTCATGGTCATGTCGCAGGCCGGGCAGAGCCGCTTGACCTCGTTGAGCGTGCCCTGCGCCTGCGGCTGCGAGGCCGGCACGTCGTCGGAGCTGATGACCAGGCCCTTGGCCGTGCCCTGGGAGTCGGCGACCACCCAGTCCCCGATGATCTCGCCGACCTTGACGTAGTCGAAGGTGACCTCGGCGTCCTGGCCGGCGTCGAGCTTGCCGGGGATGCCGGTCTGCGCGCTGATCACCTTGATCCCGGCCGCCTTGGCCCGGGTGATCTGCTGCTGGAACAGCGACGGGGGCAGGGCGAGGAAGACGATCGCGTCGGCCTTCTGGGCGATGGCCTGCTCGAAGCCCTTGTTCGCCTCGTCCACGGAGCCCTTGGCGTCGACCACGTTGAGCTGCACGCCGGCGTGCTGCTGGAGCAGTTCGGTGACCTTGTCGGACCAGTACTTGAGCACCGGGATGGAGTTGGAGACGCTGATGTAGGTGACCTTCTTGCCGGACAGGCCGCCGATGGCGACCGGGTCCGACGGTCCCTGCCAGGTGGGTGGCCTGCGGTACTCGTCCACCGCCTTCTGTGCTTCGGCGACGCCGGCCGACGCGTCGGCGGCGACGGGTCCGGCGCTCGGGGTGGCGGCGGATTCCGGTGTGCTCTCGTCGCTGCATCCGGCGGCCAGCAGGGCGACGGCGGCGAGCACGACCACAGCCTTCTTCATGGGGGGCATAACAGGCTCCTGAGATCCAGGCGAGATGAAGGTCAGGCGAATCGGGGCAGCCGGCGATGGCCGGCCAGGTGGCTCAGGGTCACGGCGGCGACCAGCGACCCGCCGTAGAAGACCTGTTCCGGCCAGCCGGCGTAGCCCAGGTACTGCAGGCCGGTGATGCCGGTGGTCAGGAAGTAGACGGCGACGAAGGCTCCCCACGCGTTGAAGCGGCCCGGCACGATCGTGGTCGAGCCGAGGAACGCCGCGGCGAACGCGGGCAGCAGGTAGTAGGCGCCGGACTGGGGGTTGGCCGCGCTGTTGGTGCCGGCCAGCACGACCCCGGCCAGGCCGCTGAGGGTGGCGGTGACGACGAGCGCCCCGGCCCTGATGAGGTTCACCCGCAGACCGGCCAGGCGGGCGACCTCGCGGTTCTCGGCGATGAAGATCATGCGCCGGCCCAGCGGGGTGTGCTGGAGCACGAACCACGCGACCAGGCAGAGGACCAGCCCGCAGTAGAAGGGCGCGGGGATGCCGAACAGGAACGGGCTGGTCATGAACTGCACGGTCTTGACCGAGATGCCGGTGACGACCTTGGACTCGGTGACGCCGAGGGTGATGCCGGCCAGCAGCGTCCCGGTGCCCAGGGTGACGATGATGGACGGCACGCCGGCCAGCACCGACAGCGCGGCGTTGATCGCGCCGAACAGCGCGCAGACCAGCAGGGTGACGGCGATGGCCGGGCCGGGCGCCCAGCCCTCCCGGCCGTCCAGCACCGCGAGCAGGCAGCCGCCGAAGCCGACGACGGAGCCGACGGACAGGTCGAACTCCTGCACCGCCAGGGAGAACGTGACGCCGAGGGTGGCGATGAGGATGACGGTCTGGGTGCTGAGGATCAGCTGGACGGTGGACGTGGCGGCGAACGTGTCGGACCGCCACGCGAAGAACGCGACGACCAGGGCCCAGACGACGAGCACCGCGTACCGTTCGACGGTTTTCACGGGGTCAGTCGTTTCGTGACGGCCGCCTCGTCCCAGACCTCCGCGTACTTCGCGGCGAGGTCGAAGAGGCTGGCCTCGTGCGGGCCCGGATCGCGGTCGCCGACCGCCTGCCGTACCACGATGGGCACGTAGCCGTGCGAGATGGCGTCGACGGCGGTGGCGCGTACGCAGCCGCTGGTGCTCACCCCGCAGAGGACGAGCGTGTCGATGCCCTGGGAGGCGAGCGTGGCGCTCAGCGAGGTGCCGAAGAACGCGCTCGCGTACTGCTTGGTGATGACGAGTTCGTCCAGACGTGGGGCGACCTCCGGCATGATGTCGCCGAGGTCGCTTCCTGAGCCGGTGACGAAGTGCCGCAGCGCGCCGACCTTGCGGAAGAAGAGGCCGCCGTCGACGCCGCCGGGGCCGTACGCGACCCGGGTGTGCACGACCGGGACGCCCGCGGCGCGGGCGGCCGAGACCACCCGCGCGGCCGCGTCGAGGCAGTCCCGGCTGCCCATGTAGAGCTCGGCGCCCGGCTGGAAGTACGCGCGGACCATGTCGATGACGAGCACGGCGGGCCGGGCGCCCCAGTCCAGGGACTGCCCGAACCCGGCCGCGGCGTAGTCGTCCTCTATGCCGGAGTCCATGCCGGAGTTCATGCCGGCACTCGCGGGGTGGGCAGACCGGTCTCCGCCTCGCAGTTCGCCAGGATCTCGGCCAGCGGCGGCCCCATGTTGAACACCGGCGGCTTGGCCGGCCGCCCGGCCCGCAGGCTGCCGCGAAGCTCGCCGGTGGCGGCGGCGTCCACGGCGCCTTCGCGCAGGACGACGCCGTAGCGCCGCGCGCCGTCGGCGCTCACCAGGCCGCGCCTGACCTCCAGGGCGACCAGTTCCGGGTCGCGGGCGAGCGGGTCGCCCCAGCCGCCCCCGCCCCAGGTGACGAAGTGCAGCACGTCGCCCTTGCCCACGTGCACGTCGTGCACCTTGCTCGGGAGGATCTCCCGGCTGCCGTCGGCGCGGTCGATCCACTTGCGGCCACGCGCCCCGGGCTCGCCGCCGTTGACACCCCACGGGTAGGTGAGCCAGCGGTCGTCGTGGATGGCGATGGTGCCCGGCTGGAGGAACCGGTAGGCCACGTCGACGCCGTTGCCGCCGCGGTGCAGCCCGGCGCCGCCGGTGTCCGGCACGGTCTCCCAGCGTTCGATCCGCAGCGGGTAGTACGACTCCAGGTACTCGCACGGGATGTTCACGAACGACGGCCACAGCGAGTGCCCGTCGGGGCCGTCGCCGATCGGCCGGCCGGGGATGCCGCCGAACCCGATCGAGTAGAGCTGGAACCACTCGCCGGCGCGTTCGCCGTCCTCGTACGTGCCGGAGTACATGAAGTGCGGCGAGGAGGAGAAGCCGGCCGCGTTGAGCAGGTCCGGGTTCTTCTGCCCGAGCAGGCCGCCGAACAGGTCGAAGATGCGCCCGACGCCGTGGTTGCGGGCGTTGAGCGCGGCCGGGAAGTCCGGCTTCCAGAAGGACTTCTCCGGGATGTGCACGTCGATCAGCGGATAGAAGCCGTCGTTCCACAGGATCTGCGGATCGGCGACCGTGATCATGTAGATGCCGAAGAACATCCGGGCGAGGTTCTCGTTGAGGTAGTAGTTGATGGGCCCGGGCGACTGCGGCGAGCTGCCGGTGAAGTCCAGCAGCACCTTCTCCCCCGTACGGGTGAGCGACAGCGTCAGCTTGTACGGGCCGAAGCCGACCCCGTCGTCGCAGATGTAGTCGGAGAAACTGATCGTCTCGCCGTCCTCGAACACCGTCGTCAGCAACGCCTTCATGGCCTGGTAGTTGCGGTCCAGCAGCGCGTCGAGCGCGGAGACGTACGTGTCGGCGCCGAAACGCGCGCAGAGCTCCTGGATCCGCCGCGCCGCGGTACGGCAGGCGGCGACGATGCCGTTGAGGTCGGCCCGGTTCCAGTCGGGCTGGCGGACCTGGTTCAGCACGATGCGCAGCGCGTCCTCGTTGAGCTGCCCGCGGTGGTACAGCTTGAACGGAGGGATGACGACGCCCTCCTCGAAAATGGTGCGCGCGTCGGTCGGCATGGAGCAGACGGTCTTGCCACCGACGTCGGACATGTGCCCGAACATCGACGCCCAGCCCACGATCCGGCCCTCGACGTAGATGGGCATCACCACGAGCCAGTCGTTGGCGTGGCTGATCGCGCCGTCGCAGGAGTACGGGTCGGAGGTAAGCAGGACGTCGCCGTCCTCGATCGTGCCCTCGTACCGGTCCAGCAGCGCCGGGATGGACAGGCCGAACTGGCCGACCACCATGCGCCCCTCGGGGTCGCCGATGAGCGGGAACTCGTCGTGCTGTTCGCGGATGCCGGGCGACAGGGCGGTGCGGAAGAGCACCTCGTCCATCTCGTACCGGGCGTTGCGCAGGGCGTTCTCGATGATGTCGAGGGTGACCGGGTCGACGGGCACGCGCTGCGGCCGGGCGGTCGTGGTCTGGATGATCTCGGCCATCGGTCAGGCCTCCTCTGCGACGGGGCGGATCAGCAGGCTGCCGCTGGGGTGCACGGTCGCCGCGTGCCCGGGCAGGACGAGCGTGGTGGAGTCCATCTCGGTGACCACGGCCGGGCCGGCGACGACGTTGCCGGCCAGGAGCTTGCCGCGGTCGTACACGTTGGCCCGGGTCTGCTCGCCGCCGACGTAGACGGTGGTGGTCGTGCGCAGCGCGGCGGCGGGATCCTCGGTCCCCTGGGCCAGCGTGACGGCGGCCACGTGCGGGCGCGGCCCCGACACCGCGGCCCGGACGCTGACCAGTTCGTGCTCGTTCTTCAGCAGGAACGAGAAGAGGCGTTCGTGCTCGGCGTCGAAGGCCGCGCCCAGGGCCTTCAGCCCGCCGCCCTCGCCGTCGAACGCGGCGATGCCAGCCGGTACGGAGATCTCGAAGCCCTGGCCGTGGTAGCGGATGTCGACCTGGTAGGTGACGGTCTGCTCGTCCCGGGCGGCCCCCTCGGCCTCCACGGTGGACGCCGCCGCCTCGGCCAGCTCCTCGAAGATGGCGCGCAGTTCGCCGTCGGTGAGCTCGGAGAAGCGCCGGATGTACGTGCGGGCCGCCTCGTCGCGCAGGCTCGTGGTCGCGTCGCCGTACGCGCAGAGCACGCCGGGCGAGGGCGGGATGATGACCGGCCAGGCCCCGGTGAGGCGGCCGAGGGCGTTGGCGTGCAGCGGCCCGGCGCCGCCGAACGCGACGAGCGCGAAGTCGCGCGGGTCGTAGCCCTGCTGCACGGAGACCAGGCGCAGGGCGCCGAACATGTTCTCGTTGACGATGTCCACGATGCCCGCGGCCGCGGCCTCCACGCTGGGCAGGCCCATCGCCTCGGCGATGCCGGCGACGGCGGTCCGCGAGGCGTCCCGGTCCAGGGAGATCTCGCCGCCGGCCAGCTCGCCGGGCAGGTAGCCGAGGACCACGTTGGCGTCGGTGACCGTCGGCTCCCGGCCGCCCTTGCCGTACGCGGCGGGACCGGGGTCGGCGCCGGCGGACTGCGGCCCGACGCGCAGCGCCCTGGTCAGCGCGGGCACGTGGGCGATGGAGCCGCCGCCGGCTCCGACGGTGCGCACGTCCACCGAGGAGGAGCGCACGGTGAGATCGCCGACCCGGGTCTCCCTGCCGATCCTGGGCACCCCCGCCTGCACCAGCGCGACGTCGGTGGACGTGCCGCCCATGTCGAAGGTGAGCAGGTCGGTGTACCCGGCCTGGGCGGCGGCCCAGACCGCGCCGCTGACCCCGCCGGCCGGGCCGGACAGCAGCATCGACACCGGGTTGGCGGCGGCCGCCGGAGCGCTGGCGAGGCCGCCGTCGCTGCGCAGGATGTACAGCCGCTTGTCCAGCTTCCGCATCATGTTGTCGAGGTAGCGGGCGACCTGCGGCTGCACGTACCCGTTGGCGACCGAGGTGATGGTGCGTTCGTACTCGCGCAGTTCCGGCAGAACCTTGGAGGAGACGGAGACCGGGACGCCGGGGAGTTCCTCGGCGGCGATCGCGGCGATCCGCGCCTCGTGCGCGCCGTCCACGTAGGAGTTGATGAGCGACACGGCGAGCGCCTGGATGCCGTCCGCGCGCAGGCCGCGCAGCTTGACGCGGATGTCGTCCTCGTCGAGCGGGGTGACGATCTCGCCGTCGGCGCCGATCCGCTCGATCGCCTCGACGGTGTGCTCCAGCGCGGCGAGGGGTTCCGGTTTGGGCCAGATGATCCAGCCGGCCAGGCCGCCCGGCACGAACGAGCGGGCGATCTGCAGGACCTGCCGGAACCCGGCCGTGGTCACCAGGCCGACCTTGGCGCCCTTGCCCTCCAGGATGGCGTTGGTGGCCACGGTGGTCCCGTGCATGACCTGGCCGATCGACTCCAGGCTGGTCGAGGCGGCCGCGCAGACCTTCCCGATCCCGGTGAGCACGCCCACGGACTGGTCGTGCGGGGTCGACGAGGTCTTGGCGCGGAAGGATCGGCCGCTGTCCTCGTCGATGAGAAGAATGTCGGTGAAGGTGCCACCCACATCGACGCCTAACCTGTAACTCATCACTCCTCCTGTATCCGGCTAGATCACTCCGGCCGCGGCGAGCCGCTCCAGCTCCTCGTCGCGCAGGCCCAGCAGCCCTCGGTAGATGTCGTCGTTGCTCGTGCCGAGCGCCGGGCCGGTGGATCGCACCGCGCCCGGGGACTCGGACAGTTTGGGGAACACGTTCTGCATGGCGATGTCGCCGAGCAGCGGGTCGGCGAGCCTGACGATCGCCTCGCGCGCGGCGAAGTGCGGGTCGCCGAACATGTCCTTGGCCCGGTAGATGCGCCCCGCGGGCACGCCGGCCCGGTGCAGCGCCGCCAGGAGTTCCTCGGCGTCGTAGCCGCGGGTCCAGTCGGCGATGACGGCGTCGAGTTCGGCCATGTACTCGCCGCGGGCGCTGTGCGTCGCGTACCGCTCGTCGGTGACCAGGTCCGGCCGGTCCATCACGGCGGCGAGCCGGCCGAACACGGTGTCCTGGTTGGCGGCGATGAGCACGTCCTCGCCGTCGCGGGTCGGGTAGACGTTGCTCGGCGCGACGTTCGGCAGCACGGGGCCGGTGCGTTCCCGCTGGTAGCCGGCCTGCTGCCACTCCGGCAGCATCGACTCCATCATCGCGAGCACCGACTCGTAGATGGCCGCGTCCACGACCTGGCCCCGGCCGGAACGTTCGCGTTCGTGCAGGGCGACGAGGGTGCCGAGGGTGGCGTACATGGCGGCCAGCGAGTCGCCGAGCGAGATGCCGGCCCGCGACGGCGGCTCCTGCGGGGAGCCGGTCACGTACCGGATGCCGCCCATGGCCTCGCCGATCGAGCCGAACCCGGCGCGCGCCGCGTACGGGCCGGTCTGGCCGAAGCCGGTGACCCGGGTGACGACCAGCTTCGGGTTGAGCTCCCACAGCCGCTCGGGGGCGAGGCCCCAGCGTTCGAGCGTGCCCGGCCGGAAGTTCTCCAGCAGGACGTCGGCCCGGGTGACCAGCCGCCGGACCAGGTCCTGGCCCTCCTCGGTACGCAGGTCGCAGGTGACGGACTTCTTGTTGCGCGCCACGACCGGCCACCACAGCGACGTGCCGTACGGCTTCTCCCGGCCCCACTGGCGCATCGGGTCGCCGTGCTTCGGGTCCTCGATCTTGATGATCTCCGCGCCGAAGTCCCCGAGCAGTTGGCCGCAGAACGGGCCGGCCAGCAGTTGGCCGAGCTCGAGGACGCGGACGTCACTCAATGGCAGGGGGCGGGTCATTCAGGTTCCTCCGGGGTGTCGGCGGGATCTCCGTAGGCGGGCGCCTGGACGCGGCGGGGCCCGAGCAGCGACGCGCGCGCCGACAGCAGGTGCGCGTGCATCACGGCTTCGGCCCAGTCCCCGTCCCGGGCGCGCAGGGCGGCCACGATCTCGAGGTGGTGGTTCACGCTGCGGCGGCGGGCCGCGTCGTCGAACGCGTGCAGCGTGCGCAGCAGGACGGAGGCGTGGATGAGCTGGCCGACCGTGGCGGTGACGACCGAGCTGCCGGCCAGGTTGTTGAGGGTGGAGTGGTACTCCGCGTTGAGCCGGTACACCTCGTTGAGCCGGCCGGCCTCGGAGTGCTCCCTGAGCGCGGTGGCGATGTGCTCCAGCCGGTCGATGTCGGCGGCGGAGGCGGCCGTGGCGGCGGCGCGGGCGGCGAGGCCCTCCACGTGGGCCCGGATCTGGAAGATGTGTTCCAGATCCGCCCGGAGGTACTCGACGACCCGGGCGCCCTTGTTCGTGGTGATGTCGACCAGCCCCTCGGCCGAGAGGCGGCGCAGCGCGTCCCGCACGGGAGTACGGCTCACGCCGAGCTTCTCGGCCAGCTCGACCTCGCCGAGCCGCTCGCCGGGGGCGTACTCCCCGCCGAGGATCTGCTCGCGCAGTCGGTCGACCACACGATCGCTGGCTGCCGTCATTTCCGACGTCTCCGTTCGTTAGTTGTGTACATTTAATCGACCCTCAGGCCGAGGACAAGGGGGTGGACGCTACTTTTCTTCGTGATTGCACACATCTCGGCGGGGGTGCTAAACAGAGCCATGGCATGGGAATCCGCCGTTGAGATCGTCGAGGTCGGCCCCCGGGACGGCCTGCAGAACGAGAGCACCCTGGTCACCACCGAAGTCAAAGTTGCATACATCCGCGCTCTGGTGGACGCGGGCGTCCGCCGGATCGAGGCGACCAGTTTCGTGCATCCGCGACGGGTGCCGCAGATGGCGGACGCGGAGGCGGTCATGGCCGGCGTGCCCAGGCGGGCCGGGCTGAGCTACATCGGCCTGGTGGTCAACGGGCGCGGCCTGGAGCGCGCCCTGGACGCCGGGGTCGACGAGGTCAACGCCGTGGTGGTGGCCACCGAGACGTTCTCGCAGCGGAACCAGGGCATGTCAATCGCCGAGGCGGTGCGCTCGTTCGCCGCGATCAGCGGAAGCGCCCACGACGGCGGGCTGCGGGTCACCGCGACCATCGGGTCCAGCTTCGGCTGCCCGTTCGAGGGCGAGGTCGCCCCGGCCACGGTCGCCGAACTGGCCCGGCGGTGCGCCGACGCCGGCGCCGACGAAATCGCCCTCGCCGACACCATCGGCGTGGGCGTGCCCGCCGACGTGGACCGCCTCGTCGACGCGGTCCGCGAGGTCACCGGCCTGCCGCTGCGTTTCCACTTCCACAACACCCGCAACACCGGCTACGCCAACGCCCTGCGCGCGGTGGCCCGCGGCGCGGCGGCGCTGGACAGCAGCGGCGGCGGCATCGGCGGCTGCCCGTTCGCGCCGGCCGCTACCGGTAACATCGCCACCGAGGACCTCGCCTACGCCCTGCGCCGCTCCGGCGTGGCCTCCGGCCTGGACCACCACAAGCTCATCGACGCCGCCGCGCTCATCGAGCGCGAACTCGGCATCCGGCTGCCCGCGCTGCTCGGGCGGGCGGGCGACTTCCCGGCCGCGCAGCCCGGGAGGACGGGGGACGTCCCATCATGAAGGCCGCCATCATGACCGAGGTGGGCGCTGAACTGACCGTCGCCGACGACGTCGAACTCGACCCGCCCCGCGCCGGCGAGGTACGCGTCGACGTCCTCCACTGCGGCGTCTGCCATTCCGACCTGCACTACCTCGACGGAACCCTGCGCACCGGCCTGCCGGTGATCCTCGGGCACGAGGCGGCGGGCGTCGTCAGCGAGACCGGCCCCGGCGTGACCGGCCTGGAACCGGGCGACAAGGTCGTGCTCACCATGGCGCCGTCCTGCGGGCGCTGCTACTGGTGCGCGCTCGGGGAGCGTACGCTCTGCCAGCGCTTCGCCGGCCTGGTCGGCGGCGCCTACCCGGACGGTTCCACCCGGCTGTCCTGGCGGGGCGCCCCGGTCCGGCGCGGTCTGGTGCTGTCCGCGTTCGCGCGGCAGACGGTCGTCCCGGCCGAGGCGGCCGTACGGATCCCCGGCGACGTGCCCACCGAGATCGCGGCGGTGGTCGGCTGTGCCGTACAGACCGGCGTCGGCGCCGTGCTCAACACGGCCAGGGTGCCGGCCGGAGCGTCGGTCGTCGTGGTCGGGCTCGGCGCGGTCGGCCTGTCGATCGTGCAGGCCGCGGTCGTCGCGGGCGCCACCACGATCCTCGGCGTGGACACCGCCGCCGCACGTCGCGAGCACGCGATCCGCTTCGGCGCGACCCACGTGCTCGACCCGGCGGCGGACAAGGTCAGCACGGTCGCCCGGGACCTCACCGCCGGGCGCGGCGCCGACTACGCCTTCGACGCCGTCGGCAAGGGCGACATCGTGCAGACGCTGCTCAAGGCCACCCGCAACGGCGGCACGACCGTGATGGTGGGCATACCGTCCACGACGGACACGGTCGTCGTGCCGGCGCTGATGCACGGCTTCTACGAGAAGAAGCTCATCGGCTGCTACCTCGGCTCGGCCAACCCGCACCGGGACTTCCCCCGCATCCTGGACCTGTGGCGGGCGGGGCGGCTCGACCTGGGCGGCATGGTCACCATGCGCCGCCCGCTCGACGAGATCAACGCCGCGGTCGCCGACCTGAGGGCGGCCACGGGCGTGCGTACCGTTCTGGAGATGACGAAGTGAGATACGACCGCGCGTTCGTCGGCGGCGAGTGGGTACAGATCGACGGCGAGACGATGGACCTCGTCGACCCCGCGACCGAGGACGTCTTCGCGACCCTCCACCTCGCCGGGGCGCCGATGGCCGAGGCCGCGATCGAGGCCGCCCGGGCCGCCTTCGACGGGTGGAGCGGCACCGGGACGGCCGGCCGCGCGGCGATCCTGCGCCGGGTGCGCGCGGCCGTCGCGGATCGCGCCGACGAGTTCGCGGCGCACATCACCCGGGACATGGGCTGCCCGCCGAAGATCGCCGCCGCGGTCCAGGTCGGCACGCCGCTCGCCGTCCTGGACGGCTATCTGTCCACCGCGGCGGAGGTCGCCGAGCAGGTCGGCAACTCCCTCGTCGTACGCGAACCGGTCGGCGTGGTCGCGGCCATCACGCCGTGGAACTATCCGCTGCACCAGGTGGTCGCCAAGGTGATGCCGGCCCTGCTCGCCGGGTGCACGGTCGTGCTCAAGCCGAGTGAGACGGCGCCGTCCGCGGCCATCCTGCTCACCGAGATCCTCGCCGCCGAGGGCGTACCGGCCGGGGTGTTCAATCTCGTCGTCGGCACCGGTCCGGTCGTCGGCGCCACGCTCTCCGCCCATCCCGGCGTGGACATGGTGTCCTTCACCGGCTCCACCGCCACCGGCCGGCAGATCGCGCGATCCGCCGCCGACACCGTCAAACGGGTCGCGCTCGAACTCGGCGGCAAGTCCGCGAGCGTGCTGCTGCCCGACGCCGACCTCGCCAAAGCGGTCAAGGCCACCGTCGCCAACGCGTTCCTCAACTCGGGTCAGACCTGCACCGCGTGGACCCGGCTGCTCGTGCACCGGGATCAGCACGACGAGGTCGCCGCGCTCGCCGGGGAGTTCGCCGAGGCGATGTCCGGGCGTCTCGGCCCGCTCGCGTCGCGCGCCCAGTGGGAGCGGGTCCAGGGATATCTCGAACAGGCCGACGCCACCGCGATCACCGGCGGTCCCGGCCGTCTCGCCGGCCGCGACCGCGGCTACTTCTGCCGGCCCACCGTCTACGCCGGGGTACGCCCGGACGCGAGGATCGCGCAGGAGGAGATCTTCGGCCCGGTCCTGTCCGTCCTCCCGTACGCGGACGAGCCCGACGCGCTCGCGATCGCCAACGGCACCCCGTACGGGCTCGCCGGCGGCGTGTGGTCGGCCGACCGGGACCGCGCGCTCGCCTTCGCCAGACGCATGCGCACGGGCCAGGTGGACGTCAACGGAGCCCGGTTCAACCCGCTGGCGCCGTTCGGCGGCTACGGCCAGTCCGGCAACGGCCGCGAACTCGGCCGCCACGGCCTCGACGAGTTCACCGAACTCAAGGCCATCCAACTGGACTAGGTGTGGAATCCTTTGGCGGTTCCGGCCGTTGGCCCAGATGCGGGCCTGTTTGGAGGATCCGCCCGGACGAGGTGCGCCGTACCCGGTCAGCCAAGACGACGCTCTGAAAGGAGCCGTCATGGCCTGGCTTTTGCTGGTCGCCGCTGGTCTGTTCGAGGTCGCCATGGCCTACTCGCTCAAGCTCAGCACCGGTTTCTCCGTCCCCCTCCCCAGCGTCGCCTTCGTCGTGTTCGCGATCCTCAGTTTCGGCCTGCTGGCGTACGCGCTGAAAAGCCTCGACGTCGGTACGGCCTACGCCGTCTGGACCGGTATCGGCGCCGTCGGCACCGCCTCGCTCGGCATGATCGCCATGGGTGACGACGTGAGCCTCGTCAAGATCGTATCGATCGGGCTCATCCTGGCCGGGGTGGCCGGGCTCAACCTCGCCGGCGGGACCCACTAGAACGCGGTTTTGACACCTCCCACGGGTAACCGCTATCTATTGGCCAACCGTTAGGGGGGTGGAGTGCAGGACGCAGTGCTGGCGATGCTGGCCAAGGAGCCGTCGCACGGGTACCACTTACACGCTCGGCTGCGGCGCAGTCTCGGCCCGCTGGGCGAGTCGATGAACCGTGGCCAGATCTACGTGACGCTGACCCGGCTGGAGCGGGCGGGACTCGTCGTCGGCGAACGGTCGGACGGCCTGCCCGAGCGGCCGGAGCGCAAGGTCTACGCGCTGACGCCGGCCGGGCAGCAGCGGGTGGCCGCCTGGCTGGCCGAGGTGGGCTGGCCGAAACCGGACCTGGCGGAGTTCCATCTCAAGCTCGCCGCCGCCGCGGCGGCCCGCCTCGCCGACCCGGTGGAGCTGGTGGCGGCGCAGCGGCGCGAGTTGCTGCGCCGCCTGCGGGAGGCGCAGCGGGCGGCGCTGGCCGAACCGGCGGGGTCGGGCGCCGGCCTGCTGCTGGAAGGGGTCACGCTGCGGTTGCAGGCGGACCTGCGCTGGCTGGACGCCTGCGAGCGGGCCTGGTCGAAGGCCGATGACGAAGTCGAGGGTGGATGAACGTGTCAAATGCCGCAGTCCGGGTCCGCGGCCTGGTGAAGGACCACGGACGCGGGCAGGGCCGGGTCCGCGCGGTGGACGAGGTCGACCTGGAAGTGCCGCAGGGACAGATGCTGGCGGTGATGGGGCCCAGCGGCTGCGGGAAATCCACCCTGCTGCACCTGCTGGGCGGCCTGGAACGGCCCACCGATGGAGAGGTGTGGGTGGCGGGGCGGCGCATCGACATGCTGAGCGAGCGAGCCCTGGCGCGCATGCGGCGCCGGTCGGTGGGGTTCGTCTTCCAGGCGTTCCACCTGGTGGAGGAGCTGTCGGCGGCCGAGAACGTGGAGCTGCCCGCACTGCTGGCCGGGCGCTCGCGCCGCCAGGCCAGGCGGCGCGCGAGCCTGCTGCTGGAACGGGTCGGGCTCGCCGCGCGCGCCCGGCACCTGCCGTCGCAACTGTCGGGCGGGCAGCGTCAGCGGGTCGCCGTCGCTCGCGCGCTGGTCAACGACCCCCTGGTCGTCCTGGCCGACGAGCCGACCGGCAACCTCGACACCGCGGCGACCCTCGACGTGCTGAAGATCTTCGAGGAGCTGCGTTCCCCGGGGCAGAGCTTCGTGATCGTCACGCATGACGAGCGGGTGGCGGCCACGGCGGACCGGCTGGTCTCGATGCGCGACGGGATGTTCGTGGACGACACCTGGCTGGCCGGCTCCCACCCGCGCGGGCTCGGCGGTCTGATCGGGCTGGAGGGCTGAACGTCATGGGTTCCCTCGCGCTCGTCGCGCGCCTGGTGCTGGCCGACGTGCGCCGGCACAAGGTCCAGGCCGCGATGCTGCTGCTCGCGGTGACCGTGGCCACCGCCACGATGGCCCTCGGCCTGTCCCTGCGCGACGTGAGCGACGGACTGTACGAGCAGACCCGCGCGGCCACCGCCGGGCCGGACGTGGTGGTGCTCTCCGGCGACAAGGGGCCGGCCGTGACCTCCGCCCTGACCTCCCTGGCGGACGCTCCTGAAGTGGTCGCCCACCATGGCCCCTACCGCATCGTCTACGCCGACCTCACCACGCGCGATTCCACGTCGTCTTCCGTGGTGTCGTCTTCCGTGGTGTCGTCTCCCGTGGTGGTGCACGGCTTCGCCGAGACGCCCGGCGCGGTCAACCGGCCGCTGGTGACCTCGGGTTATTGGGTACGCCCCGGCGGCACGGTCCTCGAACGCGGCTTCGCCGCCGCGCTGGGCGTCCGCGTCGGCGATGACGTCACCATCGCCGGACGGCCGTACCCGGTCGTCGGGATCGCCGTCACCGCGGCCACCTCCATCTACCCCTGGGCGGCGCAGATCGGCCCGGGCGGCGGCCCGAGCGACTCCAGCGGCCTGGCCTGGATGACCCGATCGGACGCGCGGACGCTGGCGTCGTCCCACGAGCTCCCGGTGACCCTGGCGATGGACCTCAAGCTGCGCGATCCCGCCGCCACCGAGGCGTTCCGCCACGCCCACCGCGTCCCCGCCGTCCGGATCAACTTCCACTCCTGGCAGTTCAAGGCCACCCAGGACATGGTCATCCTCAGGGACAGCCAGCCGAT
Source organism: Acrocarpospora phusangensis (assembly GCF_016862995.1). Lineage (GTDB taxonomy): Bacteria > Actinomycetota > Actinomycetes > Streptosporangiales > Streptosporangiaceae > Acrocarpospora > Acrocarpospora phusangensis. Next base: position 32,409 of record NZ_BOOA01000064.1, read on the forward strand.
CCTGGTCGTCGGGAGCTGGCTGCTCAGCTTCCTGGCCGTCACCGGAGTAGCCGCGCTGGCCGTGGCACGCGCCGCCGAGCAGACGCGCCGGGCGGGGCTGCTCAAGGCCGTGGGCGCCGGCCCGGGTCTGATCGGGACCGTCCTGCTCGCCGAGTACCTGGCGCTGGCGCTGGCCGGTGACGCGCTGGGGCTGGCGATCGCCCGCCTGGCCCTGCCCGCCATCGCCAGCCCCACCGCCAGCCGGATCGGCGAGGCCGCCGGGCCGACCGTGGCCACCGTGATCACGGCGACCATCCTCGCCCTGGTGGTGGCGGTGCTGTCCACGCTGCGCCCCACCCTGCGGGCCATGCGTACGGCGACCGTCTCGGCGCTGTCCGCCGGCGCGTACCAGCCGCGTCACCGCCCCTGGCTCACCGCGCTGTCGGCGCTGCTGCCGACGCCGCTCCTGCTCGGGCTGCGGCTGACCGCCCGCCGGCCGGACCGCGCCGTGCTGCAGGCGTGCTCCACCGCCACCACAGTGATCGCGATCGTCGCCCTGCTGACCCGGTACGTCCAGCCGGAGAGGGGCTACGGTCCGGACGGCTCCTTGGCCCTGCCCAACCTGCGGGACGAGCACGACCGCCGGCTGATGCTCGCCGTCGCCGTCCTGCTGATCGCACTCGCCGTCGTGAACACCATCACGCTCACCTGGACCACGGCCATGGAGGCCCAGGCGAACATGGCCATCGCCCGTACGCTCGGCGCCACCCCGGGGCAGATCTCCGCGGGGCTGTCCATCGCCCAGCTCCTGCCCGGCCTGCCCGGCGCCGTCCTCGGCGTTCCCCTGGGCCTCGGCCTGCTCTCGATATTCGCTGCCCCGAACTGGACCGTACCCCCGTATTCCTGGCTGTACGGCGCCGCACTCGCGACTCTCCTGGCCACGGCGGCACTCACCGCCCTGCCCGCACGCCTGGCGGCGCGGCGGCCCGTGGCACAGGCTCTCAGCGCCGAAACAGCGTGATCGGCCTGTCGGACTATGTCAGGCTTTTTGTAAATGTCCTTTTTTGTTAGCGTCCTTGCGCGGTGTCCTTGATCACAGACATGCCAAGGAGTTTGATGATGGTGTGGCCGTCCCTCCGCCCGAGGAGGGCGTATCCCCTGCTCGTCGTCGCGGCGATGACCTCGATGGTGTCCGCGGCCGGGCTCACCGCCCTCCCGGCCGAGGCCCACTCCACGACGATCGAGCGTGTCTTCTCGTTATCCCCGGTCGAGGACGTAGACGTGTCCGAGTGGAACGACGAGAACTCGCCGGCCGGAAACTACAACTCTCACCTGGCGACGGGAACCATCTACGGGTACGCGATCCGCGCGCTCCTGAGGTTCGACACGGGCGTCCTGCCACCCGGCACGGTCACGTCAGCCACCCTGTCGCTCTCCAACAACGCCGCGCCGAGTTGTGGCCCGGAGGTCGGTGAGGGGATCCAGGTTCGCCGCGTCACCAGCGCCTGGAGCCAGGAATTCCTGCACTGGGGCAACAAGCCCGACTCGACGACCGAGGATGCCCAGATCGCCACCAAGGCGGTCACCCCGGAGTGCGAGACGTGGCCGGACCGCGTCGAGTGGCCGGTGACGGGCATCGTCCAGGACTGGGTGGACGGAGCGGAGAACCATGGTCTGGTCCTCCAGTCCCCCTCCGAGGACACCAGCGTCGACAACTACCGGTGGTTCTGGTCCTCCGAGAACCCGGACCTGCATCCGTTGCACGATCCGCCCGTCCTCACGGTCACCGTCGCCGTGGTGTCGGCGCCCAGGATCTTCAAGTGCTATCTCGGCCCTGCTGATCTGCCGATGAGCGGCGGCATCAAGGTGCTCTCGCTGACCCCGACCGCCGGCACGGTCGTGACCGACCCCGCCGGAGGCGCGATCGGCGAGATCGAGATCGAACACGACCCCGCTGCCACCGGCCAGGGCACCGGCCCGATCTGGAGCGCGTCCGCCCCATACAGCGTCACAGTCCCCCCGGGCGTCCTGCAGAACGGCTGGGACATCCGGTGGCGTTGCCGCGCGACGAACCCCGCGGCCGGAACTCACTCCGACTGGTATCCATGGCGGTATGGCACCGTGGACGTACCTTGATCACATCGCGTTACGCGAACGGCAATCCGCTGAATTCACCGTCGAAACAGTGCTGAGCATGGCGACGCATTCGGGAGCCGTAGTCCGGATGCGTTTCCAGGGCGGTAATCCCACGTGAGAAATCGATGTCCAGCACCCCGGCCATGTGCGCGAGATACACGTCGAAGCCGGGGTACTGGACACCGAATTCCGGCACGTCCCGAGCGAGATCGGCGTAGTAGAACACCGGATACTCGCCGTACGCGTCCGGCTCCCCGGCCACAAGAACAAGATGAAGCCCCACGCTCCGTCCCGGACTCGGCAACGGCAGACATTCATCGAACCGCGCCAAAGGCCGAAGCGATTCACGTCCCCAAATGTCGTTCCAGGACACGCCCTCCTCATCGGGCTCATCGAGATCGGCGCCCTCATACCCCCGTATCTCGATCGCACGAACGAAGTCCGTCAGCGTAACCGGGGCGACCTGCCCGACGCCCTTGTCCGCGAACCAGTCGAACCGGCGCAACAGACTGGTATCAAACGCCAGCCACGTACGCAGGCTAGGCGGAAGCGGCCGACCACTCGGCAACGTCAGCTTCTCCAGCACCTCAACCGCCATCGGCTCAGGTTCACCCTCGATCCACGGCCCCAGCCACCGGTCGTGCTCGGCGAACAGCCGCCCTGGCTTGGCCCCAACCGACTCGACAACCCGCTCAACGAGTTCAACTCCATGATCCACCCGCGCGAGGCTACAGCGCCGACGACACCTCCTGCGCGTGAACCCTCAAGGTCGTATCAGCGGCCGCGTCAGGGCGGCGACGGCCCGGTGTCAGGAGGGTCGGTGATGGTGGATGCCATGAGCGGTCAGCGTCTGGCCGTTCAGGGGATTTCGTACCAGTTTGAAGGAGCGCATCACCATGGCTGTCACCCTTACCGATCAGGACAAGCTCACCCTGCAGACCGCCGCGTACGGTGCCGTCTCGCTGATGGCCGCCGCCGATGCCACCGGCAAGCCGCACCGGGCCGCCACCGACGGCTCGATCGCCCTGGGCTCCGCCACCGGCGTGGTCGGGCACGTGCTCGCCAAGTATCCGAAGGGCATGAACCTGAGCGGTGACTCGGTGGCCGAACTCGCCGACCAGGTGCTGCCGGCCCTGACGGCGGCGATGAGCCTGCTCAACCAGCAGGATCCGGCGGAGGCCGACAACTTCCGCCGTACCGTCATCGTGGCCGTCGAGTCAGCCGCGCGTACGCACCAGAGCCAGCCCAAGCCCACTCAGGCGGAGATGGTCCGCAAGATCACCGCGGCTCTCGATGCCGCTTGATGCCGGTCGTCACCGGGGTCTTCGCCGGGCCCCGGTGACACGGCATGGCGGTTCAGGTGATCCCGTGCAGGAGGGTGGTGATGATGCCGTCGATGTAGCCGGACGGGATGTCGGCGGGCGTCTGGTCGCCCTGGAAGAACATGCGCGGGAGGACCAGTTCGTGGCAGGCGCCGATGAGCATGGTCGCGGCGGCTTCGGGGTTCGCGGCCGGGCTGAGGCGGCCGAGTCGCTGTTCGGCTCTGAGGTATTCGGTCAGGTCGGCCTGGAGGCCCCGGCCGTCGGCCATGGGGTTGGCGAGGGTCGCGAAACGGGCCAGGACCTTGGGCTGGGAGACGAGGCCCGCGAAAGCGGGCATGATCGCTATGTGGAGGCGGAGGGCGTAGCCGAAGTAGGCGCGCAGGTTGGCTTCCAGAGTGTCCTGGCCGGGGGTGCAGGGGCGGGCCCCGAGGGCGCGTTCGGCGTTGCGGACGTGCGCGTGGAGGGCGACCGCGAGGAGTTCCTCTTTGTCGGTGAAATGGTTGTAGAGGACGCCGTCGGCGACTCTGGCCCTCCTGGCGATGTCACGCACGGTGAGTCCGGCGGCGCCGCGTTCGGCCATCAACTCTTCGCAGGTGGCGATGAGATGGTCGCGCAAGCTCTGGTCGCCGCCGTCACGGAGCGCGGCCGCTTTTCTGGGTGACATCACCAAGGATCATATGCGGGCCCGATTCTTCATGGCCTGGTGGCGCTGATCAGCCAGGCGGCGCCCTGGAGCCGTACCCCGCCGGGGTGCTCGTGCGGCTTCAGTGCCGCCTCCAGCGTCGTACGGATCTTCGTTTCGGCACCGGCTTCGGCATGGCTGAGGGCGAAACGCACAGGACCCCAGGCGGTGAGGAACGCGGCGGCGTCGGGGGCGTCCCTCCCCCATATTCCGGCGGCCTCGACCGGGACGGCCGTCAAGTCGGCGAAGCCCGCCCGGGTGAAGACGTCGTCGATGACCGCCGGATCCGACAACGACAGCGGACCCGTACCGTCACCCGGGCCTCCGGCGGCGGGCAGGTGCTCGGCCATGGCGGAGAAGACGCGGCCCAGGTCTCCCCGGTCGAGGGGTTGCATGCTCAGGAAGGCGACGCGTCCGCCAGGGCGTAGCGCGCGGGCGATGTTGGCGAACCCGGCGACGGGGTCGGCGAAGAACATGATGCCGAACCGGCTGATCGCGAGGTCGTACGCGCCGTCCGGGAAGGGATGGATCTGGGCGTCGCCCTGCTCGAAGGTCACGTTGGTGATGCCCTCGGCATTGAGGCGGGCTCGGCGCAGCATCGGGGCGGACAGGTCGATCCCGTGCGCGCGTGACGCTCGCCGCGCGGCCAGACGGGTCAGCTGACCGTTGCCGCAGCCCACGTCCAGGACGCTGTCCTCGTCTCCGACGGCGGCGAGGACGTATTCGTTGAAGCCGCTGTTGACCGCGTCGTACCGGTCGTGGTGGTCGGCCCAGTGCGTCCCCTCGTATCCGTTCCACGCTTCTGCCTGCTGAGAGTTGACGACCTCAAGCATGTACGCCTCCATTATGAACGCTTGTTCATGAACGTACGTTCATAATAAGACGACGGCTGTCCGCGCGTCCATGGCCGTCAGGCGTTTTCGATGACGTGCGTGGTCCACCGGCGTTCGTCGGTGCCCAGCAGGGTGACGCGCCGTACCAACCCCTCCGCGCCGCCGATGGCGGCCAGCGACGCCGGTATCCCGCCTTCCCCGGGCTCGACGAGTACGCATACCGCGAGCCCGGCGGCGTACGCGCACGAGCTTCCCGGCAGAGCTGCCGATTGGCCGGCCTCCAGACCGACGTGAAAGGTGACGCGCGCGCCATTGCGTGCGGTGTAGAACATCACCAGTTCCCACGCCTCGTCGTCGTCGAACCGCGGACGCCAGAAGTGCACTTCCGTGACATCGAGGCCAGCGGGCAGGCCGTTGACGCGCAACGGCAGGGGCACCGGCCGGGTGCCGATCCTGACGTCCGCCGCGATACGCAGGAGAGTCGACCGGGGATCGGCTTCTTCCATGTAGTACGCGAGCAGTTCGGCCCACTGACCGCCGGGCACCTGCCACGTCAAGTACGTTCTGCCCCGGTTGAGCGGGTCGCGCGGATCGTCGCTGATCCAGTACGCGCGACGACCGTTCACCATGGGAGCAGGCAGCGCATTTCTCCCGTTCACCAGCGGCGGCTCGTCACTGGCCGCATACACGCTGAGCCACAGGCGCATGCCGAAGGCGCCACCGGCGCGCGCCATCACCTGGTCCCCGTGAGCGCCCGCCGTATGGCTTGTCCCGAGCACCGACTCGGGCAACCAGCCGAACGAGGCGTGAGCCAGCAGCGGATCGCTGCCCTGGGAGACCGACGCGACCGCTACCGTCTGACCTCCCCGATCGCTGATCGCCACCGATCCGCCGATCAGCAACCCGCAGGCGAGGAGACCGCCGATCAGCTTCGCACCCCGGCGACGCGTCAATCGGCGCCGCCCCGACGCTCGTGCCGCCGCGATGTCCAGCCGCATCGGCGGCGCGGGCGATCGCGCCAGCTCTCGCAGCCCGGCGGCCAGCCCGTCGTTCTTGTCATCGATTGCCGGCGTCATGACCAGACCTCCTCGGCAGGGGTGTCGAGCATGCGGCGCAATCGGTCGATCCCCCGGGCCGTCTGGCTCTTGACGTTGCCCTGCGAGCACCGCAGCGTCCGGGCGGTCTCCTCAACGGACAGGTCGCAGTAGTAGCGCAGCACCAGAATGGCCCGCTGGCGTGCCGGAAGCCTTGCCAGCGCCCGGCGCAGATCGAGGGCGCTGTCGAGATCGCCGTCGGTGACGGGCGGCTCCTCCTGCCCGTTGAGCGGAACCACCCTGCGAGTCCATGGGGAGCGGCGCTCGGCCAGATACACGTTGACCAGGACCGTACGGGCGTAGCCGTCGGCGTTGCCGGCCGCGCGTACCCGGGGCCAGTTCACGTAGAGCCGGGTGATGGCGATCTGCAGCACTTCGTCGGCTCGGTGCCAATCACCGCACAGCAGGAACGCGACCTGGCGTAACCATGACGCTTTGGCAGACACGTACTCGGTGAACTCGGCGTCGTGCGCGGAAGGTGCCGGCATTGGCTACCTGCCTCCTTCCGCGCGTACTCGTCATCCCTCTGATACGCCGGAACGGGCGGAGGTTGCATGGCCCTACGGCCGAAATCAAATAAGACAGGGCCGCTGATGAGGTATCCGGCGTTCCGAGATCGGGCTCATCCTGGTCGGGGCCCGACGTCGCCAGGACCGCTCAGTCGACGGGCAGGGTTATTCCAGGAGGTCCCAGCGAATTCCGCTGGATGGGTCGCCGCGGCCGGGGCGTTTGTGGCGGCGTAGCCACACGTGCAGGGAACCGTCGTGCCAGCGAGCGAGCTGCCAGGCGCGTTGTACGCGTACGCCGCCGGCCGGCACTTCCTCCTCGTACAGCCACATCGGCCGGCGGGGGTCGAGCAGGGTGCCCTGAGGGCCGACGGGTCCGGCGGTCGGGGTCCAGTCGCGCATGCGGGCCCGTCGCAGTCGTATTTGGGCCGAATCGGCCGCGACCCGTTCGGCGACGAACGGCACCCACCAGGGAGGCGCGGTCGCCTCCAGGCGGTAACGCCAGGCCCCTTCCTCAGAGGACCCCGCGGACGGCAGGGACTCCGGGGACGGCGGAAACTCCGAGAACCGCGGGGACTCCGAGGACTCCGAGGACTCCGAGGACGGCGGGGATTCGGAGGGGTCGGTGGAGGGGTGGCGGGGCCAGGTGTTCGAGCGGCGCATGCCGCGGCCGAGAGGGCCCTCGATGAGTTCTTCGATGCCCCAGGCGAGGTTCGCGGTTTCGTCGCGGGTGAGGGTGACCTGTTCCAGCGCGGGCCCGGACAGGCCGGTCACGGTCGCGGGGACCAGCAGCCACGGCGACGGGTGGGAGTCGTTCGGCTCGTCGCCGGTCAGTTCGAAGAGGCGCCAGTTGCGGGCCGTGCCGGTACGGTTGAAGTCGATCTTCGCGGTGGACTGGACGCGGGTGCGGCGGCCGAAGGTGTCGACGACCTCGACCGACTCGATCTCGGTGAGCGAGCCGACCGGCACCGGCAGGGGGACCACGAAGTGGTCGTCGGCGTACACGGTCGCGAACTCGGCGACGAGGAGGCGGGCCAGGTCGGCCGGGCCGGCCTCGATGTCCCCGAAGTGCACGGTGCCGTCCTCGAACTCCCACCAACGCGACGCCGGCATGCCCGGGTAGCGGATCGGCGTGGGCACAGCCACGGTGGTACGCCGCGGTAGGTCCGCGGCGGCCAGTCCGTGGGTCTCGTTCCTCTCGCGCGTGAGGTCGAAGGTGTACCAGTCGAGGCGCCCGCCGTCGTGTTCCGGGGCGGCGAGGACGAGTTCGCCGGTCGTGGTGGACGCCGCGACGCTGAAGGAGTGTTCCAGCCGCTGCTCGTCCCAGCTGGACCCGGCCGTCGGGACGGCCGCGCGGGCCGCGCGCCAGTCCTCGATCTCGGCCATGGCACGGACCCGGTCGTCCTTACCGAGTCCGCCGAGCGCGGCCTCGATCTCCCCGACCGGTACGGCGGCGAGGCGGCCGGCGTCGAAGGCCCACCGGGCGAGCAGACCGGCGGCGGCCCGACCGGGCTCGCCGACATCGACAATCGCACCGGTGGCACGGTGGCCGAAGGCCGCACGCAGCAACGGTACGGCCCCGCCGAGCCCGCGTGCGCGCAGCCGCCGGATCAGCCGGTGGCCGGCGCGGGCCGCCGCGTGCAGGCCGGCCGAGCCGAAGTCCGGTTCCGCCGTCGCCTCGACCACCGCCTCCAGCGGACGATCCTCCGGATAGGGGACGGTGGCTCCGCCGCCCGCGCGGTAACTCCCCAGGCGCGTGGTGCGGCTGACCACCCGGACCGCCGCCGGCTGCGCCGCGTCGTCGCCGGTGAACTCGCCCACCTGCGCCTGCCGGGCGAGCATCCACAGCGGGTCAGCGATCCGCGCCTGCACACCCTCGCTCAAGCCGGGCGCGTGGACCATGCTCTCCAGCCGTTCCCAGAACTCACTCATCCGGCAGCAACTCACCCTCGCTCAGGCCAGGAGCATGCACCATGCTCGCCAACGGCTCCCCGAATTCAGCCATCCGGCGCCGCCTCACCCTCACTAAAAACCCCTAACCGAATGAAGCCGGTCACTCTTGGCGCCGGTGCGGCGAGAAGCGTCACCTGCGTTAACGGCGCCGGATAACGGCGAAGCGCTGGCGCCTCGGGTCATTCGGTTGGGCGCTCTAAGGCCCGCCGCGCGCACCATACTCTCCAGCCGCTCCCAAAACTCACCGTCGCTCAGGCCAAGCACCTGCACCGTGCCCTCCAGCGGCCCCCAGGAATCACTCATCCGACGCCTCCTCCCCCGGCCACGGCGTCATGCCGCCGGGGACGTACACGGTCGGGACCGCCCGGCCGTACGCGAGTAGGTCTTCGGTGCCGACTGGGCGCAGGGCGGCCCATTCCAGGGTCTCGGTGAGGGTGTCCAGGACGAGTTGCCGGCTCCACGGTTCCCCGTCCGGGGTGACGGCGAGCAGCCACGCCTGTGGTGGCCGGTTGCCGGGTGCGTCGAACTGGAGCGCCAGCCCGGTGTGCTGTTCCGTGCCGGGCACCCGTTCGGACCAGCCGTCGACGGCTAGTCCGCACGCGACGCCACCGGTGAGCGGCGTGCCAACCGCCACGATGGACAGTCGGCCGCCCGTGCCAGCCGGGACCGGCCCGAGGGCCGCCCAGGGGTCTCCGGAGACGGCCGGAAGCTGTGCCGCGCGGGCGTGCAGTCCGCCGTCGTCGGCGAGCAGTTCGCTGAGCATGCCGGCGGTGACCAGGCGGCCGACGTCCGGCCTGACCTTCGCGGCGGCGTGCAGCCAGGTGTCGACGTCGTCCGGCCCGGCGACGGGTGGCTGGAACGGGAGGTCGACGGGGAATCGCCCGAGCAGCGGCACTCTCCCGCCGACCAGCGCGGCCAGCCGCTGCCGCAGGCCCGGACGGGGGTCGGCGGCGTCGACCTCGGTGGCGAGGACGGTGGCGTGCCGACGGGCACTCGCGGCGGCCAGCCGGGCGGGGTCGGGATCGGCGAGCCCGTACCGCGCCAGTTGGGCGGGGTTCTGGGTGATCGTCCCGAACTCGGCGACGAGCGTCCGTACCGCGTCCAGCGCAGCCGAGTCGTCCAGTTCCGGTTCGCCGGCGGTGTGGCCCGGCCGTACGTCCCGGGAGTCCGCGACCCGCAGCGACTCGATCGCTCTGCGGAGTTCGATGGCGAGCACTGCGAACTCGGTCAGCGTGATCGGGGCGGTACCTCCTTCGGATGGTTCGACCCGAATTGACGGCACGCCGAGGCGGGCGGCGGCGAGTGCGGCCAGTGGCGCGGCGGCGACCGCCGGATCATCGCCGGCCAGGTAGATCGCGTCGAGCGCGGACAGGCCGAGGTCGGCGAGGGTCATGGCCTGGCCGGGGACCGTGAAGCCGACCTGACCGGCGGGCGGCAGCAGACCGGCCACCCAGGTGTCGAGTTCGGGCGCGACGCGGTCGCGGACACCGGTGACCCAGCCGCGCCCGGGATGGGCCGCGCCGGGGTCGAGCAGGATCAGGACACGATGTTCCACGGTGGTCCCGGCGCGGCGGCTGCGGGGCGCGCGCAACTCGGGGGGCGCGTGCGTGCCCGCCATTGCTCCGAGCGTGGCCGTCGCCCGCTCGGTGTTGCCGGCGGCGAGCTGGTGTACGGCCTCCACCAGCGCCACATCGTTGGTCGCGTCGAAGGCGTCCTCGATCTCGGCGAGCGCGGCGGCGACGTCGGCCGCGGGTTCGCCCAGGCGGCCGGCGCGGTGCAGGTCCAGCAGTTCGATGCCGTCGACCGGCTGGTCCGGCGGCGTCTGCGCGCGCCCGGTCGCGGCCAGGACCCGCTCGCGGGTGGGGTGGATGTGCGCGTCGGCGTTCCGGTCGTGCAGCGCCCGCTCGAACCGGTAGCCGAGCAGCGCCCCGAGCGTCTGGCCCTGCCGCAGGCCGTCGAGCAGCCAGGAGGCGGTTCGCACGCGAGCCGAGGTGTAGGCGACCGCGGCCGGGGAGAGCGGATCGTCGCTGCCGTGCGCCAGCCAGCCGGCCCGCAGCAGCGCGGCCGTCGTCGCGTGCGCCATCGACGGCGCGTGGACGAAACCGGCGCTCTCCACGTCTCGGTCGCGTGGCCTCAGGTCGGTGACCCAGCCGTACGCGCCGATCTGGATGCCGGTCGGGCGCGCGGCGCGCAGCCGCCGCAGCCGCTCGGTGGCCAGCGAGGTCGCCCACGCGTCGAGCCGGTGCGTGCCCAGGCCGAGGCTCTCCCGCAGCAGCCAGTCCAGCTCTTCGGGGGTCCGGGTGGCGAGCAGGTCCAGGGCGTCCGGCAGCGCGGGATCGTCCGGCGCGAGCGGCAGCGTACGGTCGAGGAGCTGGTACAGCAACGGCTGCCGGTCGAGGAATCCGGCGTCCAGGGCGGGCGGCGCCATACCGGCGGTGTTCCGCTCGGCGTACCGTCGCCGCAGGTCGGTCAGGTAGTCGGCGGCCGTGTGGCCGGGTGGCGCGTTCGGGGCCTGGATCAGGCCGGTGTCGCCCCACTCGCGGGCGGAGCCTTCGAGCAGGCCCTCGATCAGTTCGGTGCCCGGTTCGCCGAGTACGCCCTCGAACGCGAGCAGGTCGAGCCTGCGGACCGGCTCCTGGCGCGTACGGTAACCGCGTAGCAGCGCCAGCACCGTGTCCACGAAGGACAGCCCTTCGGCCAGCGGCTCGCCGGAGAGCTGGTCGGGCAGGTACCGCCGCACCTCCTCCCACACGGCCACCTGGGTGTCGATGGAATCGATGCCGACGTCGTTGGAGATGATCGCGTAGCTGACGGCGATCTCGCTGTACGGGCTGGTCAGCGGCGTGTCGCTGGCGAGGTCGAGTTGCCGTTCGACGGCCGTGGCGTACCACTCGTTCGGGGTGAGCGCGCGCTCGAACGGGTTGAGGCTGGAGTAGGTGTGCAGGCGGCGGCTGAACAGACGCGCCGGGTGTGGCTGGGTCGCCAGCACTGTCGCGATGTCGCCCTCGCCTGCGTAGTTCGGGTCTAGCCTGGGCAACCCGGCCGCCGCCCGCCGCCATTCGCCGATCAGCAGCGAGACGACGTGCTGCACGTGTTCGGCGGTCGTGTCCGGTTCTGCCGGTGAGGTGGAGCGCCGGACCGGCAGCACGCCGTACGGTTGCGGGCCGATCCTGACGCAGGGGTACGGCGCGCCGCCGGTCACGTGGGTGACGCACCAGTCCCGCAACGCGGCCACCGCCGCACGGCTGATCGCCGGGGTGCCGCGCACGCGTAGCACGTCCCTCGTGAACGTGCCGAGCAGCGCCTCGAACATCACCCGTACCATCGCCCGGGACCGGTCCCGCTCGCGATCGGTCCCGTACGGCGCGCGAGCGAGCGTACCCGTGCCCGCCAGCCCGAGCGCGTTCGCCAGCCGGTGACCGTTCTCCCCGGGGCGTGCGGTGACAGAATCCAGTTCGTCCTCCGCCCGGCCGCCGGGCGTGGCGCCGGTGCCCGCCGACTCGGTGCTGTTGGTCGGGGTTCCCTGCGGCACGAACGCCAGCCCACCGGTACGCGCGTGCGCCGCCAGCAGCCGATCCAGCTCGGCGGCGGCTCCGGCGGGTTCGTACGAGGCCGCGACGCCGACCACCAGCAGCCGCTCGATCCCGTCGAGCGCGCCGGCCGCCGCGCCGGTCAGCGGCACGGTGATCGCCATGCCGACCTCGACGGCCCGGTCGTAGTCGAACATCCACGCCAGCGCCTCGTCGATCTTGAGGCCACTTCCCGGTGCCTGCCACGGCGGCGCGCCCGGGTCCGGGGCGGTACGCAGCCCGGCGGCGACCGGCCGGCTCGTGACGCGGAACAGCTCACCCGCCGCCGAATAGCCGACCGCCAGCCACCGGTCCGGCAGCAGCACCGGCCCCGCCGGGCCGCGTTCGCCCTTTCCGCCCACCTCCGGAAAACGGAGCACGCCCCGATCGACCATGGGCCGCAGCAGCCGCGCGAGGTGGCCGGCACGTTCGGCGCCGACCCTGGCCACGTGGTCCCGCCACTCCTTCTGGCGGGCCCTGTCCCCCCGGGCGGCGTGCCAGCCGCGCCAGAACCGGATGGTCAGCTCGATCTCGCCGGTGCTCGCGCCGGGCCGGTCAGCGTCGATGTGGATCTGGTCCGGGTACACCCGGATGCGCAGCTGCGGCGGGCTCGCGCGGCGCACGAAGCGGGTTTCCAGCCGGATCGGCAGAAGCAGCAGCGGCAGCCCCGCGTCCAGGCCGGCGAACGGATCCGGCCCCGACTGCCGCGGGCCGGGCAGCGGCGCGCTCATCGCGAACCACCGGGCCGCTCGAACGGCAGCTCCTCGGACACCGGTTTCTCGGACACCGGCTCCTCGGACGGCGGTCCCTTGGACGGCGGCTCC
>NZ_BOOA01000065.1 GCF_016862995.1 Acrocarpospora phusangensis
CCCGCCACAGCTCGGCGGGCGGACCCAGCAGCACGGCGGCGGTACGGACCGTCGTGTAGTACCGGTGCGGCGCCCGGCTGGTGACCAGGCCGATCGCGCCGTGGACCTGGAGGGCGGCCGTGGCGGCGGTGAGCGCCGCGTCCACGGCGAGCCCCAGCGCGTGGACGGCGGCCAGCGGATCGGCCTGCCCGGTGTCCGCCAGCCAGGCGGCCCGTTCCACCATCAGCAGGGCCGCCTGGTTGGTGATCGCGATCTGGGCGAGAGGGAAGCTCACCCCCTGGTTGTCCAGGATGGGGCGGCCGAACTGCCGCCTGCCGCCGGCGTGCCGTACGGCGAGCGCGTGCGCGCCCGCGGCGAGGCCGGCCAGGTACGCCGCCTGCCGTACCCGGAGCCGGAGCAGGAGTCCGTCCGGGTCGGAGAGCGGGGAGCCCTCCCCCAGGCTCGCGATCATCGCGCTGCCCGGGACGGTGAGCCCGTCCAGGGTGAGGCCGTACCCGCCGCCCGGCGCCGCGGCAGTACGGTCGGCGACCAGGCCGGGGGCGAGGAGGGCGAGCAGGGTCTCCGTGCCGGAACGGACGGGAACGCACGCGTACGCGCCCGCGACGGGCCCGGGCAGCGGCGCCCGTCCGCTCAGCAACCACCCCGCCGGTACGGCACGCGCCGCCGCGTACGGCTGGAGCGCGCCCACCACCACGGGGTCCCGTCCGGCCGCCACGTGCCCGGCGGGTCCGTCCGGATCGGCCTGGACGCCGAGCGCGTCGGCGACCAGCCCCAGGCCCAGGTACCGGTCCGGCAGCGCCCGCCGGCCGAGCTCGGCCTCGAACACCACCCCGGCGGTCAGGCCGAGGTCGAAGCCGCCCGCGGCCACCGGCAGCTCCATCAGTGCGGCGGAGAGGGCGTGCAACAGCGCCGACACGGCCTCGTCCGTGTCGATGCCGGGAGTGGCGAGCGCGTCGCGTACGCTCCGCCGCAACCGCTCGCGCAGGGGGTCAGGTGTCAGGTCCACGCCAGGTCCTCCCCGCTGTGGCCGAGCGCGGCGGTCGCACCCGACACGATCTGGAGCATGATCTCGGAGGTTCCCGCGGAAAGCCGCAGGCCGGGAGCCTCCCGATAGGCCGATTCGAGCAGCGCCGCCTCCGGGTCGCCGAGATCGCGGCCGCCGTACCCCGGTCCGTGCACCTGGCTCGACCACACGGCGACGGCCTGGGCCGTCTCGCTGGTGTGGTGTTTGGCCATGGCGGCCGCGGCCTCGTCCACCACGCCCGCGTCCAGCCGGCTGAGCATGTGGTAGGTGAGCAGGGTTCCGGCGGCGACCCGGGCGCCGTGACGCCCGATCTCGGCCAGCAGGGCGTCGTCCGCGGAGGACGCGGTCAGGCCGGCCAGCGTGGCCGCGTACCAGCGTTGCGCCTTGAGCGAGTAGTCCAGTCCGGTGCGCTCGATCGCGAGGCAGCGGTTGAGCAGTTCCCATCCCTGCCCCTCGCTGCCGACGAGGGCGTCGGATCCCACCTTCACCCCGTCGAACTCGACCCGGTCGAACTGCTCGTCTCCCAGGGTGGGCAGGGTGGCACGGCTGACGCCGGGGGCGTCCAGGTCGACGAGGAACAGGCTGATCCCCTCGTACTTGCTGGCTCCCCGCCCGGTCCGCATCGCGCACAGCGCCAGATCGCTCTGGCCGCTCTTGAGCCCGAAGACCTTGACCCCGGTGAGCCGGTAGCCGTCGCCGTCGGGGTCGGCGGAGCCCACGAGGGAGGCCAGATCCGAACCGGCCTCCGGCTCGGTGTAGAGCACCGTCGCGAACCGCTCCCCCGCGGCCAGCGCCGGCAGGTGCCGCAGCCGCTGCTCCTCGGTGCCGGCGGTGAGGAGGAACTGGCCGACGATCTGGACGCTCAGCACGTGCAGCGTGTCCGGCATCCCGGCGCGTACCAGCACGGAGATCACGGTGGCGCTCTCGGTGTGGCCGGCGTCGCGCCCGCCGTACACGGCCGGCCAGCCGGGGGCCAGCAGGCGGTGCCGCCCCAGCTCCCGGTAGAGCGCTCGGGCGTCCGGCTCCCCGCGTCCCTGGCGGAGGGCCTCGTACGCCGCCTGGACCGCGGGGTCCCTCAGCGCCGCGTGGGTCGCTTCGAGGAGCTCGGCTTCCCGGCCGGTAGAACCGAAGTCCATCAGGTCGTTCCCTCCTGTAAGCCGCGCGAGAGGATCCGCTCGGCCTCCTCCTCGGACATCCCCTCAAGCAGATCCAGGAGATCCTCGTCATCCAGCCGCGCGGCGAGCTGGGTGTCCACGAGCGCGGCCAGCCCGGCGACCGTGGGGTCGCGGAAGAAGTCGGCCACCCCCGCCTCCACGCCGAACCGCCTGCGGATGGCGGAGATCAGCTGGGCCGCCTGGAGGCTGCTGCCGCCGATGGCGAAGAAGTTGGCGTCCACACCGATGTCGGCGA
Source organism: Acrocarpospora phusangensis (assembly GCF_016862995.1). Classification (GTDB taxonomy): domain Bacteria; phylum Actinomycetota; class Actinomycetes; order Streptosporangiales; family Streptosporangiaceae; genus Acrocarpospora; species Acrocarpospora phusangensis. The sequence goes on from NZ_BOOA01000065.1 coordinate 2,435, forward strand.
TCCCGAGCACCGGCTTGAGCAACTCCTCCGCGAGCACGTGCTCGGTCTTCGACAGCGCCCGCGTCCGCGTCCCGGTGGATCGAATCTCGGGGTACGGCAGCGCCGCCCGATCCACCTTCCCCGCCGAGGTGAGCGGCAGCTCGTCGAGCAGGACGACGAAGTCCGGCACCAGCGCCGCGGGCAACCGGGCCGCCAGGAACTCCCGCAGGTCGCCGTCCGTCGCGTCGTGCGCGGCGCGACGCCCGACGTACGCCACGAGATGCCGTTGGCCCACGGGGTCGGTCCAGACGTCCACCACCGCCTGCGCCACCGCCGGATGCCCCTCCAGCGCCACCTCGATCTCGGCCGGCTCGATGCGGACACCGCGGATCTTGAGCTGCCGGTCGATCCGGCCCATGAACACCAGCGTTCCGTCCCGGCGACGCCGTACCAGGTCGCCCGTGCGGTAGAGGCGGCCGGTCGGGGCGCTGCCGAAGGGGTCGGGGACGAACCGTTCCGCCGTGAGCCCCGGCCGGTTCAGGTAGCCGTCCGCGAGCCCCAGACCGCCGATCACGAGCTCCCCCGGCACCTCGTACGGCACCGGGCGAAGCCTCTCGTCGAGGACGTGCGCGACGTGGTTGGCGATCGGCAGGCCGATCGGGGGCGACGCCTCGGCCGCCAGGTCGCATTCGTGGACGACCATGGTCACGGTGCACTCGGTCGGACCGTACCCGTTGAAGAACCGCCGCCCGGTGCGCCAGCGGTTGACGAGCTCTCCCGTGAACGCCTCGCCGCCGACGAAGGCGATGCGCAGGCCGGGCAGGCGTTCCGGCTCCAGCAGGGCCATCACCGGGGGCGGGAGATCGGTGACGGTGATCCCCGACCGCTCCAGCAGCGCCTGCAGGCGGTCGATGTCGAGGCGTTCGTTGTCCAGGACGACGCACAGGCGGCCGCCGGTGAGGAGCGCGCCGAAGGTCTCGAAGATCGAGACGTCGAAGGTGACGGAGGCGTAGCCGAGGATCCTGTCCGCGGGTGAGAGGTCGAACAGCTCGGCGACGGCCAGGGTGAAGTTGACGACCGCGGTGTGGCTGACCAGCACTCCCTTGGGGGTGCCGGTGCTGCCGGAGGTGTACATGACGTACGCGAGGTCCCCGCCGGTGACCGCCGGCGCGTGCGCGGGCATTTCGTCGGCCTGCCGTATCAGGTCCTCCAGCGCGAGCCGACCCGGGGCCGCGGCCAGGTCGTCCAGCGCCTCCCGCCCGGCCACGAGCAGCGTCGGCCGGGCGTCCTCGACGAGGTGGGAGAGGCGGTGGGGCGGATGCGACGGATCCATCGGCAGGAACGCGGCGCCGGCCTTCAGCGCCGCGAGCACCGCGGTGACCTGGTCGAGCCCGCGAGCGACGCAGACCGCCACCAGATCCCCGCCGGTGACACCGTGGTCACGCAGCACGTGGGCGAAGCGGTTGGCCCGCGCGTCCAGCTCCGCGTACGTGAGCCGCCCGTCTCCGGCCGTGACCGCGACCGCGTCCGGGGTGCGGGCCGCCTGGGCGGCGAACCAGCCGTGCAGGGTGGTGGGCGGCACCGGCCGGTACCGCCCCTGCCACCGCGCCGCCAGGTCGGCGGCCTCCTCGCCCGGGAGCAGCGCGACCCGCTCGGCAGGGCCGTCACTCGCGAGCAGGCCGGCCAGCAGGTGGGCGTAGTGGCGGAGCAGGTCGTCCATCGAACCGGGGTCGAACGACGCGGCCCGGTAGCCGGCGGACAGCTCGCCGTCGCCGGGAATCCTCAGCACCAGGTCGTGGGCCGGTGGCGAGTCGCCGCCGGGCAGCCACTCGGCCGTGAGACCGGGCAGCTCGCCGAGACGCGGCGCCGGCGAGGTGTCGCACACCACGCGGATCGGCTCGCCGAGCATCGCGGCTAGTTCCGGCGAGGGCAGCGCGGCATCGTCGAGCGCGTCGCGCACGGCGGTGTCCACATGCCCCACGAGCTGCCGGAACGTGAGACCGCCGCCGCCCCTGAGCGGTACCGGGTGCACGTCGTCGAAGCAACCGGCGATCGCCCGCAGGTCCGGGGTCCTGCGGCCGGTGGACGGGACGCCGATCACGAGCTCGGACTGGCCGCAGTAGCGGCGCAACAGCTCGTAACAGGCTGCCAGGTACACGCTGGACGGGCGGGTGCCCCATTCCTCCGCGGCTCGCTCGACCGCATCCACGGTCTCCGGGGAGAGTTCGGCGTACTGGCTGGCGTGGGCCGGGTCGCCCGTCTGCTGAGTGGCCTGCGGGGCCGTCGGCGTCAAGCCGGAGAGCCGCTCCCGCCATCGGCTCCGCAGCCCGTCGCGGTCCCGGTCGAAGCGCGCCGCCGACCAGTTGGCCACATCGCCGAAGGTCAGGCTCGGCTCAGGCAGGTCGGCTGCCCGGTACAGGTCGAAGAGTTCGCCCAGCAGGAGTTCGAGCGAACCGCGGTCGATGACGACCGAGCTGGCCGCGAAGGCCAGCACATGCTGATCGGGCGCGACGCGGAGCAGCCGGCACGACCACGGCTGGGCGTCGGCCGGATCGAACCGCGTCCCGGCGAGCCCGGCGAGCAGCGCGGGCAGTTCGTCGCCGGGCACCTCCTCGACCGGCAGCGTGGCCGTCGGCGGCGGGCTCACCCACAGGACTGGCCCGCCCCGCACGGACATGCGCAGCGCCTGCTGCCGGGCGATCAGCCCCCGCCAGGCCGCCGCCAGGGCCGCCGTGTCCAGAGGGCCGGTGAGGCGCACCGCGAATCCGGTGGTCGCGGGCGGTTCGCGCAGCAAGGCCGCCTGGAGCGGTGTCACCCGTGCCCGGCCGGTCCCGCCCAGATGAATCGGCCGGTCCCGCCAGTCGGTCCGGAGCAGGTCGAAGAATCTGCCACGCTGTTCCTGGGGCAGCCGGTCGAGCCGGAGTCCTAGCAGGCTCAAGGGTGCACCTTCCTCCTGTGGGAAGTTGAGAGACCGCCGTCCGCCCGAGGTGCCGCGGCGGCGCTGCCGCCACGCCGGGACGGCGCCGTCACAGCTCCGCCACGGCGTCGTCGATGGCGATCAGGGCCGCCCGGTAGCCCGCCTCAAGCCGCTCGGTGTGGTGGCGCAGATCCCGCGCGCAGTCACGAGGCGCGCCCCGGCCGTGGGCGGCGGTGACGCGGACCGGTGTCCAGAGGTGGGCCGTGCGCTCCACCCTCCGGCCGGCTTCGGCGAGTGACGGCACGCGCCAGGCGTTCCCGCAGCGACGGAGCAGCTCGCCGTGCAGCGCGGCCTGGGCCTGCATCCCCCATCCGAAGGTGTACGCTTCCTCGACCAGCCGGGCGTTCCCGGCTTCCGCGGCCTCCACCAGGGCGCCGGCGAAGCGCTTCAGCCCCGCCAGACCGGAATGGCACGCCGCGGAGTCGTCGAATCCGGCGGCATCGGCCCGGAGCGCCTCGGCCAGCCGCTCCGGCCCGAGCGCCGGGTACGGCCCGCCCAGGCTCACGTCCAGCCATCGGCCCTGGATCTCGGCGCCGGAGAAGAACGCTTCCTGTTCCCGGGGATTCGCCGAGGTCCAGGCCCGCAACAGGTCCGCGACGGGCAGCTCCCCGTCGTACGCCGGAGGCATCGCGTCGCTGACCAGGACCGTGCCCCCGTCCTGGTCGATGTCGTAGACCACGATCAGATGGGCCGAATGCACGTCGTTGAGAGCGGGCCGGAACGGCAGATGGTAGTTGTCGACCGCCACCACGGGCAGCCGTCCCTCCGCCAGCGCCTCCCGCAGCTCCGCCAGCGGATCGGCGACCGCGGTGGTCCGCCACCGGGACCGGGCCGGGTGGTACGGCAGCAGGCTGGCGACGGGGTCGCCCGGCACCCGGCAGGGCCAGTAGAACTCCTCGGGCCGTACGTCTCCCGGCAGGTACCGGAACTCCCAGGCGAGCCCGAGCACCTCGAGGGGGTCCTGGCCATCGGCGAGCAGGAGGGCGGCGACGGTCGACTGCAGGCAGCTGACCGGGTCCCGATACCACTGGTCGATCGATCGTCGGGTGCGCATCCGTCCTATCCCTCTGCGCTTTCCAGGTCGGCCACCCCGGCCATGTCCAGGCCCGCTTCCCGCAGGGTCGCGGCGAACACGTGGACCGCCGGGTTGCGGGGCAGCCGGGCGGCGCGCAGGACCGCGCGGCGGGTCACCGGCACTCGCTGGCACCACAGCATCGCCGGCACGTCGGCCTGCACATGGAGCGGGTAGTGCATCACCTCCGTCACCACCGCCGCGGACTCTCCGAACACCGCGGGCGCCGCCCAGAAGTCGGACAGCCGGAGCGGCTCGAAGTCCACCGAGCCGTCCGTGAAGTGGAAGGCGATCTCGTCCTCGACCCGGCGCTCGGCCGCCGCCAGCACGTACAGCCAGTCATAGCGCGCGGGGGCCACCTCGATGAACTGGCCGTCGGCGCGGACGTTGTCGGGCGCGGCGGCGCCGCACACGGGAAGGTCGAACGGCACTCCGTCCACCAGAACGGGCCGCCCGGAGGGCAGTTCGCCGGCGGGGAACGAGTTGCCCCAGATGTTGAAGGCCCCGGCGCCGAGGTGGTCCGGCGCGGTGGCGCCCACGTTGTTCCGGTGTCCGGCGAGATCCAGCAGGTGGTGCCCCTCGGCGGTCCGGTGCGGCCAGGCGGGGGCTGGGCGCACGAGGGAGCGACTCTCGCTTCTGACCACGGGCAACACCTCTCGTCGGCCGAGTTCCGCGGGCGATTACTTTAGTCATCGCCGACTTTACTTTAGTGTAATCATTGGCCGAGCGAAAGGACCTTCAGGCCCCCCGGGACCGAACACTCTTCGGGGTGACCCCCGTCACCCTTTCGGCTATCGTCCGGCCCATGAGCGAGCGAATCTGGACGATCGACGATCATCTGACCGACAAGCCGGAAGAATTCGTTGCCCTGTATCACCAGTTCATCGACCTCGCGAAGGCCTGCGGGCCCTTCACGTACGCCATCTCCAAGGGCATGATCACTCTCAAGGGCATCCGTCGCGGTTTCGCCGGAGCCAGGCCCGACGCCCGTGGGCTGCGCGGATACATGGATCTCCAGCGCGTCGTCGAGGACCCGCGGATCACGAACGCCTCGCCGTACACCAAGCGGCTCTTCGTGCACGCCTTCCGCATCACCCGCCCCGACCAGCTCGACGACGAGTTCGCCGGATGGATGCGGGAGGCGTACGACGTCGGGCAGGGCTACCACCTCAGGCAGCCGCCGCCACCCGCGCCCGGCGAGATCCGCTAGCGCGCCGGGCTGTGCCACCGCGGCCGCCGTCCCTCGGCGAACGCGGCCGGCCCCTCGACGGCGTCCGGGCTGGTACGGCGGCGCTCCTCCCACCCGTAACCCAGGGTGAACGCCTCCTCCAGCGCCAGGTGCGCGGAACGGTGGACGATCTCCTTGGCGGCCCGGACGGCGACCGGGGAGCAGCGCAGCAGATCGCGAACCCAGCCGTCCACACAGTCGTCCAGCTCATCGCGGGACACCACCTCGTTGACGAGCCCGAGCTGGTACGCGCGCGACGCGGACATCGGGCGTCCCGTGAGCAGATGGCCCATCGCGGTCTTCAACGGCACCTGGCGCGGGAGCCGTAACACGCCGCCCGCACCCGCGATCAGGCCCAGCCGGGCCTCCGGCAGCGCGAAGGTGGCCGTGTCGACGGCGATCGCGACATCGCACGCGAGCACCAGCTCGAACCCGCCGCCCACCGCGTGGCCGTTCACGCGCGCGACCAAGGGCTTGGACAGCCGGAACCGCTCGGTCAGCCGGGGCGATCCCGAGATCCCTCCGCTGCCGAGGCTGGAGGGCGCGACCCCCCGCCGGTTCCGGGCGGCGAGCTCCTTGAGGTCCTGACCGGCGCAGAAGACGCGCTCGCCGGCGCCGGTCAGCACGCCCACCCAGAGATCGTCGTCCGCCTCGAACTCATCCCAGATCCCGCACAGCTCGCGGTGCGCCTCAAGATCGAGGGCGTTGCTGACCTCCGGCCGCTGGATTGTGACGTACGCCACATGCCCTCGCCGCTCCATGGTAACTTTTGTTGTCATGTCTTATAACTATAGTTGTACTTCGGGTTCCGAGGGAGGGACATGGCCACGCGCGGAACGCGTATCGTCGGCGTCGGCACGGCGACTCAGCCCAACTCCTACACCCAGACCGAGCTACTCGACCATTTCGGCATCACCGCTCCCCGGGTCCGCGGTGTCTTCCTCAACGGCGGGATCGAACGCCGGTACCTCCACCTGCCCGACGCCGGACCTGACGGCGCGCCGGTGGTCGAGTCGCAGGGCGAGTTGCTCGACAAGCATCGTGCCGACGGTGTCGCGATGGGCGCGCAGGCCGTACGTACCTGTCTCAAGCGCGCCGGCCGGGACCTGTCCGACGTCCGCTTCCTGTGCAGTGTGTCGTCGACCGGCTGGGTGACCCCGGGGTTGAGCGCGCTGCTCTGCCGGGAGCTGGAACTGTCCTGGGACTGCGGCCGGCTGGACGTGGTCGGCATGGGGTGCAACGCGGGTCTCAGCGCCCTGCCGGCGGTGACGGGCTGGGCCGAGCAGCATCCGGGCGAACTCGCGCTCCTGCTCTGCGTGGAGGTCTGCTCCGCGGCGTACGTCTTCGACTCGACGATGCGCTCGGCCGTGGTGAACAGCCTCTTCGGCGACGGCGCGGCGGCCCTGGCGGTGATCCGGGACGAACCGGAGCAGGCGCGGCGGGCCGCGGGGCCGGAGATCCTGGGGTACGCCAGCTACCTGATCCCCGACTCCCTGTCCGCGATGCGTTACGACTGGGACTCCGGCCACGGCAAGTTCAGCTTCTATCTCGACCGCGACATCCCCTACGTGGTGGGAGCCCACGCCGAGCGGGTGGTCGACAAACTGCTGGCGCGCGCGGGCCTGGGCCGCAGGGACGTGGCGCACTGGGTGGTGCACTCGGGCGGCCGGAAGGTGATCGACGCGGTCAAGATCAATCTTGGCCTGACCCGGCATGACCTGCGCCACACGAGTGGAGTGCTGCGCGACTTCGGCAACCTGTCCAGCGGATCCTTCCTCTTCTCCTACGAGCGGCTCCTCGAAGAGGACGTGGCGCAGCCGGGCGACTACGGCGTCCTGATGGCGATGGGGCCCGGCTCGACCATCGAGACCGGGCTCATCCGATGGTGAGGGGAGAAACGAGGGTGGTGCGGATCGGAAGCTCCGAGGGCCTGAGCGGGAAGCTGCTCGACGACCTCGACCAGGCCGCCCGTCTGGCCGACGAAGGCCACGGGGTGATCCTCGACCTGCATCCGGCCGGCGAGGGCACATGGCCGGGGCGGACCGACGTGTACGAGGTCAGCCGGTGGGAACGCACCCTCCGCCGGCTGGAGCGCGCTTCGATGCCGTTGATCGCCGTGGCCGCGGAAACCTGCTCCGGGCCCGCGGCAGAGGTGCTGCTCGTGACGGACTACCGGATCGGCACCCCGGATTTCCGTTTCCAGGCCGTGACCGGCCGCGCCTCGTGGCCGGGGGTGGCGCTCCATCGCCTGGCCTGCCAGCTCGGGGTCGCCCGCGCCCGTCGCCTGGTCCTGTGGCCCACCTCGCTCCCCGCCGGGCAGGCGGTCGACTGGGGGCTGCTGGACGAGGTGGCCCCCGACCGGGATGCGGCTCTCCGGCGCGCGAACGAGCTGCTCGCCGGCATGACGGCGGCGGACGGGGACGACCTCGCGCTTCGCCGGCGGCTGCTCCTGGACGCGCCGGCGCTCAGCGTGGACGACGCGCTGGGAGCGCATCTGGCGGCCTGCGACCGTGTCCTTCGCCGCGCGGGAGTGCCGGTCGGCGTCGGAGATCTGTCGTGACCGCCGTCGGTGTCGAGGGCTTGGCCGTACAGCTCGCGGGCGAGATCGGCGCGGGCGAGGAGGCCCTGGCCGCGCTGCCGCCGCCGGAAGAGCGGGACCCCGACGCCCGTGCCCGGGCCGCGGAGGCACACCGGGTGAACCGGCGGGCCCGTACGCGGTTCCTCCGCCGGCACGCCGAGCGCGTCTACCGGGAACTCACCGACGACCTGCGGATTCACCGGACGCTCGACGACCTGCTGGGCGTGACGGCCGAGCGATACCCCGGCCTGGTGCCCACACCGGCACAGATCACCGAGGAGCGGAGCCGTACCCAGTCCCGCAAGGAAGGACGGGAGATAGACCAGGGGATCTTCCTCGGCGAGATCCTGCGACTGCCCCGGGCGGGTGCGCATCTGCTCGCGGCCCAGCAGGCCCCCACGGAGCACGCGCTGCGGCTGCTCGACGACTTCCGGCGCACCGGGGAGGCGGGCCTGGAGACGGTCCACCTGCTCCGCCGGGACGGCGTCGGGTACCTGACCGTGCACAACACGCGGTATCTCAACGCGGAGGACGACCAGCTCGGTCAGGACATGGAGACCGCGGTCGACCTCGTGCTCCTGGACGACGCCGTGCACGTCGGCGTCGTACGCGGGGGCGCCATGACCCATCCCCGCTACCGGGACCGCCGCGTCTTCAACTCCGGAATGAACCTGACCCACCTGTACAACGGGCAGATCTCGTACGTCGGTTTCGTGCTGGGACGCGAGGTCGGCTACATCAACAAGATCTTCCGTGGCGGGACGATCGCCGGCCGGCCGGTGGAGAAGCCGTGGGTGGCGGCGGTCGACAGCTTCGCGATCGGCGGCGGGATGCAGTTGCTGCTCGTCTTCGATCATGTGGTGGCCTGTGATGACAGCTACTTCAGCCTGCCTGCCGTACAGGAGGGGATCGTCCCGGGAGCGGCCAACCTGCGGCTGCCCAGACTGGTGGGAGGCCGGTTGGCGCGCCAGCTGCTGCTGGGCGGGGACAGGATCCCGGCGGACGATCCCCGTGCGCGCCTGTGGTGCGACTCGGTGATGCCGGCCGACGCGATGGAGGCCGCGGTGGCCGAAGCGGCCGGCCGCCTGGACAGTGCCGCGGTCGTGAGCAACCGCCGGATGCTCCGCCTGGCCGAGGAGCCGGACACGCTGTTCCAGCGGTACCTCGCGGCGTTCGCGGTGGAGCAGGTCCAGCGGATGTACAGCCAGGACGTCCTCGAACGCTTGGAGATGGCATGGGTGAGACGGCACCGGTGAGCCGCTACGCGATCCCCGCCGAGCGCCTGCACGGCTCGGTCTTCGACGACCGGCTGCTCTCCATGGTCTTCCTCAACGAGATCATGGCCAGATTCCCCGAGGCGATCTCGTTCGCGCCAGGCGCCCCCCACGAGAGCCTGTTCGAGGGCGTCGACGTGGGCCGATGCGTGGACAGGTACGCCGCGTACCTGCGCGAGAACGGACTGAGCCCGGACGGCGTCCGCAGCCGCCTCTACCAGTACGGCCCCAGCCGCGGACTGGTGAACGATCTCGTGGCCGAGGCGGTGCGCCGGGACGAGCGGATCGACGTGGGGCCTGACGCCGTGCTGCTCACCGTCGGCGCGCAGGAGGCCATCTTCCTGCTGTTGCGCGTGCTGCACGAGGCGGCGACGGACGCGGTGGCCGTCGTCGAGCCGACCTATCCGGGGCTCCTCGGCGCCGCCCGGCTGCTCGGCCTGCCGGTCGTCGGCCTCGGGGACGACGGAGCCGGACCGGATCCGGCGGACCTGCGCGAGCTGTACCAGCGCACGCTCAAGGCCGGACGGCGGATTCGCACCCTCTACCTCTGCCCGGACTTCGCGAACCCGTCAGGAACCCAGCTCTCCCTCGAACGCCGCAAGGCCCTGCTGGCGGAGGCCGACCGGCTGGATCTACTGATCATCGAGGACACGGCCTACCGGTTCACCGCCGCGCCCGGCTCCGCCCCGCCGTCGATGAAGGCGCTGGACGACGTGGGCCGCGTGGTGCAGGTGGGCAGCTTCGCCAAGATCGCCGTCCCCGGCGCGCGGACCGGTTACCTGATCGCCGACCAGCGTACGGACACGGGCACGACCCTGGCGGAACACCTCGCCACCGCCAAGGCCGCCCTCACGATCAACACCGCTCCGATCGCCCAGGCCGTGGCCGGCGGCCTGCTCCTGGAGCACGGCGGGTCGATCGCCGAGCTGGGACGCGCCAAGGGCGAGCTCTACCGCGGAAACCTCCGGCACCTCCTGGCCGCCCTGCGCCTGCACATCGGTCCTCCGGAGGGCAACGCGGCCGGAGTGCGCTGGAATGAACCGGCGGGCGGCTTCTTCGTCCAGATGACCCTGCCGATTCCCGCGGACGACGCCCTGCTGTACCGCTCGGCTCGCGAATTCGGGGTGCTGTGGACCCCGATGCGCGCGTTCTACCTCGGCGACGACGGCGAATTCCGGCTGCGGCTGTCCTGCAGTTCCCTCAATCCGCCCCAGATCGACGAGGGAGTCGTCCGGCTGGCCAAAGCGCTGAGCCTGTGACGCTAAACGCCGGGGCGTTGGCGAAAGGTCTGCTCCGGGATCATGCTCAACCGGAACTGATAACCGAGCAGTACGGCCTCGCTGCGACTACGCAGGCCGAGCTTGGACAGGATGTTGTACGCGTGCGATCGGACCGTCGCCTCCGATATCACCAGGTGCTCGGCGATCTCCGCGTTCGTGTGGCACATCCCCAGCAGCGCGAGCACCTCCTGCTCCCGCTTCGTGAGCACCTTCGTCGCCTCCAGAATGCGTGCGGGATCGGTGGTGATCTGGGTGGCCACCCAGTCCAGTAACGGGCCGGCGAGACTGGGCGACAGGAAGGACTCACCGGCGGCGACATTCTGCACCGCCTGGCCGAGCTCCTGATCGACGGACCGGTCGCTGACGAAGGCCCGGATTCCACTGCGAATCGCCATCAGGACGAACTGCACCCCCATGGTGTCCCCGATGGCGACGATCGGGGCGAGCGGCTGGTCTCCAGCGCCGGATTTGGCCATCATGTCCGAGCCCGCGAAGATGACCGCGACGTCGACACCGGCGGTGACGGCCGGAAGCACGTCGGAGACTTTGGTGTGGATATCTGCGACGTCTATGTCGGGGTATTTGCGAAGTGCATTCTTAATGCCTTCGACCATGAGAGGATGTTCGACGTGAAGCGACACTCTGATTTTATTGCCGGCGGCATCGCCAGGTGGCGTTGACTTTCGTGCGTCGATGGATGAGTCGGACATCCCGGCCTCCGATTCAGACTTAGTCCAAATAGTGGTTGCAGCGCTGACTTCACGCGGGAATCACCAAGAGAATGGCATCGGATCAGGGGTCTATTTCAAAGGTGGTTCCTGCGCGGGGAAGCCTTGAATCTGGGCCCATTCACGCTTCTACCGGCCGGGTCCCGGCTCCAGGTGAAGGTGCACCGTGGTCTCGTCATCGACGTGGCGCAGGACCGTGATTCATGCGCGAGTGCGGCCGACCGGTTATCTACCGTGGCACCGCGACGGCCACAGCCGATAGTAGTGGGAGAGCCCGACGCGATTCCATGCGCGATTTACCTCCTCGGTCGCGGAGCTATGCGGTCCTCCTGTATTTCAAATTAACAAACACCGGTATATCGATGGTATATCGAGCCTTTCCGTGTAATGGATCGCGCCGTGGCAATAGGCCGGCGTGCGTACGCCCCGACGCACTCGTAGACTCGGACGCTTGACTGAGATGACCCCGATTGCCCGTCCGCCCAGGCTGCGGCCGGGAGACCGCGTGGCCGTGGTCGCGCCCAGCGGACCGGTCTCGCCGGAACGGCTGGCGTACGGGTGTGCCCGCCTTTGCGCCGCCGGCCTGGACGTGGTCACCGGCGAGCACGTTCTCGCGCGGCACGGCCTCTTCGCCGGCACCGACCAGGAGCGGGCCGCCGACCTCACCGCCGCCTGGTGCGACGAGCGGGTCCGCGCGGTGCTCTGCGCTCGCGGCGGGTACGGCGCGTTGCGCGTGCTGGACCACCTCGATCCGGAGCAGTTCGCCGCCGCCGCGCCGAAGCCGCTGGTCGGCTCGAGCGACGCGACGGTCCTGCACCGCTGGCTCGCCGAGCACACGGGGGCCGTCGGCCTCTACGGACCGATGGTGGCCGGTACGGCACTGGGCACCGACCGCCTCGGCGACCGATGGGCCCAGCAGCTGATCCGTACGCTGATGTCCCCGGAGGAGACGCGGCACCTGCACTGCCCGGACGCCACCGAACTGGTGCCAGGACAGGCCGCCGGCCCGGTCGTCGGCGGCAACCTCAACCTGCTGGCAGCCCTGCTGGGCAGTCCCGAGGCCGGGTCGGCGGCAGGCTGCGTCGTCGTGCTGGAGGACGTCAACAAGGAAGCTCACCGGCTCGACCGGCTGTTCACCCAGATGCTGCGCTCCGGGTGGTTCGACGGCGCCGTCGCGGTGGTGGCGGGGCGGTGGCGGAACTGCGGCCCGGATCCGGACACGATCCTGCGCGAGCGTCTCGGCCCGCTGGGCATTCCGATCCTGGCCGGATTCGACGTCGGGCACGGCCCCCGCCAGCTCACCGTCCCCCTAGGCGTCCCGGCCGTGCTGGACACGGGCCGCCGATCACTGCGCTACAGCGTGCCGGCCCTGAGGTGAAGGGCGAACAGGTCGTCGAGCCCGACCCCGGCCAGTGACGGCAGAATCAGGTCGGCGACGGCCAGATCATGTCCGATGGTGAGCGGCCCGGGGACCGCCACGCAGCGCAGGCCGGCCGCCTGGGCGGCGGTTACGCCGGTGGCGGTGTCCTCGATCGCGACGGCCGCGGGCGCCGGCGACCGCAGGCTCGCCAGCGCGGCCAGGTAGAGGTCCGGCGCCGGTTTACCGGCCGCGACATCGTCGCGGCAGAACACCGCGGCGAACGCGGACAGCAGCCCGACCCGCTCCAGATGCCCGGTCACCCATTCCCGGTTGGCGCTTGAGGCCACCGCGGTGCGCACTCCGGCAGCCCGCGCCTGCTCAAGCAGCTCTCGTACTCCCGGCAGGACCGGCAGGTCCAGGGCCAGGGCCCGCACCCGGGAACGGATCCGGTCGATCGCCGCCAGCGGATCGCCACCGGCCGCCCCGAGTACCGCCGCCACCCGCTCGGGCCGCAGACTCGGCGTTCCGAGGGTGGCCACGAACGCTTCCTCGTCGAAAGGAACGCCGAGATCGACACACTCGGCCCGCCACCCGGCCACCACAGCCGACTCGGTGTCGACGATCACCCCGTCGAAATCGAAGATGAGAGCGCGGCTATCGGTTCCGCCGGCCGGGTGCGCCGAGACGCTCGACATTGTGCCTCCGATTTCCGGATTTGTGAATATCCCATATTAGTGGGGCGTTTGATAACGTGCGGAACGCGACATTTCACCGGGACGGGAGTACACGTCGGGGAGGGTGCAATGGACATCGGACTGGTGGGGCTCGGTCGGATGGGGGCCGGGATCGCGCGGCACTGGTTGCGGGACGGTCATCGGGTGGTGGGCCACGACCTGGACGAAACGGCGATGGCCGGTCTGGCGGCTGACGGTCTGGAACCGGCCGAGGACCTCGCGGCACTGATCACCGCCCTGCCGGCGCCGAGAGCGGTGTGGACGATGCTGCCGGCCGGCGCCCCGACGCGGGCGGTCACCGACTACCTCGAGGAGGCTCTCGAACCGGGAGATCTCCTGATGGACGGCGGAAACACCAACTTCCACGAGTCGGTCGCGCGGGCCGCCCGGTTTCGGGAGAAGGGCCTGCGGTTCCTCGACGTCGGCACGTCGTCGGGGCTGCTCGGCCGGGCGGAGGGATACTGCCTGATGGTCGGCGGCGAGCCCGAACTGGCGGCGGAGATGATGCCGGTCCTGCGGAGCATCGCCGCCGAGGGCGGATGCGAGTACGTCGGCCCCTCCGGTGCCGGCCACTACGTGAAAATGATCCACAACGGCATCGAATACGGGCTGCTCGAAGCGTACGCCGAAGGCTTCGAAGTGCTGAGGGCCAGCCAGTACGACCTGGACCTGCCCGCCATCGCCGAGCTGTGGCGGCACAACAGCCTCGTCCAGTCCCGGCTGCTCGACCTGCTCGCCAACAAGCTCGACGCCGACCCGGAACTGTCCAAGTACTCCGACTACGTCGAGGATCTGGGGACGGGCCGCTGGGCGGTGCTGGAGGCGATCGACCGGAACGTCCCGGCCCCGGCGATGACCGCCGCCCTGCTGACCCGTTTACGCTCCCGCCAGGAGACGTCCTTCGGCGGACAGGTCCTGTCGGCGCTGCGGGAGGAATTCGGCGGCCACGTCGTCAACCGGCCGCACGGACCGGTGGCCTGACGGAGGCACGGCATGATTCGGGTGGGCATCGTCGGTCTGGGATACATCGCCCGGATCGCGTACCTGCCGTTGCTGAGCGCCGATCCCCGGGTCGAGATCGTGGGCATCTCGGACCTGAGGCCGGAAGCAGTGGAGCACTACGGCCGGCAGTACCGGATCCAGGGACTCTATCCCAGGCTTGACGATCTGCTGGCGTTACGTCCCGATGTGATGTTCGTCCACACCTCCACCGAATCCCACACCGAGGTCGTGACACGCTGCCTCGACGCCGGCATCGACGTCTACGTGGACAAGCCGCTGGCGGACAACTGGGCCGAGGCGAAGGCACTGGCGGATCATGCCGCGGCGAGGGGTCTGCTGCTCGCGGTCGGGGTGAACCGGCGCTTCGCCCAGCATGTTCGCGCCGCGCGGGCCGCCGTTCCGGATCCGGTGATCGTCACGACCACCCGGCACCGCACCGAGTACAACCACCTGCCGCTGCGGTTGATGGTCTTCAACGACCTGCTGCACTCCCTGGACCTGCTGTGCTGGCTGCTCGGTGACCCGGTCGAGATCGTCAGCTCGACCGTGGTCACGGACGGCCACGGGCGGCTGTCGCACGCGCTGGGAACCCTGGCCGGCCCGACGGCCCACGCCCAGTTCGTGATGGCCCGTCACGTCGGCGTCGACCGTGAGTCCCTGGTGCTGCACGGGTCCGAACGCCTGGCCGAGGTGACGGACCTCGACCAGACGTCGCTTTTCGTCGAGGGCCGGCACAGCACCGTGGCCTTCGGGATGTGGGACTCGCTGCTCGAACGCCGGGGTTTCGTCGGCATGATCGATCACGTGCTGGCATGCCTGGGCCGCCCGGCGGAGTGCGAGATCGCCGCGGAGCGTGTCCTGACGAGTCATCGAATCGCCGAGGAGCTTCTGGCCCGCCACAGCGCATGAACCTCTGCCAAGGAGGATCCACGTGTCCACTGCCGTACCCGAGCCAGCGGGCAGCACGCCGCTCATCATCGACACGGACATCGGCGACGACCCGGACGACACCGTCGCGCTGGTGATCGCCGCGCGCACGGAGCCGGCGCTGGCCCTGGTCGTGACCTCGGACGAGCGCGACGGCCTGCGGGCCCGGTTCGCCCGGCAACTCCTCGATCGGCTCGGGCGTTCCGACGTCGTGGTGGCCGCGGGTGCGCAGATCGCTCCGACCGGGCCGGGTCTGTGCGTACAAGACCTGATCGACCCGGACGTGGCACGGCAGACGATCGAGGTGGCCGAGGCGGTGGCCGCCGTGACCGAGCGGAGCGCCGGGCCCGTGCGGTGGGTCGGTCTCGGGTTCCTGTCGAACCTGGCCGCCCTCTGTGAGCACCGACCCGACCTGGTCGAACGGCTCGTCGTGACGCAGATGGGCGGGGCCCTGGGACGTGATCCGTCCCGGCCCGAGTTCAACTTCGGCGGTGATCCCCGGGCGACTCGTACCGTACTGGCCGAAGTGACCCGCCCGACCCTGGTCGTCGCGGATCTGACCTACCAGGCGCCCATGCGGGTCGAGCCCGGCTCGCCGCTGTGCACCGGGCTCGCCGGCGCGGGCCCCGGCAGCTGGTCGCATCTGGTCAGTGAGCAGTTCCGGGCCTGGTTCGCGATCCCGAAGCCGTCGTTCCAGCATGACCCTCTCGCGCTCAGCGTCGCCCTGGGGCGGGGCTTCGTCACGTTCGAGACGGCGCGGATCGCCGTCGACGAGGTGGGCAGGATGAGTCTGGCCGCGGACGGCGCCGAGGTCCTGCTCTCCCGAGCGGTCCACTACGAACGCTTCATGGCGTGGCTGCACGAGGGACTGGGCCTGCCGGCGGCCGACGACCGGACGACCGAGCCGCTGCCGAGCCGATGAGCTGGGCGGGGCTCACTCGGTTCCGGATCGGCACCGGGCTGTCGGAGCTGCCCGACCTGGAGCCTGCCGCGTTCGACCCCAGCGCGGGGGCCGCCGGCACCCGGGCCCGGCTGCTCAGTGTCGAGACGGACGGTCGTTGGCGGCACCGCTACGTGGCGGCGGAATCGGCCGGACGCGGGTTCACGGGCCTGGCCGCGCTGCTGCCGGTCTACTGGCCGAGCGGTCGTTCGTGGCCGGATCCCGCGTACGCCCCGGCCGGCTGGCCGATCCCCGACCTGTCCCCCGCCGAGGTCGCACCCGACCGGTGTCTGCTCGTGGGAGGCGTGTACGACCGCCGGACGGCCCTGCACCTTCCCGACGATGCCGCCCTGGCCCGGGACTGCCTGCGCGAGGTGGCCAGGATCGCCGTGGAATCGGACCGCTGCCTGATCTTCCCGTACGTCTACGCCCGCGCCCGCCGAATCCTCGACGCCGCCACCGGCGGCCGCATCCGGTGGGGTGTGCTCGAGCACGAGGCCCGTTTCCACGACGTGCTCCGGACCGAGGGCACACCGGCCCGGGTCCGCGGCGTGCTGCGCCGGGACCGGCGGATCATCGAGCAGGCGGTGACCACCGCGTCCGTCGTGCCGTGGCAGGCCGCCGCCCCGCGGGCGGCCGGGCTGATCGCCGAGCACAATCTCCGGCTGGGTCAGCTCGACGACCCCGAGTTCGTGCGCATGCGGTACGCGCAGTGGGCGGACTGTGCGGGGGTGCGGGTGATCGTGTTCGACGCGCGGGCCGGATCCCAGCACGGCGTGCTCACGGCACTGGTGTGGCGGGACAGCCTCGAACTGCACGAGATCGGCCTGCCCCCGTCCGACGACCCGGCGCGGCTGGCGCTCTACCTCGACCTGATCTTCCACCGGCCGTACGCGTACGCCCGGGAGAACGGCCTGAACACCATTCGCGCGGGGACGGCCGCACGAACGCCCAAGGCGTCGAGGGGGGCCACGTTCGAGCCGCTGCTCGGGGGCGTGCTCGACGCCGGGAACACCGAGTGGCTCGCGCGCGGGCCCGATCCGAGGAGGAGCGAATGACCGAGTCCGAGGTGGCCACCCTGATGGCCGAGATCCTGGAGACCGACGAGATCGCGGCCGACGAGAGCTTCTTCGAGGTCGGCGGCAGCTCGTTCCTGCTGCTGACGCTGATCGCCCGGATCCAGGAGCGCACGGGGGTGACGCTGCGCATGATCGACATCATCCGCCGTCCCACCCCGGTCGGGGTGCACGAACTGGTGGACGGCGTCTCGTGAACCTCCCCGGCGTCTGGACGGCATTCGAGACCCACGCCGTACGGCACCCGGACCGCCAGGCGATCCGCTCCGACGACGGAATCGTCACCTACGGCGAGCTCCGGGCCCGCGCGGCCGATCTCGCGGCCCGGCTGGAGGACGCCCTCTCCCCCGGCAGTCTGGTCGCCCTCGACGCGGAGGATCCGGCCCTGGGCGCCCTGGCCTTCCTGGCCGCAGCCCGCTCGCGGTGTGCGCTGCTGCCGCTCAACCAGGACAGTCCGCCCCGGCACCGGGCGGCCATGCTGGCGGACGCCCGGCCTGCGGCGACACTGCGCCCGGCCGCTCCCGGGCAGCTCGACGTCGTGCTCGAACCGGACGCGGCCAGGTACGACGAGGTCGCCTACGTGCTCTACACCTCCGGCTCGACCGGGAGCCCGAAAGGCGTGATGGTCTCGCATCAGGCGCTGGCCGACCGGCTCACCGGCCTGGCCGCCGTGCCGGGCCTGCGGGCGGGCCAGAGCATGCTGGCGATGACCGCGCTGTCGTTCGACATCTCGATCGCGGAGATGCTGCTGCCGTTGACCGTCGGCGGCACCGTCGTCGCGGCCCCGGACGGGACGCGCCTCGACCCCGAGATCTTCGCGGCGGTGGTGCGCCGCCACGCGCCCGACGTCCTGCAGGCGACCCCGAGCTTCTGGCGGCTGGCGGTCGCCGCCGGCTGGCCCGGCGCGCCGGGCAGCGACCTCTGGTGCGGCGGCGAGGAGATGACCGCCGCCCTGGCCGCGCAGCTGCGCCCACGCGGCCGTCGGCTCTGGAACGTGTACGGCCCTACCGAAGCGACCATCTGGGCCTCGGCCCACCTGGTGTCCTCCCCTGACGACGTGACCCTCGGCACCGCTCTGCCGGGCAGCGGAATGTGCCTGTCCGGTCTAGGCCCGGAGGGCGAGATCCTCCTGTACGGCGACGGCCTGGCCCTGGGCTACCTGAACCAGCCCGAACTGACGGCGGAACGTTTCCGGCCCCGGCGGACCGACACCGGCACCCGGCTCTGCTACCACACCGGGGATCGCGGACGGTACCGCGCGGACGGCCGCATCGAGTTCCTGGGGCGCGACGACGGCCAGGTCAAGCTGCGTGGGCACCGCATCGAGCTGGGCGAGATCGAACGGACGCTGGAAACGCACGAGAGCGTGTCCGAGGCGGTGGTCGTGGTCAGCGCCCTGGACAACCCGGGACGGACACACCTCACCGCGTACGTCGTCGTCCGTCCTCGCCCGGATGCCGGGCTGGACGTCCGCAGCCTGCGGCTCTGGCTGGCCGAACGGCTGCCCGCGGTCATGCGTCCCGCGCGCATCGAACTGGTGGCCGCGTTGCCGAGGACGACCGCCGGCAAGATCGACCGCCGGGCCCTGGTCCGGCCATGACGATGAAACGCCCGCTGGCCGTCCTGATCGCGGAGCGGGGATCCCTGACGCCGGTGGAGATCGTCACAGCCGCCCGGGACACACTGCCGGTCCTTTTCGTCCTCGACGAAGGCGCGGAAGGCCCCGACGCCGATCGGCTCCGGCTGGTCGCCGAGGCCCTGGCGCCCACCCTGTACGCCGATTTCGCCGACGTCGATGGCAGCGCGGCCGCGATCGCGGATGCCGGGGCCACGGCGGTGACCACGTTCACCGATCGGCTCTGCCCCCTGGCCGCGCGGATCCGACGCCGTCTGCGGCCCACCGGCGGCCACGAACTGTGGCACCACAAGGACGAGCAGCGCCGGCGCCTGGTCGCGGCGGGAGTTTCCCGGGTCCGGTCGACCGTGCTCGAAGACCCGGAACAGGCACGGACGCTGCTGGCCCACTGGAGCTCGGGCGTGGTGGTCAAACCGGTCAACGGGGTCGCCAGCGCCCACACCTGGTTGCTGCGCTCGCCGGAGGACGTCGACGAGTTCACGTCCGCGCTCGGTCACCGCGACGGCACGCTGCGGCTGTTCGCCGAGGAGTTCATCGCGGGATTCCCCCGGGAGACGCCCCGGTTGGCCGACTACGTGTCCGTCGAAGTGATCAGGCCCGCCACCGGTACGGCACCACGGCTGGCGTTCGTCACCGACCGCGCGCCGCCGGCCGTACCCTGCCGGGAGACCGGACTGATGTGGCCGACGTCGCTGCCGGAGGCCACGGTGGCCCGGTTGGTGGCCACGGCGAACGACGCGCTCGACGTGCTGCCGGCCGGCCCTGGCAGCTACCACGTCGAGATCAAGCCCGGCCCTGACCGAGACGAGATCATCGAGGTCAACGGGCGTCTGGGCGGTTTCGTCGCCCGCGCGGCCGCGTACGGGGCCGATCTCGACGTGGCCCGGCTCGCCCTCGACGTCGCGGCCGGCTCGCCCGAAGCAGAGCGGCTGACGATCGCGTGGCGGCGGTGTGTGGCCGTCCTGCTGTTCCCGGCGCCCCAGGCCGCGCGGCGGATCAGCCGCGCTCCGGACCGCCGGATCCTGAGCCGCCGCCCCGGCGTATTGGCTGTCGATCAGGTACGCGGCGAAGGCGAACCGTGCTCCTGGCAACGCGGCACCGACGACGCGGTGGCGACGCTCTGGCTGACCGGCGACGACCATCGCGAACTCTGGGACCGCTTCCTGGACCTCGCCGACTACCTCCACACGACCTTCGCCTTCGTCGACGACCAGGGGAAACCCGTGGCCGACGAGGGCTGGCTGAAGGCGCTGCGAGGCCCGGATGCCTGACCTCACGCAGCCACGCATGGGCCGCTACGTGCGCCGGTACGTGCTCGGCTCGTCGGTGTCGGCGTTCGGCAATCAGATGGCAGCGGTCGCCCTGCCGGTGGCGCTGCTCTGGCACGGCGCGGGCGCCGCCTCCCTCGGGGTGGTGCTCGGCGCGGCGATCCTGCCCAAGACGGTGTTCCTCCTGGCCGGAGGGGTGATCAGTGACCGCCTCGACCGCCGGGGCGTACTGATCCTCGGTGATCTGCTGATGGCGGCCACCCAGGTCGCGACCGCCCTGCTGCTGTGGCACGGCGGAACCCGGCAGCTGCCCCTGCTGGTGATCCTCCAGATCCTGTACGGCTGCGCCAACGCCCTCGCCGTACCCGCCCTCATCGGCGTACTCCCGCAGTTGGTGCCGCCGGACGGCCTGCAACGGGCGAACGCCGTCCTGCGTACGGCCATGAACACGGCGTCGGTGCTGGGCCCGCCGGCCGCCGCCGGTTTCGCGGCCGCGCTGCGACCGGAGTGGGCGCTGCTCGCGAACGCGGTGACGTTCCTGGTGTCCGCGGCGGCGGTGTCCGGGCTGCCGAAACTGTCCGCGCCGTCCGCACGCGCGTCATTCCTGCGGGAACTGGCCGCCGGGTGGTCGGTGTTCCGTCGCACGACCTGGGTCTGGCTGATGGTCGGGTCGTTCGCCATCTACCAGGCCACCGTGCTGCCGGTGGTCTTCGTCATCGGCCCTCTGGTCACGCAGGACGACGTCGGCGCGAGCGGATGGGCCGCGGTGCTGACGGCACGCAGCGCCGGCGCCATCCTCGGCGGCGTCCTGCTCCTGCGCTGGCGGCCGCGCCGGCCGGTCGCCCTGGCCTGCGCCCTGCTCCTGCTCGACCTGCCGTTCCTGCTGGGACTGAGCGCCGGGCTCGGCGTGGTGGCGTTGGTGCTCGCGTCGGTCGTGGCGACCGTGGGGCTGCTCGCGGCGGACACGCTCTGGGAGTCGGCTCTGCAGGAGAACGTCGATCCCGCGTTCCTCTCGCGGATCAGCTCCTACGACTGGATGGGTTCGGTGTTCTTCGCCCCGCTCGGCTACCTGGCGGTCGGGGCCGTCGCCGCCGCGGCCGGGACCTCGGCGACCGTCGTCGCGATCACCATCCTGCACGGCGTCATTCATCTGCTGCTCCCGTTGGCCCGCCCGATCCGGGCCGTCCGGCGGGAACCCAGCCCGGCATCGGTGTGACGAGAGGACGATCGACCATGGACGAGTACCTGCGTGCTCGATGGCGACAGATCTCGCCCGGGGCGAGCGACGATTTCCTGGCCGGCCGTGGCGGCGTGGACGCGTTGGTCACTCTGGTGGTCCAGCTGCAGCAGTCCGGCTTCCCGGTCAGCGTGCGCGACCTGCTCCGGTCCCCGACCGTACCGTTGCTGGCGGAGGCTCTGCGGGAACAGGTCATCGGCGCGGCCGGGGAATATCCCGCCTTCGCCGACCTGTGGGCCGAGAGCACGTCGGTATGGTCGTCCGAGGTCCACACCCTGGTCCCGCTGGCCGCCGGCACCGGCCTCCCCCTGTTCTTCGTCCACACCGGTCTCGGGCAGGTGCGCTTCATCGAACGGGCCGTGGACCGTTTCCGGCGCGGACGGCCGGTGTACGGGATCGAGGCGATCGGGCTACGCGACCGGACGCGGCCCCCGTTGTCGATGGTCGAGATCGCCGACCAGTACGTCGCGCAGATGCGCCGGGTGCAGCGGCACGGCCCGTACTCGATCGGCGGGTTCTGCATGGGCAGTCATGTGGCGTTCGAGATGGCGCACCGGCTCACCCAGGCGGGTGAGGAGGTGGCCGTACTCGCCCTGATGCCCTCCGCGTTCTCGCTGGACGCCGGGTTGAACTCGATCCGGCCGGGCATCCGGCAGCGCCCAGCCGGAATCGGCCTGTCGGACCTCTACCTCGAACGGCTCGCCTACGTGCAGCTCATGTTCGGCGACCTGGACCTGGACGCGAACCGTTCGGACGTGCTCGACGCCTTCGAGCAGACCTTCTGGCTCGACGGGGTGAAGCCCGAGGACTTCTTCTGGCACGCGGCGGTGACCGCGGCGACCGCCTTCGCCCAGGAGAACTACGACCCGCGGCCGTATCCGGGGCCCGCTCTGGTCTTCCAGACGGCGCGGACCGCGACCGGAGAGGCCGCGGACTGGTCACCGGTGGCCCCGAACGCCCGCACCTACGTCTTCGACGAGCCGGACAGCCTGGCCATCATGCGGACCCCGGAATTCAGCGACGCCGTGGCTACACCCCGGCCATCACGGTGAAGGTGAATCCGGTGCTCGTCGTACGGCGCAGCGGAATGTCGCACTTGATCCGGCGCAGGACCTCGTTCCTGCTGAGGCCGAGCCCTTCCGCGATGAGCCGTTCCGGGCGTACCGGAACCGGATCCTCGAAGAGGACCTCCACCTGGACCGGATACGCCTCGTCGAGCCATGCCGGCGGGGTGTCCAGCCGCCAGGCCCCCGTCCAGTCCAGGGTGAAGCGGTTGCGCCGGGCGAGCAGCGGATCCAGCAGCCGGGACGCCACCAGTTCCGGATCGTTGACGCGGTAGCCGTGGAGTTCGGCCGGATCCAAGGACCTGACCGGCGCTCGCTCGTGCACGGTGAGCTTGCTCGTCCGATCGCAGGACACGCAGCGGACCAGCAGCCACACGTCCAGCAGTTTGCCGTTGGCGTTGACGCGGAACCTGCCCTCGCCGGTGGTGGCCGACTCCGACCGGCAGTCCACGCACCGCAACGACAGCAGCGGCAGCCTGGTCCGGCGAACGACCCAGGGCAGCAGGATATGAGGTTGTGAAGACATGAGCTCTCTAGACCTGACACGAGGCCGATTGCGCGCGGCCTCAAACGCTTCATGACCGGGCGCGCATGGGCAGCCCGGCGGAGCCGACGGGAAGGCCGGCCTGAAGGTGAGCGGAAGAAGGTGTCAGGTCTAAAGAGCAGGCGGGGTCACGCGGTCTGTCCTCTGTCCTCACGACGACGGGGCCGCAGGCAACCTACGGGAACGCGGAAAGAACGCTCAAGTGGTTTTTCGAGCGCTCTCGCGAACTCCGCGTCAGAGCGGGGTGAGGACGCAGAACTCGTTGCCCTCCGGGTCGGCGAGGACCGTCCACGGCACGTCGCCCTGGCCGATGTTGACGTCGGTGGCGCCGAGCGCCCGCAGCCGCGCCGTCTCCGCCGCGTGGTCGTCACCGGGGTACGGCCGCAGGTCCAGATGCACGCGGTTCCGCACGGTCTTCACGCCGGGCGTACGGAGGAACTCCAGATACGGCCCGACGCCCTTGGCCGAGCGCAGCACCGCCTGGTCGTCGGTCACCTCGTGCAGGATCCAGTCCATCGCCTCGCCCCAGAACCGGGCCATGACCCGAGGATCGGCGCAGTCGACCACCACCGCGGCCATCGGGCCGGTGTCCCGGTAGATCGTTCGAGGCTCCAGCACGCAGAACTCGTTGCCTTCCGGGTCGGCGAGGACCGTCCACGGGACGTCGCCCTGGCCCAGGTCGGCGGGCGTCGCGCCGAGAGCCTGGAGGCGTGCGACGAGGTCGGCCTGGTGGGCCGCGGAGGTGGTGGCGAGGTCGACGTGCACGCGGTTCTTCACCGTTTTGGGATTCGGGTCGCGGACGACGTCGATGCAGATCGCGGTGGGGTCGGGATAGACGAAGCCTTCCGGTTCGAGGTTGGTCACGCCGGGCCCCTCGCTGGAGATACCCCAGCCGAGCGCCTCCGCCCAGAACCGGCCGACCGCGGAGTCGTCCCCGGCTTTCATGTGAATCTGCACAAGCCTCGTCGCCATGCCGCCGATCCTATGCCCGGCCAGGGCGACGGCATGGCAGGGGTTCGGCGGGGCCGATGATCAGGCTGCGGGAAAGTCCGTGGCGGGCGCGGTGAGCGCGGTGGCCTCGAGATTGGCCCGCAGGGCCTCGATTTTGGCGGTGGCATAGGAGTGGGCGTCGGAGCCGAGCAGCTGCCGCAGGGGGCCGTCGCCGGCCACGACCTGGCTGATGATCGCGGCGGCGCCCTTGACCGGGTCGCCGAGCTGACCGCCGGAGAGCTTGAGGTGGCTGGCGGTCATCTCGCGGATGGCCGGGTAGTGCGTGGTGGCGCCGGTGGGCAGGGCCAGGGCGTCGGGGGTGAGGAAGGCGGTGCGGAAGTAGCCGGGTTCGACGATGGTGACCTTGACGCCGAAGTCCGCCATCTCGGCCGCCAGCGCCTCGCTCAGTCCTTCCAGCGCGAACTTGCCCGCGCAGTACAGACCCCAGCCCGGTACGGCCGTCAGCCCCAGGACCGACGAGATGTTGACGACGTGGCCGCTCCGCTGCTCGCGCAGGATGGGCAAGGCGGCACGCAGGACGTTCCACACACCGGCGACCTGGACGTCGAGCATGTCGCGGACCTCGCGGTCGCTGGTCTCCTCCACCGCCGCCAGGAATCCGTACCCCGCGTTGTTGACGACGCGGTCCAGCCCGCCGAAACGCTCGGTGGTCTCCAGTACGGCCTGCCTGACCTCCGCTTCCTCACGCAGGTCGACGGTGAGCGGCAGCAGGCGTGCGGTGTCGGCCCGCCCGCCGAGTCCCGCGAGCAGCCGCTCGCGGGAGCGTGTGGTCGCCGCGACGCTGTCACCGCGCTCCAGCAGCTGCCTGACCAGTTCGAGTCCCAGGCCGCGGGAGGTGCCCGTCACCAGCCAGATCGCCGGTCGCTCTGTCGGAAAAGTCATGAAATCCGTCCTTCGCTCGTGTAAGCCGGGCTGCCCCGGTACACATCCAGCGTGGGTCACCGCACCCCCGCGGCAGGCGCGCACAGATCGCCCTGCACGACCGCGGACCAGGCGGGCTAGGACTGGCAGGGCCAGTTAGGAACGCGGGACATGGGCGAGACTGATAGATGTGGCTGAGATCAATCGTGAGCTGGCGGATTTCCTGAAACGGGCCCGCAGCCAGGGCGACCCGTCGCGGGCCGGTCTTCCCGCGGACGGCCGGGTCCGCCGGGTGCCGGGCCTGCGCCGCGAGGAAGTCGCCCGTCTGGCCGGCGTGTCGACCGACTACTACACGCGGCTGGAACAGGGGCGCGCCATCAACCCCTCACCCGCCGTCGTCGAAGCCCTCGCCCGCGCCCTCGAACTCGACGCCGCGGGACGCGCCCACCTCAAGGACCTGTTCGGCATGACCGCGGAGCCGGCCCGGCGACGCCCGCGCAGCGTCCAGCGGGTCCGCCCCGGCCTCTACCAGCTCCTGGACGCCCTGGACGGCGAACCCGCCCTGATCCTCGGACGCCGCACCGACATCCTGGCCGCCAACCGGATGGCCAAAGCGCTGTTCGCCGACTTCGAGCAGCTGCCCCACCGGGACCGCAACTACGCACGCTGGATGTTCCTCAACGAGGGAGCCCGCGCCCTGTTCGCCGACTGGGCCGAGCAGGCGCGGGCCGCGGTCGAGAACCTGCGGCTGGAGGTCGGCCGCGACCCCGACGACCAGGCCACCCGCGCCCTTGTCGACGACCTGCGGGCGCACAGCCCCGAATTCGACCAGTGGTGGGAGCGGCACCGCGTACACCAGCGCACCCACGGCTCCAAACGCCTCCGCCACCCCCTGGTCGGCGAACTGACCGTGCAGTACGAGACCCTTTCGCTTCCAGGGGACCCCGACGTGACCTTGTTCGTCTACACCGCGGAGCCGGGGTCACCCTCGAAACGGGCTCTGGACCTGCTCGCGAGCTGGACCCTCACCGACTCCAGTCCCGAACGCCGACGATGAGTCGGGCCCACGGTCAGCGGGTTTTCTCGGCGATCTCGGCTGTCGGGTCGCGCATTTCGGTGCTGACATGCTCGAACAGCGCGGCGATGAGGAGACCGCCGAGGATCATCAGCACGGCCCCGATCCGGAAGGACAGCACGTAACCCGAGGTCATCGCCTCCTCGATGCCCGCGCCGTGCCGGATCTCCTCGGCGGAGTGCCGGAAGGCCACGGGGACCAGGACGGCGAGGCCCAGCGCGCCGCCGATCTGCTGCATGGTGGTCTGCACGCCGGAGGCCAGGCCTGAGTCCTGGGCGGTGACCCCGTGCAGCGCGGCGTTGGTGGCGGCCGGCATGGTCGCCCCCGCGAACACCCCGAACACGATCATGCCGGGCAGGATCCCGCCGAAGTAGGAGGCGCCGACCCCGACCGTACTCGTCAGCAGGAGCCCTAATCCGGCCCCTACGAAGCCCGCCGCGGCGATCGCCTTCACGCCCAGGCGCGGCGTCAGGGCGGTGCCCAGCCCGATGCCCGCCCCGATCGCGAACCCGAGCGGCAGGTAGCCGAGGCCGCTCTCCAGCGAGGAGTAGTCCAGGACGTGCTGCTCGAACAAGGTCAGCATGAACGTGTAGGAGATGAACGCCGCCATGAAGAACAGCGAGGTCAGATTGATGACCGACCGAGTACGGTTGGCGAAGAACTCCAGCGGAATGAGCGGATTCCTGGCCCGCCGCTCGATCACCACCGTCGCCAGCAGCAACCCCACCCCGCCGAGCACCGGAACCAGCACCCGCGCCGACCCCCAGGAGAACTCGGCGGTCTGCAGCAGCCCGTAGACCAGGGCGACCAGGCCCGCCGTCGAGGCCGCCGCCCCGGCCACGTCCAGCCGGCGGCCCTGCTCCCTCACCATCCGGCTCTCGCTGACCAGCCGCGGCACCAGCAGCAGCACGGCCAGCGCCACCGGCACGTTGATGAAGAAGATCCACCGCCACGAGGTGAGATCGGTCAGCACGCCGGAGATGACGTAGCCCAGGGTCCCGCCGAGCGCCACCAGGCCGCCCCACACGCCCAGCGCCTTGGTGCGCTCCTTCGGGTCGGTGAACAACAGCGCGATCAGGCCGAGCGAGGCGGGCGCGGCGATCGCCTCGGCGGCGCCCTGCCCGAACCGGCCTATGATCATCATCGGCTGGTTCACGGCCGCCCCGCACACCGCCGACGACACCGCGAAAACGATCACGCCGATCAGCAGCAGGCGCCGCCGCCCGAACACGTCCGCCAGCCGGCCGCCCAGCAGCAACAGGCCGCCCGCCGCCAGCACGTAGCCGTTGACCACCCAGGTCAGGCCCGACTCCGAGAAGCCCAGGCCGTCCTGGATCAGGGGTAACGCCACGTTCACGACGGTCATGTCCAGCAGGATCATGAACGCCAGCCCGGACAGCAGGGCGAGCACCCACCACCGCCGGGGGTCCTTCTCCAGAGCGTCTGCGGGCATGCTCGCGCCTGCCGTGGTCACAACGGCCTCCCTTTCAGATCTTCGGCGGCTGTCAGCCGTACAGGCTGGAGCCGGTTTCCAGGAGTGACTTCAGGTCGCTGAGCACTTCCGCCCAGCCTCCCCCGGCGTTCTCGACCTGCCCGGCCGTCTGCGCGCCGGTCTGCGGCGCGCCGTGCACGTCGTGGGTGATGGTCAGCGAGCAGACCCCCTGCTCGCCCTCCCTGATCTCGTACGTGAGCAGGGTGAAGCCCTCGTCGTTCCAGGTCGGCCGCCAAGTCTGCACCAGCTTGTACGGCGGCTCGACCTCGATCACCTCGCCCTCCACCACGCACTCGTCGCCGGCGTGGGTGGCGAAGGAGCCGCCGGGACGCAGGTCGTAGTCGACCTCGGCGCGGTAGCCGTACCGGCGGGTCCATTCCGGGTCGACGATGGCGGTCCAGATCGCCTGCGCGGTGGCTCTGATATAGACGCGGTGGACCTGCACGGTCGTGCCGGTTCCGGGGGTGGTCATGATCTGCTCCAGCTCGTTCTTCAGGTGGACGAGCGCCGACACCTGAGGCTCGGTGTACTTGTCGATCCAGCGGTCGTGGATGAGCCGGATGGGCACCGCGTTCAGGAAGTGCAGCTTCTCCCGGCCGGATTTGCGCGTGGTGACGAGACCGGCGTCCTCCAGCAGCCGGAGGTGCTTCATCACGCCGAACCGGGTCATCTCCACCTCGGACTCCAGGTCGGAGAGCGTGCGGCCGTCCCGCGTGAACAGCCGATCGAGCAGCCGCCTGCGGGTCGGGTCGGCCAGCGCCTTGAAGACGCGGTCGTCGTCGGTCACGGCCCGAACATAGGTGACCAAAAGGTAACGTGTCAACGCGCTTGACATGTGACCATTTGGTCACATAATTTTGCCGGGCTCCCGTCAAACGGGCGGGTTCGCGATGAAGGGACCCCCCATGTCCGACGAAACACCCATCTCTGGATCGACCACGCCCGGCTGGTTTGACATCTCCTCCCCCGACGCCGCCCGGGCGCGGCAGTTCTACCAGGAGATGTTCGGCTGGCCGATCCACGCCATCGACGACACGTACGCACTGGTCGGCGGCCCGCCGGCGGGCGGAATCGGACAGGCAGGCCCGGACAGTCCGTACACCGGGATCGTGGTCTACTTCCCGGTCGACGACGTGGAAACCGCCCTGCTGCGGGCCGAGAAGCTCGGCGGCAGCCGGACGATGGACCCGCAGAGCGTGCCCGGTATGGGACGGATAGCGGTGTTCACCGACCCGGACGGAAACGCCGTCGGCCTGAAGAGCCCGTGAAGCCGTGACGCCTGTGGGCCGAGGGCCTGCCCATCCTCATGGGCGGGCCCTCGGCTGTTGGAGCAGGCGGAAACGGCCTCACCACGCCCCCGAAGTTCGCGTGCGGTAAGTGAACGGCGCGTTTCCTAATTGTTATGCCATACAACAAAAGACCTCATTGCCAGGTCTTGCCTTCGCACTTATGTTGTGGGGAACAACTTTCAAACGACTTCATGTGCTGGTTTCATCACGGTCTGTACTTCCCGGGACCGGGATGGGTGGACGCTCCCGCAGACACCCCCGTCGTCCGTCGCGCGCCGCGGCTGGCCACGAGGCTCTGCCCACACCGGCGCGCGCCGATGCTGTCGGACGATCAACTGTGCAGGCGATCACTGACAGGAGCACGACATGTACCATCCGAAACGCTCACGGCTTCGGATCATCGGGAGTCTCATCGTCGTCATCTCGGCGTCGATCTTCCCCGTCACCTCGGCATCCGCCGACGTGCTGCCCAACAACCCGATCATCAACGACTACTCGTCAGACCCGGACGCCCGCTGGTGCTACACCGGCAACTCGTGGGGCATCTGCCTCACCACCTCACGCGACGACCGCCCGCAGGGCTGGAACTACAACGGCGGCAACCCGTATCCCATGTCGGTGACGCGGATGTACTTCCTGCCGCAGGGATCCAACCCCGGGGTCCAGTCCAACTGGCAGGCCAAGGGCAGCACCGTGAGCGTGGACGGCACCAACGTCGGCGGCGTCGTCCTGCGGGAGAACCCCGGCTACAGCAGCTGGGTCGACAACAACACCAGGCACCTGTGGGCGCCCACCAACTGGTACAACTCGCCCTGGGGCCGGTACAACCTGCTGGTTCCCGACCTCGACGTGACGAACCAGCCGCACTCCTCGTCCAGGATCGGCGTCTCCCGCTCGGCCAGCATCGACCCGGGCAGCACCTACACCTACCTGCACACGATGAACCTCGCCACGAACGGCAACGGGACCGCCGCCCCCAACAGCGGATACTCCAGCGACCCGTCCTTCAGCAACGACTGGTGGCCGTTCATCACGTACGCCAACGGCGACTTCGACACCCGCCCCTGCGGCAAGATCTCCTTCGCGATGCTCGACTTCGAACTGAACGTCCAGTCCGGCTGGCCGAAGCCGCTCGTCATCAACTCGGCCAGCCCGCCGGCCGGCACCGTCAACATGACCGGCGTGCCCACCAGCCTGCGCGGCTGCGACAACAACAACGACTACTACTTCGAGGGCCCGGAGCTCTTCTACCGCTGGGTCAACGGCAACCAGAAGTGGTACCTGATGTTCGCCTCCAAGCCGGCGAGCGGGAACTCGGTCATCGCGTACGCCATGGCGGACAACATCGACGGTCCGTACGCCTACCAGGGCATCATCATGTCCGGCAGCAGCAGCGAGTGGACCAACCAGGCGACGATCGTCGAAGGGTGGGGCCCGAACGGCATGAGCCTGTTCTTCTACCACGACGGCGCGTCGGGCACCCCGCACTCCCGCAAGGTCCACGCCGAGTGCTTCCGCTTCAACGCCAATGGCACGATCCCGACCATCAACCGAACCACGAGCACGTCGGCCACCAGCTGGGTCGGTAACTGCTGGGACGACTGATCAGGACCCGCCGCTCTCAATGACGAGGCGGCCGGCGGGGGCCGGGCTACGGCGCAGTCCGGCCCCCAATTCTCAGCGAAGAGACGAACGCGCGGTGGGGGCCAATCGCAGCTGCCGCGGGGCCGCCGACAGTTCGGGCAGCACGTCGTCTCGCCAGCGCGGCGACCCGTCCAGGCGACGCAGGTGATCGCCGAGCTGAGCCTCATCGGCGAACCGCGTGAACCAGACGAAGACGTTCTCGCCGGTGCGCACCGGCAGCGCGGGGAACGTGTTGGCCGCGTACTCGGTCGTCAGGCAGGCCAGTGGTACGGCTCCCGCGTCTGCCAGGAGGGGGCGTACCCGCTGATCGAAGAAGTCGTCGAACGGCTTCTCGCGGTGACAGATGGTCGCGAGGACGAGGGACGACGGCTCCGGATCACCGATCGGGGGCCTCGGGACGGTCGGCGCGGGAAAGCCGGAGTCCTCCAGTACCGGTCGCAGGAGCAGCACGTCGTCAGAGTCGATCATCGTCGCGTTGGCCCGGGCGCGGTGCTCCCGCCAGACCGGCCCACCGTAGAAGCGGCCCAGCGCCTCGGCCCGGCTCTCCATGTCGTCGAATCCCCTGAGCCAGACAAAACGGTCAGGGTCGTCCACGTCCCGGAACTGCCCCAGGATCGTCATGCCGGTGGCCTCCTGGGTTTCGACGAACTCCCGGTCGAAGAGGTCGATCAGCACGTCCCGCTGACCGGGGTGCAGCGTGTACTGCCTCAGTTCGACGATCGGACAACGTACGGCGTCGGTCGGCACAGTCTCTCCATCTGTCAGAACAATCTCTGTTACAACCAAGGTCGGCCGATCCACATGCGCAGGCCGGCTCAACGCACCCGCAGGGTCTCGCGCAGCACGTCGCTTATCGAGGTCTCCGCCAGTTCCTGGCGCATGGCCTGCTCAACCCGGCCGTAAATGTCCCCCAGCGCGGGCCGGATGCCGAGCCCGACCGGGCACTCCAGGTTGGGCTGGGCGTGGTGCATGCCGAAGGGCGGATCCTGTTCGACGGCGTCGTAGACCTCCAGCAGCGTGATGTCCTCCGGCGCGCGAGCCAGGCTCCATCCCGCGCCCGCACCCCGACGTACGTGCACCAACCCCGCGCGGCGCAGATCGCCCAGGCTCCGCCGGATGATCACCGGGTTGGTGTTCACACTGGCCGCGACCTGCTCCGACGTCAGGATCTCCTGACCCCGCCGCTGCGCCAACGCGAGCCACGCCAGCACGTGCGCCGCAATCGTCAACCGGCTGTTCGCCGCCATCGCACCTCCCGTTGCAATAGGTTCTGTTACAACGGGTCCGGTGTCAACTGATTGGTCAGCGGGAGGTGAGAGGGGTTTCGGACTCGACGCGGGTGAGTTTTTCGGGGTTGCGGACGTAGTAGAGGCCGGTGACGCGGGCGTTCTCCACGCGCAGGGCCAGCACGCCGTCGATCACGCCGTCCAGGCGCAGGATGAGTCCGGGGTTGCCGTTGACCGTCGTGGGCTCACCGGTCAGGATGCCGCCGGCCTTGGTGACGCTGCCGGCCATGTACCCGAGCACCTTGTCGGCGCCGACGACCGGCCGCAGCGCCGCCAGCCTGAAGCCGCCGCCGTCGCTGACGAAGACGACGTCAGGGGCGAGCACGTCGAGCAGCCCTTGCAGGTCCCCGGTCACGAGCGCGCGCTGGAACGAGTTCAGCGCCGCCCGGGCCTCTTCCGGGGAACCCGGTGTGCGCGGCCGGCGGGCGTCGACGTGCCGGCGGGCGCGGAGGGCGATCTGGCGTACGGCGGCGGGACTCTTGCCGATCGCGGCCGCGATGTCGTCGTAGCCGAAGTCGAAGACCTCGCGCAGCACGAAGACGGCGCGTTCGGTCGGCGCGAGGGTTTCGAGGATGTACATGAGCGCCAGCGACAGGTTCTCGGCCAGTTCGACGTCCTCGGCCACGTCCGGCGCGGTGAGCAGGGGCTCGGGCAGCCAGGGCCCGACGTACGCCTCCTTGCGCCGTTTGAGGGTGCGCAGCCGGTTGAGCGCCTGCCGGGTCGTGATCCGTACCAGGTAGGCGCGCTGGTCCCGGACCTGCGCCAGGTCGATCTTGACCCACCGCAGCCAGGTCTCCTGGAGCACGTCCTCGGCGTCGGCCGCCGATCCGAGCATCTCGTAGGCGACGGTGAACAGCAGGTCGCGGTGGGCGACGAAGGCTTCCGTCGCGGAGTCGTTCATGTCGTACGCTTCACTCTCGTTCCGCACAAGAAGGGACTCGGCGGTTAGGCCGCGCGCCGGGTGTTGGGCGGTGTCGTCCGGTGGCCCGGCTGCGGCGTCTCCGGGCGATCGGTGCTCTTTCGGGAGCTGGCCTTGCGTGCCCCGGACGCCAACTGGTTGAGGGGGAACCGGCAGGCGTACTCCTTGATGTGGGCGACGAGCCGCCCGCTGATGTGGAGCGCGTTCACCTTGTCGTCCAGGTTGGAGAACTGGGTGAGGCCTCCGTTCCGGCCGAGGCTGAGGCACTGCCCGGCGAACATCAACCGGACGGGAGCGGGCGTCTTCCCCGCGATCCGCCGCAGGATCGTGGCGGCCGCCCCCGCGCCCAGCTGCACGGCGGCCTGGCAGCTCATCCTGAACGGCCGGTCCGTCATCGCCGCCGCGTCCCCGGCGGCGACGATGCGCTCGTCGTCCACACTGGTCAGCGTCGCGTCGGTGAGCAGACGGCCCGCGGTGTCGGTACGCAGCCCGCTGCGGACGGCCAGCTCCGGCACCCGGAATCCCGCAGTCCAGATCGTCACCACGCTGGGCAGCACCCGACCGTCCTCCAGCTGTACGGCCTCGCGTGTCACCTCCGTCACCCGCGCGCCGCGACCTTCGATGACGGTCACACCCAGCTCGGCGAGCCGGCGAGCGACCGGGCCACGGCTCCGGGGATGCAGGTAGGGGCCGAGCACGTCGCCGCAGACCAGAGTGACCTTGCGGCCTGCCTCCGCCAGCTCGGCGGCGGTCTCGATACCGGTCGGACCGGCCCCGACCACGGTCACCGGAGCCGTCGCGGGCGCCGCGCCCAGCGCCGACCGCAGTCGTTCCGCCCTTTCGAGGTCCGACACCACATGGGCGAACTCCGCCGCCCCGGGCACGCCCGGATCGGCGGCGCCGCTGCCCACCGCGTAGACGAGGTAGTCGTAGGAGACCGTGCCACCGCCCGCCAGCGCCACCCGGCGCTCGCCGGCGTCGATCCGGGTCGCGGCGTCGACCACCAGCCGGACGTTCCCGCCCAGAACCGTATCGAAGCCCTCGACCGCGTCATCGGAACCGGCCACGAGCTGGTGCAGGCGGATCCGCTCGACGAATTCGGGACGCGGATTGACCAGGGTCACCGACACGCCCTCGCGGCGGGCCAGGCGATTGGCCGCCATCACGCCCCCGTACCCGCCACCGACCACGACCACCTCGACGTTCCCGTTCATGATGTCTCCCTCGTGCTTTTGGACTCACTACTGAGACACCAGCCGCGCATCCGGTGTGACGGCTCGCGGATGAGACGTAGCGCACATCGGGCTACCGGCTCAGGGCGGGGAGACGCGCGAACGAGCGCGGTTAATGATCGCTCAGCCAGTCGGCGACCGTGGCGGCCAGCCAGCCGCTGTGGGACAGATGGATGTCGTGCCCGCCTTCCGCCTCCGCATACGTCCCGCGCGGAATGGCGTCGGCCATCTGCTGGACCAGGGCCGGTGGGCAGAACGGATCGTGGGTTCCGGCGACCAGCAGCGCGGGACAGGTGATGCGGGCCGCGCGTGATCGGCTGACGTCGCCGCCCGCGTCGATGACGGCGGTCATCGCCTCGGCCCAGCTGCCGGCCATGATCCGGGCTTCGTCCACACCATAGGTCTCGGCCAGGTACGCCGCCAGCGGCTTGAGCTCGTCGATGGGATCGTCGAGCAGGCGCGCGAGCCCGCGGAGCAGCCGCGGCGACGCCTCGATCTGACCGGCGGCGCCCCAGGTGAGCACCGACAGCGCCCGGGCCGGTCGCAGCGCCGCCATGAGCAGCGCCTCCTCGCCGCCGTCGCTGAAGCCCACCAGATGGGCGGCCTCGACGCGGAGTTCGTCGAGCAGACCGAGCAGCAGCCGGGCGTCGTCCAGGTAGTAGGTCGAGGGATAGCGCCGCGGCTGGGGCTGCGACCGGCCTGATCCCGGCAGGTCGACGGCGATGACACGGAACCCGTACGCGAGCTCGGCGCGCAGCCGATCAAGGTCGATGACGCTGCCGCCCCAACCGGGCATCAGCACGACGGCGTCGCCCTGACCGGCGTCCTCGTAGTAGATCTGCTGCCCGTTGGGCCCGTACCAGCTCATCGGGTCCTTTCAGGTGGTGGCGCCCCAGGTGAGGGAGAGGCCGGTGGCGGCGCGGTCGGTGCGGATCTCCATCATGCTGCCGAGGATGGTGGCGTGGTCGGACACCACGGGCGTGGCGTCGAGCGTGTAGGTGATCCGGGTGCTGACGAGCACCGGGCTGCCCTGCGGTTCGTGGAGGTGGCGGGCGGCGGCGGGGTCGAGCAGGCCGGGCCGTACCACCTCGGAGGCGCGGGCGACCGTCACTCCCGCGTCGGCGAGGGCCGTGTAGAGGGAGACGGCGGTGAAGTCGCGGTCGCGGATCTGGTCGGCCACGGGCCGGCGTACCCAGGACACCTGGTGCACGGCGGGGCGTCCCGCGAACTCGCGGACCCGCTCCAGCCGCAGGGCGGTGTCGCCGGGACGCAGCCGCAGCTCCGCGGCGATCCGGGCGGGGGCCCGGCGCACCGCCCGCCCGGCCACCGCGGTACGCACGTCATGGCCCTGTTTACGCAGGTCGTCGACGAGGCTGCGGAGCGAGTCGAGCTGGTACGACAGGTGGGGCGGGGCGACGAACGTGCCTCTGCCCGGCTGCTGCACGATCAGCCTGTCGTCGCTGAGCTGCCGCAACGCCTGGCGCAGCGTCATGAGGGTCACCCCGTAGGAGGCGCTCAGCTCCCGTTGCGGCGGCAGGGCCGCACCGGGGGCGTACTGTCCCGACCGGATCTTCGCGGCGAGGTCGGCGGCGATGGCGCGGTATCTCGCCTCGTGCCCGGCGTCAGAGGTCATCGTGGGTCATCGTGGGGTCATTGTGGTCGGTCGTACTCCTGGTCGAGGGCGTGCCGCAGGGTCGCGAGGAAGGTCCGCAGATCGTCCGGCCCGGCCCCGTCGAGCACCCGCCGCATGACCGCGGCGCCGACCACCACGCCGTCGGCGTGCCGGCGGGCTTCGCGTGCCTGGTCCGGGGTGGAAATGCCAAATCCTAGCAAGACCGGCCGGTCACTGACGCGCCTGATCCGCTCGGTGAGCTCCGCCGCCGAGGCGGCGAGGTCGGCCCGCTCACCGGTCGTGCCCATCAGCGACACCGCGTAGACGAATCCGCGGCTGCGGTCCGCGATCTCCGCCAGCCGCGGCTGCGGCGTCGCCGGCGACGCCAGCAGGGCCAGATCGATCCCGGCGCCGGCGGCCACGTCCGTCAGTTCGTCCGCCTCGTGCACCGGCAGGTCGGGCACGATCAGGCCGCCGGCACCGGCCCGGCGCAGCGCGGCGCAGAACGCCTCGGGGCCGTCGTGCAGCACCAGGTTGTAGTAGGTGCTGACGACCAGCGGCACACCCAGGTCCGGCATGCCGGACAGGTCGGCGAGGATCCGGCGGGTGCTCGCCCCGCGGGCCAGTGCCGTGTCGCTGGCCTGCTGGATGGTGACGCCGTCCAGCGTGGGGTCGGAGAAGGGCAGGCCGACCTCGATCGCGTCCGCCCCGGCGGCGGCGAACGCCCGCAGGTAGTCCGTCCAGCCGGGCGTGATCCCCCCGGTGACGTACGGCATGAGCAGGCCACGGCCGGCGTCCCGGCGGGCACGCAGATGGCGTTCGACCGCGCCCGCGGCCAGGGTGTTCGTCACAGCAGCTCCTTCAGGGTCGAGACGTCCTTGTCGCCCCGGCCGGACAGCGTCATCAGCACCGTCGATCCCGCGGGCAGGTCGCCGCCGTCCGCAGCGCGGATCACCCAGGCGAGGGCGTGCGCCGATTCGAGCGCGGGGACGATGCCTTCGGTGCGCGCCAGCCGTACGGCCGCGCTGATCGCCTCGTCGTCGGTGACCGTGACGTAGCGGGCCCGGCCCAGGTCGCGCAGGTGGGCGTGCTCCGGGCCGACCCCCGGGTAGTCGAGCCCGGGGGCGATGGAGTGCGCCTGGGTGATCTGCCCGTCGTCGTCCTGCAGGAACAGCGAGCGGCAGCCGTGCAGGACGCCGAGCCGGCCGCGGGCCGCCCCGGCGCCGCCCTCCGCCTCGACCCCGACCAGGCGCGCCGGGGTGTCGGCGAATCCGGCGAACGTGCCGGCCGCGTTGGAGCCGCCGCCGACGCACGCGACCACGTGGTCCGGGACGCCGGTGCGCAGCTCGGCGGCGCACTGCCCGCGGGCCTCGTCGCCGATGACCCGCTGGAACTCCCTGACCATCCAGGGGTACGGATCCGGCCCGACGACCGAGCCGATGCAGTAGTGGGAGTCGCCGGTCGCGCCCACCCAGTGCCGCATGGCCTCGCTGGTCGCGTCCTTGAGGGTACGGCTGCCCGTGGTCACCGGGACCACCTCCGCGCCCAGCATGCGCATCCGGAAGACGTTCAGCGACTGCCGCTCGATGTCGCGCTCCCCCATGAACACCGTGGCCTCCAGCCCGAGCAGCGCGGCGGCGGTCGCGGTGGCCACTCCGTGCTGGCCCGCTCCGGTCTCGGCGATCAGCCTGCGCCGTCCCATCCGGGTGGCCAGCAGGGCCTGGCCCAGCACGTTGTTGATCTTGTGGGATCCGGTGTGGGTGAGGTCCTCGCGCTTGAGGTACAGCTCCACGCCCAGCGCCTCCGACAGCCGGCGGGCCGGGGTGAGCGGGGTCGGCCGCCCGGCGTGTACGGCGAGCAGCCGCGCCAGGGCGCCGCGGAACCCCGGATCCGCCCAGGCCTCCCGGAACGCCGCGTCCACCTCGCGGCACGCCTCCACCAGGGACTCCGGCGCGTACCGTCCGCCGTACTCGCCGAATCGGCCCCGCGCCCGGGGCTCCCCCATCGTCCCGTCCGGCGGGACCGGCTCACGCCACGGCAACAGGTTTCGCATGCCATACTCCGATCGTTCTATAACTCTTCAATGAGTTCTATAACAGTGAGTGTGGCACGGACGGCGTGGGGGCGCCACCGCCACGGTCCTGGCGGCGGTCGCGGGCGCGCGGCGGGGCGCGGCCGTCCTGGCGGTGTGGCCCGCCAGGACTGCGGCGCGTCCGCGGGTGGCGAACGTCCTGCGCGCGGAGTGATCAGACTCTCGTCGCGCCCGGCTTGCGGTCCTCGATCACGAAAGAGGCGAAGGTCGTCGCGGGTACGTCGGCCCGGCTGACTGTCGGCACCATCCGCAGGTCCGTCCGCCACTCGTCCGCGTTCAGCCGGCAGGTGACATAGCCGCGCCGGTCGCCGTCGAAGAACTTGATGTGCGGGTTCCACTTGATCATCGGCCCGTAGTACGGCCCGTACACCTCGCCGTCGCCGTTGGTGGTGATGGAGGTGCCGACGAACTCCGTCGCCACGACCGGCGAGTCCGGATTGTCGAAGTCGCTCTTGATGTCGTTGACGAAGGTGGAGTGCCAGTCGCCGGCGACGAGCACGGGGTTGCGCACCTTGGCCGCGGTGAAGGTGTCGGTGATGGCCCTGCGGGAGGCCGGGAAGCCGTCCCACGCGTCGTGCCAGATGACGTCCCCGGTCGGGCCGTCGTGGTCCAGGCGCGCCATCATCACGCTCGTCGCGATGACGTTCCAGCGCGCCCTGCTCTCGCGCAGCCCGTCGAGCAGCCACCTCTCCTGCGTGGCGCCGAGCATGGTCCCCTTCGCCGGGTCGTTCCCGGCCTCGCACGCCGGCGCCTCGCCCCAGCCGCACGGCGGCGCGGTCCGGTACTGCCGCGTGTCGAGCACGTCCAGCTGGGCCAGGCGGCCCCAGTTGCGCCTGCGGTAGAGCTGAAGCGAACCGTCCCGGCGCGGCAGCGACCGGCGGCCCACCGGCTGGTGCTCGTACCAGGCCTTGTACGCCGCCACGCGGGACGGGCTGATCGTGCCGTCGTAGTTGCCCGAGTAGTCGTTCTCGACCTCGTGGTCGTCCCAGGTCACCAGCCACGGGAAGCGGGCGTGCGCGCGCTGCAGGTCCGGGTCCGACTTGTAGAGCGCGTACTGCATCCGCCAGCGGTCGAGGTCGAGAGGCCCCTGGTGCAGCACGTCCGGGATCGGCGTCCTGCGCGCGCCGCCGTCGGCGGGGATGCCGTACTCGTACACGTAGTCGCCGAGGTGGATCACCAGGTCGAGATCCTCCTCGGCCATGTTGCGGTACGCCGAGTAGAAGCCGTGCGTCCAGTCCTGGCAGGAGGCGAACGCGAAGCTCAGCGCCCCCAGCCGGCCGTGCTCGTGCGGCGCGGTCCGGGTACGGCCCACCTCGGAGACGTCATGCCGGTACCGGAAGCGGTAGAAGTACTCGCGATCCGGCTGCAACCCCTCGACCTCGACGTGCACCGAGTGCGCCAGCTCGGGCAGGGCCGACACCGTGCCCCGCTCGACGACCTTCCGCATGCCCGGGTCGAGCGCGACCTCCCAGTCGACCGGCACCCGCCGGCTCGGCATGCCCCCGTCCGGGCTGAAAAGCTCGGGCACGAGCCGGGTCCACAGCACCACCCCGTCCGGCGTCGGGTCACCCGAGGCGATCCCGAGCTTGAACGGGTACTCGCCGCCACGGACGCGCGGGGCGGCGAGCGCACTGCCCTCCAGCGGCACCTGGCTGAACGCCGCCAGGCCGGCGACGGCGCCGATCCCCCCGAGGAAACGCCGGCGATTCGGCTCGGACTGCACAGAACGGGTCACGATCATGGCCGTATCACAGCGCCCCCCGCCGACCGCCCAGCGTCTCCGGCCTGGCACGGCACCAACACCTCGCCGAATGCTCGGTGAACGCGCCGGCTTCCTAGACTCCCTCTCATGATTGGGCTGGAGGACATCCGTCAATACGCCATGGCGTTTCCCGAAGTCGAGGAGATGCCCCACTTCAGGCTCCCGTCGTTCAAGGTCAACGGAAAGCCGTTCGCCCTACTGGAGAAGGGCGACGCCACCGCCATCATCTCCGTCGGCCAGGCGGACGCGCAGGCGGCAGCCGCCCAGGACCCGGAGGTTTTCGAGGAGGTGTGGCGCGCGGGCGGGCCCAACGGCCGGATCTTCGTCGGTGTCCGCGTCGTCCTGGCCAAGGTGACGGCGGAGCGCCTGCGCGAACTGACCGAACTCGCCTGGCGCCACAAAGCACCCAAACGCCTGGT
The DNA here is from genome assembly GCF_016862995.1 of Acrocarpospora phusangensis. Taxonomy (GTDB): domain Bacteria; phylum Actinomycetota; class Actinomycetes; order Streptosporangiales; family Streptosporangiaceae; genus Acrocarpospora; species Acrocarpospora phusangensis. Next base: position 42,033 of record NZ_BOOA01000065.1, read on the forward strand.
GACCTCCTTCGACAAAGGCCACTGAACCGTCCCCTTCCCGACATCCCAACAAGCTAGGACAAATCACTACTTAGCGTGTTCGCTTGAGTACAGAACTACTAGTAAAGCGTCCGTCATCGCTGCATCGTTGCGAATATGCTGACCAGTCCCCTACGGGCAGCGCTCGCGTCACTCCTGGTCATCGCGGGCCTGACCATCCTTCCCGCACCAGCGAGAGCGGCCGACACGCAGCCGCTCACCGTGCGCATCCTCCTGGTCAACTGCGTCGACGCCTGCGACGAACACGGGCTCGAGGCAGCCGGAGAAGGCACACCCGACTTCTACGGCGAGATCATCTTCGCCGGATTCCCCGCGCACATCACCCCGAGGGCACCTGACGACCAGGTGCAGATCGCCCCGTTCTGGACGCTCACCCGGGACATCCCGCCCACGGTGATCGAACAGGACATCGCCATCGGAATCTGGGACCACGACACGACCAACGGAAACGACTTGGCCGACACCACACCACGGGCGGGTGACGCGTACACGCACGTGCAGGTGAACATGATCGACGGCGCGGTCAAGGGTGACCTGACCTCCTCCAACGGCTGCGTGGCCGGCCACGGGGAGCCGGGCGGAGGCATCTTCGGAGCCGACCCGAAACCCGCCGTACAGGTCTGCATCGACATCACGCCGACGCCCATATCCGACGGCGATGGCGACGGCTTCACCGACTGGGAGGAGTACCGCGGCCGCGACTTCAACAACGACAACCTCGTCGACGTGACCCTGCCGAACGCCGACCCCAAACGCCAGGACATCTACGTCGAGATCGACTACATGGAGGGCCGGAGGCCGCAGGACGGAGTGCTGCAGGCGGTCGTGGACGCCTTCGACAGGGCCCTGGTCACCAACGCGCATACGGCGGCGACCGGTCTCGCCCTGCACCTGACGTTGGACGAGGGGATCCCGTTCGCCGAAACGACCTCCTTCCTCACCGTGCCGCCCAACGCCCCCGCCGACGATTTCGACAACATCAAGCTGGGCAACCCGGAGAAACCGTGCGGCACCACCGGCACCGGCCGGTTCGGCAACGTCGTCGATCGGGCGAGCCCGCTGTGCGAGGACATCCTCGACTTCAAGCGCAAGCATTTCCGGTACGGCCTGTTCGTCAACGGCCTGGCCGGTGCGGGCGACGGTTCGGGCCGGGCCGAGACGCACGAGCGGGGCGGCAACGACTTCCTGGTCTCGCTCGGCTTGTGGTCCGAGGACATGCTTGAGGCGGCGGGCGGGCTGAAGGCCGCCGAGGAAGGGACCCTGATGCACGAACTGGGACACACCCTCGGCCTCGACCACGGCGGCCGCCGCGACGACGGCACCCCGGACGCCGTCAACTGCAAACCGAACTACCAGAGCGTGATGAACTACGCGTGGCAGGTCCCCAACCTCCAGAAGGATCGCCCGCTGGACTTCCAGCGCTTCGGCAAGGGGACCCTGGTGGAGAACGACCTCGACGAGATCGTCGATCCGGGTCTGGCCGGGGTGGCCCTTCCGGTCATCTACGGGGTGAAGGGCGCCACCACATATGGTCCGCCGGACGATCCGATCGACTGGACCGGGGACGGCCCACCGTTCTCGGACAGCGCGCGGGCCAACATCAACAAGCTGGACGGCATCGGCGACGGCTGCGACGACGACTCCGAAACCGAGACCCTGATCAGTGAGCCGGACTGGGACCGCCTGCAGTACAGCTTCGCCAACAGCCCGTACGCGGCGGACGGCAACCGCGGCGACATGCCGGTCGAACTGACCGGCGAGTCGGTGCTCAGAGCCGTCTCGGCCGACCTTACCGTGGAGATGAGCCTGGACAAGGCGGACGCGGCGGGCGGCGACACGGTGACCGCGACCGTGACCATCGGCAACAAGGGCGGCAGCACCTCGACCGCCGGCTCGGTGACCTTCACCCCACCGGCGGGCGATCCGGTCACCCGTCCGGTGCCCGACCTCAGGACCGGCGGATCCAGGACCGAGACGTTCACGTACACGGTGCCGTGCACGGTCGCCGACGGCGCGACGCTGACCGCGACCGCGGCGGTGGCCGGCAAGAACGCCGAGGGTGTCGCGGAGCCGCCGGATCTGC
>NZ_BOOA01000066.1 GCF_016862995.1 Acrocarpospora phusangensis
AATTGCCCCATCCGTTGTTGCCGGTGGGTCGTCCCACCCACCCACCCTTTCTCCCGGGCTCCGCCCGACCCCCACCCCCTCCGGGCTCCGCCCGGCCCCACCCAGGCCCCACCCAGGCTCCGCCCGGGCCCACCCCCTCCGGGTTCCGCCCGCCCAGACTCGGCTTCGCCGCCTTCTATCCAGCGGCCAGTGCGGATCAATCCATAAAGATCTCTAGCAAATAGGCCCAGCCGCTTTTGGCGCCGGCGCGGCGAGAAGCGTCGCCTGCGTAAACGGCGCCGGATAACGGCGAGAAGCCTGGCGTCGGGCTCCGCCCGACCCCCACCCTCTCCGGGCTCCGCCCGACCCCCACACCCTCCGGGCTCCGCCCGACCCCCCCTCCGGGCTCCGCCCGACCCCCGACCCCTCCGGGCTCCGCCCGGCCGCATTTCGGGTTATGTCGGAAGGGTGCGGGTTTCGCCTATGGAGAGGTCCCAGAGGGTGGTGGGGTCCAGGTTGTGGATGGTCCAGGATTGGCGGGTTTCTTCGAGGGGGGCGAGGAGGGGTTCGCCGGAGAGGACGAAGGTGCCCCAGTGCATGGTGGCCATGTGGCGGGCGCCCACGTCGAGGAAGGCTTGCACGGCCTGGTCGGGGTCGACGTGGAAGTTCTTCATGAACCAGCGGGGGGAGTAGGCGCCGACGGGCATGAGGGCGACGTCGATGTCGGGATATCGGATGCCGATCTCTTTGAAGCGGTGGCCGTAGCCGGAGTCGCCGGCGAAGTAGACGCGGTGGTGGCGGGAGGTGAGGATCCAGCCGCCCCAGAGGGTTTTGCAGGTGTCCCAGAGGGCGCGCCGGCTCCAGTGGTGAGCGGGCACGAAGCTGAAGGTGACGTCGCCGAGGCTGGCGGACTCCCACCAGTCGAGTTCGGCGACGTTGCGGAAGCCGCGGCGGGTGAACCAGCGGGCGAGGTTGGCGGGAACGAAGATCGCGGTGTCTTTGGGCAGGCGGCGGATGGTGGGCGCGTCGAGGTGGTCGTAGTGGTTGTGGCTGATCACGACGGCGTCGATGGGCGGCAGGTCGGACCAGGCGACGCCGGGCGGGGTGAGGCGCGGCCGGATGCCGGGGATCTTGCGCGCCCAGACGGGATCGGTGAGCACGGTCAGCCCGCCGAGCTGCAGAACGAAGGTGGCATGCCCGACCCAAGTGATCAAAGCCTCGGTTCCGGTCGGACGGGGAAGCTTCGACCGATAGACCGGAATCAGGTCAACATCCCCGATGTCCGTACGGAATCCTCCGTGCTGGACCACGGTGACCACTTCGAGAAAGCTGGCGAGCGGAGCGGTCAAGCGGTCGGCGAAGCCGTTGGGCCAGCGGCGTACGGGCGGGCGGCCAACGTGCGGGAGGGCTTCCGGCCGGATGGTGTACGACATGGGTGCTCTCCCGTCGGTTAACGACCACTCCCCTGTGATGATCCCCACTGGACCGGAAATATGCCTCCACCGACCGATGTATGTGACAAACCATCCTTAATGCGGAGATGCCCTCCTCCATCGGGGCGGACACCGCCGATAACCCCCGTCCTCCAGATTGGCCAGCCGCTCGAACACGTTCCAGGCCGCGATATCCCCGCAGACGGCGACCGAGACGACCAGCGACAGCGGATAGAGGATCAGCATCGGCAGCCCGATACAGGCCACATATTGCGAGGCATGACGCGACTCATGCGCCAGAAGCCTGCCGTGAAGAAATCCATCCGGATATTTGGTCAGAACCACGTTTCCCACGGTGAACGCACTGGCGATCGGAAAAGGTATGCGATAGCCATGGGCGTACACCAGGCCGAATTCGCCTTTTCTGGTGGTTGCGCCGCCGATGCGCGCGATGAGCAGCCCGGCCGGAGTGGAGAGGTTCACCCAGTTGACGACCCGGCGGACCCGATACCAGGTCCCCGGCCGCACGACCCGCACCATGACCGCATTCTACGATCAGGCCAGGCCCGGCATCAGAACCGGCGATAGCGGCCTTCGTGGTAGAGCAGGGGCTCCCCGTCCCGGGGCGTGCCCACGTGCTCGACCGCGCCCACGATGATCGTGTGATCCCCGCCGTCGTGCACCCCCGTGGTACGGCATTCGAGCGTCGCCACCGCATCGTCCAGCAAGGGAACCCCGAGATAGCCGCGATGATGCGGACGGTCGGCCAGCTGCCCCTCCAAGGGCCGGCCGCGGTGGGCGAAGAAGCGGGAGACCTCCTCGGCGTCCTCGGCCAGCACCGAGACCCCCCAGACCCCCGCCTTCAGCACCGAGTCATGAAAACGGGCGATCTTCTCCGCGCAGAACAGCGCGAGCAGCGGATCCAGGGAGACCGACGCGAACGAGTTGACCGTCATCGCGTGGTCCACACCCGCGTCCACGGTGGTGACGATGGCGATCCCGGTGGCGTACCGGCCGACAACCTTCCGGTAAAGATCCCTATCTACGTCCACATGGGTCACTTTATTCGGACATTTTGCCGCAGTAACCAGGAGACCCCCGTGGACGGGACCAAAAGGACTGCCACTACCAAGGCGACCGTACAGCCATATAGATAGACATATCCCGAGACGTCTGCCGCGATGGTCAGGTCGCCCTCCGGTCGCTGCCCGGCCAGTCCCAGCGAGACCGCCAGCCACCCCACGGACGGCACCAGCGCCGCCAGCCGCGTCCCCATCAACCGGCCCATCCCGTACGGCACCGCCAGCAGCAGCAACACCCATCCGATCGCCGCCACGGGCACGTCGAACACGTACCACGAATGACTGAATCCACCCAGAACCCCGAGCACGGCCCCGAGCACGATCAACGTCCCATACGCGGCCCCGGTGACCGCCGCCTGGAAACCAGCCGTGATCACCGGTTTCTCGGTCACCTCCGGGGCGACAGCGCCCATCATGCGCCTGACATTAGCCGATCCCCGCGAACAGACAGTCCTCCCGCCCGTACGGCTCACCGAGGCCTCCCGCCTCGACCGGCGCGCCCGCCCCCGCAGGCCCCGGCGCCCCACTCCACAGGATGAAGTGCTCGACCCCGTACGCCTCCTGCCCGATGTCGTTGGACAGCGCGTACCAGGGCGCCCGCACCGACACCTGGGTGGCGTGCGCCCGCAGCCCGGCCAGCTTGGCCTCCAGGTACGGCCGGGCGTCGATCTCCGTGGTGATCTCCCCGTCGGCCGCCCCGAACGGCAGGTCCTCGACGGACTTCACGGTCAGGAAGCCGATCTCCGCCTCGGGCACGCTCTCGGACGCCCGTTTCATCACCGACGTGGCCATGGCCGTGTGGTAGAACTTCGCGACCTCCAGCGGCGTGCCCCGGACCATCTCGAAGGCCCGCCAGGCCACCCGGTTCGCCTTGATGTGATCGGGGTGCCCGTAGAAACCGTACCGGTCGTAGGTGACCATGACCTGGGGCCGTACCTCGCGGATGACCTCCACCAGCGCGGACGCGGCCTCGTCGAGATCGGCCTTCCAGAAGCAGCGCGGATCGCGGTTGCTCGCCACGCCCATCATCCCGGAGTCCCGCCAGCGCCCGGCCCCGCCGAGGAACCGGTGGTCGGTCACGCCGAGGGCCGCGCAGGCCGCCGCCAGCTCGCCGATCCGGTACGGGCCCAGCGCGTCGTCACGGTCGGCGGCCAGGTGGGCCAGCCCGGGCGGGATGATCTCACCCTCCTCGCCCAGGGTGCAGGTGACCAGGGCCACGTGCGCGCCCTCGGCCGCGTATCTCGCCATGGTCGCGCCGGTGCCGATGGTCTCGTCGTCGGGGTGCGCGTGCACCAGGAGCAGCCGCCGGTCAGTCATGGCCCGAGCCTAACTGGCACTATGTGGAACTATGAGTGAGAGCTTCCCCAGACTGCACGCCCGCACCCGGCGCTTCACGCTCGGCGTGCCGCGCGGCTTCACGATCGCCCCGGACCGTGTGCTGTTCCTGCGCGGCAAGACGGGCGTGGACCCGGTCACCTGCCTGTGGGAGCTCGACCTGGCCTCGGGTGAGGAGCGCCTGCTGGTGGACCCGCTGACGCTCGGCGGGGCCGAGGAGAACCTGCCGCCGGAGGAACGCGCCCGGCGTGAGCGGGCCCGCGAGTCGGCCGGCGGCGTGGTCGCCTACGCGGCCGACGCCACCGCGCGCCGCGTCGTGTTCGCCCTGTCCGGCGCGCTGTTCCTGTGGGAGGCGGGCGCGGTGCGCGCGCTGGCCACCCCCGGTTCGATCATCGACCCCCGGCTGTCGCCCGACGGCGCGCGGGTGGCGTACGTGACCGCCGGCGCGCTCCGCGTCCAGCACGTGGACACCGGCGAGGACGTCGAGGTGGCCGCCGAGGAGGACGTCACCTACGGCCTGGCCGAGTTCATCGCGGCCGAGGAGCTCGGGCGCATGCGCGGCTACTGGTGGTCCCCCGCCGGGGACGCGCTGCTGGTGGCCCGGGTGGACGAGGCCCCCGTGAGGCGCTGGCACATCGCCGACCCCGCCAACCCCGACCGCGAGCCCAACGTCGTGGCCTACCCGGCCGCCGGCACCCCCAACGCCGAAGTGACCCTCTTCCGGTACGACCTGGACGGCTCCCGGGTCGAGGTCCCGTTCGCGCAGGAATACCTCATCAACGTGACCTGGGACGCGCACGGCCTGTGCCTGGTGACGCTCTCCCGCGACCAGCGCAGCATGCTCCTGCTCCAGGTCGACCCGGCCACCGGCGCGAGCACGGTGGTCCGCGAGGACACCGATCCTGCCTGGGTGGAGGCCATCGGCGGTGTGCCCGGGCACCTCCCCGACGGCTCCCTGGTCTGGGTGGCCGACGCCGACGGCGGCCGACGCCTGGTGATCGGCGACCAGCCGGTCACCCCGCCCTCGCTCCACGTCCGCGAGGTCCTCGACGTGGACGGCGAGACCGTGCTCTTCCAGGCCAGCGGCGAACCCACCGAGGTCATGCTCTGGACGTACGCGCGGGGCACGCTCACGCCGGTCGTCACCGAGGCCGGCGCCTACACCGGCCGCCGCGCCTCGGGCGTCACCGTCGTGGCCGGCCAGACCCTCAGCACGGAGGGCACCTCGGTCCGGGTGCTGCGCGAGGACGGCACGGCTCTGCCGATCCGCTCGGTGGCCGAACGCCCCGGCCTGGACCTGCGCGTCTCCCTGGTCAGGGCGGGCTCCCGCGGCCTGTCCACGGCCGTCCTGCTGCCCTCCTGGCACGTGGAGGGCTCCGCCAAGCTCCCCGTCCTGATGGACCCGTACGGCGGTCCGCACGGGCAGCGGGTCATCGCCGCCCACCGGCCCTACCTGGAGTCCCAGTGGTGGGCCGAGCAGGGCTTCGCCGTCCTGGTCACGGACGGGCGCGGCACCCCGGGACGCGGTCCCGCCTGGGAGCGGGAGGTCCTGCACGACTTCACCGTCACCCTGGACGATCAGGTGGACGCCCTCCAGTCGATGCCCCACCCCGACCTGGACCTGACCAGGGTGGCCATCCGCGGCTGGTCCTTCGGCGGCTGGCTGGCCGCGCTCGCGGTGATCCGCCGCCCCGACGTCTTCCACGCCGCCGTCGCGGGCGCGCCGGTCACCGACTGGCGCCTGTACGACACCGGCTACACCGAGCGCTACCTGGGCGACCCGGCGGAGGGCCACTACGAGCGTTCGTCCCTGCTCGCCGACGCGGAGAAGCTGGAACGCCCGCTGATGATCATCCACGGCCTGGCGGACGACAACGTGGTGGCGGCGCACACGCTGCGCCTGTCCTCCGCGCTGCTGGCCGCGGGACGCCCGCACAGCGTGCTGCCGCTGTCCGGGGTCACCCACATGACCCCGCAGGAGGTCGTCGCCGAGAACCTGCTCCACCTGCAGCTGGACTTCCTGAAGAAGGCCCTGGAGAGCTGACTAGCGGGACTTCCCGTGCCAGCTGTCCCAGAGCGCGGCGTAGGCTCCCTTCGCGGCCACCAGCTCGTGGTGGGAGCCCAGCTCGCTGATCACACCGTCCTCGACCACGGCCACCCGGTCGGCGTCGTGGGCGGTGTAGAGCCGGTGCGCGATGGCGACCACGGTCCGGCCGTCCAGCACGGCGGCCAGTGACCGCTCCAGGTTGCGGGCCGCGCGCGGGTCGATCAGCGAGGTGGCCTCGTCCAGCACCAGCGTGTGCGGGTCGGCCAGGACCAGCCGGGCCAGCGCCAGCTGCTGGGCGTGCGCCGGGGAGACCGTCGCGCCGCCGGAGCCGACCATGGTGTCCAGGCCCATCGCGTCCACCCACTCCCAGGCGTCCACCGCCTCCAGGGCACGGCGCACCTCGGCGTCGGTGGCGTCCGGGCGGGCGATCAGCACGTTGTCCCGCAGGGTGCCCCGGAACACGTGGTGCTCCTGGGTGACCAGGGCGACGTGGCCGCGCAGCTCGTCCAGCGGCAGGTCCACCAGCGGCGCGCCGCCCACCGTCACCTCGCCGGTACGGGGACCGTGGATGCCGGCCAGCAGGCGGCCCAGCGTGGACTTGCCCGCGCCGGACGGGCCGACCATGGCCAGCCGCTCACCGGGACGCAGGGTCAGGTCGATGCCGTGCAGCACGTCGTGGCCGTCGCGGTAGGCGTACCGCACGTCGGTGGCGCGCAGTTCCTCGCCCTCGGCCCGGACGCCGGTGACGACCCGGTCGTCGCGGACGTTGGCCACGCCGAGCAGCCGCGCCATCGAGGCGCCGCCGACCTGGAGTTCGTCGATCCAGGAGAGCAGGCGGTCGAGCGGGTCGATGAGCTGCTGGACGTAGAGGATGGCGGTGGTGACCTGGGCGATGGTGGCCCAGCCCTGGATGTAGAACAGGCCGCCGACCAGGGCGGTGGAGACCACCGGGATCACGTAGCCCAGCTCCACGGCGGGGAACCAGACCATGCGCAGGCCCAGGGTGTACCGCTCGGCCGCGAACGAGCGGGCGATGTCGGTGTCGGTCCTGACCCGGCGGCGCTCGCGCAGGCCCAGCGCCTCCACCGTGCGGGCGCCCTCCACGGTCTCGGCCAGGCCCTCCGTCATGTCGGCGTAGGCGGCGTTCTCGCGGAGGTAGCCGTCCCTGGCGCGCTTCAGGTACCAGCGGGTGGAGATCCACAGCAGCGGCACGGCCACCAGCGACGGCAGCGACAGCAGCGGCGCCACGATCAGCAGGCCGCCCAGCATGAAGACGCCGGTGACGACCGCGATCAGCGTCTCCGGCACGGCCTGCCTGACCGTACGGGAGAGCGCGTCCACGTCCCGGGAGGTCCGGGTGATGAGGTCGCCGGAGCCGGCCCGCTCCACGGTGGACAGCGGCAGCGCGAGCACCCGGTCCACGAACTCCTCGCGGAGCTCGGCCAGGACCCGCTCGCCCAGGGCCGAGGAGGCGTACACGGCGAACCTGGTCAGCACGGCCTGGGCCAGCACGAAGCCGGCGAAGGCCAGGACCAGCGTGTCCACGTCGATCGTGGTGCCCTCGGCGACCGCCTCGACCAGGTCGCCCAGGAAGATCGGGCCGGCCAGGCCGGCGATCGCGGCCAGCACGTGCAGGCCGAGCGCCCCGCCCAGCTGCCTGGGGTACTTCAGGGTCAGCCGCCGCGCGTAGGCGCGCACCTGCGCCCGGTCCGCGACGGGCAGGATCTGGCGCGCCATCAGTCTTCCCCCCGGGTGACGGTCGATCGGTAGCCGGAGTCGGCCGCGAGCAGCTCGCGGTGGCTTCCCTCCGACCTGAGCCTGCCGTCGGCCACGTAGAGCACCAGGTCGGCCCGGTCCAGGACGAGCGGGCTGGTGGTGCAGACCAGGGTGGCGCGTCCCGCCCTGGCCTTGCCGAGCCGTTCGGCGATGCGGGCCTCGGTGTGCGCGTCCACCGCGCTGGTGGGCTCGACCAGGATCAGGATCTCCGGGTCGGCCAGCAGGGCCCGGACCAGCCGGAGCCGCTGCTGCTGGCCGCCGGAGAACTCCCGGCCCGCCTCGGCTATCTCGGTGTCCAGGCCTTCGGGCAGGGCCGCCACGATGTCCTCGGCGCAGGCGGCGTGCAGGGCGCGGGCGATGTCCTCGTCCGCCGCGCCGCCGGTCACGTCCAGTTCGGTACGGAGCGGCCCGGAGAACAGCTTGGCCGCGTTGTCGGCGACCAGGACCCGCGACCGGAACCCGGCGAAGTCCAGGTCGGCCACGGGCACGCCGTCCAGCGTCACCGCGCCGGGCTCGTCCTCCCGGTAGTGGCCCAGCCGGTCGGCGATGGCGACGGCGTCCTCGGGGTCGTCGGCGGCCAGCGCGATCAGCAGGCCGGGCCGGACGACCACGCCGGACTCCCGGTCGGCCAGCGGCCCGTCCGGGACCGGCAGCGTGCCGCCGGTGATCTCGGGGTCCAGGTTGAGGATGCGGCAGACCCGGCGGGCGGCCACGTGGCCCTTGGTCAGCTTGTCTGCGGCCTCGGTCAGGGTGCGCAGCGGGGCGATCAGGAAGACCGCGTACCCGTAGAAGGACACCAGTTCGCCGCCGGAGATCCGGCCGTCCAGGGCGAAGTGCGCGCCGAGCCAGGTGACGGCCGCCACCAGCACGCCGGGCAGCAGGATCTGCAGGCCCTCCAGCAGCGACTCCATCGAGGCGACCCGGACGCCGGCCCTGCGGGTCTGCTGGGACTCCTCCCGGTACCGGTCGGCGAAGACCTGCTCGCCGCCGATGCCGCGCAGCACGCGCAGGCCGACCACGATGTCCGCGGAGCGGGTGGCCATGTCGCCGTACAGGTCGCGCTGGCGCTGCTGGCGGTGGTGCAGGGGTTTCAGCAGCGGGCCGACCGCGACGGCCATCACGGGCACGCCGATGAGCACCATCAGGCCGAGCGGGAGCGAGCTGGACAGCAGGATCACGGTCACCGCGGCGATGGCGACGACCGCGCCGCTGCCGCGCAGCATGATGTCCACGGCGTTGCCGATGGAGGCGATGTCGGAGTTGCCGACGCTGACCACCTCGCCGGTGGACAGCCGTTTGGGCAGGGTCGCGCCCAGCCGGGTGGCCTGGCGGCCGGTGAGCTGCACCGTGCGGTAGGCCGCGCTCAGCCAGTTGACCACCGCGAACCGGTGGCGCATCACACCCGCCAGCGCCTGCACACAGCCCAGCCCGAACAGCGCGCCCGACCACCACACCAGGGCGCCGGCGTCCTTGGCCGTGAAGGCGTTGACGGCCGCGCCGATCGTGTACGGCACCATCGCCTGCCCGAGCCACCACAGGATCGCGTACGCGATGCCGACGGTCAGGGGACGCCACTGGGAAACGGCGATCCACCACAGGTACCGGACCGGGCTGCGGGTGTCTGGTGTGCCGGGATCGGCTACTGGTAATGCGCGCATGACCTCTAAAGACTCGCAAGTTCGCAGGTCAATCGGCAAATGATTTTCCGGTCGCCGGGCGCGACAGAAAAGATCTTACGACGTCAACCAGGGTTGACATCCACCGACATGTCAACCTACATTGACATACATGAATGAAACAGCGCAGCTGGCCACCGACGCCAGCAGCAGGGACCCGGCCGTGGGCCTGCGGGCCGTACGCGCCCTGCGGACCCTGGTCGACCGCCTGGAGGCGCTCCAGGTGGAGAACGCCCGGGACCAAGGCTGGTCCTGGCAGGACATCGCGGTGCTCCTGGACGTGAGCAGGCAGGCCGTGCACAAGAAGTACGCCGGGGGCCGCGGCCTGTTGAGACGGGAGAAGTGATGTTCGAGCGATTCACCGACGAGGCCCGCCAGGTGGTCAAACACGCCAGGGACGAGGCCCGTCGCCTCGCCCACCAGCACACCGGCACCGAGCACATCCTGCTCGGCCTGCTGGCCGACCCGCGGGACCCGGCCGCCCTGGCCCTGCGCGGCCTCGACCACGCGGGCGCCGAGGCCGCCATCGAGGCCGTCGTCCGCAGGCCCTGCCACGGCGAGGAACTGGACGCCGACCTGCTGGGGACGCTCGGCATCGACCTGGACGCGGTCCGGGAGAAGATCGAGGCCAGCTTCGGCCCCGGCTCGCTCGACCGCGCGCCGTTCCGCACCAAGGGCGGCGCGCTGGTCAGCGGGCGGCACCTGACCTGGACGCCCAAGGCCAAGAAGGCCCTGGAACTCTCCCTGCGGGAGGCCCTGGCCCTGAAGAGCAAGGAGATCAACACCATCCACCTGCTGCTCGGCCTGATCCGCGAGAACAGCGGCCTGGCCATGCGCATCATCGTCGACCACGGCCTGGATCCGGACGCCATCGCCCGGACCCTGCGCGTCCCCCAGACCGGCCCTTAACCCCGGACCGGCCCTTAACGCGAGGCCTTGAGGAAGTCGGCGTTCATCCGGGCGATAGTGTCCAGCGAGATGCCCTTCGGGCAGACCGCCGTGCACTCCCCGGTGTTGGTGCACCCGCCGAACCCCTCCAGGTCCATCTGCTCGACCATGGCCTTGGCCCGGGACGCGCGCTCGGGCTGGCCCTGCGGCAGCGACCCCAGGTGAGTGATCTTGGCGGCGGTGAACAGCGACGCCGACCCGTTCGGGCAGGCCGCCACGCAGGCCCCGCACCCGATGCAGGTCGCCGCGTCGAACGCGTCGTCCGCGTCTCCCTTCGGCACCGGTACGGCATGCGCGTCCGGCGCCGCCCCCGCCGGCACCGACACGAACCCCCCGGCCTGGATGATGCGGTCGAACGCCGACCGGTCCACCACCAGGTCCTTGATCACCGGGAACGGCGCGGCCCGCCACGGCTCGACGGTGACCGTGGCGCCGTCCGTGAAGTGGCGCATGTGCAGCTGGCAGGTCGTGGTGGCCTTCTGCTCGCCGTGCGCGACGCCGTTGATCACCATGCCGCACATGCCGCAGATGCCCTCGCGGCAGTCGTGGTCGAACGCGACCGGGTCGTCCCCGGCCAGGATCAGCCCCTCGTTGAGCACGTCCAGCATCTCCAGGAACGACATGTCCGGCGAGATATCTTTGACGTGATATTTCACCATTTTGCCTGGTTCGTCTGGGTTGGGCTGACGCCAGATCTTCAGGGTGAGGTTCACTTGTAGCTCCGCTGGCTCATGGTGACGTACTCGTAGTCCAGGTGCTCCCGGTGCAGGACCGGGCCCTCCGGGGTGTGCTCCCAGGCCGCGACGTAGGCGAAGTTCTCGTCGTCGCGCAGGGCCTCGCCGTCGGCGTCCTGGGACTCGGCCCGGAAGTGGCCGCCGCAGGACTCGGTGCGGTGCAGCGCGTCCAGGCACATCAGCTCGGCCAGGTCGAAGAAGTCGGCCACCCGCCCGGCGCGCTCCAGCGCCTGGTTGAGCTCCTCGTTGACGCCCGACACCTTCACGTTGCGCCAGAACTCGGCACGCAGCTCGGGGATGCGCTCCAGCGCCTTGGTCAGGGACGCCTCGGTGCGCTCCATGCCGCAGTAGTCCCACATGAGCTTGCCCAGCTCGCGGTGGAAGGAGTCGGCGGTGCGCTCGCCGTCCACGGCCAGCAGCCGCTCGATGCGGTCCCGTACCGCGATCTCGGCCTCGGCCACGCTCACCTCGTCCACCGGGCCGAAGTCCCTGGACCCGGCGAGGTAGTCGCCGATGGTGGCGGGCAGCACGAAGTAGCCGTCGGCCAGGCCCTGCATCAGCGCGGACGCACCGAGCCGGTTGGCGCCGTGGTCGGAGAAGTTGGCCTCGCCGACGACGAACAGGCCGGGGATGGTGGACTGCAGGTCGTAGTCCACCCACAGGCCGCCCATCGTGTAGTGCACGGCGGGGTAGATGCGCATCGGCTGGGCGTACGGGTCCTCGCCGGTGATGCGCTCGTACATCTCGAAGAGGTTGCCGTACTTCTCCTCGACGGCGGCGCGGCCGAGGCGGGCGATGGCGTCGGCGAAGTCCAGGTAGACGCCGAGGCCGCCGGGGCCCACGCCGCGGCCCTCGTCGCAGACGTTCTTGGCGGCGCGGGAGGCGATGTCCCGGGGCACCAGGTTGCCGAAGGCCGGGTAGATGCGCTCCAGGTAGTAGTCGCGCTCGTCCTCCGGGATGTCGGCGGGGCGCCGGGTGTCGCCGGCCTCCTGGGGCACCCAGACGCGGCCGTCGTTGCGCAGCGACTCCGACATCAGAGTGAGCTTGGACTGGTACTCGCCGGAGACCGGAATGCAGGTCGGGTGGATCTGCGTGTAGCAGGGGTTGGCGAACATGGCGCCCTTGCGGTGAGCGCGCCAGATCGCGGTGGTGTTGCAGCCCTTGGCGTTGGTGGACAGGAAGAACACGTTGCCGTAGCCGCCGGTGGCCAGCACCACCGCGTCCGCCAGGTGGCTCTCGATCTCGCCGGTGACCATGTCGCGGACCACGACGCCGCGGGCCCGGCCGTCGCTCACGATGAGCTCCAGCATCTCGTGCCGGGCGTGCATGGTGACCGTCCCGGCCGCGATCTGCCGCTCCAGCGCCTGGTACGCGCCGAGCAGCAGCTGCTGCCCCGTCTGCCCCCGCGCGTAGAAGGTACGGGACACCTGGGCCCCGCCGAACGAGCGGGTGTCCAGCAGGCCGCCGTACTCGCGGGCGAACGGCACGCCCTGGGCCACCGCCTGGTCGATGATGTTCACGCTGACCTGCGCCAGGCGGTACACGTTGGACTCCCTGGCCCGGAAGTCGCCGCCCTTCACCGTGTCGTAGAACAGCCGGTAGACCGAGTCGCCGTCGCCGCGGTAGTTCTTGGCCGCGTTGATGCCGCCCTGCGCCGCGATGGAGTGCGCCCGCCGGGGCGAGTCCTGGTAGCAGAACGAGGTGACCTGGTAGCCCAGCTCGCCGAGGGTGGCCGCGGCCGACCCGCCGGCCAGCCCGGTGCCGACCACGATCACGCTGAGCTTGCGCTTGTTGGCCGGGTTGACCAGCCGGGCCGCGAACTTGCGCTTCTCCCAGCGCTCCTCGATCGGCCCTTCTGGGGCTTTGGTGTCGCGAATGGGCTCGCCCTCGCGGTAGTTCACTGCACAGCTCCGATCATGATCGCGAAGGGCACGCAGAGGAAGCCCAGCACCAGCGCCACCGACAGCAGCGTCGCGGACAGCTTCAGCTGGGGACGCCAGCGGGCCAGGCCGAGCGTCTGGAAGGCGCTCCACAGGCCGTGCCGCAGGTGCAGCCCCACCATGACCACGGCGACGACGTAGAAGAGCGTCACGTACCAGCGGCCCGGCGCGAACCCCTCGATCATCCGGGCGTACGGCGTGGCCGCGCCGCCGGCGGGGTTGACCACGCCGAAGGTCAGGTCCAGCAGGTGGTAGACGACGAAGAGGGCGATGGTGAGGCCGCCCCAGCGCATGATGTGCACGACGTACCCGCCGGCCTGGGAGCGGCGGCGGGCCGCGTACCGGACCGGGCGGGCCGCGGCGGCGCGGCGGTAGAGCGCCACGGCCGACCAGATGTGCAGCGCGATCGCGACCACCAGCCCGATCTCGGCCAGGGTGAGCAGGCCGCGTTTGGGCAGCAGCGGGTAGCCCACCTCGCGCAGCCAGAGCGCGTACCCGTTGAACGACTCGGCGCCGGCGAAGGCCTTGAGGTTGCCGGCCATGTGCGCGATCAGGAAGGTCACCAGGATCGCCCCGGTCACCGCCATGACGGCCTTCTGACCGGTGGAGGTGGCGAAGAACCCGGGCTTGCGCGGCCGCCGGGGCGACGGCGCGGATGTCGAGGCGGGCGGCTCGACGGGCTCGATGGGGGAGGTCGCGGCTCCCCGTTCGATGATGGCGGTCACACTCCGGACGGTAGGAACGCCACCTGGGTGACGTCCAAGTCATCAAGGATCTGGTTTCGATAGCCGGTGGCTATGAGGTCTGGCCCGCCGCCGGTGGCGGATCCGGCGACCCGTGCCAATGCGAGCAATCTCACACCCGTACCCTTGGGAAACGTGCAGCTTCAGCAGCTCGCGTCGTTCGTGGCGGTGGCCGAGACCCGGCATTTCACCCAGGCCGCCGAACGTATGCGGGTGGCCCAGCCCTCGCTGAGCAAGCAGATCAAGGCGCTGGAGGCCGAGCTGGGCGCGCCGCTGTTCAGCCGGGCCAGGGGGAACGTGACGCTGACCGCGGCCGGGGAGGCGCTGCTGCCGCTGGCGCGCCGCATGCTGGCCGACGCCGAGACCGCGCGACGCGAGGTGGCCGAACTGGCCGGGCTGCGGCGCGGCCGGGTCCGGCTGGGGGCGACGCCGTCACTCTGCGCCGGGCTGCTGGCGGACGCGCTGGCCCGGTTCCACGAGGACTACCCGGGCGTGGAGATCCAGGTCGAGGAGGGCGGCTCGCGGGACCTGGTCCGGGCGCTGGCCCGGGGGCAGCTGGACCTGGCGCTGATCATCCTGCCGCTGCAGAGCGACGATCCGGCCCTGGTGACCGAGGAGATCCTGCGGGAGACCCTGGTGGTGGCGGCGCCGGCGCATCTGGCGGGGCGCAAGCCGTACCTGCGGATCGAGGATCTGCGGCGGCGGCCGCTGGTGATGTTCCGGCGCGGCTACGACCTGCGGGAGGCGACCCTGGCGGCCTGCCGCCAGGCCGGCTTCGAGCCCAGGTTCGCGGTGGAGGGCGGCGAGATGGACGCGGTGCTGCGCTTCGTGGAGGCCGGGCTCGGCGTGGCCGTGGTGCCGTCGATGGTGCTGGACGGCAGGCCCAACCTGGCCGGCACCCCGCTGCTGCCCGGCCTGATGCGGACCGTCGCGCTCGCGCACCGCAAGGACGTGGCCCCGACCCGGGCGGCGCAGGCGTTCCGGGCCACCCTGCTGTCCTTCCTGACCGAGGCCACCCGGGAGGGCACCCTTCCCGATGGCGTCGAAGCGGTGACCTGATCTCGCTATATTTGGGAGGCCCCTCCCGAAAGAGGCGTTGGTGCCGACACTCTCGCATGGTCTGCCGGACCTCCTGACGCTCCTCCTGATCGAAGACGATCCCGAGGACAAGTTCCTTGTCGAGGAGTCGCTGGCTACTGCGCGCAAACCGCCGAAGATCATCTGGGCGCGCAGCCTGGCCGAGGGGCGGGAGCGCTTAACCGCCGAGGTCTCGTGCGTGCTCGTGGATCTGTCGCTGCCCGACGCGACCGGCCTGGAGGCGCTCGAGTACGTCCTGCGGATGGCCCCGGACACGGCCGTGATCGTGCTGACCGGCCTCAACGACGTCCACGTCGGCGTGGACGCGGTCTCCGCCGGAGCCCAGGACTACCTGCTCAAGCAGGACGTGGACGGCCCGCTGCTGGCCCGCGCCATCCGCTACGCCATCGAGCGCAAGCGCGGCGAGCAGGCCCAGCGCGAACTCGTCAAGGAACGCCTGCTCAGCGCCGAGGCCGCCCGGCTGGAGCACGGCCTGCTGCCGGTGCCCATGCTGCGCACCGAGGCACTCGCCCACGACACCTGCTACCTGCCGGGCTCCCGCCAGGCCGGGCTGCTGGCCGGCGACTTCTGGGACACCGTGCAGACCCCCGACGGCGCCGTGCACGTGCTGGTCGGCGACGTCTGCGGGCACGGCCCCGACGAGGCCGCGCTGGGGGCGGCGCTGCGCATCGCCTGGCGCACGCTGACCATCGCGGGCCTGGACGGCAACCGCCTGCTCGCCACCATGGACACCGTGCTCCGCCACGAGCGCAACTCGCCGGAGATCTTCACCACGCTCTGCAGCGCCACCATCGCGCCCGACCTGTCCAGCGCCCGGTTCTACGTGGTCGGTCACCCGCCCCCCGTGCTGATCCGTGCCGGTGAGGTGAACGTGGTCACCGACACGCCCTCGGGGCCGCCGCTCGGCATCTTCCCGGAGATGCGGTGGACGCCGGTGGACCTCACGCTCGGCCCGGACTGGTCGCTGCTGATCTACACCGACGGGCTGATCGAGGCCACCGTCGGCGGCGGCAGGGACCTGCTCGGCACCGACGGCCTGATCGGCCTCATCCGCGAGCAGGGCGGCGTCGACCTGGACCGGCTGATCGCCCGGGTGAAGGAACTGCACAAGAACGACCTGACCGACGACCTGGCCGCCGTGGTCCTGTCCAGGAGATGACGTGACCAGAATCGAACCACTGCCCCCGCCCCGACCGCCCAGCGGATTCGGCCGGCTCCGGGCGGGCCGGTGGTTCCTGCTGGTCGGCGCCGCGCTGCTGCTGGCCTTCACGGCGGCCATCCTGGCGACGCTCTCCACGCTGACCGAGACCCGCGACTCCCGCGTCTACATCATCGACGTGATCGACCCGCTGGTCCTGCACACCCTGGAGCTGTCCACGGCGGTGACCACCGAGGAGAGCGCCATCCGCGGCTACGGCCGTACCAACGAGGAGTCCTTCCGCGCCGAGTACGCCAGGGCCAGGACCGCCGAGACGGCGGCCGAGAACGCGATCAAGGCGCTCATCCCGCAGGAACCGTCCCTCGGCCTCGACCTGACCCGGGTGCGGACCGCCATCGAGGCCTGGCGGCGGGACTACGCCGACGCCATCGTCCGCAACGTGCCCACCCAGGGCCGCAACACGGCCGCCCAGCTGGCCGAGGTCAACAGCGTCAGATTCGGGGCGGTCCGCAACGCTCTCGCCGACCAGCAGAAGCACCTTGAGGAGCTGCACCGGGCCGGCAGCCACCGCCTGGAGGAAGGCTGGGACACCTTCTACCGGGCGCTCGGCGCGCTCGCCGCGCTGCTCGTGCTGTCCGTGATCCTGTTCACCCTGCTCGTCCGGTACGTCGTGCTCAAGCCGGTGGCCCGCCTGGCCGAACAGGTCAGGCTGGTCTCCCAGGGCGACTTCGACCACGAACTCCGGGTCACCCACCCCGCCGAGATGGCCGAGCTGTCCGGCCACGCCGACGCCATGCGCCGCCGCATCATCGCCGAATGGCGCAACACCTCCCGCGCCCAGCGCGCCCTGGAGGATCAGGCGGCCGAACTGCGGCGTTCCAACGGCGAGCTGGAGCAGTTCGCGTACGTGGCCAGCCACGACCTGCAGGAGCCGCTCCGCAAGGTGGCCAGCTTCACCCAGATGCTGGAGCAGCGGTACGGCGACCAGCTGGACGACCGGGCCAAGCAGTACATCAAGTTCGCCGTGGACGGCGCCAAGCGCATGCAGCTGCTCATCAACGACCTGCTGGACTTCTCCCGGGTGGGCCGGGTGAGCAACGAACGCGAGCCGGTCTCCACCGAGGAGATCTTCGCCACCGCGGTCGGCAACCTGGCCGCCCCCATCGAGGACACCGGCGCCACCGTCACCCACGACGAGCTGCCGATGGTCAACGGCAACCGCCTGCTGCTCACCCAGCTCTTCCAGAACCTGATCGGCAACGCCGTCAAGTTCCGCTCCGAGGCCCCGCCGATGATCCACATCGGCGTGCGCAGGGACGGCGACATGTGGGAGTTCTGCTGCGCCGACAACGGCATCGGCGTCGACCAGAAGTACGCCGACCGGATCTTCCTGATCTTCCAGCGCCTGCACCCGCGCGACGTCTACCCCGGCACCGGCATCGGCCTGGCGCTCTGCCGGAAGATCGTCGAGTACCACGGCGGCCGGATCTGGCTGGAGAAGGAGCCGGACACGCCGGGGACCGTATTCCGCTGGACTTTGGAGGCCACCGATGAATGATCTTCGCTGGATCGACGTGCTGCTGGTCGAGGACGACCCGGGTGACGTGCTGCTGACCCAGGAGGCGTTCGAGCACAACAAGGTCCGCAACAAGCTGCACGTGGTCAACGACGGCGAGCAGGCGCTGGCGTTCCTGCGCCGGGAGGGCGACTACACTGACGTTCCTCGGCCCGATCTGGTGCTGCTGGACCTGAACCTGCCGCGCAAGGACGGCCGGGAGGTGCTTGAAGAGATCAAGGACGACCCGGAGCTGCGGTCGATCCCGGTCGTGGTGCTCACCACCTCCGAGGCGGAGGAGGACATCCTCCGCAGCTATCGGCTGCACGCCAATGCGTACGTGTCCAAGCCCGTGGATTTCGACCAGTTCATCCGCGTGGTCCGGCAGATTGATGACTTCTTCGTGACTGTCGTCAAGCTTCCGGGGAACTCGTACCGGGGCACGTGACAGGAATCACAAAGGCAACTGAGTGACCCGCTTCACACATGATGTTTGCGTGGTCGTAACGTAGCCCCCACCAATACGGCGTCCGTACGCGGTGGAGAGGTCCCCGATGACCCAGACAACGGCCGAGAGCCCGGCCAGGAAACAACGCGCTCAGCTCAAAGTGCGAACCCTTCGCACCGATCGATGGTGGCTTGCCCCGGCATTGACGTTCGCCGGACTCTCGGCGTTTCTCATCTACGGTTTCTGGGCGATTTTCGACGCGAGCTACTTCGTCGAACCCTATATAGCGCCATTCTCGTCGCCGTGCCTGGCGACGTCCTGTCCCGAGGGCGCCCGATTCCTGGGCCTTGCTCCCTTCGGCGACTGGTACGGCCTGCCCCCCGGACTGCTGATCCTCGGACTGCCGGCCGGGTTCCGGGTGACGTGCTACTACTACCGGAAGTCCTACTACCGGTCCTTCTGGCTGTCCCCGCCCGCCTGCGCCGTCGCCGAGCCGCACAAGAAGTACACCGGGGAGACCCGGCTGCCGCTGATCATCCAGAACGTGCACCGGTACTTCTTCTACGGCGCGATCGTGATCGGCGCGGTCCTCACCTATGACGCCATCCTCGCGCTGGTCCACAAGCCGGCCGGGCTCGGCACCTGGATCCTGCTGGTCAACGCGGCGCTCATCGTCGCGTACACGCTCTCCTGCCACTCCTGCCGGCACATCACCGCCGGGCGGCTGAACCACTTCTCCAAGCACCCGCTGCGCTACCGGGCCTGGACGTTCATCTCCAAGCTCAACGCCAAGCACCAGCCGCTCGCCTGGGCGTCGATGTTCTCCGTCATGATCGCCGACTTCTACGTCCGGCTGGTCGCCAAGGGCGTAATCACCTTCCCGTTCGCTTAAGGATTCTCAACGTGGAGCGTCACGAATACGACGTCGTCGTCATCGGAGCCGGCGGAGCCGGGCTCCGGGCGGCGATCGAGGCACGACAGCAGGGCAAGCGCACGGCGATCGTCTGCAAGTCCCTGTTCGGCAAGGCCCACACCGTCATGGCCGAAGGCGGCGCGGCGGCGGCCATGGGCAACGTGAACCCGGACGACAACTGGATGGTGCACTTCCGCGACACCATGCGCGGCGGCAAGTTCCTCAACAACTGGCGGATGGCCGAGCTGCACGCCAAGGAGGCGCCGGACCGGGTCTGGGAGCTGGAGGCCTGGGGCGCGCTGTTCGACCGCACCAGGGACGGCAAGATCAGCCAGCGGAACTTCGGCGGGCACGAGTACCCGCGCCTCGCGCACGTGGGCGACCGGACCGGCCTGGAGCTGATCCGCACCCTGCAGCAGCGGGTGGTGGCGCTCCAGCAGGAGGACTACGAGCTGCACGGCGACTACGAGGCCTACATCAAGGTCTTCGCCGAGTGCACCGTGACCCGGCTGCTCAAGGACGGCGACGCCATCTCCGGCGCGTTCGGATACTGGCGGGAGACCGGCAAGTTCATCCTCTTCGACACCCCGACCGTGGTGCTGGCCACCGGCGGCATCGGCAAGTCGTACGTGGTGACGTCCAACTCCTGGGAGTACACCGGGGACGGGCACGCGCTGGCCCTGCTGGCCGGGGCGAACCTCATCAACATGGAGTTCATCCAGTTCCACCCGACCGGCATGGTCTGGCCGCCCTCGGTGCGCGGCATCCTGGTGACCGAGTCGGTCCGCGGCGACGGCGGCGTGCTGCGCAACTCGCTCGGCGAGCGCTTCATGTTCAACTACGTGCCGGACGTGTTCAAGGACAAGTACGCCACGACCGAGGAGGAGGGCGACCGCTGGTACACCGACCAGGCCAACAACCGCCGTCCCCCCGAGCTGCTGCCGCGCGACGAGGTGGCGCGCGCCATCAACGCCGAGGTGAAGGCCGGGCGCGGCTCCCCGCAGGGCGGCGTCTTCCTGGACGTGTCCTCCCGGCTCCCGGCCACTGAGATCATCAAGCGGCTGCCGTCGATGCACCACCAGTTCAAGGAGCTGGCCGACGTCGACATCACCAAGGAGCCGATGCAGGTCGGCCCGACCTGCCACTACATCATGGGCGGAGTCGAGGTGGACGCCGACACCGGGGCCGCCTCGGTGCCCGGCCTGTTCGCGGCGGGCGAGGTGTCGGGCGGCATGCACGGCTCCAACCGCCTGGGCGGCAACTCCCTCTCCGACCTGCTGGTGTTCGGCCGCCGGGCCGGCGCGGGCGCCGCCGCGTACGTGGACGGCCTGGCCAGGCGCCCGGTGGTGAGCGGAGTCGAGGAGGCAATGGCGGAGGCCCTGGCGCCCCTGGAGCGGGCCAGCGGCGAGAATCCGTACGAGGTGCACCACGAGCTCCAGCGGACCATGAACGAGCTGGTCGGCATCATCCGCAAGTCGGGCGAGATCAGCGAGGCCCTGGACGTGGTGGAGAAGCTCAAGGAGCGGGCCAAGAACACCGCCTCCACCGGCGGCAAGATCTACAACCCGGGCTGGCACCTCGCCATCGACCTGCGCAACATGCTGCTGGTCAGCGAGTGCGTGGCCAAGGCGGCGCTGCTCCGCGAGGAGAGCCGCGGCGGGCACACCCGCGACGACTACCCGGTCATGTCCGCCGACTGGCGGCGCAAGCTGCTGGTCTGCTCCGCGCCGGCGGACGGCTCCGAGGTGACCGTGGTGGAGCAGGAGCAGCCGGGCATGCGCGCGGACCTGCTCACGCTGTTCGACCGCGGCGAACTCGCCAAATACCTCACCGGGGAAGAACTGGCGGAGTACGACGCCGCGCTGGCAGCACAGAAGAGAGAGTCGTGATGGGGTACAAGGCGAAGTTCCGCGTCTGGCGGGGCGAGGGCGGCGACGGCAAGCTGGAGGACTTCACCGTCGAGGTGAACGAGGGCGAGGTGGTCCTCGACGTCATCCACCGCCTGCAGGCCACCCAGGCGCCCGACCTGGCGGTCCGCTGGAACTGCAAGGCCGGCAAGTGCGGGTCCTGCTCGATGGAGATCAACGGCAAGCCGCGGCTCGGCTGTATGACCCGGATGTCCACCTTCGAGGAGTCCGAGACGATCACGGTCACCCCGATGCGGACGTTCCCCGTCATCAAGGACCTGGTCTGCGACGTCTCGTTCAACTACCAGAAGGCACGGGAGATCCCGTCCTTCACGCCGCCGGCCGACGTGCGTCCCGGCGAGTACCGCATGCAGCAGATCGACGTCGAGCGGTCCCAGGAGTTCCGCAAGTGCATCGAATGCTTCATGTGCAACAACGTGTGCCACGTCATCCGTGACCACGAGGAGAACAAGACCAACTTCGCCGGGCCGCGCTTCCTGATGCGGATCGCGGAGCTGGACATGCACCCTTACGACGTGGCCGACCGCAAGGACGCCGCGCAGGAGGAGCACGGGCTCGGCTACTGCAACATCACCAAGTGCTGCACCGAGGTCTGCCCCGAGCACATCAAGATCACCGACAACGCGCTGATCCCGATGAAGGAGCGCGTGGTCGACCGCAAGTACGACCCGCTGGTCTGGCTCGGAAACAAGATCTTCCGCCGCTGACGGCAGAGCGCCGGCCGGGCCACCCGGTCGGCGCTCTTCGTTTCCGTCTGGTACGGCGCTTCAGTACGGCCTGCGGCGGCGCGGGTCCTCCTCGCCGCCCTGCCCTTCCTGCGCGGGGAAGACCGCCGTCCCACCCGGCTGACCGGGCAATGGCTCCTCGATGGTCCGCTCGATCACGTACCCCTGCGGGTAATCGGGCGCCTGCGCGGGCGGCGGATACGACTGCTGCGCCTCCGGCACCGGCCCGTACGGCTGCTGCGGATACGGCATCGGGTACGGCACCGGCACATAACTGACCACCGGCGGCTGGTACGGCTGCACCGGGTATCCCGGGTACGGCATCATCTGGCCGGGCATCGGGTGCATCGGCTGCATGGGGGGCTGCATCGGGTACATGGGCTGCATGGGTGGCTGCATGGCCGCGCCCCGGCGCAGGGCCGCCGCGTGGGCCAGCCTGCGCAGCCGTCCCTCGAAGACCAGCCAGCCGAGCAGGGCGAGCAGCACCAGCAGCGCCGCCGGAGCGGCCAGTTTGCGGCTGAGGCCGGTCTGGTCGAACTCGGGGGTGGCGTTGCGGATCTCGATCGCCACCACCTCCGGGTCGGGCTCGGTGAAGGCCGGGCCGGGAGTCACCTGCGGGGCGGGGGTCTCGCCGGCGGTCGGGAGCGAGACGGCCGGCTCGGGAACCTCGGGCGTCTCCTCCGGGATGACCGGATCGCTGCTCGGCAGCTGCTGCTGCACGGTCGGGATCGGCGGCGGCGTGGTGCTGGGCTGAGCGGGCGGCTGCGACTGGGACTGCGTCGTGGGCGACGCGCCGGTGGGCGTCGGGGTGACCGTCTGGGTGACGGTGACGCTGACGTCGCCCGTGGGCTCCACGGTGACCGTGACGGTCTCGCAGAGGTCGCCCTCCCGGCAGGGGTCGACCGGGTTGGCCGCGCCCGACGCGGACGCCGCGGCGATCATCACCAGGAGCCCGGCCGAGGCCAGCGTGGCGGCGACTACGGACGCGACCCGTCTGCGTGCGCGTCCGACCACCGTGTCCTCCGCCGTTTTCGCCGTCTCTGCCTGACTTTCCCGGTCATGGAAATACTAGTAGGGCAAAGGACTGGCAAAACATGTTTCGGACGGTGAGTCTTATTCGGGGTCTTGCTCCTGACGCCTCCGGGACAGCCGAATCTGGAGTCCCAGGATGACCAGAAGCCCGCCCACCGTGGCCAACGTGAGCGGCAGCCCCTTGATCGACTCCATCCGGTCGGGGGCCTCCGTTAGCGCAATGTTCCTCGGATTGACCAGCGCGGGAGGGCTGAGCGACGGCGGCGACGGCGCCAGCAACGGAATGCTCGCCCCACCCAGATCCATCGGCAGCGGCACAGGCGTGACCCCCGGCGTCGCCTCCGGCAACGTCGGCACCTCCACCGACGGCAACGCGACCGCCTCCGGCACCGCGGGCGCGGCCGACGGCAACGCGGCAGCCGCCTCCGGCAGCGCGGCCGAGGCCGACGGCAACGCGGCAGCCGCCTCCGGCAGCGCGGCCGACGGCGACGCGGCAGCGTCCGGCAGCGCGGGCACCTCAGCCGACGGCATCGCAACCGCCGCCCGCTGCTGCGTCACCGCCCCACCAGCCACACCCTGCCGCGCACGCACCGCCCCACCAGCCGACCCCTGCTGCGCACCCACCGCCCCACCAGCCGACCCCTGCTGCGCACCCACCGCCCCACCAGCCACACCCTGTTGCGGATTCAGTGCGGCACCGGCGGCATCCTGTTGTGGACTCGCCACGCCCGCCACGCCCGCCACGCCCGGCGTCGCCTGACCGGCGATCCCGGCCTCCGGCGCCTCCTGCGCTCCATGAAGGACCGGCGGCTCCCCGGGCGTCGGGGAGCCCTCCGGCGCGGCTTGGGCGGCAGGCGCCTGCCACCTTTGCGGTGCGGCCTGGAGACCCGGTAGGAGGCGACTCTGCGGCGCGGCCCCCCCAACTGCGACGTCAGTCGCCTGCCAGCCTTCGGACGTGGCCCGCGTGCCCGGCCTCACCATCCACCGGTGCCCGCCCTCCCACCCCTGCGGCGACCCGCGCCCGTCCAGACTGTTCGGTGCGCTCAGCACGCTACGCCTTTCCGGACCGTCCGGACCGACGGGACCGCCCCGCGCGTCCGGACCGCCCTGCGCGTCCGGATCGCCCTGCCCGACGGGACCGCCCTGCCCATCCGGACCGCCCTGCCCATCCGGACCGCCGTGCCCGACTGGACCGCCCTGCCCATCCGGATCGCCGTGCGTCAGAAGGGCGGCGTCAGGCGTCCGCGACGCCTCCCCGCCATCCCCGCCATCCCCGCCATCCCCGCCGTCCCCGCCGTCCCCGCCGTCCCCGCCGTCCCCGCCGTCCCCGCCGTCCCCGGCGAGCGTGCCGACAGCGTCCATCGCCTCACGCCGCCCCGGCTCCCGCATCTGGCTTTGGGGCAGGAGGTCCCCGGACATCCGCGGCACCGGGAAGTCCTCCCGATCCGCGCCCAACCGGTCCCACCCTCCCCGCTGGCACACGACGCGGCAGGCCAGGGGCGGCAGCCATGCTCCGCTGGGTGCCGGGTTGGCCATGGGGCTGGGTATCGGGAACAGCTGCCTGGAGCCACTCGACAGGAGGGAGGGGATGCCTGAGGGTTCGGTGGCGGGCACGACGAAAGGGCCGGCGGTGGGCGAAG
The DNA here is from genome assembly GCF_016862995.1 of Acrocarpospora phusangensis. Classification (GTDB taxonomy): domain Bacteria; phylum Actinomycetota; class Actinomycetes; order Streptosporangiales; family Streptosporangiaceae; genus Acrocarpospora; species Acrocarpospora phusangensis. The sequence continues at coordinate 24,192 of NZ_BOOA01000066.1, forward strand.
GCGTACAGGCCGGGTTGAGGCGTGGGGGAATCGGGACAGGGCCCGGTGAGGCGGGCACGGAGACGGACGGGATCGGCACCGGTGTGGGTGTCGGGCGGACCGGGCTGTTCGCGCCTCCGGCGAGCAGCGGCCCGCAGTCGACCGTCCCGCCCGGGGACGCCCACGGGCTCGCCCCGGGCACCCCGCTCACGCCCCCGGCCGGCCCTGGGCCACTGACGGCACTCAGATCCCCACCGTAACCAGCCATCCCTGGAGCCACGCTCACGCCGGTTCCGTGGCCGTTCGCGGACGAGCCCGAGGTCTGGTCGGTGCTCCGGTCAGGTGCGGGCTGGTCGGCGAGGGCGGCTACCGCCGGACCGCCGAGAATGACGGCCCCGGCCCCCACCACGGACACGACATATCCCCGCCGCCACCGATTCATCACCCGAGCTCCCCCGATGCACGCTTCGTAAGCGTTATGTCACACCAGGTCGGGACTCAATCCTTCCTTGAGCAGATCTTGCACGGCCTTCACGATCGGCAGATCCGCGGGCAGCCACGCCACCGAATAGAAGTCCCCCGGCTCAAGCCACCGCAACGCCAGATGCTCCCGCGCCTCGGGTGTCCCCGCCGCGAGCGCGGCCAGCCACACCCGCAGCACATAACCCCCGCTCAGCGGCCAGTCCCCACCGACCCGCCGGCCAACAGCGATCTTGACGCCCAGTTCCTCGTCGCACTCCCGGACCAAGGCGTCATGTTCGCTCTCCCCCGGATCGACCTTCCCGCCCGGAAGCTCCCACCCGCCCATGAGCTCCGCCGGTTCGGCCCGCTGAGCGGCCAGCAGCCGCCCGCCCTCGACGATCGCAGCGCCGACAACGATCTTCTCCATGCCTGTCTAGGGTACGCGCGCCCGCACTCCCACACCGGACCAACGCGATTGACTCCCGATTACCGTACGGCCAAGACTGGGTTGCCCGGCGGCCAGCGGCAGCCGTTTGAGCTGCTCCATCACGTCCGCGTTGGCCAGCGGCCGGGTGTATCCGACGATCCCGGACCGGTCCTTGTACGTGGTGACCTTGATCGGCCCGCACAGCGTGCACCGCGCCTCGATCATCTTCCCGGGCGAGACGACCATCCCGACATGCCCGGGATTGTTGACCGACGTCCCCGGTCCCGAGTTGAAGAACACCAGGTCGCCCGCCTGCTCGTCACCCGCGTCGATCTTCTCCCCGAACGGCCACTGCCCGAAGGTCGTCCGCGGGATCGACAGCCCCGCGTTCCGGTAGGCCATGTAGATGATCCCCGAACAGTCGTACGCGTCCGGCCCGGTCCCACCCCACCGGTACGGCTTGCCCCGCTGCGCCAGCGCGTAGTCCAGGATCTCCGCCACGATCTCGCTCGGCGCCTGCACCTCGAAGGCGCAGTCCGGGTTGTTCTCCGGCGGCAGGCCGATCTCGCCGGAGGCCGCGTACCGTTCGGCGATCTCCAGCACCTGGTCCACGTACCAGGTGGCGCGGTTGTAGACGAAGATGGCCTTGCGCAGGTCGTCGGGGGCGCCGTTGCGTTTGAGCATCTTGGCCGCGCCCAGGATGGCGTCCGCGGGGTTGTACACGTCCGCGATGCCGTCGCCGTCGCCGTCGGAGGCGTAGCCGTTGAACTCGGACGGGATCTCGATGCGCGCCTTGCCGCCCCAGGTGCTGATCAGGAACTGCATCGGCCCGGCCGCGCCCGCCTCGTTGGTGCCGGACCGCACGCCCGGCAGGGTGGAGCGCCCGTGGTCGGTCTCGCGCTTGCCGACGGCCGCCAGCACGTTCCACTGCACGCCGATCGCCTCGCCGTGCTTCTTGTAGAGGGCCAGGTACTCCGGGGGAATGTCCTCCTTCGCGGTGGCGGACAGGTCGCCCACGTCGACCGCGCACTCGGCTCCGCCGCCGCCGAACATGCCCCCGGGTAACGGCGTCATCAGCACGATCGAGCCGAACAAGCCCAGCGGCACGACCACGGCCAGGAGCGCGGCCACCCATTTCCACGAGAGCCGGCTCGTGTTCACGGCGACGTGTCCCCGTCCTGCCCGGCGTCGGCGGGCTGCATGTCGTAGACCCGCCAGTCCGTGCCGAGCTTCATGACGGTCACCGCGTACGAGTCGGTCTGGTCGCGCGCGCCGGCCGTGCTGGTGATGTGCTGGATGGAGTCGACCACGAACACGACCGAGCCCAGGGCCATGTCCCTGATCGAGATCACCTTGGCCGAGCCGTCCGAGACGATCTGCTCGGCGGTGTCGTGCTGGGTCAGCGCGGGCGCGGTCAGGCTGCGGGTGAGCTGCTCGCCGAACTCCACGGTCGCGAACCGCCGCACCCGGTCCACCCGCGCCACCGGATCGGCGTGCGTGTAGGTCCCGTACGCGCCGACGAACCGCCGGGCCAGGTCCGCGGCGGCGGCCAGCTCGTCCCGGCTCAACGGCAGGTACGCGTACACGTCGAACTCGCCGGAAGGCGTGCTGGCCACCTGGCTCGGCACGGCCGGGACGGTGACGCCCGTCGGCGCGCTCCGGCCGGTGGGAGCCGCCTCATGCTCGGTACGCGTGTCCCCGCCGCCGAGCATCGTCAGATAGACGCCGATGGCGGCGAGCACGACGACCACGGCCACGAAGACGAGTCGCCTCCGGCCGTCCGTTCCCTCCATGATCAGTCCTTGTCGCGGTCGGGGGGCCTCAACCAGAACGGCGCGTTGTCGCCGCCGCGGGCGCTCTTGGCCCGGCTCGGCAGCCACAGCGGCGGCGCTTCGGAGCGCGACTGCCGGGGGGCCTCGGAGCGAGGCGGCTGGGATCTGGGGGTCTCAGTGTGCGCGGACCTACTGGGTTCGGACCGCCGCTCGGCACGCGGGGTCTCCGACCGGGACGACCGCCGGCCGCCCCCGCCACCTCCGCCGCCACCGAACAGGCTGCCGCCGCCGAAGAATCCGCCGCCCGACGAGCCCCGGGAGGACCCGCGCGACGAACCACCGCCGGACCCGCCGCCGGAACCGCCGCCGCCGAACAGGCCGGACGAGCGGCTTCCGCCGCGGGAGGCCGCGGACGGCCGGGAGGCCCAGCCGCCGGACCGGCCGCCGAACCACCCGCCGGAGGAGGAGCCTCCGGACGAACCACCCGAGCTGGGCACGCTGCCGGTCGAGGACGGCACGGGCCCGCCCGGCCGTCGCGGACCGGTCGTCCCCGGTCTGCCGCCGGCGGGCGGACGCAGGTTGAGCGGCGGCGCGCTACCCGGACGCGGCGCCGGCACGGCGCCGCCCTTCTTGCGCGGATCCGTCTCCAGCGGCGCGGGCTGGCCGGTCGCCCGGACCCCGGTGGCCCCGGCCGCCTTCTCCTCGCCGCGCACCCGGCCCTGCGCCACCGTCGACGCGGCGGCCGCTCCGGCCCCGGCTCCGGCCGCCATGGACGCGGCCCCGACGATGGGCTCCGCCTTGCGCAGCCCCCACCGCCCGATCCTGGCCGACGCCACCGGCGGCAGCACCACGCTGGAGCGCTGCAGGATCGGCGAACTGGCCGCCTCGCCCAGCATGCGGGTGGTGAACGTGTGCCCGCTCATCGAGGCGAACAGGTGCTGGAACGGTCGCCGGTAGAAGAACACGGCCAGTGTCAGCAGCGCCATGAACATGATCTGCATGCCCCACGGCAGCGGCGTCGAGATGATCAGCGCGTAGCCGTACACCAGGACGCCCAGCACGAGGGCCAGCACCGCCTGCCTGAGCAGAGTGCCGACGAGCATCTCCACCCAGCGCATCGCGATGATCCGGCCGGCGCCGGGGTGCACGCCGATCAGCAGGAACACCGGGCCGAGGATGAGCAGCAGCAGGAAGCCGATCTTGAGGACCAGCAGCGAGACCGAGACCAGGAAGATCAGTACGCCGGCCACCATGGCGGCGATGAACGCGCCGATGGCCACGCCCAGGCGGCTCGTCCAGTCCTTGCCCTGGAACAGGAAGAACGCCGGGGTGCCCTCCAGGGGCTTGGCGACCTCCTCCTCGAAGCGCTTCTGGTGGATGTCGCTGCCGGGTGTCTGGGCGCCCTGCTGCTCGGCCACGTCGATGGCCTGGATGTCCAGCAGCTTCGGCGCGAAGGTCGCCACGATCGGGGCGTTCGCGTCGGCGGTGCCGAACTCGCCCATCAGCCACGGCTTGCAGACCAGCGTCGACCAGAGCGCGTCCGCGTTCTGGGCCACGCCGGGCGTGCCGGGCTGGCCGTAACCGCCGCCCTCGGGGCGGGCGTTCTCGGCGCCCTTCGGCGGCAGGCAGGACGCGCCGCCCGCGCCGGGCAGGCCGGAGAAGGCCGAGTTGACGATCTCGCCGGTCTTGTCGGTGATGGTCTTGCCGACGCCGGTCAGGTCCTGCGGGCGGCTGAAGAACCAGGTGGCCACCGTGACCGCCAGGACCATCCAGATGACGCCCTCGGTGGTGGTCGTGGCGCGTTTGCGGAGCAGGCCGTACCAGGCCAGCCAGATGGCGGCGATGATCACGATGGGCCGCAGGAACGGCCAGTACATGGCGTCGGCCAGGTTGACCACCATGTCGTCGACCACGTTCTTGATGGGCAGCAGCGGGCCTTCGGTGGCCGCCGCCTCGTACGTGGTGATGGTGAGCCGGTCGACCGCCTTGGCCCAGGAGAAGATCGTGCTGGCCCAGGCGTTGCCGAGCACGGCCGCCACGTCGGAGCAGCCCAGGTCGTAGGTGTGCCAGAACTGGCCTGCCATGCCGTACCTGGCGTAGTTGGTGAGCTCGGGGTCGGGGGCGACCTCGACCGGGGCGCCCGCGCCGACGCCCGCGCCCGCCGCCGCGCCGGTGTCCCCGGTGTCGGGCGGAGGCGGCTTGACCAGGCCGTCGACGCCGCCGCCGACCATCTCCGGGGCCAGCGACGAGGACAGGTCACAGATCCCGTCGGCGCTGGCCGTACTGGATGCGAAGACCAACGGAAGACTGAGAACGGTGACCACGGCCACCAGCACCAGCGCTAACCGGCGGACAAACCTCACGACCGCACCTCCTGCGCGACCCCCGACCGGCTGGATCCCCCTTGCAGATCATGCATGCTCTCGCTGGGTTTGTCGTGTGTCGGATTCGTATCAAGCCAGCGCAGCAACTCCGGCGAGATCAGGTCCACGCCGATCCGGCCGGCCCGGCCGTCCAGGTCGCGGAAGATGCACTCGCCGTTGCCGAGCGAGCGCAGCACACCCTTGTGCTCGTCCGACGCGTCGACACCCAGCAGCTCCAGCACGTGCTCGACCTCCACCCGCTCGGTCGAGCGGAACGCGAACACGGAGGAGAGACAGTTGGTGACCTGCTCGTTCAGCAGGTCGCCCGCGTTCTGTGAGACCAGGACGAGGGCCGTGTTGCGGGAACGGCCCATCCGGGACACCTCGGGCACCAGCTTCGCGCCCTCGGGCGTCGAGGTGATCGCCCACGCCTCGTCCAGGAAGATCACCTTCGGCGTACGGCGGTCCAGGCCGTTCATCAGCCGCCGCGCGAACTGCGAGACCAGGTAGAGCAGCGCCACCGACAGCCGCTGCTCGTAGGAGTAGTCGTCGCGGCCGGTCGCCACGTCCGGCAGGGTCAGGCCGCCCAGCGTGAACACCGTGGTCCAGCCCTCGGTGTCGATCTGCTCGCCGCCGGAACGGTCGAAGCAGAGCCGCGCCAGGTGCATGTCCGACATCGAGCGCAGCACCGCGCCCAGGTTCTTGGAGGCCGCGTCCTCGGTCCGCTCCAGGTGGTCCACCACCTTGCCGAGCGAGGGGTCCGGCTGGCCGGCGACCGCCGCGACCGCCTGGATCATGGCCGACTCGCGCTCCTCCGACATGCGCGGCAGCAGCAGCCGCAGCGTCTCGGTGGCCATCGTCTTCTTGGCCGCCAGGTCGTCGCCGAACGAGAACGGGTCCAGCAGGCCCGGCGCGGCCGACATGAGCGGGATCGTCCTGGCCCGCCGCCCCCGCTGGTGCAGCAGCTCCACCAGCGACGACGCGTCGCCCTTCGGGTCGATCACGGCCACCGTGACGCCGCGCAGCGCCATCTGGTAGATCAGCAGCAGCGCCAGCGTGGTCTTGCCACCGCCCGGCTCGCCGGTGATCGCGATCGCCGTCGGCCGGTTCCTGGTCGCCGCCACCAGCGGGTCGAAGTGCACGATGCTGCGCGCCCGCCCCAGCGTCTCCCCGATGTACGGCCCGAGCCATCCGGCCTTGCCGTCGTCCACCCGGTCGCCCAGGTCCACGGTGGCGTGCGCCATCCCGCCCGCGATCGTCCGCAGCGGCTGCCGCTGCGCGTACGCGTTGACCCTGACCTTCTCCCCCGGCAGCGCCTCGCAGAACAGCGAGAACTGGTCGCCGGTCGAGTTGACCACGTCGATGCCCAGGTCGCGGTAGTGCTCGATGACCGCCTCGACCCGCTGGACGCACATCTCCTCGGTGGGGGCGCTGACGCTCATCCGGTGCCAGCCGTACACGAAGGGCAGGCGTTCCTTGGTGATGCCGTGCTCCAGCATGCGGGCGGCGTCGATCTGCTCGGCCAGCGCCAGCGGAGCCTCCGCGCCCGCCTCCCGGATGTGGATGTCCATGTCGCGGGCGTGCGCCAGCTTGCGGGCCACGTCCTTGCTGGCCCGGACCGGCGGGATCAGCCGCATCCGGCTGGAGATCTCCACCGGGAAGGGCAGCTGGTCGCCGAAGTGCATCCACGGCTCGCCGTCGGGGAAGGGCATCAGGTCGGGGAAACGCGCGAAGGACAGGTGCGCGGTGTAGGAGTCGCCGCTCGGCTGCTCGATCCGCAGCAGCGACCTGCCGTTGTGGATCTGGCCCTCGACCAGGGCCTCGATCTCGCCGCGGCCCCAGCGCCTGCGCGGGCTGGCCGACGGCGGGGGGTCGCCGAGCGCTCCGGAGGCGGCGTGCTGGAACAGCCAGGCGATCTCGACCGAGGTGGCGTGCCTGGCGTACAGGGCGCTGGAGGCGAGGGCGCGGCCGAGCCGTTCCGCCGACTCGGTCCACTTCGCGACCTCGCGCTCGGGCACGTGGTCGTCCTCAAGCCCGAGGGACTTCTCCGAACGCTGGTAGAAGCCGAACAGCTGGGCCAGCACGCCGGTGCCGAGCTGGGCCCCGCGCGGGCCCAGCCGCACTCCCAGGTAGACCTCCTTGGACCAGAAGTCCTTCGCCCAGACGTGCCGGTACATCTCCTCCAGGTAGTCGCGCCAGCCCGCGCCCTCGTCCGAGGTGGCGTTGAGGGCCATCGCCCACTCGGCCGCCGGGTACGTGCGGTGCGCGACCCGCAGGTGCACCTCGGCGTCCTGCATCCGGATGGCGGCCAGCGCGATCGTCACGTTGTTGGCCAGCGCCTCGCGCTCCTCGGGCGTGATGAACTCGTAGCTGACCGTCGGCAGCCGGAAGTAGGCCCACGCGGCCGAATCGGTGAGGAGCACGCGGTCGTCGAAATACCGCACCGCCAGACGGCTCCGCGCCCGGGACGCCCTAGCCAACGATGCTCTCCCCTCTCGCTGTGGTCAGCCCGCTCGCGACCACTCCGGCAAGCGCCACGTACGCCCGGCGTCCGCCCGCGCGGAGATCGCCGAGATCCACCGGCCCGGTTTCGGCCAGCTCGTCCTCCCACGGCACCCGGACGATGGCCCGGCATCGGCCGCGCGCCACCGCCTCGGCCCGCTCGACGTCCGCCAGGCTGCGCCGGCTCACCCCGTTGACCACCATGACCGCCCGCCGCCGCAGGTCCGCGCAGCCGTGGCCGTCCAGCCACTCGTACGTCATGGCCACCGCGTCCGGCGCGTCCGCGCTGGCCGGCGCCACCAGCACCAGCTGGTCGGCGTACGGCAGCAGCCGCGCGGCCAGCGCCGCCGCCGGGTCCATCAGGATCACCCGGTACTGCTGGTCCAGCAGCCGCATGGCCCGCGCGATCCGCTGGTCGGAGAAGGCCGCCCGGTCCGAGATGCGCTGCTCCGCGCCCTCGTCGGTGTCGGCGGCCAGCACGTCCAGACCCGACTCGCACCGGCTGGTGTACGCGCCGACATGCGTGCCCACCTGGTCGAGCACGGCCAGGAAGGAGCTGAGCGTCTCCGGCGACTCGGGCCTGATCCTGGCCGTCAGGGTGTGGTCGCCGGTGTTGGCGTCCACCGCGAGCACGCCGTCGTCGCGGTGCCTGGCCAGGGTGTGGCCGAGCAGCAGCGTGGTCGTGCTCTGCCCGGCGCCGCCGGTGCAGCCCAGCACGACCACCCGGCGACTGCCGGTGATCGGCGTGCGCACCCGCGCCTCGTCGTTCTCGATCCCGTCGGTACGGCCTCCGCCGCTGCCCACCACGACCTGGGCGATCCGCCGCCAGCCGCCGCTGGGGTCCCGGCTCACCGACTCCACCCGGCGGACCTTGGGCTCCTCCACGGACTTCTTGGCCTCGGGGCGAGGGATGGGCACGGGGGCGGCGGGCTGGCCGGACAGCGCGGGCACGGCCCGGATGGAGAGCTGGCGGGCGGGTTCCCGCCGCTCGGGGGCCGGTGGCCGGGGCGGCTGGCCGCGGCGGTGCTGCTCCCTGGCCCGGTCCGGCGGGGTGGCCGGTTCCGGGATCGGGCGCTGGGGCACCGGGGGCATCTTCTGCGGGGTGAGCGTCTGCGGCGGGGTGGCGGCTCCGCTCCTCGACTCGGTCTCGGTCGAGGCGGCGGCCAGGCGGCGCAGGCGGCGCAGCGCGTCGGGACCGATCGGCGGCGCGGGCGCCTCGGCGACCGGCTGCGCGACCTTGGGCTCAGGCGTCGGCTCAGGCCGGGGTTCGGGCTCTGGTTCAGGCGTCGGTCCGGGCTTGGGCCCGCCCGGCTCGGTCTTCGGTTCGGGCCGGATCCGCTCGACGGGAAGCCCGCGCTCGGGCCGGGCGTATTCGACGGGCTGCCTGGGCTCGGGCCGGGCGTATTCGACGGGCTGCCTGGGCTCGGGCCGGGCGTATTCGACGGGCTGCCCGCGCTCGGGCCGTCCGGGCTCGGGCAGGGTGTATTCGGCGGGCTGCTTCGGCTCGGGCCGTTTGGGCTCGGGCTGGACGAAGACCGGGATGGCCGGGGCCTTGGCGGAAGCCGTACCCCAGGAGGGGCGGACGGTCGGTTCGGCGACCGGCGCGGCCGGGGTGGGGTCGGCGGGGATCGCGGCGGCGGCAGCGGCCACGGCGGGGCGGATCGTTCCGGGGACGCGGCGGCGCGGCGGCTCGGGGGACTTGGACGCCGGCTGCGGGAGCTTGACCGACACCTTCGCGGCGGCCGCGGCGCGGGCACTGGCCAGCACGGGCTGGGCCTGCCGGGCGCGGCGCGAGGCCGGACGGCGGGACGCCCGCCAGACGCGGCCGTGGAAGACCACCTCGTCCGGTTCAGAAACCGGCGCCAGCCGGCACCAGGTACGCGGCTCGGACAGGTAGCGGCTCTGCGACTGGAGCAGTTCGGTGAGGCGTTTGCCCTCGATCACCGGCCGGGTGGACAGCCAGGTCACGACGCCCGGCGGAACGAGGTAGATGACGTGCCAGGGAGCGTCGAACTCCAGGCCGACAAGCTGCAGGAAGACCCACCAGGGCGCGCTCACGCCGATGAAGACACCGATCCAGACGATGGGCAGCGGCGTGGGCAGCCGTAGGTCGTACAGCTTGTAGAGCCGCTTCTCAATTCGCCAAATATTGGTGTATGTAGGCAGGTCCACCCGATTCCTCCTCTCCCAGCGTGCCCAGGATCACTGGATGCCAAGCGCCCCCGCGATGGCCTTCGCCGTCACCTCGATGATGTTCGGCACGTAGAAGATCACACCGATCGCGATGGCCAGAATGATGAACTGGACGAATCGCGTGATCTCCCTGGTGAAGAGGAAGAAGAGCGCGACCACCGAGACGATCACCAGGAACAAAGGCCCGAAGAAGCGGCGCAGGAAATCGGCCAGCCCCTCGGTGTTGATGCCCTGGTTCGGCGCCGGGGTCGGCGTGAACGCAATGAGTTCGGCGCCGCCGAGCTGACTCGACGCGGCGGTCTCAAGAATCGTGTGCACAATCATTTTTCGCCCTCCCGGGGGTGTGGATCAGCGACATCACGGTCGGCCATGTGTTACCCCACGGACCGGCCCGCGCCCTGGATCCGCCCGACGAGCCACTTCTCGCCCTGCCTCTCCATGGAGAGCTGGTAGGCCTGCTCCAGGCCGGCCGGTTGCGCGGCCGGATCAGCCGCCGGGTCGGTGGTCGGCTGGACCGCGGCGGCGCCCGCCGGGACCGCCCACACCACGACCGCCGTGACGGTCCTGCTCGACTCCCCGCCCACCGGAACGATCACATCGGTGAGCTGGGCCAGCGTGAACGAGCCGCCGAGCCCGTCGATGGTCGCGCCGTCCGTGGCGTAGAGCCGCAGCTCCGCCGAGTTGCCCGACGCGTACGCCTTGAAGAAGCCCTCCAGGGTCGGCCGGAGCTGGTCCTCCAGGCCGTTGTCCCGGTCGGGGTCGGCGATCGCGGGCAGGTCGGCGACGGCGGGGGCGGGCAGCAGCGCCGGCCGCCCGGAGACCACGAAACGGTCGCCGGAGTGGTAGACGGGCACCGACAGCAGCCATCGTTTGCTGCCCGACTGGAAACTCACCACGACGATGGCATTCTCGTTGTCGTCGGCCACGTCGATGCTCTGGAATTGAATCGCGCCGGCCGACATCCGGCCGTAGCCATTCCAGCCGAAACGGCGCTCGACGCCCTGGGCGAGAAATGCGGTAAGCCTTTCGTCGCGCTGGTCGGGATTGGTCGCGTCGAAATTCAAATAGACCGCGGCGAATTGGCTCGCGAATCCGGCGGCCTCCTGGACCGGATATCCGGAGTCTGCGGGCGCGGTCGGGGCCGCGGCGTTCTGGCCCTGGGTGAACCGTTCGAACGGCGCCCGCACCCCGTTGACCACGATCACGACGATGAGCGCCCAGAGGACCGCCCGGCCGACCCAGACGAGCCAGCGGCCCCCGCCGCCGCTCCATCCCCTGCGCCGCACCGGCGCCGAGTCGAGATCAGGCAACGGGTACGACTCGGGGTCGCCAGCGATCCGAGGATCCTGCTGGACGGTTGACCTGCGAGCCATCACGCCTCCGCTCGCGCCGATCCCCCCGGCTGGCGCGGTGTCTTCTTACTCTCGATCCGGTTATCCACGTTGAAGTATTCACCCTAGCGGTCCCGCCAATTGTTCCAGGAAAGCCACGCCCATGCTGTGCGCATCTAAGTAACCGGCCAAACCGAGTCTGCATGAGACAGAGAGTGGCCGTACCGGCAGGTACGACCACGAAACGGCGTCTTTGCAGGCCAGCGACCCGTACTATTACCAACCGGTCAGCGAGAGCTATCCAAACCGTACGAAGACTCCTACCTGGGTTTCGCTCCCCGCGCAGGATATCGGCCCCGCCCGGGGGCAGCTCCCCGTTGCCCGTCAGAGGCCGATCAGGTCGGTGCGGCCGAGGAAGAAGGCGGCGTGGACGTTGTCCATGCCGACGGTCTCGCTGATCTGCGCGGCCCTGACCCCGGCCGTCCCGTAGCCGACGCGCAACGTCCCCTTGTCCGGTCTGCTGTCCGCGGGGATGTCGCCCAGCAGGCTCAGCCTGACCTCGGGCGACTTGAAACTCTCCCGGACGAGGCTCAGGAAGATCCGATGGGCGACCAGCTCGACGATGCCCTCGGCGATGATCTGCGAGTGCCCGATCGTGGCCGCCTTGGCGGCGAAGGCCGGGTGCGTGAGGCGGTGCATGAACTCGTGCACCATCGTGTTCAGGGTGCGCCAGCGCCAGAACGCCCTGACCTGGTCCGCAGGCAGCTCGCCCGACCATGCCCGGGTGGGGGCGAACGGCTGGAGGGAGATCATTCCCTCCTCGGTGCCGTGCGAGGCCGTACGGAGATAGAGCGCGCCGATCCGGTTCGCGCGCTCGGTGTCGGCGTCGAGCCACTCGCCCAGAATGCGCCGCAGGGCCGCGACGTGTTCCGGGTTGCTGCCCACATAGCCGGCTCGGACGAACGGCGCGTCCGCGGACTCCGGCGTCCCCACGACCTCCGGAGTGACAACCTCCAGTGTCACGTCCTCCGCGGCGACCTCCAGAGTTGTCTCCGCCGTGCCGGCTATTTCCGGGCCGGCTTCCGGGCCTCTGCGGTCCGGGCCCCTGGGTTCCGGGCTTTCCGGTCCCCGGCCCTTGGGTTCCGGGCCTCGCGGTTCCCGGCCTCTGGGCTCTGGGCTTTCGGCTTCCCGGCCCTCGGATTCCAAGCCTCTGAGCTCCGAGCCTCTCGGTTCCGGGCCTCTGAGTTCCGGGCCTCTGGATTCCAAGCCTCTCAGTTCCGAGCCCGTGGATTCCAAGCCTTGGGGCTCTGGGCTCTGGGGTTCCGGTGTGCCGACGAGTTGGGCGGGCTTCGGTCTGGCCATGCCGACGACTTCCGCGCGGTTCATGAGGTAGCCGAGCCTGATCTCCCGGTTGTCGGTCTTCTCCAGGGTGCTGCGCACTCGCTCGCCGTAGCGGAAGCCCTGGTAGTAGGGACCTTCTGGGTTCGCCCGGGCGAATGGCACGTTCTCGCCGATCCACGTCTGCAGGTACGCGGCGACCACCCTGACCCGTTCGATCGGCTCATAGACGGGCTCCTCGCCCTCCGCGTGAATCCAGAAGCGGGCCTGCTCCGCCACCGCCGCTTCGAGCGCGGGCACCAGAACGTCCCGCAGAATCCCCTCATCGAGCGGCCGCTCGACCTGCCGCCCCACCTCGGGCATGCGGTAGTACCCGCGCAACGTGTCCTGCTGATCACTGGACGGCGTGGACAGCCCGGCGCACAGCAACGCGCTCATCAGGCCCGACACCTCCAGCACCTCACGCTCGAAAACGGCGTCCGCCTCACCGGGATTCGTTCGGTGCTGACTGGCCCGGCCTATCAGCCGCTCCACCGCCCCCGCGTGGTTCCTCTCCCCCGGCGTCAACCCCGCCTTCTCCTGGTACGCGTACAGCGCGCACGCCAGCCACCGCCGGTTCTCCCCGCTGATCCCCTCAAGCCGCACCCACAGCGGCTGTCCCTCCCCCAGCAACTCAGTCGCGACCCCGTCGAAGTAGGCGCTCTCCTGTTCGGGCCCGGCAAACCGAGGCACAGCCACATAATCAAGCGCCGCGAAAGGCGACGGCCGCAACCGCGCCCGCCCCAACTCCTGGTCTCGCGCCCCCGGCAAGCGCCCCCCGCCAAGCTCCCGCACCTCCGAATCCGGCCTCACGGGCACACGCGCGACGCCCAGCTCACGAACCCCTGAATCCGAACGCACAGGCAACCGCGACGCACCCAGCTCACGCGCACCCGAATCCGGCCTCACGGGCAGGCGCGCCACACCCGAATCCGAACTCACAGGCAAACGCCCCGAACCCAGCTCACGGACGCCCGAATCCGTAGTGGCAGGCAATCGCGCCGCGCCCAGTTCCCGGACGTTCGTATTCGAACTGGCAGGTAGCCGCGCCGTGCCCAGTTCCCGGGCCTCGCCCCGTCCGCCGGTCACCATGCCGGTCGTGGTCATGCGGACGGTCTGGACAGGCCGCACGTCCACCGGCGGCGAGTCGAGCGTGATCCGCTGGACTCGCTTGGTCTTGTCGAGGACGCGCTGACCGGTCGGCTCCTCACCGTCCCGCTCGGGAGACGCCTCCCGGCTGCCGGGCCGGCTTTTCGCGCCGGGCTTGTCCTCAGCGGAGGCGGAGGAGTTACCCGAGGACCGGGAGCCACTGCGGCGCTTCTTGTACACCCGCTCATGGTGGCCCATCCCCCAAGCAAGGCCGCCTTACCAGAAAGTCACACGCTCGTGACGTTCCGGAGCGAGAGGCGTTCGTCTGTCTCCTAGACGTTGAAGCGGAACTCGACCACGTCGCCGTCGCGCATGATGTAGTCCTTGCCCTCGATCCTGGCCTTGCCGGCGGACCGGGCGGCGGCCACGGAGCCCGCCTCCATGAGGTCGTCGAAGGAGATCACTTCGGCCTTGATGAAGCCGCGCTGGAAGTCGGTGTGGATGACGCCGGCGGCTTCGGGGGCGGTGGCGCCCTTCTTGATGGTCCAGGCCCTGGTCTCCTTCGGGCCCGCGGTCAGGTAGGTCTGCAGGCCGAGGGTCTCGAAGCCGACGCGGGCCAGCTGGGAGAGGCCGGACTCGTCCTGGCCGACCGACTGGAGGAGTTCCAGCGCCTCGTCGTCGGGGAGTTCCACCAGCTCGGACTCGATCTTGGCGTCCAGGAAGACGGCCTCGGCGGGGGCGACGATCGCGGACAGCCGGGCCCGCAGGTCGGCGTCCACCAGTTCGTCGGCGTCCAGGTTGAAGGCGTAGAGGAACGGCTTGGCGGTGAGCAGGTGAAGCTCGCGCAGGTCGGTCAGGTCCATGCCCGACGCGTACAGCGTGGTGCCGCCGTCGAGGATCTTGCTGGCCGTCTCGGCCGCGTCCAGGGCGGCCTTGCGGTCCTTGTTGGTCCTGGCCTCCTTCTGGAGGCGCGGCACGGCCTTCTCGATCGTCTGGAGGTCGGCCAGGATGAGCTCGGTGTTGATCGTCTCGATGTCCCGCTCGGGGGCCACGTCGCCGTCCACGTGAGTCACGTCGGGGTCGTTGAAGACCCGGATGACCTGGCAGATGGCGTCGGTCTCGCGGATGTTGGCGAGGAACTGGTTGCCCCGGCCCTGGCCTTCCGAGGCGCCCTTGACCAGGCCGGCGATGTCCACGAACTCCACCTTGGCCGGGAGGATCCTGGCCGAGTCGTGGATGGTGGCGAGCTGGGCGAGCCGCGCGTCGGGCACGCCCACGATCCCGACGTTGGGCTCGATGGTGGCGAACGGGTAGTTCGCCGCGAGGGCGTTGGCGCTCTTGGTCAGCGCGTTGAAAAGGGTGGACTTGCCGACATTGGGCAGGCCGACGATCCCGATGCTCAAACTCACGGAATCCGAGTTTAGCGGCCGGTGAGGCAGATCCTGGTCGGGCCGCCGCGCAGTACGTGATCGGAACCCTTCGGGCAGCCACCGCCCGCGGTGTGGAACGCGGTCACCTTCGCCCAGGCCCGGTTGGAGCCACAGGAGACCCTGACGATCTCCCCCAGGCTGGTACGGCGTCGCGGACGTTCCACACAATCCCCCCGTCGCGGAGGTACGGGGCCCGGACGCGTGGCGGGTGGGAGGCCGGCGAGGCATGCCGTACCGGTCGGGTGGAGGGCGGCGCGGAGGTCGGTGCCGGGCGGGCAGGTCGGCGCGATGGCGAGCACCCGGCCGGGGGCTTCGGCGCAGACGTCGAGCACGACGGTGGAGCCGCTCTCGCGCACGCAGGCGCCGGCGCTCCAGCGGAGCGGAGGCGGGGGCGGCGGACGGCTCTCGCCGGGCCCGCCGACGATCAGCACGCCGGCCACGGTGGTGGCCGCGATCAGGACGGCGAGGGTCAAACCCAGCGCCTGGAAACGTATGCCCGACGTAATCACAAGGAAACTCTGAGTTATCAGCGCACGCCGCGCAAGCGCGCCTCCCCCTTCGGCAGGAAAAGTACTGGGATCATCCACCACGTGGACGTCATGGCTCTCGCACTCCAGCTCGCCGTCGGGTTGGCGGCCGGGCTGGCCGTCGGATACACGCTCGGACGCGGAAAATCCGGGCGCGCCGCCGAGGAGGCCGCCGCCAGGCTGGCCGAGTCCGCGGCCCGCCTGGCCGAGGCGGAGGCCCGGACGCGCGCCGCCGAGGAGAAGGTCGACTACATCGAGAACCAGCTCACCGAGCGGTTCCAGGCCCTCTCGGCGCGCGCCCTCGACCTCAACAACCTGCGCTTCCTGGAACTGGCCGAGAACCGGCTGAACACCAGCAGGGCCGAGGCCGCCGGGGACCTCGACCAGCGCAGGCAGGCGATGGAGAACATGGTCGCGCCGCTGCGCGAGACGCTGTCGCGGGTGCAGAACCAGCTCCGGGAGAGCGAACTGGGCGCCCGCGGCGCCCGCGCCGAGTTGCAGCAGCAGCTGGAGTTCGTCCGGCACAGCTCCGAGCAGCTCCAGGCCGAGACGCGGTCGCTGGTCCGGGCCCTGCAGCGCCCGGAGGCCCGCGGCCGGTGGGGGGAGCTCCAGCTCCGGCGGGTGGCGGAGATCGCCGGCATGGCCCGGTTCTGCGACTTCGACGAGCAGGTCACCGCGTACACGTCCGAGGGCGTGGTCCGGCCGGACATGATCGTCCGGCTGGCCGGCGGCAAGAACATCGTGGTGGACTCCAAGGTGTCGCTCGCCGCGTACCTGGAGGCGGCCGAGACGCACGATCCCGAACTGGCCGGGCCCCGGCTGGACGCGCACGCCCGGCACGTGCGCGAGCACGTGGACCGGCTCGCGGCCAAGACCTACTGGCAGGCGTTCAGCCCCGCGCCCGAGTTCATGGTGCTGTTCATCCCCGGCGAGGCGTTCCTCGCCCCGGCCCTGGAGCGCGACCCCGCCCTCCTGGAGTACGCGATGAGCAAGCGCGTGCACATCGCCACCCCCACCACCCTGATCACCATGCTCCGCACCGCCCAGTACGCGTGGCAGCAGGCCGCCCTGAGCGAGAACGCCCGCGCGGTCTTCGACCTCGGCAAGGAGCTGTACGAGCGCCTCGGCGGCCTCGGGCGGAACGTGGACGCGCTCGGCAAGTCGCTGTCGAAGGCCGTCGCCGCGTACAACAGGACGGCGGGATCGCTGGAGAACCGCGTGCTGGTGAGCGCGCGCAAGCTCAGCGACCTGGGGCTGGTGGACACGCCGATGAACGCTCCCGAGCTGGTGGAGGAGCTGCCGCGGCTGCTGGCCATGCCGGAACTGGTGGACGAAGAGCCGGTAAGCGCGCCTCCTGTGTCGCTGTAGAACGGTAAGTTGAGGCGTGAGGAAGGGGGGTCTGCGGCCATGAGGCTGACCGCGCGCGGCGCCGTCACACTGCTGTTCGTGATCACACTCCTCGGCCAGCTCATCGCCCCCGGGCCCGTGTTCATCGTCGGGTGCGCGGTCGCCGTCCTGCTGGTCAACCCGCGCGACCTGCTCCCGCTGGTGGTCACGCCGCCGCTGGTCTTCTTCCTGGCCGCGCTCTTCATCGAGACCGTGCACGCGCTGCGCACCGCCAGTTTCCTGCAGTCGCTCGCGCTGGGCCTGTTCACCACGCTGTCCGCCGCCGCGCCCTGGCTGCTGGCCGGCTCCGCGCTCACCCTGGGCGTCGCCTGGCGGCGCGGCCTGGCCGCCAACCTTCGTGTCGTCCGCCAGGCCCAGCTCCAGCGGGTGCCGAAGCCGCGGCAGAGCCGCGACGCCGTCCCGGCGTTCGCGCCGGAGCCCGAGGGGTATTTCGAGCCCCGCGTCTACGGCTCCGCCAAAGAGGACTGACCCCTTTTAGGCGCGCAGGTCCCTGCGGAGTTCGTGCGGAAGGGCGAAGCGCATGTGCTCCTTCACCGACTCGACCTCCTCCACGTCGGAGAACCCGTGGGTCTCCAGCTTGCGCAGAACGCCCTCGACCAGGATCTCCGGGACCGAGGCGCCGCTGGTGAGGCCGACCGTGGTGACGCCCTCCAGCCAGCCGTCCTCGACGAAGGACTCGTCGTCCACGAGGTAGGCCGCGTCGGCGCCGTAGTCGAGGGCCACCTCGACCAGGCGCTTGGAGTTGGAGGAGTTCTGCGAGCCGACCACGATCACCAGCTGGGACTGGGCGGCGATCTCCTTGACGGCGGTCTGGCGGTTGGAGGTCGCGTAGCAGATGTCGTCACTGGGCGGGTCGATGAGCTCGGGGAAACGCTCCTTGAGCCGGGTCACCGTCTCGGTGGTCTCGTCCACCGAGAGGGTGGTCTGGGAGAGCCAGACGACCTTCTTCGGATCACGTACGGTCACCGTGCCGACACCGTCCAGACCGTCCACGAGCTGCACGTGGTCGGGCGCCTCGCCGGCGGTGCCCTCGACCTCCTCGTGGCCCTCGTGGCCGATCAGCAGGATGTCGTAGTCCTGGGCCGCGAACCGCTTGGCCTCGTTGTGCACCTTCGTGACCAGCGGGCACGTGGCGTCGATGGTCCGCAGCTGACGTCTGGCCGCCTCGTCGTGCACGGCGGGGGCCACCCCGTGCGCCGAGAAGACCACGATGGCCCCTTCCGGGACCTCCTCGGTCTCGTCGACGAAAATCGCGCCGCGTCCCTCGAGCACGCGCACGACGTGGGTGTTGTGCACGATCTGCTTGCGGACGTAGATCGGCGCGCCGTACTGCGCGAGCGCCTTCTCCACAGCTTCCACGGCGCGGTCCACGCCCGCGCAGTACCCGCGTGGCTTCGCCACCAGAACACGTCTGCGGTCAGGAATGCTCGCGGGGGTCTGTGACGTCATGGTCTCATGCTACGTGGAGTGTCAGCCGCATCCTGACCTCACGTCGAATTGATCCAATATGAACATTTTCCAGGAGCCGCGATGTCTCTCCTTCGAACTTTGACCAAGCCCCTCCGTGACGCGTACGACAATCGCGAGGAGATCGTGGGGAAGGCCAAGGACCTGCCGATGGCGGTGCTGCAGAGCGCCCTCAGCGGCGTCGGCCACGCCCTGCTGATCGGCGACCGCGTCCGGACCGCCGTCCAGCGCCTGGCCGGCTCCGACCGGGAGAAGGAGGCCCCCCAGCCCGCCGCCCCCGAAGAGGACAAGCCCACCCGCCGCGCCCCCGTCATCTTCGCCCCCCGCCCCTCGGAGTCCAACGGCTCCCCCGAACCCACGCCGACCCCCGAACCCGTCACCGAGCCAGCCGCGGAGACCAAACCGGAGCCCGTCACCGAGCCGGTCGCGGAGACCAAGCCGAAGCCCAAGCGGAGGGCCAAGCCGGAGACCAAGCCGGAGACCAAGCCCGAGGCCGAGGTCGCGCCGGAGGCTGCGGCCAAGGTTCAGGACAAGGTTCAGGACGAGCCGCAGGTCGCCGCGGTCGAGCTGGACGCCGAGCCGAAGACCGCCGCGCCCATGGCCGAGCCCGAGATCGTCGCGCCCGCCGGGAAGACCGCTCCCGCGGAGCCCATCCCCGGGTACGGCGACCTGACCATCGCCTCCCTCCGGGCCCGCATGCGCGGCAAGTCCACCGAGGATCTCCAGCAGCTGATCGCCTACGAGGAGGCCACCACCGCCCGCTCGGAGGTCATCACCATGTTCCGCAACCGCGTCACCAAACTGGAGTCCGGAGTCTAGGGACGGGTGCCCAGCGTCCGGCGGCCCGGCGGTCTCCAGCGGAAAGGCCCAACGGCAGTCCGGCGGTCTCCGGCGGAGAGGCCCGGGACCG
>NZ_BOOA01000067.1 GCF_016862995.1 Acrocarpospora phusangensis
TGGTCGGAGGCTTCCTGGTTGGAGGCCCGGTCGGAGGGCGGCTGGGTGGGGTGGGGCTGATCAGTAGGTGCTTTGGCGGCCTGGCGTGGCGGAGGCTGTGTCGGCTGGGGCTTTGTTGCCCCTTCTTCGGGGGTGTCCGGCCGTGTTGTGCCCTCGTGGGCCGTCTCTTGGCGGGCCGTCTCTTGGCGGGCGGCGGTGGATTTCTCGTGGTCTGCGATGACCTGGTCGATTCTGTTGGTGGCGCTGCTGCCGTCCCACAGGAGCTGTGAGGCGACCATCGATGGGGTGCCGGCGGGAGTCAGGGCGGTTTCGATCATTCCGCCGGGGGCTGTGGGGTCGATCGGGGCGGTGTCGCCGCTGGCTTCGGTCGCGGCGCGGGCGGTTTCGGCTCGTGACGAGGCGAGGGCTGGACCGGCGGCCTTGTGCTGGCGCTCCGGGCGATCGCCCGCGCTCTCGGCTGAGGCGGCCTCGTCCCGAGCGTGTGCCCATTGACGCGCACGCTCGTCAGCCCCGGTGAGCGCCTGGCCGGCCTTCGTCCCGCCCTGATCGAGTCGTGAAATGTCCACTACGACGACGGCGACCGGGATGGATTCCACCGTCGGCCAGACCTCGAACGGAGGTTTCGCGGTGAGATCGAAGCCGCCGCCGGGCGTGTCATGGACGACCCACCCCGCCGCTGCGATCTCATCCCGCAAATGGTCGGCAGACACGAAGTCACGCTCTGCGCGCGCCTGCGCCCGCCGTTCGGCAAGCTCGACAACATCACGTGAAAGTTCAGTCACGTAAATGACGCTACCCAGCCACATCGGAAACTATCGGAAGCAGGTGCCAACCGGGCAAAACTTCCAATCACGACACCACCAGGCTCGGCTTCGTCGCTTCGTTGGTCGCGGTGGCTCTCCCACCCACCCCTTGTCGAGCTGGCGCTCCGTCCCTTTTCCGGCGCTCGTCGGCATGCCCGGCATTGGCTGCGGTGGTTCTCCCTCCCACCCACCCTTTTGCCGCTGCGCGGCGGCTTGGCCCATGCCGCTACGCGGCGGAGTATGGCCGTAGCCGCTTGGGCAACAGCATCACACCCCACCTCCGTGCCCCACCCGATCCCGGCTCCGAACGGCTTTGTGGGCCGAACCCCGGACGCTCGAACCGCAGCCGGGCGAGCTGCGGCCATAGAGCGAGCATCTCGAGCCCTCGAACTCGGCGAGGGCTCGCAGAGGCGCCAGCGCGGTGGCTCTGCGGGGGTTGCGGTGGCTCTGCGGGGGTTGACGCCGTTGCTCGCGGGGCGTGCGTTGACCCGGTGGCTCTGGGTGGTGGCGTGGTTAGGCCAGTTGGACTACGGCTCGGGCCTTGGAGAGGACTCGGGAGTCGCCCGACTTGGCGGTCAACGTGACGACGACGCGTTTGTCTTCGAGTTTTTCTTCGATCACGCCGCTGACCACGAGCGTGGCCCCGTTCTCGTCATCGGGCACGACGACCATGGACGAGAACCGCACCCCGTAGTCGACGACCGCCGCCGGATCCCCGGCCCAGTCGGTCAGGAACCGGCCCGCCTCCGCCATGGTGAACATGCCGTGCGCGATCACATCAGGCAGCCCGACCGACTTCGCGAAACGCTCGTTCCAGTGAATCGGGTTGAAGTCCCCGGACGCCCCGGCGTACATGACCAGGTTGACGCGCCGGACCTGGTATTCGACCGCCGGAATCTCCTGCCCGGCCTCGACCTCGTCGTACTTGATCGTCGCAGCCATGGTCACGCCGCCCCTCCACGCTCGACAATGACGTTGTAGGTCGTGCAGACCGGTTCCCCGGCCACGGTCGTGATGTCGCTCTTGACCGTCAGGAACTCGTTGCGCCCGACGCTGCGGATCTCCGCGATCGTGGACGTGCAGATCAGCTCGTCGCCGGCGTAGATCGGCCGCTGGTAGGAGAACCGCTGCTCCCCGTGTACGACCATCGCGAAGTTCAACCCGAACTCGGGGTCGGACAGCGCCTCTCCCGCGCCGGACAGGCTGAACTCGATGGGAAAGGTCGGCGGAGCCACCACGTCGGGGTGCCCGGCGGCCGCCGCGGCCTCGCGGTCCCGGTAGATCGGGTTCGGGTCGCCGATCGCGGACGCGAACTCCTTGATCTTCACACGGGAGACCTCGTAGGGGACGGACGAGGCGTACGCCCGCCCGAGGAAATCGCGATTCAAAGCCATCGGGCCCGTACTCCTTCGGCGGCTGGAGATATCAGGCCGACAGTAACAGAATGCCGACCGTAACAGAACAAGGTTCCGTTGCCTGCGAGACCGGCACTCACGACGACGAACCGGCCCACGAACTCACAGTAGCCAGCCGCGCCCGCAAACCCCGCTGTCGAGCCCCGCCAAGGTCATCTCGACCTCCCTGTCGGGACACGACAAAGCCGGACATGACAAAGTCCGGACACAACAAACCGGCGCCCCATTCCGGGTACGCCGGTTCGCACATGCACCAATAGTCCGCCTATAAGCGGATAACCTGCCTGAATGCCCCAGGGAAACTGAATACCCCGCGAGCAAGCAGCCGCGTACACGGCAGAAAACCCAATGACCAAAAGAACCGCTCGCCTGCGGCGCACAACTAAGGCGTACGCCGCGAGGGAACCCCCACGTCCATTTCAGCCAATGCCGCCGAATGGCGCGGTACCGACCCTGAACATCTCAACGGAAACCGTGAGGAGGGAAGGCGGCACCGAGCCAGCGGCCCTGGACGGGCTAGCGGGTCTCGCGGTGGGCCTGGTGCGTCTTGCAGTTCGGGCAGTACTTCTTCAGCTCAAGCCGATCCGGGTCGTTACGCCGGTTCTTCCGCGTGATGTAGTTGCGGTGCTTGCACTCCTGGCAGGCCAACGTGATCTTCGGCCTAACGTCTGTGGCAGCCACGTGGGAGTGCCTTTCTACGTTTGGGACTCTGGACGAACCCGGACCGGGCTCCTATGGAGGGGGACCCGGCAGGGTAGTAGCGGAGGCCGGACTTGAACCGGCGACACAACGATTATGAGCCGTTTGCTCTGCCTGACTGAGCTACTCCGCCTGGAGGCCGACGAAACTCACCGGCCACGCAAGGATACCCGACCTGCACGACCGTCACGCACACGCGAACATCGCCAAGATCGGGCCAAGAAGCCCACGACTTTCACCGGAGCCCCCACATCTGCTTTCGGCAGGGAACCCGACACCTGAACAGGCATCGCCCCTTTGCCAACCGACATCTTAACCCACCTGAACCGAAGTCGAGACACCAGGCACATCCACCCGGCTCACCCCGCCACAACCTCAGGATTCCACCCAGCCCCGACATGACGATCTCCGTCCCACCCCTACCCTCAAACGATCAAAAGCCACCTCCGGAGACCCGGAAGTGGCTTCACGCCCCGAACCACAGTGCAACGAGGCACCCCACGTCCCACCCCATAAGCCAGGAACGCAGGGCGCCCAGAAATCCAGCCCTCCGTTACCTGGGGCAGTGCCGAGCCGATGGCTCCAGGTCAGGCTTCAGGCCGGCTGCCAGATCGGGGTAGCACCCGGGCGGAGGCGGCGGGTTGTCCTCCGGGTCCGGGACCGGAGCCGGCGGAAGCGGACCCGTCGGCTGCGCGATGCAGCGAAGGCGCCATTGGATGCCGTTCTCGCTCGGCCCTCCGGGGTAGGTCTGACCCCATCCCACATCCGACACGCCAGGCTGCCCGTCCGGCGCGGTACACGAACCCCAACCGCTCCGCACCGATGGCTGCATGGACGCCAGCCACGCCAGATTCGGCCCCGCCAACTCCATGAACGCGGCGGGCGTGTTGCAGCCCTCAGTGGTCCAGGAGGTCACGCCCACCTGGACGACGCGCCCACGGGCGTGGTCCCAGACCAGCAACGGCCCGCCGCTGTCCCCGTAGCAGATGCTCCGCGCGGACCCACCCGCGCCGATCATCAGATGCTCGATCCAGTAGTCGAACCAGTACCAGGGGTTGTAGACGTCATCCATCGCGTCGTCACTGAGGATGGGCACGTCGGCCGCCCGGAGAATACCGCCGCCGGTGCCGTCCCCGCGGTTCGCGCCGATTCCCGCGATGGTGGCCATCACACCTGGCCGATAGATGTCCGTACGCCACGGCGAGCCCACCTGCACGATGGGAACACCCACCGTTTCCGCGGACGGGACCGACAGGATCGCCAGGTCGT
The DNA here is from genome assembly GCF_016862995.1 of Acrocarpospora phusangensis. Classification (GTDB taxonomy): domain Bacteria; phylum Actinomycetota; class Actinomycetes; order Streptosporangiales; family Streptosporangiaceae; genus Acrocarpospora; species Acrocarpospora phusangensis. The sequence goes on from NZ_BOOA01000067.1 coordinate 4,187, forward strand.
ACCGCCAGGGGGAGTCCGGATTAAAGCCCGGCATGGTCGAATATGCGGGGGCCGGCGCCGAACGACCGTTGCTGAAGTAGGCGCTGAGGGGGCCGTGGCCGACGACGCAGTGCTGGGCTGTGAGCACTGACGTCGGAGCGATGAGCGTGGCCGTGCAGCCATTGGAGAGTTTCACGATGTAGGGGTAGGCGGCCCAGTCGGACACCGTACCTCCGATGATCGACTGCTCCGGGTCCGGGATTGGGTCCGCAAGGACCGCATGGGCCGAGTTCGGCGCCATGAGGATCAACGCGCCAACGGTCGCTCCCGCGATCGCCAGCCGGATCCCTCGTTCCAGCAGGAGTCTCATGCCCCTATCGGCGTTCCACACCGTTCTCTATCGACGTTCCATGCCGTTCCACATCATCACTCAGCAGCTTCGATCGCATAGGCCTTCGCCCGAACGCGCAGGCGTCATGGAGCGCGGTCTACCGCCGACAGATCCGCCTGGCGTGGCGGCGGGCGACGCGGACAGGTCAGTGGTCGTTATGCCTGGCCGGGAGGATGGCATCTGGAATACGAGGAGGACGGGACGGGCCACCTGGCCTGGCATCGGGAGCCGACTCGGCAGATTGTGAACCCGCCGGATGGAGAGGGCCGAACAGTAGGCGAGGTGACCCGCTCGACGGCGTTGTGAGGTTGCTCGCCAACACTGACGCCGTGACGGGATGAGGGCCGCCACCGCTTCCCTCCCGTAGCGGGCTGCTCAGGAGGCATCCCAGCCGGGATGGGCAAAGGCCACGAGGAAGCTGCGAGCGGGCGCGCGACCAAGGGGCTTTGCCTTCAGGAGATCAAAAAACCACCCCTGGGATCCAGAGGTGGTTGGTTACGCAGGTAGAGCGAGAGCCCCCAAACGGAATCGAACCGTTGACCTTCTCCTTACCATGGAGACGCTCTGCCGACTGAGCTATAGGGGCGGCGTCCGTGTCGCTTACGCGCTCCGGACAGGTGCAACCATACACGTCCGCCGCGACGGATGCGAAATCAAATCCGCCATCGAACCCGCCACGCCGGCGGGGAGCCCGCCTCAGGGCGTCGCCAGTGTTCCGCTGAGGTCCGCGCCCTCCTGCTGGGCCACTGGAAGATCCACTTGGATGTCGTATTTCGAGAAGTAGGACTGCCCCTCCGCCTGCTTGATCGCGCTCAGTGTCACGGTCGCGTCATAGGGCTTGTCCAGGCATTCCGGCAGGCACCAGCTGCCGCTCAGCTTGCCGGACCCGACCGCCGTGTCCGGCCCCCAGCTCTGCCAGTTCACGTCTTTGAGCGAGCTGAATTCCGACACCACGAGATTGCCCGGCCGCTGGTCCGGCTTGCCCTGTTCGTCCCCGAACAGGTTGAACACGTAGACGGGGCCGGCGGCGGATGGCGTGGTCGTGACCGTGCTGGAGGTGGGGGCGGTGGGCGAAGGCGTACCGGATGAGGTGGATGTGCCGCAGGCGGCGGTGGCCAGGACGGCTGCGGCGAGGGCGATGACAAGGCGCATGACTCGACGTTAGATGGCGTGGCCTGCGGATTCGCGGAATCCAACGCAACAGTGGCGGCTATGGCACGGCGGCCCAGCGGTCAGCCGTACGGCGGGGCAGTGGGATGACCTCGCAGAGGTCCGCAAGGTCGACATGTCGGGCGACCGCTTCGACGGAGAAGCAGTCGGCGACGACCTGCCCATGCCGTCGGACGCGCAGCACCTGGCGGCCGTCGAGAAACGCGGGCACGATGTCGTATCCGTCCGGTCCCACCCAGCGACTGTCCATAGCTCGACAAACTAGCGTTCAGCACCGTCATTTTCGGGCAATGACACCCGCCACTCGCGTTTCTCCAAGTCGACTCTATGTCGTCCTTAAGAGGCCGGTCGCATCGTGGTCCCATGACAACGCCAGATCTCACCGGAATCCGGATCATTCACCGCGCCATGCGTGGCGACTTGCACCGTCTTGTCGCCCTCACCGAGGCGATCGGCGCGGGCAGCGTCGACGTCTCCCCCGCCCGGGCCGCCGCCCTGGCCAAGTTCGTCGCCGCCATCCGGCACACCATCCACATGCACCACACCCGCGAGGACACCATCGTCTGGCCGCTCCTCGAACGTTCGGCCGGCGCCGCGGTGGACCTCACCGACCTGTCCGACGACCATTCGGTCCTCGACCCGCTGCTGGAGGAGATGGCCGCCACGGGCCGCGCGTTCGCCGCCGACCGCACCGCCGTCGCCCCGCTGGCCGCCGCCATCCGCAAGCTCTCCGAACTCCTGGACGAGCACATCGAAGAGGAGGAACGCCGCATCTTCCCCGTCATCCAGAAGTACGTCACGGCCGCCGACTGGGAGAAGGCCGAGAACGAGATCCGCAAGGGCGGCGACTTCAAGTTCGACCTCGGCTGGGTCACCCAGTACGCCACCCCGGCCGAAATGGCCCACCTCCGCGCCAATGCGGGCCCCGTCATCACGCTGATGATCGCCATGATCCGCCCGGGCCACCGCCGCCGCGACAAGCTGATCTTCGGCACGACCGCCTAGGCCGGGGCTCAGAGGCGGCGCAACGACTCTGTGGCCTGCCGGGCGAAATGGGCGGAGCCGATCCGGCTGGCCGTCTCCACGGCCCGGGCGTACCAGGTCCGGGCCGCCTCCGGGTCGCCGAGATATTCGGCCAGTTCGGCGAGGGTCTGGTCGACCGGGCCCAATGTGACGGAACCGCTGTGCAGGCCCGCGAACTCCCCTGACATCTCTTGAAGCAGGTCATAGCAATCAGCGGCGACGTCACGATTGTCGAGGAGCATGGCGGTTTCGGCGCGTAGGACGGTGAAGCACGACCAGAAGACCTCCTCCTTCGGGATCAGGTCTGGCTGCCAGATGACACGGGCCTCGTCCACGTGCCCCGCCGCGATCAGAGCGCGGGCATGCATTTCGTGAATGTCCTGCTCGTAGATATGGATGACATCGCTGAGCTCCTGCAGGACCTCGCCGCCGCGCCCCGCGAGATGCCGGACCGTGAAGAGGGCGACCGCTCCGAACACCGCGGCGTTGATCCCGCCCATCTCGGCGATCTGTGCGGCGAATCTCCGGTACGCCGCCTCCGCCGCGTCGAAGTCACCCGCGACCACCAGATCCAGCGCGTCGAGAAGCGCGATGATGCCCAGCATGTGCCCGAGTTGCCCGCTCGTGCAGTACCGGGTGGCCTGTTCCGCATGCCAGCGCGCCAGTGCTCGATCGCAGTCCGCCAGGGCCACCCGTCCGATCAGATAGTGCCCGAACGCCTGGTAGCCGGGCAGGCCGTGCGCCTGCGACACCTCCAGCATCTGGCGGCCCACCGACTCCAGATCGGCGCGGCGCAGCGGATAGTTGGTCGCCCAATAGAACCCGTTGAGCGCCATGCACAGCAGGAGTGGGTCCTGGAGGTCACGGGCGATCTGTATCGCCTCCGCGCTCGCGACCTCGACGCCTGGATGGTCATGCCCTTCCAGCTGGTGACATAACGCGACAAGCAACCGGCACCTCAGCGGCGGGTCCGCCAGCGGAATCGACTCCCGGATGGTGGCGACCATCGCCGCGTCCAGGACGTTACTCGGGCGGATCGTCCAGATCAGGGGTGCGTCGAGGGATGCCGCCGCCCGGGCCATGCCCAGCGAGTCGCCCAGCCGCCGGCCCAGGGCCACCGCTTCGGCACGTATCCGCACGGCTTCCACGATGTCGCCCGCGTGGGCCAGTGCCGACACCAACCGGCACATGACGTCCAGCGTGAGCGCGTCATCCGGGTCGGCGGCCTGGCGGAGCGCGTCCAGCGAGCTCTTCAGCAGGGTGACCGCTTCGCGGTGCGCGTACAGGCTGGACGCCTTCGCGGCGGCGCGCATGCCGTATCCGGCCGCCCGAATCGCGCTGCCGGGGGTGGCCGCCGCGAGGGCGTGATGACCGAGAGCGCCCACATCGCCTGGCCGTACCGACTCGAGGGTGTTGACCACTTTTTCGTGGAGGCGGGTACGCCTCAGGCGGGGAATGTCCTCGTAAAGCGTCTCGCGTACAAGGACGTGCGCGAAGCGCACCTTTCCGGGGGCGGGCTCGGTGAGCAGTCCGGACAGCACGCCCGCCTCCAGGCCGTCGAGCACGGTGTCCTCGTCGGCGTCCGGCATCGCGATCAGGACGTCCGCGTCGGCGTCCCGGCCCAGCACGGCCGCGTTGCGGAGCGTGGTCTGCGCGGTCGCCGGCAGGCGCGCCAGGCGCCGCCTGATCACGTCCCGGACCCCCGGAGGCAGGCGATATGCCGCGGATAACCCTTCCGCTCCCAGTAGCCGCGCCATCTCGCTGACGAAGAGCGGATTCCCGCCGGTGCGCTCGGCGATCGTGACGATCGTCGCCGGCCCGACCTCCACCCCGGAACGTTCCCGGACAAGGGTGGCCACATCCGCCACGCTCAGCCCGTCCAACGTCAAGTTCTCCACCGCCTGTACGGCTAACGCCGCCCCCGTCGCCATCAGGTCGTCCGTGGCCTCCGACGGGCGGTGCGTGAGCAGCACCAGCATCGGGGTTTCGGCCAGCCGGGCCGCGAGGTGCCGGAGCAGGTGCAGGGTCTCGTCGTCGGCGCGGTGCACGTCCTCCAGGACGATCAGCAGCGGTCCCGGCACCTCGTCGAGGAAGTCCCCGACCGCCCGGGCCAGCCAGAACTGTCCCACCTGCGGCGCGTCGTCGGTGAGCAGCGGGGCCAGTCGCGCCGCGACCTCCGGCGTGGGGGCACGAACCCCGATCAACTGCTGCAGAACCTCGCTCCACGCCCACGCGGGCGGCACGCCTCCCAGCGTCTCCGGGCAGCGCCCGACAGCCGTCGTCCAGCCGGCGGAGGCCAGCTGCCGGGCCAGTGCCTCGGCCAGAGTGCTCTTGCCCAAGCCCGCGTCCCCGCCCAGCCAGGCGACCCGGAAGCCGCCGCGGGCCAGGTTGGCCGCCGTCGCCAGTCGGGCGAGTTCCGCCGTACGCCCGACGATCTCCGGCGCCGTGGGCGCGGCCGCGCGCTTGGCCTGCACAGGCGGAAGCGGCGTGAGCTGAAGTGTCTCGGTCTGAGCGAGAATGTCGCCCTCAATCGTCCGCAGCGCCGGCCCCGGATCCACGCCCAGCTCGTCGGCGAGCTTCTCGCGCGTACGCCGGATCACCGCCAGGGCCTCCCCCTGCCGCCCGGCGCGATAGTACGAAAGCGCCAGCAACCGCACCGCGTTCTCCCGAAGCGGATGCGCGGCCACATGCCGCTCCAATTCCGGTACGGCTTCCGCATGCCGCCCGAGCGCCAGCCCCGCCTCAGCCCGGTACTCGACGGCGACCAGCTTCAGCTCCTCCAGCTGCGCGGCCTCCGCGACAGCCCACTCCTCCTCGGCGAACTCCGCGTACGCCGACCCGGTCCACAGGCCGAGCGCCTCGTCGATCAGCTCGATCGCGGCCGCGGGTTTGCCCCCGTTCAGCATCCGTACGGCTTCGTCGATCAGCCGGGGGAACCGCCACGCGTCGACCGCGTCGGGGTCCAGCTGGAGCCGGTAGCCCGGCGGCGCGCTCACCAGGACCGTCGCGGGGGTTCGCGGTAATCGTCCCGGTTCGAGAATCCGGCGGAGGTTGGATACGTACACCTGCAGGGCGGCGAGCGCCTTGGGCGGCGCCTGACCCTGCCAGAGATCGTCGATGAACCGATCCGTTGAGACGATATGTCCGGCAGCCGAGACGAGCCTCGCCACCACGGCGCGCTGAAGGGACGTCCCGAGGTCCACAGGCTGGCCCGCCACCTCGGCCGTCAACTGCCCCAAAACTCGTAAACGAACCATCGTGGGAGAAGCATAGGCGGGTCAGTACCGGTAGTAACCCAGGAGATCGTCAAGCACTTTCACGTCGTCCACCCGGACCGTCGTCCCCGTCGCGTACGCGTTGATCATCTTGCCCTGGCCGATATAGATGCCGACGTGGTGGGTGCGTTTGCGCGTGCCGTAGAAGACGAGGTCACCGGGGCGGGGAGTGCTGATCTTGCTGAGTCGTTTCAGGTGGGAGTCGGTGTTTCCGGGGCCGAGGACGTCCCAGCCGTACCCGATGTGGTAGACCCAGCGCGCCAGACCCGAGCAGTCGAGCCCGCGCGTCTTCTTGGCCGGGCAAGGCTTGATCTTTCCCTTGTAACCGGCGCAGGTGCCCAAGGACGGACCCGGACGGGCCGCGTGCCCGCCACCCCAGGAGTAGGGGATGGTCCCCCTGATCGCGTACGCGGCCGCGAGCAACCTCGTCAGTTCATCCTGCACCGGAACCGCCCCGGGAATGACGAGGAGCGCCGCCACCCCGACCACTCGCCAGCGCCTCACGTTCCAGAACTCTAGCCACTTTCATCCAGAGATGGGATGATATGTTCCGGAGGAAAATTGACCGACAAGAAGCGGCACGAATATGAGGTCATCCTGACGGAATATTCCTCCGACTGGATACCTCTGTACGACGAGACAAGCGAAACCCTGGCCAAATCCCTCGCGGGTGTGGATTTCGAGATCGAGGCGGTCGGGAGCCGGGTGGTGCCGGAGTTGTGGTCCAAACCGGTGCTCGACATCATGATCAGAGTTCCGGACGAGGCGCGGGATCAGGTCGATCAGGTCGTCACGGGAATGGGCCTGACCAGGCTTAACATCGAAGAGCTGGGTGGGCGGACGTTCTACCGCCGGTGGGGGGCGGACGGGAATCCGGATCTCCATATTCATGTGGTGGACGAGGATCAGTGGCGGAACAGCCACGAGCGCATATTCCGCGATCGCCTGCTGGAGAATCGTGATCTGGCGTTGGCGTACTCGCACATGAAAAGGTGGCTGCTGGATCTTTCCGGTGGGGACGCGAAGGCGTACAGCCGGGCGAAGAACGAATTCATCCGCTGCCTGGACACCATCCTGAACGACACCTGACGTTTGCGACTCGTCCCGCGAATACCGGTACGCTGACGCGATGCTGCTGAGCGAGGTTCACCCAGAAGAATTCCGGGCCGCCACGGAACACGCGCTCGCCTCCTTCGACGCGGAGATCGCCCAGTTCGCCGACCCCAGCGACGAGGACGTCTTCGCCGCGGTGCGACGCGTGGTCGAGGCCCTGAACGAGGTCGCCGAATCCGATCCCGGGACCAGCTACGACACCATCGACCGCGAGAACCTCTGCGACTACATCGAAAACGCCCTGACGGAATCCGGGATCGACGTCGAAGCCCTGGCCTCCCGGCGCGGCCTCCATCCGACGGCTTCCCTCACCGACGAGTGGCGCGACTGGTAACTCAAGCCCTGCCGGCTAGTACGTCGAGTGTCCGGCCCCACGGGAATTCCGCGATGTGATCCACATCCGAGTCCAGGGAATGCGGCTCGAACTCCCCCGGACCGATGAGGACACTGACGCCTTCCGCCCGCAGTTCGTCCACTGCGCGGCGGAAGGGCGTGCGAGCGGCCAGTCCGGCATTGACGAAAGGCAGCATGACGACGGGTATTCCAAGTCCGGGCGCTTCGGCGAGAAGCCCCAGGGCGTAGGTGTCCGCGATGCCCTGCGCGAACTTGTTGATCGTGTTGTAGGTTGCCGGCGCCACGATGATGGCATGCGCCCGCGGAGGCTTGGGCTCGTGTGGCTTCCGATACCTGCTCCGTACGACACGACCGGTCTGCTCCTCCAAAGCCGGAACATCGATGAAGTCCAACGCCGACGGAGTGGCAACGATCTGAACAACCCAGCCGATCCCTTGAGCCAGGGCAACCAGCCGACCGACATCTCCTGCGGGCCCGGCAGCGCACACGATGACATAGAGGACATTCCCGGCCGTATCAGCGGACCCCAAAACAACCCCTCCTTGTGGACAGAGCCCTTGGCTCCCTGATGCCCGAACCGCAAAGGGCCCGTGATCATTGCCTATACCGCTTCTATACCAGCCCGTCTAAAGCTCCGTCTGCCACCGGCGAACAGCGCCGAACAGAACCACGGAAAAGGAGCTCGGGTGCGTAGCAGAAGGTTCTTCAGGGCCGCGGTTGCGGGTCTCGTCATGTTGGCCACCGGATTCATCGCCCAGACGCCCGCGAACGCCGCCAGCGCCATTTACATCAGCGTGTACCCGCCCTCCGGTGGGACGCCGGCCAGCGTCCCGATGGTGCTTGACATGCGGGAATGGTCCATGGTCGACGGGGGTCGGGCTCAGCTGTGGCAGAAGCTCACCACGGGTGACTTCAGGAACCAGAGGTGGTGGGTCACCGCGAAGGGCCAGCTCCAGGGCTATACCTACTACGAGATCAAGAACCAGCTCTCCGAGAAATGCCTCGACATGGCGACCGATGTGCCGGCGGGGAACGGCGTCCGCGTGCAGCAGTGGAACTGCCACGGCGGCTGGAACCAGCGCTGGCTGGCGATGCCGGTCGAGACGGGGAACAAGTGGGTTCAGCTCATCAACCTCTCCGGGCCCGGGCTGGGTCCCGACCGCGTCTGCCTCGACGTCACGGGTGTCAGTTACAGCAACGGCGCGCCGCTTCAGGTCTGGCGTTGCAGCAGGAACTGGAACCAGCGCTGGAACATCTACTGATGACGTGACCCGACAGCCGGGTTCGGGCGGCTGCCTGAAGGCCAGCTCTGGGATAGGCGACCCCTCCCCTTCGCTTCAGGGGAAGGACTTCGTCGTGGTTCCGATGAGATCAGGAGCCTCGAGCCGCGACCCCCCCCCCCGCGTATTCACCAAGCCGCAGAAAGCTGTTGACGTCCCGTAGACAGCCGGACAGACGAGAACGGCCCCTGACCGGCGTACACGCTGGTCAAGGGCCGTTCTTCCTGTTGGTGGCAGGTCCAGGATTCGAACCTGGGTAGGCTGAGCCGACGGATTTACAGACCAGCGTCTACAGCCTTCCGACCTGCGACTTCGCGGTGATCAACGCCTATTCGGGAACACATTGGGAAAGATCACGCTTCCGGTCCCGGCTTCCCATGCTCATCCCAGTCGGCCCGACGATGCCGCCACAGGAGAAGGGACGCCCATCCTGCCAGCACCGCAGGACTGACCCCGATCAGCGCGAGAACTACCCCTCCAACCTCATGGCCACCTTCCCAGCCGGTCAACGCCATGAAGATAAGCGGTAGCCCCACTGCCAACCACGTTAGGTACCTCCTATTGGCTAGATACTTCTTCTCGCTGACAGGAGCCCAGCTAAGAACGACCTCAACGGCGAGGAGAATGCCAACGAAGAGGGGTGCGACGTAGTAATTCCAGTCACCACTACGCGCGGCGGATGCCAAGGCCCAGGGAAGCCAAAGAAGCCACGCTACTCCAACAAGCGTTGTGAGGTACAGGCGAGGGAGGATAGGACGCTGTGCCTTGGCCGTACACCATGCGCGAAGTCGTCCGAGCCAGAGAAGCCGCACCAACTCACGCTAAACGTGTTGACGTGCCCCGTCACCTCCTTGCGCCGACAGGCTCCCGTCTCCGGAGTGCGTTACGGATTCTCATGGCGCCCGTGCCCCGACCAGGGCCTATACCTGAGGTCGTTTCGCCGGACGGTACGTTGGCCCACAAGTGGCCCACAGCCACGCCCCTTCGATGACCGCATAGCGGGTGCGCCTCGGATTGGCAGAGTGCTGAAGCCACACCCCTCAACGAGGAGTGCGATACAACCCGCTCGGATGGGGCCGAAAATCCTCAGCAAGAACCTAGGCCCAGTGCCATACTCAGCTGATGAGCACCATGCGCGTTAGAAGGCCTTGGGGTCGTCCACCTACGTGCCCTGGTCCGCCACATATCCTCGCACCGCCGGAGCATGCTCGACGACTTGCGAGCCTACTTAGGGATACACGCGAAGTAGAACAGCTCTCCGGTTTCGAGGAAGATTCCCATTGGGGCCAGGCTGCCACTTGGCTCGACATGGCCGCAGGTCTCAAAGAAGTGACTATCGATATGTCACCAAAGGACGGTAGCGGTTATCTGTGTTCACAGGCATGGCCGTACGACGACGCCCATAGCAAAACCGCCTCCATCTACCATACTGAACTCACGCGACTACTTTATACATATTGCGCCATAGAGAATGTCGCAAGGGCATTGCTTTGGCCAACACTACTAGAAGACGGCAAGATTGAGCACAGGATAATCCCTCACATTAGAAACTTCCCGGTTGACAGACTTCCGCATTACTGGTGCATCATCGAGCACTTTTATTGGCATTGCGCAAATGATCTAATCCTCAAGAAGATGTTGAAAAAATTTGAGATCTCACATGGACGGCCATCTGTCGCCATGCAGGCAGGAATAAAACTTCGCCATTTCCTGGCGCACGGGGTACTACGCTCCCCTGCTCCTCACCATGACGGAGAATCCTGGACAGACGGGAGCACAAACCAAACGTGTGTGGCAAGACACGGCGCGTCTAGCCTGCTGTTTACGACTCAAATGCTCATCTACAACGCGACACTTGAAGGGAGATTAAACTTCCTAGATGATCACATTGACCTACGTGAGGAAATGTGGGTAGCCGATTCAAACGGGCAACACGACTGGGTTTTCTCAATGCCTGTCGCTGAGTTCCTTTTCTCAGCTCACCTCACGGCGGGAGAAAGCCCGGCCTGACGCAGAGAGGAGTGCCTGAATGACAACAGAGGTTGCCGTATCCCTGATAGGAGCCCTGGGCGTGCTTCTGGGTGGATTGCTAACAGGCGGCTTCGCCGTGATCAGTCAAAGATTGACACAACGTTCAGACGAGCTAAAATTTCGGCGAGAATCCGACGAACGTGATCGGACAAGATTTCACGAGACACGTCGCGAGACGTACGCGACGTTCGTCGCTTCGGTGGATGATGCTCACGGATGGATGTTACACCAGGCTATCGAGCAGCAAAGGGCAACGCTCTCCGATCCAGAACAGATGGTTTTGTCTCCGAATCCTTTGGTCGAGCACGGGGGTATCGGTCCGGATTCCCCAAGGAAAATGACACGAAGCCAAACCCCTGTCCTACTAATCTCGGGGTCATCGGAGGTTCGCCGCGCCAGCGAAGAATTAGTCACCTGCGTGTTGACGGGTACCAGCTTTCGCCCTAGCAGCGATAAAGAGAAGTGGAACCGCGATCTTTTTGTACATTTGGAAGATTACAACGAAGTTCGTAGGCGCTTTCTTGACGCCGTAAACGCCGAGCTGACCTTACCGGCAGATCCGGCATTCTGATTGATGTTACTACATATCTAGATCAGGCGACTTGTATAACCGACCTTGACCAAGCGTTCGAAGGCCACCCGAACCTCATCCGGGAATTCTTGCTCGATCGCGAAGCCCTTTTGGGCATACTCCGTGATCCGCTGAGTATCGCCTACCAGCATGTTGATCACACGGTCGGCGTCCCCGATGCTCTCCACGTAGTCGTCAAGCGAAAGCGGAAGCGAAGCGCAGGTGATCTCAATCTCTGGCCAGAGCTTTCGGCATGTGGCGTAGGCGCGTCGCTGTTGGTAGGGACGCGAGATGAGCACGGCCGACGTGACGGAGATTCCATGCTGGTCAAGCAGCGCACGTGTGTAGGAGAAGTTCTCCCCGGTGTTCGTTGCCCGTGGCTCGATCAGAACCGCCTCATCGGGAACCCCCAGTTCCACGGCGTGCTCCTTGTAGTGGACGGCCTCTCCCCGGGGGAACCTGCTGACGGTGGTGGGAGCATTCGCGCCGGTAAAGACGATGAGCGGGAATAGCCCTCTGTGGTAGAGGTCAGTGGCACAGGTGGCAACCCCGAGATCGTGACTCCCCAAGCCGATGCCGACATCTGACGGCCGGACTACATGATGCATGTCGTGGTAGTCCCACAGGGTCTCAACGTCAGCTCGAAGGACATCGGGCACAAGGGCATTGGTGGTCATGTCGTGTACCTGTCCTCAGTCGGGAATCTTGAACGTGTACGACCATGAGAAACGCGACGCAGCGTGAATACCACGGGCGAACTCGACTAGTCGGCCCTCGCGGGTGAACGTCCGCCGCTGGAGAATCATGACCGGCTCGCCAGCTGGCAGCGCGAGCAGCTCAGCCTCATCTGGTGTAGGCATGCGCGCGTGAATCGTCTCCGTCATGCTGTCTGGCTCCAAGCCTTGGAGCGTAAGGACCGCGAAACCTCCCCCACGGCCCGCAGGGCCAGGCGTTGGATCAGCGAGCGGTGTGTCCTGTACGTCCTCGGGCCGGTAGTAGCTCGTCAGCGTATGCGTAGGCGAGTCTCCCTCTTTGACCAGCCGTGCCCGCTCGTAGACTTGAGCGCCGATAGAGAGCCCGAACGCCTCGGCCACCTCGGCATCTGCCTCCACCAGACGTACCGTCTGCGTCTGGTCGGTTGGACTCCACGCTCGGCCTGAGGCTTCGCGGTCAGCAGCGAACGCGACGAGCCCGAACTTCCACTTGCTCTTGGCGTAGCGCTCCACCCCTAGCCGCTTCATGGGCGGACGTGCCCGCACCACGGTTCCCCTGCGACGTACGGGCGTGACCAGCCCTTCGGATTCGAGAAGCCGGACGGCCTGCCGGACGGTCTTGATGTTGACGCCGTACTGCTCTGCAATCTCCTCCTGTTTCGGCAACGTCTCCCCTGCCGTGTAGTCCTCCCGCCGGATGGCCTCACGGAGGACTTCGGCCAGCTCGCGATAGCCGATCGCCATGTCATCTCCTCCCTCACCGCACCCGAAATAAGGGTACCGGTATCAGTCTCAGGTCAACCAGTTTAGATGATAGAACCAGCTCTATTGACAGGCATGCGACGAGGATGCCTAATAGAGGTAGCTCTAATCGGCCGATCGCTTTAGCGCTGATGACGAGTCACCCGCACAGCCGGAAGACCTGGGAAGGCGGCATCAGCCGCGCGCCGACGGGCTGTCGCACCTGCTGCTTTGACAACTGCATCCGGGCCACCGCCTCCCACCGAAAAGGCGGCCCGCGCAGGCCATGACCTGCGTATCTCCCCACCACGCACAAGGAGAGCTTTATGTTCCCCTGCTGCCCAATCTCTGCGCCTTGCCCCCAGCACGTTCGGGACCTCGATTTCGAGGATGAGGCGGATGCGTTCGTGGCCTACCTGCACGATCCCGCCGAATGATCCACTTCTTCGCCACGCCAGGGTGGATGGTCTGTCGCTGCGAGCCAGACCCCGCCCTGGCGTCTCCCTTCCGCTTCCCAAGGAGCCGCCACCATGGCACGTACCCTTACCCGCTCCCGGACGAGTTCCGGGCAACGTCTCGGCTACCTCTCCCTCCGGGATGCCCTGATCGACGGGTTACCTCTGGAGCTGGCTGAGGGCGCCGCGTGCACCTCAGACCCGGAGCTGCACACCGGCCCGGACCTATTCACCGACGAGCCCGCCGACGAACGTGCCGCCCGTGAGGACGTCGCGAAGTCGGTGTGCGCTGAGTGCCCTGCCCGTCTCCACTGCTTGGCCTACGCCATGGAGGTGCGTCCCGAGGTGGGCGTGTGGGCGGGCTACACCGCTGATGAGTTGGCTCGGGAAGCCGCTGGCCAGAGACGGGACGCGGCGTGATGGATACCGCCCGCACCGAGCATGCGATCACGCTGCATATGGCCGAGTACGACCGGCTCAAGGCCGAGCAGGTCTCGCGCATCGGCTTCCGTGACAACCTGCTGTACGCGCAGCTGACCTCGGTAGCCGCGATTGCTGCCGTGGCCGCTTCCGCCGGTCGGCTGTACCTGCTGCTCGTGATTCCGATCACGGGCGTTGTGCTCGGCTGGACGCACCTGTGCGCCGACCACATGGTCACCATGATCGGCCGTTACATCCGCGAGGACCTCACCGCGCGCCTGACCGCCGCCGCTGACCTGGACGGCACCGACGACAGCGCCGTGTTCGGCTGGGAGCACGACCACCACCGCGACGTACGCCGCCGCTCCCGCAAGTGGTTCCAGCTGACGGTGAACCTGTTCGCGTTCTGCCTGCCCTCGTTGACGGGTCTGACCCTGGTGTGGATCGCAGGGCGACCCTCCCCGCTGGTCATCGCTGTATCGCTGGTGGAACTGCTGATCGTCGTTGTCCTGGCTGTTCAGATGGGCCTGTATGCCGAGCTTCCCCGACGGGGGAAGGGCGGTGCGTGCGCATGAGCCGCATTCGCGCCGCGTTTTTCGACCCGACCGGCGTCCGGCACAGCATCCCCACCTACCCATGGCGGTTCGCCCCGCCGCACCTGCTGACGCTGCGTCAGCTGGCCGCCCGAGGGCTGCGCCCTGGTGGGCAGGACGTGCAGGCACAGGTGATGTGGAGTTCCCGCCGACACGGCGCCCCCGGTGTGCGGGTTGCCTTCCTCTACGACATCCGGTTCGCGCTCCCGAAGCGGACCGCCACCGCGCGCCAGCTGACCGCGCTCGCCAAGGCCAACACCGCCCGCCGGACTTGCCCGGCCTGCGGCCAGGACGCCGGTTACGTCATCCCCCGCCATCTGGGCGTCTGCCTGACCTGCCACTACGGAACCAGGAGGTTGCCGCATGAACATCACCCCGACCCCCACCCCGCCGCCGGACCCCGATGAGTTCGCTCGCGGGCTGGCCGCACTGGAACACCACCTCGCCGAGGTAGCCCCCGCCGCCCCCACCGGCCCGGTCGAGCTGCCGACCAACACGCCGGTCGAGCCGGGGCAGACCCGCAGAGTTCGCCAGCTGCGCGCCGAGGTGGCCGAAGCGCACCAGCTGGCCGAACTGGCCGAGGACGAGACGCCGTTCCTGCTGGACACGGCCAAGGTGCGCAAGCGCCGTAAGCGCGCGGCAGAGGCTGCGCAGCTGCACCGGCTGGCCGGTGACCCGGCCGCGCTGGCTTACCGGGACCAGCGGGTACGGCGGACCGTCACCGTCATGGTCATGACCGCCGCCTGCATCGCCCTGGCCGTGTCCAGCATCGGAGTACAGGCGTCGGTGGCGATGGCGCTGTCCTTGGCTCCGCACACGCTGGGCTGGTGGGCAGCTTTCGGCGTGGAACCCATGCTGTCCCTGCCGCTGCTGGCCGCCGTGGCGGTGCAGGCATACGGCGCCATGCGCGGCCATGTCGTGGACCGTAAGAGCCCGGCGGGCAAGAAGTTGTTCCGCACCGAAGCCCTGCTTCTGGGGCTGACGCTGGTGCTGAACTGCTGGCCTGCCTTCGTCGCCGACATTTTTGATCCGCTGACGCTGATCGTGCACAGCCTGGGTCCGGTGGCTGCGGTCACCTCCATCTGGGTCCTGCCGACCCTGTGGGCGGTGCTGGCCGATCTACCGCTCCCGCACCCCTCCACCCCCGCCCCCACCGCCCTCCTTACCGACGCCCTTACCGGCCCGGAGTACAGGGCAAACACCCCCGAACCCGACAGCGCCGGTAGGCCCTCACCCGAGCAGCGGATCGAGACCGTCACCACCCACGTCCGGCAGCTGATCGCCGCCGGGACGCTGCCGCGCTACCCCAGCGCCAACGCCATCCGTGAGGCGACGCACGTGGGCATGGACACCGCCCGTGCCGTCCGCGACAACCTCCTGTCCGACCTCTCCGACCCGAAATGAGGCCCCCGATGTTGCTGTCCATGTTCCCGGAGCCGGTCATGACCGGCCCCTACACCCTGTTCCTGGCCGTCGCGGGCATCACCGCCGCCGCGTGCGCCGTGCTGGTGTTCGGCACCTGGCTGCGCTACCTGCTGACCCGCCGCTCGGCGTTGGGTGAGATCCACGAGCACATGGCCCGTCACCGCAGCACCTGCTGCGCTCCCGGCAACCGCACCCATCACCAGGAGACCCGGTCATGACGCTGCACGTCACGGCCGACCGGATCATCTCTGACGCGACCTCCGAGTACGCCTTTCGCGACGGCTCCGGCTGGCGGGTGACCTACACCACCGGCCAGCCCTGCCCCTGGGGCGACACCCACAGCGCTGTGATCACCCAGAAGCAGGCGATGACCGCGCTGCGCCTGGCCGAGGCGTACGCCTCCAACCCGCACCCGCGTTCCCAGACCTGGAAGCGGATCGCCAAGCTGCGCCGCGAACTGGAGATGGAACCGGACCCCCGGTGCGACTACCCCGGAGGCTGGCGACTGGCCGCCGGGCTGGCCGCTCTGCTGCTGACCGTCGCGGTCGCCCTGCTGCTGGCCATCCCCACCGGGCTGGCCGCACTCGACCGCACCCCGCACCAGGCCGGGTCCGGCGCCTGGCACGGCCTTGACCAGCTCTTCCCCACCGCCTTCACCGCCACCACCGTGAACGACGCACAGGGCGCGGCCTCATCCGCCAAGACTCCGGCCGCGCCCTGCCACCCCGCCACCAACACGAACGACAACGAGGTGCAGCCATCATGACCCAACACCCGCACGAGAACGACCCGCTCCGCCCCTGGACGGAAGACGGAAGCATCCGGCCGAGCACCCCGGATGGTCCGGTGGTGGTGGACTTGGATGCCATCCGGGACCGCCGGATCTGGCGCACCACCGCACCCGGGGAGGATCCGGGACAGGACACCGGTTTTGAGGTGGCATTCGACGACATCGACGAGGTGACCGGACCGGTACCGGTGGACAGCCCGCACGGCGCTGCCGTGCTCCCTGTCGCTGACAACCGGCCGCCCATCATCCCGGACGGTCTACGGTCCGGGAACCGGCTGCACACCCTGAAGGGCAGGGCGCGCCAGTACGGCTACGTGGCGGGATTCCACGCTGTCCGTTCTCCCTGGTACGCCGTTCAGGCGTTGTGGTGGGCGCTGGTCGGGCTGGTCCGGCTGATCGGCCGTCAGCTCAGCTGGTGGTGGGTGGCCGAAACCTACCCGCTGGTCCAGCAGGCCGCCCGCGACAACGACCCCGCGATGTGGCTCAAGCTGCACCGGGAGGGCAAGGCCACCCGCCGTCTGCGGTTCTGGGCGCTGCTCGGTCAGCTGCTCGTGCTGGCCGCCGTCGCGGCACTGTTCTGGTCAGGTCGTGTACCCGGACCGGTCTGGGCGATCAGCGCCGTGGTGGCGGTGATGCTGCTGGCCCGGCTGGGCCGACCCGCCGGACGGGCGATCGTGCCGCCGGTCCTGACCACTCCGCGGTTTCGCCTGCTGACCAACGACATCGTGCTGCGCGCCTACTACGCCGCCGGGCTGGGCAACCCGGACCGGCCCCATCAGCGGGTGGACTTCGGTTCGGCGATGGCACGTGATGCCGCCGGTACCGGGTCGGAGGTGCTGATCGATCTGCCTTACGGCAAGACCTTCGACGACGCGGTCAAGGCCCGGGGCGCCATCGCCTCCGGGCTGGACCTCACCGAGCAGCAGGTGTACCTGACCCGCGACAAGAGCTCCAACCGGCGGCACAAGCTGTTCGTCGCCGACCGCGACCCCCTGGCCATCCCGGCCGGCCGGACCCCGCTGCTGGACGGCAAGCCGCGCAACATCTGGCAGCCCGCCCCGTTCGGCCTGGACGAACGCAACCGCCCGGTCCTGCTGACCCTGCTGTGGAACTCCATCCTGGTGGGCGCCCAGCCCCGCAAGGGCAAGACCTTCGCCGCCCGGCTGCTCGCTTTGTACGCCGCGATGGACCCGTATGTGAAGCTGACCGTCGTGGACGGCAAGGACTCGCCCGACTGGCGCAAGTTCGCCCTGATCGCCCACCGCATCGTGTTCGGGACCGTGCCCAACCGCGACGGAGACCCCGTCGAGATGCTGCTCGACGCGCTCCGCGAGATCAAGGCCCACATCCAGCAGGTCAACCAGTTCCTGTCCACGCTGCCGGTCACCGAATGCCCGGACGGCAAACTCACCGAACAACTGTCGCGCACCTACCCCAACCTGCGGGTGTGGGTGCTGGTCATGGAGGAGTTCCAGGTCTACTACGAACTGGACGACCAGGAGAACAACAAGGAGATCGCCTCCCTGCTCAGCTTCATCATGGCGGTAGGCCCCTCCTCCGGCGTCATCATCCTGTCCAGCTCCCAGAAGCCGTCCGGCGTCGGCGCCGGTGACGTGCAGCGGCTGTTCAACCGCTACCGCGACAACCACGCCGTACGGTTCGCGCTCAAGTGCGGCAACCGGATCGTCTCCGACGCCATCTTGGGCGGAGACGCCTACGCCGAAGGGTTCGACGCATCCTCCCTGCCAGTGGGCAAGGAGTACCGGGGCGTCGGCTACCTGTACGGGGCATCCGACGACACCCCCACCGTCCGCACCTTCCTGGCCGACGCCGCCGACGCCGAGAAGATCCTCACCGTCGCCCGCGCCCTGCGGGAACGCGCCGGGACGTTGACCGGCTACGCCGCCGGACAGACCCTGGTCCGGGAGACCCGGGACGTGCTGGCCGATGCCCTGTCGGTCTTCCAGAGCGACACCGGGTTGCCGTGGACGCTGCTGGCCGCCCGGCTGGCCGAACGTATCCCCCAGCACTACGCCGACCTGGCCCCGGAGGCCATCTCCGCGCAGCTGCGCGCTCTCGGGGTGCCCAGCGTCGATGTTAAGCGCGACGGCAAGGCACTCAAGGGCGCGAGGAAGAGCGCCGTCACTGCCGCCATCAACAGGCGGGACAACGCCGCCGGATAGGCCCCGCCAAGCCTCACGGCACCCCCGGCGAACCCCCTTTCCCGGGTTCGCCGGGTCGCGGATCACCCGCGACCGGTCGCGCGTCCGCAACCGCTGCCGCGACCCCGAAAACACCCTCCCAACAGGCCCAATCGTCGCCGGTCGCGGGTCGCGGCATCAGCCCGCCATCGGTGAAAACCACCCCTGGAGCCCCCATGAGACCTCACCTGGCCGCGACCGCGACCCCCGCCGACCCGTCCCTGCCCGCACTTCCGGACATCGCTTTCGCCGACATCGCCGGACCCGCCTTGGCGCTGCTGGTGCTGGCCGCGATCGTGTGGCTGCTCGGCTACGCCACCGCGTGCGCCCTGTTCCCGTTCGGCAAGTGCCGCCGCTGCAACGGAGAAGGCAGACACCCCCGCCGGTTCGCCCTCACCAAGAGCTCGACCTGGTGCCGCCGCTGCGACACCACCGGCCTCCGGCTCCGAGTCGGGCGCCGGATCTGGAACCACCTGCACACCCTCACCGCCGATCAGCGCAAACGGGCGTGACCAGGCATGGCCGCCTCACCCGGCGACCTGCCGGACATCGTCACCTACCTGGGGGAGCGCTACCGGCCATGGAACGGCCACATCTACCTCAGCTGGGAGAAGCAGCCGTTCCTGCGGCACAGGCAGGGCTGCCTGCTGTGCTGCACCGTCCGCGTTGCCTCCCGACCTGGCGCCCCGCTGCGCCACCCCGCTGACTGCGGCAACTGCGGCCCCCGCTGGCGTGGCACCCGCCCTGACCTGTGCCAGACCTGCGGCAAGACCGCTCACCACCTGGCCCCCACCAACGGCCGTCCCACACACAAGTGGTGTTTCGAGCTGGCCGTCACCGCCCAGCTCCTGACCGCCACCCACCCCGCCGACATCTTCACCAGCCCCGTAGAGGAAGCCGCATGACCACTTCAACCACGACCGAGGAGCGGTGATGGGCCGACGCCAACCCCTCCTCATGCCCGTACTGCCCGGCATGCCCGATGCAGTGGACGGGCGCCCCGCCAAAGCGGCGAGCCGTCCGCCGCTGCGCACGCTTGATCAGGCCATCGCACGCTCCCACGAGCTGATCGCCGAAGCCTTGGACCGGTACCCGATCGTTGCCCGGCAAGCGCTGGTGTCCGGCGGGAACGACTCCTCCATTCTTCTCCACCTGGTACGCGACTACCTGGACTCCTCCGCCCACGACTCTGTGGTGCACGTCAACACCGGTACCGGCATCCCCGAGACCACCCAGTACGTCCGTGACCTGGCCGCCGCCTGGAGCCTGCCCCTGCGGGAACTGCACCCCCGCGACAGCTACGAAGACCTGGTGCTCGGACGCATCATCGCCCGGACCGGCAAGAACGCCGGACAGCGCCAGGTTTGGAAGGGCTTCCCTGGCCCGGCCGGGCACGGGGTGATGTACCGGCGCCTCAAAGACGAGCCGTTGCAGCGCAACCGCGCGTCCATCATCGGCACCCACGGCCGCTCCCGGAAGGTCTTGTATCTGGCGGGGATGCGCTGGGGAGAGTCGGACCAGCGGTTCCGGAACGCCAGCGAGATCGACCCGCAGGGCGGCATCATCTGGGTCAGCCCGATCGTGCATTGGACCAACGAGCAGATGGCCGAGTACCGGCGTCGCTACCTGGTTCCCCGTAACGAGGTGGCCGCCCATCTGCACATGTCCGGTGAGTGCCTGTGCGGCGCCTACGCCAAGCCCGGCGAACTCGACGAGATCGAGTTCTTCTATCCCCGGGTCGCCTACCGCATCCGATCCCTGGAGCAGCAGGTCAAGCAGGCCGGGATCAGCGCCTGCAAGTGGGGACAGGCCCCGCCTGGCAGCAAGCTCAAGCCAGGCAGCGTCGCCGGTCGGCTGTGTTCCTCCTGCCCGGCGCCTCTGCCTGGTCAGACCGACTTGATGGATCTGTGGCAGCGCAAGGGCCTGATCAGCTCGCCGCCCGCCAACGCTCAGGCGTGCAAGGCGGCATGAGGCGCCGTCCGCTCTGATCCCCCCTCCGGGAGACAGCGGAACGTCTGAGAGTCCCGCAGGGGCTCGTCTGAGCAAAGAGCTTGTAATGACATCAGGACATAGATCAAAAGCCGCCTACGGCGCTCTCAGGCCGCCTCGGACGGCTCTCATCCCCTCAACCAGTTGAAAGGAAGGCCACCCATGTCCGGCGAGACCACGATCACCATCATCGGCAACCTGACCGCCGACCCTGACCTGCACTACACCCAACAGGGCGTGGCCGTCGCGGGGTTCACCATCGCCTCCACCGCCCGCACCTACAACAAGCAGATCGAGAAGTGGGAGGACGGGGACGCGCTGTTCCTGCGCTGCTCGGCATGGCGTGACCTCGGGGAACACGTCTGCGAGTCGCTGCGGCGCGGGTCCCGGGTCATCGCTTCCGGCCGTCTGCGGCAGCGCACCTACGAGACCTCCGAGGGCGAGAACCGGACGGTGGTCGAACTCACCGTTGACGAGATCGGTCCGTCGCTGCGGTTCGCCAACTGCGAGGCCAAGAAGGCAGGCCGGACCAATAGCGGGGGAACCCGAAACCGCCCGTCCGGCGACGGCAACGACCCGTGGGCCAGCACTTCCAACAGCGCGTTCACCGGCAACTACACCGGCGACGAGCCCCCGTTCTAACCCCTCAACCGTCCGCCCCCAACTGGTGGCCCCGCCGACTGCCCAGCCAGGGCCACCAGTTGGGACGCCGTCCAAAGGAGCTGCCTCATGGCCGTTCCCGCCTCCACACTCGCGCGCTACGCGCTGGCCGCCGCCGCCCGGGGCTGGCACGTCTTCCCCCTGAACCCCGGCCACAAGCAGCCCGCACGCGGGAGCACCGAGTGGGAGCGCCGTGCCACCACCGACCCCCAGGTCATCCGCCGCTGGTGGGCGCGCGCGTCATTCAACATCGGCATCGCGTGCGGCCCGTCCAACCTGGTCGTCATCGACCTAGACAAACCCAAACCGGGGGAGCACCCGCCGTCACGGTGGGCGCTGCCCGGGGTGAGCGACGGCGCGGACGTACTGGCCGCCTTGTGCGAACAGACCGGCCACCCGTTCCCCACCCTAGAAACCTTCCAGGTCAGCACCCGGCGCGGCGGACTCCACCTGTACTACACCGCCCCCGCCGGTCACCACCTGCGCAACACCGAAGGCGACAAGGGCAACGGCCTGGGCTGGCTGATCGACACCCGCGCCCACGGCGGATACGTCGTCGGCCCCGGCAGCTGGGTGGACCTGCCGGACGGCACCGGCCCCTACCAGGTCATCTACAACACCACCCCCGCCCCGTTGCCCCCCTGGCTGTCCAAGCAGCTCTTAACCCCACCACCCATGTCGGGGAAACCAATGCGCCTGAACCTGCCCGAGGGCAGGCGCGGCAAGTTCCTGCACGCGGCCATCACGGGCGAACTGGAGCGCTTGGCCGCCGCGCCGGTCGGCCAGCGGAACCACACCCTTTACCTGGCCGCCACCGCCCTGGGGCAACTCGTCGCCGGTGGCGCGCTGACCGAATCAGAGGTCACAAACCTGCTTGGACAGGGAGGGGCCAACGCCGGACTGACCCCTTCGGAAACCCGTCTCACGATCAAGTCCGGGCTCAGGAACGGCGCTCGCCGACCCCGAACCATCGCCGCGTAACCACCCGCTGGCACGGCCGTGCGCGTGGCTGACCTGCTCGGAATCAGGCTGCCGCATAAGCCACCGGATCCCCCTCCTATCCAGACCCGACCCGCAGGAGAAACCGCCGATGACCCAACCTCAAGCCCGCCGAATCGACGGCGCCGCACTGCTCGACCGGCTCCACGCCGCGCTGATCCGGTATGTCATCCTGCCCACCCCGCAAGCTGCCGACGCCGTCACGCTGTGGATCGCCGCCACCCACGCTCAACCCGCATGGGCGCACGCCCCCCGCCTGGTCATTCGCGGCCCGGAGAAGCGCTGCGGAAAATCCCGGCTGCTGGACGTAGTGGAGGCCACCTGCCACCAGCCGTTCATCACCGTCAACTCCTCATCCGCCGCCGTCTACCGATCCATCACCGACGACCCTCCGACCATGCTCGTGGACGAAGCCGACACGATTTTCGGGCCGAAAGCCGACGGCAACGAGGACCTGCGCGGCCTGCTCAACGCTGGCCATCAGCGCAACCGTCCAGCCAAGCGGTACGACGCCGCAAGCAACAGGGTCGAGAGCATCCCCACCTTCGCCATGGCCGCGCTGGCAGGCATCGGCGCGATGCCCGACACCATCGAGGACCGCGCAGTGGTGATCCGGATGCGACGTCGCGGACCAGGGGAAACCGTCGCGCCGTACCGGCATCGCCGCGACCGGCCACCGCTACGCACACTGGCCACTGAACTCCAAGCGTGGCTACGCGCCGACCTCGTGGTACTGGAGCAGGCGGAACCTGCCATGCCGCTGGAAGACCGCGCTGCCGACACCTGGGAACCGCTGGTAGCCGTGGCCGACTACGCGGGGGCACCCTGGCCCGACCGTGCCCGCACGGCCGCCCTCACCCTGACCAGCGAGGCCGACGACAACACCCACACCAGCGCCAGATTGCGCCTGCTTGCCGACTGCCGCACCGCTTTCAGCGCCGACACCGCGCTCCCCACCGCTGTTCTGCTGGAACGCCTGAAGGCTGACCCGGACGGCGAATGGGCCGAACACGGACCCGCTGGACTGACCGCGATGAAACTGGGCGTCTTGCTCCGCGAGTTCGACATCCGACCGGCCACCATCCGATTCCCGAGCGGCCAGCAGGCCAAGGGCTACGCACGCAACGACTTCACCGACGCCTGGAGCCGTTACTGCCCCGACCCCGACATCCCCGCAATCCAGCCCCGTTCCGACCCTGTTCCGGGCCAGGTTGTCCCGTTCGGGAGGGGAAGCCGTACCAGCCGTAGCAGCGCCAATTCCGCAGGTCAGCACGGTACGGCTTCCCGTCCCGGTACGGCTTAAGCCGTACCACCAAAACAAGCCGTACCAGCCCTGACCAGGCAAAACGAGCCCGGGACGGCTGGTACGGCTACCCCCCTCAAATCGTGCAAGAACCGCGCTCGACACCAGCCGTTTGGCCGTGCGCCGAGTCACGGAGACCGCCCTCACCGACCCGAAGCGGAAGGATCAGCCACGCCATGACCAACCCCCGCTCCAAGCCGCTCACCGTTCGCCAGGTCTGCGACGAACTCAGCATCTCCCCGAGCACGTTCTATGACTGGCGCACCAAGCGGAAGGCGCCCAAGTGCATCACTCTCCCGAACGGGTCGCTCCGCGTCCGACCGACCGACCTGGAGCGCTGGCTTGACGCCCGACAGGACGCTGCCTGATGACTGCAACCACGTTTCGTGTCCGCGTCTACAAGACGGAGAAGCGCAAGAACGCCAAGGGCGTTATCACCTCGTACCGGGTTCTCTGGAAAGTAGGTGACGAACTCTGGAAAGAGAGTTTCAGTAAGGCGGCTCTGGCTGACGCATTTCGTTCCAAGCTGGTCACCGCCACCCGTGAGGGTGAGGCGTTTAGCACGAGTACGGGGCGCCCTGTCTCTTGGGATAGGGAAGAGCCGTCTCTGGGCTGGTACACCTTTACGCTCGCCTACGCAGACGCCAAATGGCCGTACGCTTCTCCGAACCATCGGCGGGGGATAGCCGAAACCCTAACCGATGCCACCGAAGCGCTCTTCACGTCCGAGACAGGCGCCCCACCACGGGAGGTAAGTCGTGCGGCTCTTCGATGGTCCTACAGCACACGAATCCGAGACCAGAAGGAGCCGCCTACTGAGCTACAAGAAGCGATTCGTTGGCTAGATCAGCACACTGTTCAGCTTCGAGTATTCAGCGAATCGGGGAAGGGTGCCACGGTTGCCCGTGCTGTGCTCGACAGGGTGAGCCGCACCAAGACCGGTGATTTGGCTGCGGCGAACACGGCCAATCGCAAGCGAGCCATACTCAACAACGCGATGGAGTACGCGCGCGAGATTGGCGCCCTGCCGGTGAATCCCCTGAAGGGCGTCAAGTGGACCAAGCCCCGAACGCTAACCACCGTAGACCCTCGCGCGGTCATCAACATCGAACAGGCGAGACGGTTTCTCGCGGCCGTCCGTAAGTGCGGTCAGCGCGGAGAACGAATGGAAGCATTCTTCGCGTGCATGTACTTCGCTGCTCTACGCCCGGAGGAAGTCGTGGACCTGCGCAGTGAACACCTGGTAAGCCTGCCTGATGACGGGTGGGGGGAAATGCAGTTAACC
This sequence comes from Acrocarpospora phusangensis, assembly GCF_016862995.1. Lineage (GTDB taxonomy): Bacteria > Actinomycetota > Actinomycetes > Streptosporangiales > Streptosporangiaceae > Acrocarpospora > Acrocarpospora phusangensis. The sequence continues at coordinate 28,948 of NZ_BOOA01000067.1, forward strand.
AACGCCGAACCGCGCGCTGGAAGTCGCTGGACCAACAGCGGTAAGCCGCGTGAACGTCGCGCCCTCAAACATCGCGCAGATGGTGAGACGCGACCCGTTCCCATTCACCCGGATCTGGCAACCCTACTTCGCGTCCACCTGGAGAAGTTCGGTACCGGCCCGGAAGGTCGCGTATTCGTCGGCCCCCGGGGCGGTCAGATGACCGATCGTGCCTACCTCAAGGTGTTCCACGAGGCCAGGGCTGCGGCATTCACACCCGAGGAAGCTGCATCCCCGCTCATGGATGTGCCCTACGCACTTCGGCATGCGGCCGTGTCCACCTGGCTCAACGCGGGAGTCCCGGGCGCCCCAGGTAGCTGCATGGGCTGGCCACAGCGTGGACGTTCTGCTTCGGGTCTACGCCAAGTGCATCCATGGCCAGGAGTCGGAAGCCATGCGCCGGATCTGGGACGCTACCCGCCACTGATCACGGGAACGCATTGGGAAAGGCCACCCGTGGATGGCCGATGACAGCCGTAGACAGCCGGACGAACGAGAACGGCCCTTGACCGGCGTACGCGCTGGTCAAGGGCCGTTTCTGCTGCTGGTGGCAGGTCCAGGATTCGAACCTGGGTAGGCTGAGCCGACGGATTTACAGTCCGCTCCCTTTGGCCGCTCGGGCAACCTGCCTTGTCTTCCGCTTGCGCGGTGACAGGTAGAAGAATAGCGGACTTCGCGGGTGCTCGTGACACCGGTTTGCGGAAGATCGACGAGGCTGGCGGCGGGGGAAATGAGGGAGGATGGGGGTCGTGATCAGGTGGGCTGAGGCGGGGGAGCTTCCGGAGCTGGTGGGGGTGGAGCTGGCCGCGGATGGCTTGTTCGCTGAGGTGGGGATCTCCTTTCCGGCGGGGACGACCTCGATCGAGGGGTGCACGGAGCCGGAGCGGGTGATTGTGGCGGGGCGGCCGGCGGTGGGGTTTGCGCTGTTGGCGTGGGTTGATGGGGTGGTGCACCTCGATCAGCTGGCCGTACATCCGGATCATGGGCGGCGGGGGATCGGGAGCGCGCTCGTGGAGGCGTTGTGTGAGCATGCGGCGGTGGTGTCGGATGCGGTGACACTGACGACGTACCGGGATGTGCCGTGGAATGCGCCGTGGTACGAGCGGCGGGGGTTCGCCGTGGTGGAAGCGGATCGGTGGGGGCCTGAAATGGCCGCGTTGGTGGCGCATGAGCGGGAGCTGGGGATTGCGGTTGCGCCGCGTGTGGTCATGCGCAGGGACGTGTGAGCTCGCGGCTACTAAGGTCGGAAAGAACGAGGAGAGGATACGGACAGCGATGGCCGACAGCAGTTTTGACGTGGTTTCCGAGATCGACCGGCAGGAGGTCGACAACGCCCTGAACCAGACCGTCAAGGAGGTCGGGCATCGGTTCGACTTCAAGGGGACCGGCGCGAGCATCTCCTGGTCGGGGCAGAAGGGGATCGAGATCAAGGCCAACAGCGAGGAGCGCGCCAACGCGGTTCTCGATGTTTTCAAGGAGAAGCTCGTGAAGCGCGGGCTTTCGCTCAAGGTGCTCGACGCCGAGGAGCCGAAGCTGTCCGGTAAGGAGTACCGGCTGGCGGTGGCGCTCAAGGAGGGCATCGATCAGGAGAACGCCAAGAAGATCTCGAAGCTCATCCGGGATGAGGGTCCCAAGGGTGTGAAGGCACAGATCCAGGGTGAGGAACTGCGGGTCAGCTCCAAGAAGAAGGACGAGTTGCAGGAGGTCATCGCCCTGCTGAAGGGCAAGGACCTCGACATCGCCCTCCAGTTCAAGAACTACCGCTGAATTCGCAGGGCTCGGACAGGGCAATCTCGTCCCGGCTTAGTTCGACCTTCAACCTGGGGGATTCGCGCCCTGAACATCGCTGCGGGACTGAACCGCGGGCTGATCAAGCCGGACCATCTACGATGACCTTCGGCAGGCCAACGGGTCACAGGGCACTACTCCGCCGGCTAAAGATCAGGCTTTGGATCACAGAACACACTCAGGGCACACGGCCGCCAATGCTTGTGGCAGCCTTGTGCCCTGGGTTCGTCCAGGCCATACCAGGTGAGGCGTACACCCAAGGCTCTCGTCGCCCAGGAATTGGGTCCCCTCTCTCCCCTTCTGAATATTCTCTCAAATCAGCAGAATTGGGCAACAGAAAGCCTTTCGTGTCAGCACTAATACCATCGATACGGCAATTCGGCCTTATGGTTGAATAATCACGTATCGGACTATATGCTATGGATAGGTTTTTGTAGGCGAGCCGCCTTGCCTGGTGATGTTCTTTGGAGTGCACCTTCCCAGCCACTTGGTCGGCCAAGCGTGGAGTCGTGCCGCAGGGGGCAACCGTTGGACGAGGTGATCGAGAATGGCGATCGTTCTCTCGCCTTCCAGCAGCGGGGAATGCCGGACGGGAGTCCCGTCTTCATGTTTCACGGAACTCCCGGCGGCCGACTGGGACCGCTTCCGCGTGACAGCCTGCTCTACCGTCTCGGCATTCGTCTGATCACTTACGATCGCCCCGGCTACGGCAAGTCCACGCGCAGGGAAGGTCGTCGGGTCGCCGACTGCGTAGCTGACGTAGAAACCATCGCCGCGTACTTGGACATCAAGCGTTTCGCCGTTGTGGGCCGATCCGGTGGCGGTCCGCATGCCCTGGCCTGCGCGGCTCTTCTCCCTGACAGGGTCTCCAGCGTGGCGGCGATTGTCAGCCTGGCGCCCCACGACGCCGATGGACTCGACTGGTACCAGGACATGTCAGCGTCCAATCAGCTGAAGTACAAAGTGGCCTCAACCGATGGGCGTGAGGTGGTCGAGGAGAGACTCACGCCGGAAGCGATGAGGATCGCCGAGCATCCGTGGAAACTGATCGACTCGCTGTACGCGGAAATGCCCCTCGCCGACCGAAGAGTTCTCCGCGACGGAGCCCTGAGGACGGTCATCGAGAAGAGCTACGTCGAAGCAGTACAACAGCAGGCGGCGGGCTGGGCCGACGACGTCATGGCATTTGTCCAGCCGTGGGGTTTCGAGGTCTCCACGATCGATTGTCCCACCATGCTGTGGCATGGCATGGACGATGTCTTCTCTCCACTCACGCACACCAACTGGCTGAAACAGCGCATCCGAAATTCCGTCGTGCGGAGAGAGCCGAGAGCCGCCCATTTCCATGCTTTGGACGCGCTCCCGGACCTCCTCCTCTGGCTCACGGCGGATGGACCCGAGTTCGCCAGTCCGCCTACATATGCAACCTCACCGCTGATGGCCGGTAGTCACCACTGATGAGGCTCGAGTGGGCGACTGCAAAGGCCGCCATCTCGGATCGCCAGGTAGTCGGGATGACTGTCACCGAACACGGCAGCGGCCGGGCTCAGTAGATCCTGCCGCAGGTTCTGCGCGACCTTCGACGCCCCCGCCTGCTCCGTCGCGATCGCCAGGTTGCTGGCACAGATCAGATGGTCGGGGTGGTCCTCGCTCAGCGTCTGCTTGATCGCCTCCAGCGTCTGCGCCAGCAACTCGCGCGCCTGTGCCGGCTGTTCCTGCCGTACGAGCAGGGCGCCCACGTTGACCGCGCACGTCAGAGTGAACGGATGATTCTCCGGAAGGTTGTGGCGGAATGCCTGCAGAGCGCGATCCGCGATACGGAGGGCACCGCCCACATCGCCCCCCGCGGCGAGGTAGATCGCCAGGTTGTTCGTCGCGGTGAGCGTGGAGGGATGCTCGGCTCCCAACGTCGTGGTGTACAGCCTCATCACCTGCTCACATTGCCGCACCGCCTCCTTGATACGCCGGTTGGTCGCCATCGTGCAGGCGAGTTCCAGCGTGCAGGACAACCAGTCGGGAGAACTCTTGGAGACACGCCCTTCAAGGTGCTGGTATGTCTTCTGAATTTCCTTGTACGCCTCCGCGTACTCCCCCGCGACCCGAAGCGCCGCGGCGAGGCTCTTGGAAGCGCGAAGGAAGAACGGGTCGTCGAGGGTCAGCGTCCCCTCGTACTCCGCGACGCCGTCTCGGAGTAGTTTGACAGCTCTACGGAAGTCACCGAGCTCTCGAACGTCTCTGGCCAGAGAGGTGATCGACGAAAGAATGTTTGGATGCGAATTCTCCAGAACGTTTCTGCGTCGGCCCAGAGTGTCGAGGTCGATCTCGTAGGCCGACTTGTAGTCACCCATATGGCGATAACCGACGGCCAGATTGTTCGCGGCATCGAGGGTCTTCGCGTTGTTCTCGCCGTAGTTTTCCTTCCATAGATTGTAGGTGTCCATCTCCATTTTCAGGGCGACTGCGATATCGCCCATCGCGCGGATGTCAGCGGCCAGTCCCGCGGCGGTGGCGAGAGTGTGGGGATGAGAGTTCCCCACCAACCCCCGTTGTTTCTCCAGCAGCACTGTGTCGAGGTCCCTGGCGTCTCGGTAATGGCCTTGGGAGCGGAGTACGTTGGCCATCTGGGACTGAAGGTGCAACGTCTGCCGATCGTCCACACCGAGAGTCTCGTCCCAGTTCTTCTTGACCGATCGGGCGAGTTCCAGACTGACCTCGTACTCTCCCTGTTGCCACAGGTACCGGACTCGATCGATGAGGAGCTGCCGTGTCTCGGCCTCGTCACATCCACAAGCCTGCGACGGGCAGAGATGCGGCCAGATCATGTTGAAAGCTGCCCGGCTGCCCGGCGAGTCGGTCTGTGCGCCGCTGGGGCGGGCGGCCACCAGAACCCGGTGCACTTCGTGGATGGTGTCGTTCTGGAGCTGACTGTCCATCGTCTCCCGGACAACGGCCTGAACGAGGCGGTGCACCTCGATCGAGTTCTGGCTGGGGTTGACCTTCGCCAGTGCCAGCCGGCCGAGTTCCCGGATCACCCGCCCCATGACCACGGGCTCCTGCAGGGCTTCGTCGTACGGCAACAGGCAACGGCGCATCGCCGCGCTGTTAACCAGGTCCAGGTTTACCGGTTCGGCTGCGAAGAAGCTGAGGAGCTCAAGGAGCCGTGCGGATGCGGGGGACCGCTCACGGAGGAGTTCGTAGGCGACCTGCCACGTCGCGGCGACGGAGGTCGGGTAGTTGCGCGGAGGGTTCAGGTCGAGGACGACCAGCCCTCTCCCCTTCAGCTGGTCGACGTAGTCGGCGGTCTTCGCGCCCGTCTCTCGCAGCCAGGCGCCCGCCTGTTCGATGGCGATCGGCAGGTCCCCGAGGGCGTCCGCGAGCAGTTCCGCGTCCGCGGTCGTGATGTTCGACTCACCTGCCCGCCGCATCAGGTGAGCCACGCTCTCCCTGCGCTGGAACACGGCCACTTCCAGCGGACGTGCCAGCTGGTTCCAGGAAGGATCCCGTGAAGTGATGATCACGTGGCCGCTGTCGCTCGGGATGTAGCGCTCGATCTCCTCGGCCTCCCGGGCGTTATCGAAGATCAGCAACCATCTCTTGAAGGTGTCTCCCTTGCGCAGCGCCTCGCGGACGCGCTGGGCGGGCTCCAGGCTGTTGTCGAGAGATTGTGCGTCCATGTGCTGGACCAGGTCGCCCATGGTGGAGGCGATGGCATCGACCTGCTCGGCTGGGACCCAGCAGATGAGGTCGTAGTCCGACTTGAAGCGGTGTGCGTACTCCAGGGCGACCTGGGTCTTTCCTACCCCGCCCAGGCCGTACAGGGCCAGCGGCCTTCCGGCTGAGTTGCCGGTCAGTTCATCTCTGATCGTTTCCAGAAGGTCGGCACGGCCGGTGAAGGAGGCGTTCCGGGTCGGCACTTCCCAGACGTCGGGCGCCTTGTCGGGGTAGCGGGGAAGGCTGCTGTGGCGCGGTCCGCTGGACAACAGGAGGTTGTTCCGCCCGAAGAGGTCCAACAAGGTCGATTCCGCCTGAGCTTCGCTGATCCTGAAGATGTCGACGACGGCGTGTTCGGTGTGACCTTTCCTGATCGCGACGTCGCTGATCCTGATGGAAGTGAAGAAGCGTTTGGTACCAGTAGGATCAAGGTCCCGGCCGAGATCGACGACGTGCTGTGCGTTCTGCGATCGCAGGTAGGCCGGTGACACCATCGCCACGGTGTGATCGACGGCCCTCATGGCGACCCCGATCTCGTCGTCGGCCAGCCGCTCGATGTTGAGCAGTTCGACCTGCATGTTCGCGTTCTGCAAGACGACCTTGGTCCACTCGGCCCAGAGCCGGTCCTCCGGCACGTAACTGATCGCGACGCTGGTCGAGTGCGTCACCGGGTGCCGGACGAACTGCCGCCGGTAACGCAGGCGAAGTTCCTCCTTCATTGGCGGCAGTGACGTGATCTCCTGATGGGTGATCTCCGCCGTGAGTCTTTCGAAGGCCGAGAGCATCGAGTACTGCTGACCGGGCGGGTCCCCGAAGGGAGCGAGGATCTCTTCGAAGGCGTAGAAGGGCCGGTAGGGAATCTGGACAGACCCCCAGTAGTTCCGGACCTCCTGAGGGTTGGCGCCACGGGGGAATCGGCTGAACCGGCTCTGTGCGAACGCCCGCCCTATGTCGGCCTTCTCCTTCTCGTTCTCTTCGACGCGCATCGGGACCGGTAGGATGCGAATGTCCCGGATTCTGGTGAATCGATCGTCGATCACGTTGGCCCGTTGTGCGGCGCCTTCGATGCTCTGGTTGCTCAAGGTAAAACAGACGACGATCGTGTCCGGGAGATCTACGGTACAGATTTCGGATAGATCACTCAGACCGGTGCGGCTGTCTATGAGGACGTAGTCGTAGGCGGACTTCCAATGTTCACGCAGCGCCTTGAGGAACTGACCTCCGGACCAGTCAGAATAGAACTCGTCCCACTGGTAATTGGAGACTTGGGAGGTGTAGGCGCGGTTCTGCCGTCCCGCGGACATGAGATCAAGATATCCCGCCCCCGGAAAATGGTCCCAGTTAATGCGCACAGGGACACTCAGTTTGGCGAGTTGGGCGCTGAGGAACTGCGGCAGCGGATCCGAGTTGCGGATGACGTCCCGTGCGTAGTCCGCGAGCATCTCACTGACGCCATCCGCGTATTCGACTTCCTCTGGATCCACGAAGGGCTGGAAGAAGCGATTGAGGCCAGGCGAGTCGAGGTCCCAGTCCACTACGAGCACACGCTTGCCATTGCTCGCGAGGATCCAGGCCGTGTTCGCGAGTGACATGGTTCGACCCGTTCCGCCATTGAACGAGTAGAACGTTACGATTTGCCCGTCATGGTCGCCCACTGCTACCTCCATCATCATGCGCGGAACCAAACAGTGGCGGGCGCTCGAATCGCTCCCGTTGGGGCTGCCCAGAAGCTTGGGACCGAGCCTTCAAGTACTGCCTGCCGGCGATATCGATCAGGGCAGTGAGGATAACTTCGAAGTCTGCGATGTCCCGGATTCCGGTGAGTGCTTCCTGGACACGTGCGCGCTGTTCCCTGGACCGCTGGGGAAACACCTCTTCGATGCATCGCCCAAGCGCGACCACGCTATCGGAAGCGCCCGCGCCGCGTGACGGTAAAGGGATCACCAGGCGGATCCAGGGACGGGGTAGCGCGTCCAGTCGCTTAAGCTTTCCAGCCATTTCGGGATCGGAAAGCATCGCCGGGTCCAATAACAGGATCCCCGGCCCGGCCGGACTCTCTTCGGCCATGATCTGGTCCAGCGAGTCCTCGAAGGAAATGACCTGTGCTTCGTACCTGAGGTTCTCGACGATCTGCGCGGTCGATTCACCGATCGGTTTGGCGGACTGGTCGGCGTACGGAGCCCAGTTCAACGGCGATTCGCCATATTGGCCGTAGTCCACGCCGGGCGGCGCGGTTTCGGCCGTCCAGGCGGCGACGAAGATACGGAAGGGAGTCCGGTCGGGCGACCGGGAGAAAGAACTGGGCAGTCCCGTGGGCTGATCGGCTCCCACGGGTAAATCGATCCGCGAGGCGGCGCCGATGCGTTCTCCCAGATTGTCTATCGCGTTTCGGTAGTCCTTCTTATACTGTGTCATAGTCGCCAGCCCGTACAAGCCGAATTCCGCGTACGCGCCGCCGACGTCGAGAGGGTCGAACGGAACCTCAAGAATCTCCTCCGGTATCTCGCTCGGCCATATGGGGACCCACATCGCCGGGACGATGGGTGGGGCGGTCCGTACGGGGAGGTCGTTGAGCCGGCGATTGAAGACACCCCATTCCATGGCGCATCGTCTGTCTTCGAGGTAACGAGGGGAAAGCAACGGCACGAGGACGCGGCAGGCCGAGACCGCCTGGAGGGAGGCGGTGTCCGCATGGTCATCCGTGCTGAACTCGATGAAGCCCCGTGCCGCCTCCTGCGTACTCCTGATCACCTGGGCGACGCGGGAAGTGAGATCGCGAGAGACGCGGAAGAGCACAGACGGGTCGACAGTCGAGTGGCTGATGAAGAAAAACGGGCGAGGGTCAGTTCTGATCATCGCTCAAGCAGCTCCTCAGATCTGATCCATCGTTCGCGCGATCGCGGTCACTTTGGGTCCTCCTCGTCAAAGATGTTCTCCAGGTCCTGGAAAATCTCCGGATCGCATGCGCGGAGTTGTGTACTTCTTGCTTTGTTGACTATGGTTTTCGCAATCCCCCACAGTGCGAGTTCATATTCGTCTCGATAGGCACGGTTGACGGCTAGCCCGTAGAGCCCTTCGCTGTGATAGAGCGCGGGCATGCCCAGGGTGTGCGACTGGATCTCTTGCGCGACCCTAGGCATGTCTTCCGGGGCCATCGGTGTCCACAAAATGGGCAGGATGGCGTGTGGAGTGCCGCCGGTTGCTTTTTCGTGCAGTCTCTGCCGTATGGAGAAGGCATGCCATTCTTTCCCACAGGTGGTGCTGGTGAAATATCGCTCGGAGTACAGGGGCAGCAGAATCCGACATCTCGCGAGTTTGGAGAGAATGTTTTTCCACCAGTCGTGACCCGACGGGATCGAGATCTTGTCGATGTACCCCGGGGGATCCTTCTGGCCTTTGGGAAAACTCGTCATATTCATAAGATGTTCGCAGAGCCTGCTGAAGACGTCATCCAGATGCTGGCGCACCTCAAGGCCAGGGAACTGCCCTGGATTCGGGTAGGTGATGAAAAAGTATGGGTCGGACTTCCTGATCACCTCGACAGGATCAACTTCCCCGCTCAAGACTGTGCCCTTCCGGCAACGCGGACGCCCGCTCTGATGAGCCTGTCGCATGTCATGAGTAGGGAGAGTCCATGGGAATGCCCGGCCATCTTTATGATCTTCTCCTAGCACCTCGCCGAAGCACTGACGCAAGACGACCCTTCATAGTGACATGAGCCGACCAGTTGGAGGCTAGTCGAGCTCTAACCGTGTTCGGTTCGCTGGGGTTTTGTTCGGACCGATATCGACCCTTGAGATGGGCTGCCGATGGGTTCATCACCCGGCAAGGCCGTCCTCAGTTCACCTTCGCAGATGTGCTGAACACCACTCCGATTGACTGACCATTTCTCGCACACGTGTACCAAAAAAAGTGATTTGACCGCAGCAGGTCAATCCCGCGCACTCGGTATCCCCACCTGGAGGAGAAACTCTCTTTTAGGAGGGAAGCCCCGGGGTCCGATAATCGAAGACCGGCATGGATCTCCGGCTCTGCGACCATTCATCGCTGGACACACGGGCGTCGATAAATGATCACCGATAGCTTCGCCGCCGGCCGCAAGATCGAAGGCTTCCACCAGCAATCCGATATTGGCACGACGAAGGAAACGTCCGACTGAGTGTTTGAGAACATCACGATGGCGGATGAGCGCCAGCTTTTGCTGGCGTCTAGCGGAATGATCGGGGGTGAGACGGCGTGCCATGCCGGAGATCGCGGCCCAGCGGATCACCGCCCCGGATGTCGCCGGATGGTGTTCATAGTCGCGGGCCAGACGCCGGTGAGCAGTCAACCAGGCCAGCGAGTGTTCCACCAGCCACCCTCGGACGATCACGGAGAATCCCACATGTCCTGGCGCTTTGCGGACGATATGCAGTGTGTCCGCAAATGCGCTCCACCAGCCGTCCGGCGAAGCCTGCGTCGGCGTAGACAAAACCGAACCAGCGTGACCGGGCACAGCGAGAGCAGCGTGGTCTTGGCGCCGTCGCGGTCCCCGCACTGAGGCGGCCATCACGCAGCCCACGAGCAGCAGGCCCAGGGTTTCGGTGACGATGAACCGCTTCCATCTGGTGATCTTCTTGTTCGCGCCATAGCCGGGCGAGTCCCGGCCGACGGTATCGGCGCCCTTGACGCTCTGAGAATCGTTGATCCCCCCGAGGGTTCGCCGTCCCGGCCCTGCTGCGCGCGGACGCGGCGGCGTAGCACAGCGAGGATCTGTTCGGTGGCCCTGGCCTCCTCCCGACGGCGAAGTATCAGTAGACGGTCTGCCAGGGCGGGAGTCGATTGATGGTTGCCGCCAGGCGCAGCCAGTTCGCACCACGTACGCGATGGCGTCGACGATGCCACGGCGGGAGCGCTTCAGACCGGCCACCCGCTGTTCGGGGCAGGTGGCAGCGGCTCGATCAGGGCCTGCTGGGCGTCGGTCAGATCAGAGGGATAGCGGCGATCGCGCTGCACCTCACCATGCTCACCCCGCACCGGTCCAGCGCGGTGATCAGGCGTCCGGACCGTTATCCACCTTTCTCAAATACTCGGTCAGACGCACCATCATTCAGCAGAATCGCCGATGACGCAGGAAACTTATGTCATGAAATGCGTGTCAGCATTTCGCCGAGGCGATTATGCGCCCGTGCCGCGCGTGATTTCACTGTGCCGATGGGCACACGGAGACGTGCGGCGACTTCCTGCTGGGTCAGGCCCTCGAAATACATGAGTTCGACCACCCGACGGTGGTCTGGTTCGAGATTCTGTACGGCCTGGCGGACCGAATCGGAGATATCGGTGTCTGGGGTTGGGGCGGGGAGGGTGTCGGGGAGTTCGGTGGTGGTGGGGTAGCGGCTGGCGCGGCGGTGGACGCTGTAGGCGCAGCGGCGGACGATCTGGTAGAGCCAGGGGGCGATTTCGCGGTCGGTGTCGAAGCTGGAGGCGTTGCGCCAGGCTCGTAGGAGGGCGTCCTGGACGGCCTCGTCGGCCAGGTGGGCGTCGCCGAGGAGATTCAGGGCGGTACGGAAGAGGGCAGGGCGGTAACGGGCCCCGATCTCGGTGAACGCGGCCTCGTCACCCGCGCGGAAGCGTTCCAGCATGCCGCGGCGGCAGGAGGTCGTACGGTTCGGCTGGTTGGGTCCGGTGTGTGGTGACGTGTTCACAGAGTCAGGGTGCTTGGTCTCGGTTTCATGGTTCTGTCGGATCGCGTTCGTCGTGTGTACGCGAGCTTGTGTTATCGATTCGTTACACAACCTTTTGGCGTACGGCCGCATCTACTTCAAGTGACGAAAGGAAATGGCGATGAAAAGACTGGCGATTCTGGCGATCGCGGTGGTTTCCGTCACGGGTACACCGGCTGTTGCGGGTGCGGAGAGCGGGACGGCGCGTAATGCGGAGGCGAGTGCGCGTTATGCGATGCTGCAAAGTTGCCCGAAAAAGGATTATCGGGTGCCGTGCGGGTCGTGGACCGTGGTCCTGCGTGATGGCAAGAAGGTGGTACTGGAGGACGCTCAGGTTTTCCAGGTGACGGGGAACAAGGTGGACAAGGAGTCTTCGCTGCCGATTCATCTGAGTGGTGATGGACGGCGGGCCGTCTACTTCCGTAAGGCCGACCGGCAGCTCGTTGTTCGGGATCTGTCTACGAACAAGGTGATCGCCCTTCCGGCGAAGGCGGCGAAGGTTCCGGCGGGCATGAACATGTCCGATGTTGGAACGTTCCTGTCGGGTGATGGGGCGGTGTTGGTGATCGATTACCTGGAGGAGGCGGCTCGGCGGGAGTCGCTGATCGTGGATGTGGCGAGCGGGGACGTTCGTACGTTCAAGGGGAACGAGTCGGTGGATTCGGTCAGCGCTCGGGGGGAGTACGTGCTCACGTCGCGGTACACGAGTGAGAACACGTGGACGTATACCGCGTACGACAGGGCGGGGAACGCGGTGAACAGTCAGGTGGTGCCGCAGATTGTGGCGAACAATTCGCCGGTGGCGCTGGCTGATGATGGGACCACGATGGCGGTGGTCGTGAGTGGTATTGCGGGTACGTCGTTGCGGCTGTACGACCTGGCGAATGACACGGTGGGGGGAAAGATCGACGTGTCGGTTCCGAAGCGGGAGGTTGTGCAGCACGTGCAGTGGGATTCGGGGGATCGTCTTACGCTGCGGACGTTCCATGATGTGGCGGATTACACGGCTACCCAGAATGCGTCGTGGGAGGTGTCGGCCGGGACCGGGGTGACCAAGCGGACCGACTCGTTCACGATCAAGTCCAAGGTCTGGGACTATCGGTTGCCTGGGGATTGAGGTCCCGCTCGGGGGGCTGTCTGTGGAGTGGATGTTCCCACCCGCCCACCCTTTGCCCTGCCGGGCGGACCTACCTTACCGGACCTGCGCTGGGCGCCAGCGCGGATGATCACGGGACGTGTGTCCGGTGAAGATTCCCCAAGGAGGCGGAGGATCCCAAGGGAAGCGAACTCCCCAAGAGACGCCGACCTACTAAAGGAAGGCGGACGCTTGGTAGCGGCCACCGTTCGCAGGATCAGGCGCTCGATGGGCGGAAGCGCCTGAGGCGGATACTCCCAAGAGACGTGGAGACTTCCAAAACGCGGAGAATCCTAGAGACTCCTAAGAGAAAGCCTGCCGCGCTCCATCCGGCGACAACCGGCGATAGCCGGCGACAATGGTAGGCGGAGATTCTTAAGAAGGACAAGGCCGCCCACGACAAGGCGACCCGGAGCTGAACGACCTCATAAGCCGGAGACTCTTCAGGGGAGGCGGCGGGCCGGGCCTGGTTTGTCAGCGTTGCTGGCGGCCCGCCATACGCTCCAGGCGGGCCACACGCTCCGTGGTGGGCGGGTGGGTGGCGAACCAGCTGCAGGCGGCGAACGGGCTGGCGATCATCATGTGGCCGGCGGCCACGATCTGGGCCTTCCTGGGAAGTGGCAGGTGATGCACACCCGCGTCGATCTTGCGGAGGGCGCTGGCCAGGGAGCCAGGGTCGCCGGTGAGCCGGGCTGCGGCCTCGTCGGCGGCGAACTCGTGGGAGCGAGCGACCGCGAGGCGGATCATCGTGGCGGTGATTGGACCGAGGGTGAGCAGGATGAGCGTGCTCGCCAGGCCGGGCGGTTCGTCGCCTCTGCTCCTCCCGCGAAACCCGGCGCTCCCGCGGAAACCGCCGCTCCCGCGGAAACCGCCGCTGTCGCGGACATCGTCACTGCCGTGAATGCCGCCGCTCCCGCGGAGACCATCGCCGCCATGGAAATCGTCTTTGTCGCGAAACCCATCACCGCCGCGAAACACATCACCGCCGCGAAACCCGTCACCGCGGCGGAAGCCCTCATCGCTGCCGAAATCGTCGCTGCGACCGAAATCAGCGTCGCCGCGATAACCCCCGCCGCGGCGGAAGCCGTCGCTGCCCCGGAAGATCACACCTAAGTACCCGAAGTAGGTGATCATTGTGGCCAAAGCACCCGCGACGGAGTTCAGCAGGATGTCTCGCTTGTAGATATGCGTCAGCTCATGGGCGATCACCCCACGCAGCTCCCGCTCATCCAGCAGATTGAGCAGCCCGCGCGTGACGCAGATAGCCGCATCGCGGGGATTGCGGCCGGTCGCGAAGGCATTCGGCTGGTTGGTCGGCGACAGGTACAACCGGGGCATTGGACGCCGGGCATCACACGAGAGCTCCCGAACGATCCCGTACAAGTCAGGCTGTTCCACCTCGCCCACCGGTCGCGCGTGCATGGCGGCCAAGGCGATCCGATCCGAGAAGAGGAACGCTACGCCGCTGGCACTGAGCGCGACCAGGAGGGCAACCCCAGCCCCCGTGGTGCCACCGAACCACGCCCCCACCAGCAGGATCAGTCCGGACAGAGCGCCCAGAAGCACCGCAGTACGCACACAGTTGCGACGCACGCTTCCTCCTCCCGCCCAGCCCGGTCCGCCGACCGTCCAACGCACGCGCCGAGGCCGAACGTTCCCGGACAGACGCGCGGCGAGCGAGCGGACGGGATCGGCGACTGCTCGACGAACAACCCGGGCGGCCGAGGACATCACGGAGCGCGGCCAGGCACGACCGCCGTGCCCTACGGCCGCCGCGAACCGTCCCGCCGTTCTCACCGGCCCCCAGCTGGCCCCACACGCTGCGCGCGGTCCGCAGCTGGCTGACCCCGGCCATTACGCTCACACGCTGGTGGCGAGCCTGGTCAACAGCGCCCCCACCCGCTGACCTGCAAGCATTGATCGACACAGTTCACGTTGGTCACGGCCTATGTCTCTACCAGCCACCTTGATTCAACGAACTACC
>NZ_BOOA01000068.1 GCF_016862995.1 Acrocarpospora phusangensis
CCTCCGGATGTTCCGGTGGCCCGGAGACTGTCTCCTGCCTCCGGACGTCTGCTGGTCAGGTGGCTGTTTTGTCGGAGACGCCTGCGGAGTCGAAGGTGGCCACGTCGTGCATGACGCGGGCGGCGGCTACGACGAGGGGTTGGGCGAGCAGGCCTCCGGTGCCTTCGCCGAGTCGGAGTTCGAGGTCCACGAGGGGGCGCAGGCCGAGGAATTCGAGTGCGGCCGTGTGTCCTGGTTCGGCGGAGCGGTGGCCGGCGATGCAGTAGCCGATGGCTGGGGGCGCGAGGGCTGCGGCTACCAGGGCTGCCGCTCCTGCGATCACGCCGTCGAGGATGACCGGGACGCGGTGTGCGGCGGCTCCGAGCAGGAAGCCGGCGATGGCGGCGTGTTCGAATCCTCCGACGGCGGCCAGTATGCGCAGGGCCTCGTCTTGGCGGTTGCCGAGTCCGTCGTTTTTCTGCGAGGGCGTCGAGCGCCGGATCGTCTCTTCGCGGTCGGCGGGTTGGGTCTGGCGGTCGGCGGGGTTGGTCTGAGTGGGTGCTGTCAGCGGGACGGAGGAACCACTGTCGGCGGGCGACGTGCGTGGGGCTTCGCGGTCGGCGGGATCGGCCCCGGTCAGCGTGGTCGGGAGCGCGGAAGGGCTGACGGAGGGTGGGGTGAGGAGGGAGTGGATTGTTAGGGAATGGCGGATTATGGCGATTTTGTGGGTGAGGGTGGCGTCGTCGATTCCGGTTCCTCGGCCGGTGATCTCGGCGGGGTCGCGGCCGGTGAAGGCGCAGATCAGGGCGGCTGAGGCGGTGGTGTTGGCGATGCCCATGTCGCCGGTGACGAGGCAGCGGGCGCCGGAGGCGATGAGCGTGGTGGCGGTTTCGATGCCGGAGTCGAGGGCGGTGAGGGCCTGGGATTCCGTCATGGCGGGGCCCTGGGAGAGGTCGGCGGTGCCGTAGCCGGTTTTGTGGATGAGGAGGTTGGGGGCGGGGGGTAGGTCGGAGGCGACTCCGACGTCGATGACGGTGACGGTTATGCCGGCCTGGGCGGCGAAGGTGTTCGCTACTGCGCCGCCGGCGAGGAAGTTGGCCACCATCTGGGTGGTGACTTCTTGGGGCCAGGGGCTGACGCCCTGGGCGTGTACGCCGTGGTCGGCGGCGAAGATGGCGAGGAAGGCGGGGGACGGGAGCGGGGGTGGTGAGACGGCCGCGATTCCGGCGAGTTGTACGGCGACGTCTTCGAGGGCGCCGAGGGAGCCGCGTGGTTTCGTGAGACGGTCCTGGTGCGCCCTCGCTTCGGCCATCGCCGGCGCGTCCAGCGGGGTGATCGCGGCGATGGTCTCGTTCAGTCGGGTACGCGGCACGGGGAGCTCCTCAACGTGTCGGGGACGTGTTCATTGTGGCTTCTACGGCTTTGAGGAAGGCGTCTGAGGTTTCTCGGTCGCGTACGGCGATGCGGATCCAGTCGTTGCCCAAGCCGGGGAATGTGTCGCCGCGGCGAACGGCGAAACCCTTCTCGCGGAGAGGGAGACGGATGTCGGGGAGTCGTACGCAGACGAAGGACGCTCGGGGGTTGGGGACTACGTGGGCGCCTAGTGCTTGTAAGCCCCTGATCAGGTGGGTGCGGTCGAGGGTCAGTTGGTGGGCCCAGGTTTCGGTTTCTGTGAGGGCTTGGGGGGTCATGCAGGCTTGGGCGGCGGCTAGGGCGGGGGTGGAGACTGCCCAGAGGGGTTGGGCTTCTGCGAGGCGGGTGATCGTGGGGGCGTCGGCGAGTATGTAGCCGATTCGGAGGCCGGCCAGGCCCCAGGTTTTGGTGAGGCTGCGGATCACGATCAGGCCTGGTAGGGGGGTGGATGCGAGGGACTCGGGCTCGCCGGGGACGCAGTCGGCGAATGCTTCGTCGATGACCAGGGTGCGGCCTGGGCGGGCTAGGGCTTGGAGGGTTGTCGCTGGGTGTAGGACGGATGTTGGGTTTGTTGGGTTTCCGATCACTACTAGGTCGGCGGATTCGGGGATCAGGGTGGGGTCGAGGGTGAAATCGCCTGACAGGATGATTCGCTGTACCTGGTGTCCCGCGGCCAGTAGGGCTGCTTCTGGTTCGGTGAACTGGGGGTGGACGACTACGGCTTGGCGGGGTTTGAGGACTCGGGCCAGAAGGACGAATGCTTCTGCTGCGCCGGCGGTCAGCAGGACCTCGTCGGGGTTGCGGTCATGTCTCTTGGCGACCGCTGTTCTGGCTTGGTGTCCTGAGGGGTACGCGGCAAGATCGTCCACGGCGTTTCGGATCACCTCGGCGAGCCACATGGGTGGCATGCCCTGGCGGACGTTCACCGCGAGATCCACCAGTCCTGGTGCGACTTCCTGGTCTCCGTGATGCCGTAAATCAACCCACTCTGACATGATCGCGACAGTACGCGACGTATGTCTCATCCCAGCCGGGAGGGGTCGTTTGCTTGATTCCGGTGGATGTCCCACCCACCCACCCTTTTCACGCTGACGCGCAGCCGGATGTGTGATCATGCCCGGCCCAGCCGGACATGTGGCCATGCGCCAACACATCGCCATCGCCTCAGACGTGAGCCAAGCGTCCGGCCGCTCACGTGAGGCCACATTTACGCTTGCACGCAACCGGAATATGCGGCCATGTCCGCCAGCCGGGTGACCAGCGTCTTCAGCCGGCCGTCTTGTTGTCGGATACACCGCCCCCGGGTTTTCGGTCCCAGGCGGACGTATCCAATGGGACTACGCCTCCGGCCGTGCCAACTCAGTTGGGCGACAACGAGGCCCAGCTCAATCCGCCAAGCGGCTTCGTCACATGTCGCACGCACGCCGGTCCGCCAAGCGGCTTCATCACCTGCGCACGCCGATCCGGCAAACGGCCAGAAACGCCGACAACAATGACGAACAAAGAGGCAAAAGAGACAGAACCGCAGAGCTCAGCTTCCCAAGCCCCGATTCGGAGTCCCGTTGCCGTGGTTCACGGATCCGTCCGTGCAGGCCAGAGCTGGGAAGGCTCGCACAAGTGCACCTATGGGGCTAGTCTCCCGGCATGAAGCGATCTCCACTGATCACTCACATCTCTTGGGGCCGCATGGTTGTCGAGGGGGTGGGTGAAGGAAAGGACTTCAAGCTGTACCCGGGCGGTGGTCGAGCCTGGGACTGGAACGAGACGGGTACGCGTCACGATCCAGGCATCCAGCCCGCCGACGTTACCGAACTACTCGACCACGGCGCCGAGGTGGTCGTCCTCTCACGAGGGATGGACTTGGTCCTTCAGACGTGCCCGGAAACCCTGGACTTGCTGAAGCAGAAGGGCATCGAGGTCTTCGCGGAGGAGACGAAGGCCGCGGTTGAGCGTTACAACGCGTTAGCTGAGACGACCCCCGTGGGGGGCCTGTTCCACTCGACATGCTGACCCGCGCAAGCTACGTGCACTGATCACGACAGCACGAGTCATGTGGACGTGCCCGCTGCGTGCCCGTCAGGGTGGTGAATCGAGGATAGTCACGGTGACTCCGGAGCAAAGTTTCACCCGCTCTGAGCTGCTGCGGAGCATGTCAGCCAGTCGCGCGCCGAAATCTTCCAAAGCCGAAATCTTCCAAACTGGTTATGCACCGCTGCACCCGTTCGGCCCGACGATCGCCCTGCTGTGGTCGGGCACCGTCCATCGCTGGGGGCGATCGACGGTCCAGGGTTCGTGCCTCACCCTGGTTCACCGAGAAGCGTGGTCGCGGTAATGCTTCGAGGTCAGCGGCTGCGGCCGGGCCATTAGCCGGGGAGGAGACGGGGCAATCACGGTGACTCAAGGGCTGTGATTAAGGCCTCTACGCTGGAGAGAGGCACGTTGAGGGATGGCGAGCGGTGCAGTTCCCAAGCTGCGCCCAAGCACCCCCGTCATCACACCCGCGTCGGCTCCTCCGAAACAGATGACGCCCGACGCGACCGCGGAAGTCTCTGCACCGCCAGCGCCTGCTGCACCCGCTGCCGCGCGTTCCACTCCGCCGCCTCCGACAGAGCCTCCTCATACCGATCGATCACCACGTCAGCGAGGCCTTCACAATCCCCGATGACCTCGGCGCACCGAATATCGATCCCCTCATGATTCGCCCCATAAGCCAGCGCCTGTGCCCAAATCCGCTCCAGCACTCCCCCCGCGAACAGCAGATACGGCAGCACGATGACCCTCTTCGCCCCCAGCCTCCGGCACCGCTCCAACCCCCCAGGAACCCCCGGCCGGGTCCGCGACACATAAGCCGTCTCCACCGTCAGGTACTCAGCCGCATGCGTCTCCCAGAACAGCCGGGAAACCCGATGCACCTCAGCGTTCACCGACACAGACGTCGACCCGTGCCCGACCAGCACGATCGCGGTCTCAGCCGGAGTGATCCGCTCAGGCTCCTCATCCGTGAGCCGAAACGGCTCAGTGCGTACCAAATGGGGCATATCAGCCTGAGCATCAGCGAGACGCTCGGCGAGAAGCTCGAGGATGCGCGGGTCAGGCCCGAGGGGACGAGCCAGGTTGTACCCGAGCGTGGGGTGGCGCTCCTGCTCCAAAGCGAGAGTGCCGGGAATGTCGCCCAAGGCGATCCGGTCGTAAGTCAAGCTCAGGGGCAGCGCGATCAGGTGGTGGTGGCCGCGGGCCACGAGGGAGGTGATGGAGTCGCTCAGGGGTGGGCGGGCCCGGGTGATGAACCCTCCGGTCACGTCGGCGGCTGTGCCGTCCAGGCGGCACCGGAGCCGGTGTACGAAGCGGCCGAATTCGGCAACGCCTGTCTCATCGTGGGTGCCGTGCCCGATGAGTACCAGCGGCGGTTTCATGTCACCGATCTCCCTGCCTTGTCCGGATCGTGACAATAGCGGACGGTACTGGGCCATGGGGGATCCTTGACCTGTGTTTTAAGGTCGGAGTTCGTCCTGGAGCAGGCTGAAGAGGACGGCGTCGGTGCGTCCGCCCGGGATTGGGAGGCCTTGCCGGAGGATGCCTTCTTCGGTGAATCCGGCTCTGCGGGCGACGGCGCGGCTGCCGGTGTTGCCGGTGGCGATCAGTAACTGGACGCGGGTGTAGCCCTGGGCGAGCAGCCAGCTGGCGACGGTTCGGGTGGCTTCGACGGCGTAGCCCTGGCGGCGGGCCCACGGGGAGACCCAGTAGCCGATCTCGACGTCGCCGCGTTCGGGGTCGGCGCGGTGGACGCCGATGGCGCCGGCCAGGCGTCCGCCGTCGCGGGGTTCGAGGGCGAAGGTGAGGCCGTTGACGCGGTCGGAGTGGGAGAGCCTGGTGCACCAGTCGATGGCGCGTTCGAGGGTGTAGCCGGGCGCCCACGGCATCCAGCGGTTCATCTCGGCGTCGTCCTTGACGGCGGCGAGCAGGTCGAAGGCGTCGCGTTTGGCGAAGGGGCGGAGGATGAGGCGGGTGCTGTCGAGGCGTCCGCCGAAGCTGGGGCCGGTCTCGCCGCGGAGCAGGCCGAAGACGACGACGTCGTGCGGGCCGTCGTCTTCGAAGCCGGCGCCGCGGAGCACGCCTTCCCGGGTGAATCCGGCTTTCTCGGCGACACGGATGGACGCGGAGTTCTCGATCGTGGCCCGGAGTTCGATCCGGCGCAGGCGTGCGGGCCCGAGCGCCCAGTCGGCCAGTCCGCGTACGGCCTCCGGCGCGTAGCCGCGTCCCCGATGCCCGGGATGGATGCCGTACCCCACTTCGGTGATGCCTGTGCCCCAGTGGGTCTTGAACAGGCTGATCGCGCCGATGATGGCACCCGCGGCCTCGATGGCCAGGTGCAAACCCTGTCCGGATTTGCGCAGTTCGTGTACGCCGTGGGCGAGCCACTGCGCGATCCCCGCCACATACCCGGGAGCGCCGGGCGGGAGCGCGGTCGAATGGGTGCCCTCCTGGACGATCGCCCGTACTCGCGCGGCGTCGCCGGGCCCGAAATGCCGCAAGATCAGGCGTTCGGTTTGGATCGTGAGATGTTCATCGAACACGCCCATACGGTACGGCATGGCGTCAGATCGAGATGATCACCTCAAGAGTTCTGGGACCGTGCACGCCTTCGACGCGGTTGAGCTCGATGTCGCTGGTCGCGGACGGGCCGCTGATCCAGGTAAGCGGCCGGGCCGGGTCGAGTCTGGCGATCGCGTCGGGCACGCCGGGCACGATCTGGTCCTCCCGTACGACGCAGAGGTGGTAGTCGGGGACGAGGGTGAGGGCCCGGCGGCCCATGCCGCCGCCCGCGTCGAGCACGATCGTCCCGGTTTCGGCGATCGCGACGGCGCAGGTGGTCACCACGGCGTCCACGGTCGTCAGGTCCTCGACGGCCGACTCGGCCAGCCAGCCGGCGGGGAATCCGCCGGGGACGACGACCTTCTCGGCCGTCCGTCTGGTCAGGGCGTCGCGGATGGCGTCCGGTACGGCCGCCGCCTCGACGACGTGCACCACCGCGCGGTAGTCGCGGACCTTCTCGGCGAAATGCTCGACGATGCCTTCTCTGTCCGCCCCCGTGCCCTGATAGCCACGGGGGATCTCCACGTCGGGCGCGTTCGCGACGGCGGAACGGATCCGGGCGAGGATCACGTCGCGGGAGCTCATCGGGTGCCGCCTTCTGTCCGGTTCCACCAGGCGCGGAAGGAATCTTTGGGGATGTCGGGGAGGTCGCGGGTGTCGGTCCAGCCGGAGAGCGGGCCGGGCAGCCGTTTGGGGACGAGCCTGCGCATGCGTCCCCCGAAGCGCTGGGCGCGGGCGAGCCGTGCCGACCGGTTGAAGACCCAGCCGGCGGCGGCCATGCCCGCCCGTTCCGTACGGGGATGCCGGGCTTTGGCCCGCAGGTCGACGAGGACGGACGGGATGTCGATGGCGACCGGGCACACCTCGTAGCAGGCGCCGCAGAGGGACGACGCGAACGGGAGCGACCGGTCCAGTTCGGTGTCCATGCCCCGCAGCTGCGGCGTGAGGATCGCCCCGATCGGCCCGGGATACACGGATCCGTACGCGTGCCCGCCGGCTCGTTCGTACACCGGGCAGACGTTCAGGCAGGCCGAGCAGCGGATGCAGCGCAGCGCCTGCCGTCCGATCTCGTCCGCGAGCACGTCGGTTCGTCCGTTGTCGAGCAGGACGAGATGGAAATCCTGCCCTTCGACCGACCCTGTCCACATCGAGGTGTACGGATTCATCCGCTCACCCGTGGAACTGCGCGGCAGCAGTTGCAGGAAGACTTCGAGGTCTCGCCAGGTGGGCAGCAGTTTCTCGATGCCCACCACGCTGATCAGGGTCTCCGGGAGCGTGAGGCACATGCGCCCGTTGCCCTCGGATTCCAGCACGACCAGCGTGCCCGACTCGGCAATCATGAAATTCGCGCCGGAAATGGCGACTTTGGCGCGCAGGAATCGTTCCCTGAGATGCAACCGGGCCGCTTCGGCGAGCGCTCGGGGCTCGTCGGTGAGGTCGGGCGGCGCGTCGGGCATGTGCGCCAGGAAAATCTCCCTGATCTCCGCTCGATTGCGGTGAATGGCGGGGACCAGGATATGTGACGGCCAATCATCGCCAAGCTGGACGATCAGCTCGGCGAGGTCGGTCTCGTACGCCTTTATGCCTTCCGCCTCAAGCGCCTCGTTGAGCCCGATCTCCTGCGTGGCCATCGACTTGACCTTGACGACTTCACGCTCGCCGGTGGCTTTGACCAGGCCGGCGACGATCCGGTTGGCCTCCGCGGCGTCCTTGGCCCAGTGGACCGTCCCCCCGGCCGCCGACACCGCCGCTTCGAGTTGGAGGAGGTATTCGTCCAGGTGACGAAGGGTATGATCCTTGATCGCCTTACCGGCCTGCCGCAGTTCCGCCCAATCCGGCAGCTCCCCCACCACCGCGGCACGCTTGCCCCGGATGGTGTGCGTGGCCTTCCGGAGATTGAACCGCAACTGCGAATCCTGTACGGCTTTCGCGGCGTTCTTGGGAAACGACGGCATCCCCACGAATGTCTGGCTCATCGCGCGCCGCCTTCCGTGGCCGCGAGGATCTCGGCCAGATGCATGACCCGGACTCCCGACTTCTGCCGGCTGAGCGTTCCCCCGATATGCATCAGGCAGGAATTGTCCGCCGCACAGAGCACTTCAGCCCCCGTCTTCATGACATTTCCGACCTTGTCGGCGCACATGGCCGCGGAGATATCCCGATTCTTGACCGCGAAAGTCCCCCCGAAACCACAGCACTCCTCCGCCCCCGGCAGTGGCACCAATTCCAGCCCGCGTACCTGCTCCAGCAGCCGGCGCGGCCGGTCCCCCAGGTGGAGCCCTCGCAGCGAATGGCAGGTCGGGTGATAAGTCACCCGGTGCGGGAAATACGCCCCCACATCCGTGACCTCCAGCACGTCCACCAGGAACTCGGAAAGGTCGTAGACCTTCGGCACGACCTCGCCGACCGCCTCCCGCAGCCCCGGCTGCTTCGCCGCCGCACCCGCGGTGACCGCCAGCCGCGGATACTGCTCGCGGATCATCGCGGTGCACGATCCCGACGGCGTCACCACCGCGTCGTACTCGGCGAAGATCTCGGTGAAGTGGCTGGCGAGCCGTACGCCCTCGGCGGGGTAGCCCGTGTTGACGTGCATCTGCCCGCAGCACGTCTGGGCCTGCGGGAACTCCACATCCACCCCGAGCCGGCGCAGCAGCGTGACGACCGCCCGGCCGGTCCCCGGGAAGAGGGTGTCGTTGACACAGGTGATGAACAGCGCGACCCGCACAGGTACTCCCGCAGGTATGGTCAGACCAAATATGGTCAGACCATACACCTATCCCCCTGAGAGGCCCAGGGTGCCGAAACCCACCGGATCCCGAACCTTCGAACAGGTCCTCGCCGAGATCGAGCGGCGGATCACCGCGTCCGGTCTCACCGTGGGCGACCGCCTGCCGGGAGAGCGCCAACTGGCCGAGGAACTCCAGGTCAGCCGCTCCTCGGTGCGCGAGGCGTTCCGCGTCCTGGAGACGCTCGGGCTGGTGGAGGTCCAGGTCGGGCGGGGGCCCAACGCGGGCGCGATCCTCAGCTACGACCCCGGCGCCACGCTCACCGACCTGCTCCGGCTCAACCTCAGGCTGTCCAGCCTGACCATGCGCGAGGTCGTCGACACCCGGCTCATGATCGAGCAGTGGTCCGCGGCGCAGGCCGCCCGGATGCCGGCCGGGCACGACCCGGAGTCCAGCAGGGCCATGGCCGCCGCGCTCGCCGCCATGGACGGCGCCGCCACCCCGGAGGAGTTCGTCCGCCACGACATGGCCTTCCACATCGCGCTCACCGACCGGGCCGGCAACACGCTCAACTCCGCGATCATGCGCGCCCTCAGCATCACCCTCCGCCAGTACGCGACCGAGGCCGTGCACCGCCTCGGCCACACCGCCGACCTGCAGACCGACCACCGCCTCATCCACAGCGCGATCACCGCCGGCTCCGCCGCGGACGCCGCCACCGCGGTCGCGGAGCACCTCGCCCGCGCGTACCCGCCGATCGCGGACGGCCGGGAGGTCCTTCCTTCTTCCGCGTGAATATAGAACGTGTTCTACTACGGTCATGGCGAACGATCTGAGGCTGGGACTCAACCTGGGCTACTGGCAGCGGGACGCGACCGACGCGACCGAACTGGTCCAGACGGCGGAGCGGCTGGGGTACGACTCGGTGTGGACCGCGGAGGCGTACGGCAGCGACGCCTTCACCCCCCTGGCCTGGTACGGCGCCCGTACCAGCAGGATCAAGCTCGGGACCAGCGTGGTCCAGCTGTCGGCCCGCACCCCCGCGGCCACCGCGATGACCGCCATGACCCTGGACCACCTCACCGGCGGACGCCTCCTGCTCGGCGTCGGCGCGTCCGGCCCCCAGGTCGTCGAAGGCTGGTACGGCGTGCCCTTCCCCCGCCCGCTGGCCCGCACCCGCGAGTACGTCGAGATCATGCGCAAGATCTGGCGCCGGGCCGAACCGGTGACCAGCGAGGGTCCGCACTACCCGCTCCCCTACCCGGGCGGGACGAACCTCGGCAAACCCCTCAAGCTCATCACCCATCCGCTCCGCCCGGACATCCCCGTCTACCTCGGCGCGGAAGGCCCCAAGAACGTCGCCCTGGCCGCGGAGATCGCCCAGGGCTGGCTCCCCCTCTTCGTCTTCCCCGAGAAGATCGAATCGATGTACGGCCCGTCCCTGGCGAACGCCGGCCCCGGCTTCGACATCGCCGCCATGGTCCTCGTCGTGGTCACCGACGACCTGCGCGCCGCCCTCGACGGCGTGAAGCTGATGCTCACCCTCTACATCGGCGGCATGGGCGCCAAGTCCCGCAACTTCCACGCCGACATCATCGGACGCATGGGCTACGCCGAGGCCGCGGAGCGCGTCCAGTCCCTCTACCTGGCCGGCCGCCGCGACGAGGCCTTCCACGCCATCCCGGACGAACTGGCCGACGGCATCTCCCTGGTCGGCCCGCTGCCCAGGATCCGGGAGCGCCTGGAGCTGTGGCGCAAGAGCCCGGTCACCAACCTCCTCGTCATGGGCCCCCGGGACGAACCCACCCTGACCCACATCCGCGATCTCGTCCTCGGCTGACGAGGGCAACGCCGGACAGACCGTATATTCCTGGCGTGAAGGTGCTCATCGCCGACGATCAGGAGCTCGTCCGCGCCGGTTTCACCATGATCCTCGACGCCCAGCCGGACATCGAGGTGGTCGCCGCGGTGGCCGACGGCGCGGCCGCGGTGCAGGAAGCCCGGCGGCTGCGCCCGGACGTCTGCCTCCTGGACATCCGCATGCCCAAGCTGGACGGCCTGGAGGTCACCCGCCTGCTGGCCGGCCCCGGCGTGCCCGACCCGCTGCGCGTGGTCATCGTGACCACCTTCGACCTGGACGAATACGTCTACGGCGCGCTCCGCGCGGGCGCCTGCGGCTTCCTGCTGAAGGACAGCGGCCCGGCCCTGCTGGTGGAGGCCGTCCGCGCCGCCGCGGCCGGCGACGCGCTGGTCTCCCCGTCCGTGACCGTACGGCTGCTGGCCCACCTGTCCCGGCCGGTCGCCCCCAGGACGCCCGGCGACGCGCTGACCGAGCGCGAGCTGGACGTGGTGCGCCTGGTGGCCCGGGGACGCACCAACCAGGAGGTGGCGGCGGAGCTGTTCGTGTCGCTCTCCACGGTGAAGACGCATCTCAGCAGCATCCAGGTCAAGCTGGGCGCCCGGAACCGGGTGGAGATCGCGGCGTGGGCCTGGGAATCCGGCGTCATGACCTGACAGCCCGAAGGGCGAGTGGCCGAGCGGCCTGGTTAGCGGAGCCGCCCCCTGGATATCTATGAGGAAGGTTGCCTGGTCAAGCGGCTTTCCGTAGTCGGGCTCCGCGTGGAAGACAGGTGGGGCACGGGCTCGGTGACCGGTCATCGGGGGCGGACCCGCCGGGCCGGGGGGAGAATTCATGCGCTCGCTGCGAAGAGCCGCGACCGGGGTCTACGCCGCCCTCACCGCCCAGGTCGCCGCCCTCGGGGCCCTGGTCCTGTTCGAGGAGGTCCGCGGCCGGCGGCTGGCCCGGGAGATCGCCTCCTTCGACGGCGATCCGTACGCGCCGGGCGCCCGTGAGGTGGTGGGCGCGGTGACCGTGTTCGCCGTCCTCATGATGATCGTCGTGGTCACCACCCTGGTGGCCGCCGCCACCTACCTGGTCTGGCTCCGCCGGGCCCGCGCGTCCTCGTCGGCGACCTCCGTGCTGGCCGCCTGGCTGCTCCCCGGCGTGAACCTGATCGCCCCTCCGCTGCTGGCCGACTGGGCCTGGCAGGACGCCGAGCGCCGGGGCCGTACGCGCTGGCTGGCCCTGCTCACCACCTGGTGGATCAGCTGGCTGGTCGTGCTCTGGATCCTCCTGGTCCGCCTGCCCGGGGCCGAGGGACTGACCGGGCTCGGCCTCACCGAACTGGCGGCGATCGCCTTCGCCGCGCTGCTCTGCGCCGTCACCGTCCGCGAGATCACGATCAGCCACGGCAGAGGCCCGTCGTCCCCGGCCGTGACGCACTTCGGGACGCCGCTGCGGCAGCGGGGACGCGTCCGGGAGCAGAATCCCTGAACGCCGTCAGGGCGTGGGCCCCGAGCTGCCCATGCTCGCGTGCCACAGCACCCGCGGCGGCTCCTTGACCCCCGCCGCCGGGCCGATGTCCGCGTACGGCGAGATGCGGTACCCGTTCTCGTACGTGATCTGACGCCCGCCGACCCCGCCGGCCGAATCCGGACGTTCCGCCAGGACGTCGCGGACCGCCTGGATGCCCTGAGAGCGCCACAACCGGTCCAGGTCGCTCAGGTTCCAGCAGTGCACGGCCCGCATCGAGATCGCCCGCGCGCCGGTGCGCCGGACCACTCCCCGAGCGACCAGCAGCCACGACCCGAAGACCGTGGCCGCCGTGTGGCCCTGCACGGACTCGAAGAAGGTCAGGTCGACCGGCCCGGTGGAGTCGTCCAGGGTGGTGAAGATGACCCGCTGCCCGGACCGCACGGCGGGCGTCTGGGTGGCCACCTTCACCCCGGCGACCAGGATCTCCGCGCCGTTGCGCTGGCGCAGCAGATCCTTGGCCCGGACCACGCCGATCGCGTCGAGCAGCTCGTCGTGGAAACCGATCACGTGCCGGCTCACGTCCATGCCGAGCACGGCCAGCTCCGCCTCCACCGCCTCCGCCTCGGTCATCTCCGGCAGCTCCCCGGGCGTGACCTGCTCGGTGAAGCCCATCGGCAGCTGCACGGCCTGCGCGCTCACCCCCGACCTGGACGCCCGCTCCAGCGCCCCGACCTGCGCGATCAGGTCCCGCCTGGTCAGCCGGCCGGGCCGCCAGCGGGGTTCGCCCGGCCGCAGGCCGTGCACCGCGTCGAACCCGCCCACCTCGACGATGCGCTCGGCCACCGGCCGGGACGGCCGCGCCCGCGCCCAGAAGTCGGCCATCGACGTGTACGGCCGGCCCGCCACCATCCGATCCACCTCGGCCTCGCTGACCCCCTTGATCGCGGAGAACGGCACGCGCAGCCCGTACCCCCGGCCGAACTCCTCGACGCGGGCGGCGCTGGCCCGCGCGTCGTCCGGGCGCGAGGGGCCGAGGTCCTCCCGGCGCACGTTGAGGGTGAGCTTCTCGACCCGCCATTCCCGGTCGGAGTGGTTGACGTCCAGCGGCAGGATCTCGACGCCGCACTGGCGGGCCTCGTCGAGGATCACCCGGTTCGGGTACATGCCGGGCTCGTGCGTCAGCACGCCCGCGAAGAACGCGGCCGTGTGGTGGCGTTTGAGCCAGGCCGACTGGTAGGTGGGCACCGCGAACGCCGCCGCGTGCGCCTTGCAGAAGCCGAACGCGCCGAACGCGTCCAGGATCTGCCACACCTGCTCCACCGTCTCGGCGTCGAACTCGGGCCGCACCCGCAGCTCCCACCAGGACCGCACCCGGCGCCTGCCGTCGGGGCTGGCCAGGGTCCTGCGGATCTTCTCCGCCTCGGAGAGGCCGCACCCGGTCATCGCGTCCACGATCCGCAGCACCTGCTCGTGGAAGACGACCACCCCGTGCGTCTCCAGCAGCGCCTCCCGCAGGGCGGGATGCGGGTAGGAGGGGGCGCGGAAGCCGTGCCGGGACTCCAGGAACGGCGTGACCATGTCCGAGTTGACCGGTCCCGGGCGGAACAGCGAGATGTCCACGATCAGGTCGTGCATGGTCCGCGGCTCCAGCTTGGCGACAAGTTCCCGCTGCCCCGGCGACTCGATCTGGAAGCACCCGAGCGTACGGCTGGCGCGGATCATGTCGTAGGTGGCCTCGTCGTCCCGGGGAACCTCCTCCAGCGCGATCTCCTCCCCGTCCACCCGGCGCACCTCGCTCACCGCGTACGCCAGGGCGGACTGCATGCGCACGCCGAGCACGTCCAGCTTGAGCAGGCCCGCCTCCTCCACGTCGTCCTTGTCGAACTGGGACATCGGAAAGTCCTGGAAGCTGCGCTCGACCGGGGTGCGGTCGCCGAGGCCGGAGTTGCCGATCAGCACGCCGCACGGGTGCAGCGCGATGTGCCTGGGCAGCCCGTCCAGCCGTTCGGCCAGCCGGAACACCGTCTCCAGCGCGCGGTCGCCCAGGCCGCTGCCGCGCAGTTCCGGCAGGTCGTCCAGGGCGGCCCGGATCTGCCTGGCCCGGACGTGCGGGAACGCCTTGGCGATGGCGTCGATCTCGTGCGGCGGCAGGCCCATCGCGGCGCCCACGTCCCGGATGGCGCTGCGCGCCCGGTAGGTCTCCATCATGGAGACGCAGGCGACCCGGGCCGAGCCGTACCGCTCCAGGATGAGGCGGTAGCAGTCCAGGCGGCGGGCGGACTCCACGTCCACGTCGATGTCGGGCAGGCCGACGCGGCCCTCGGAGAGGAACCGCTCCATCAGCAGGCCGTGCTCCAGCGGGTTCACCTCGCCGATCCTGATCAGGTAGTTGACCAGGCTGCCCGCGCCCGAACCGCGGATGGCGCAGCGGATGCCGTTCCCGCGGATCATGTCGGTGATCCCCGCAACCGCCACGAAATATCCGGACAGGTTCTTCCCCTCGATGATCCGCAGTTCGTCCTCCAGGCGCTCCCTGGCCTCCCGCGACCGGTGCAGGCCGCGCTCCAGCAGCCCGTCCCGGCAGCGGTGGCGCAGGAACGGCACCGGATCCATGCCCACCTCCGGCAGGTGCAGGATCGGATGCCGCTCGTTCAGCAGCGGGACGACCTCGACCGGGTTGAGCGCGCAGGACTCGGCCACACGCCGCGTCTCGGCGAGCAGCCGCAGCATCCGGCCCTGGTCGCCGCCGCAGATCCGGGCCGCCACCCGGGCCATCTCCGCGCCGTCCTTGAGGTACGCGTGCGACGACGGCTCCACGTGCCGCCCGTGCAGGGGCACCAGCTTGCGGGCCGCGTCCAGGACGTTGCCGATCTGGTAGTCGGCGGGGTCGAGGTGGCGGACCGCGTTGCCCAGCACGGCGGGCACGCCCAGGTTGTCGGCCAGGGCGAGCAGTCGGGTGGCGGTGGTGGCGTCGCGGTACCCGTACCGGTCGACGAGTTCGACGGCCAGGTGCGGGACGAGGGAGCGCCAGGCGCTGAGCAGGGTCCTGGCCTCGCCGTCGCGGCGGGCGGCCATCGCCTTGCCCACGTCGGAGTCGGGGCCGAGCAGCACGGTCAGCCGTTCGGCCCCGGCCAGCAGCTCCGGCGTGACCGACGGCGCGCCGCGCTCCCCCGCGTGGGCGGCGGTGATCAGGCGGCACAGGTCGCCCCAGCCGTCCGAGCGGGCCAGCACCACGATCCTGGAGGTCCTGGTCTCCTCCTCCGCCGGCGCCAGGGCCAGGTCCACGCCGACGAGGGGGGTGATGCCGGCCGTGTGGCAGGCGCGGACGTGCTTGATCGCGCCGTACAGACCGTCTCTGTCGGTGAGGGCCAGCATGTCCATGCCGTGTTCGGCGGCGCGTTTGACCAGGGCGTCGGGGAACGCCGAGCCGTACCGCAGCGAATAGGCGGAGGCGACGTGGAGGTGGCAGAAGCTGGACTGGAACGGTCCCATCAATCCCACGCCCGGATCAGGAGCCAGGCCTCGCTGGCGGTGTCGAACCGCAGCTCGTAGGTGCCGATCTCGCGCCCGGTCGCGGCTTCGACGCGCCAGAACCGGCGCTCGCCCGGATCGGTCTCGGAGGTCTTCCACCATTCGCGGGCGACCACCCAGTGGTCGAGGATCTGGCGGACGGAATAAAGCCGGTCACGCCAGACGAATCGAGCGGGCTGCCCGTCCCTGACCCACACCTCGATCGGATCGCCATAGAGTCGGCTCACGGTCATTCTCCCTGTGGCTGGCAACTGCCACCCGGGGGAAGACGGGCGGTGCTATATCGAACATATGTTCTCCAGAGATCGAACGCAAGTTCGAGCGGGGGGTTGTCATGCGTGCCATCGTGGTTTCCGCTTACGGCGGATCGTCTGTGCTCGAATACACCGAGGCGCCCGATCCGGTGCCGGGGCCGGGTCAGATCCTGATCGACGTGGCGGCCTCCGGGGTCAACTTCCTGGACGTCTACCACCGGCAGGGCCGCTACCCGCTGCCGCTCCCGCTGGTGCCCGGCTCCGAGGGCGCGGGCACGGTGGCCCAGATCGGCCCCGGCGTCACCGAGGTGGTCGTGGGTGACCGGGTGGGCTGGGTGAACGTGCCCGGGTCGTACGCGGAGAAGGCCGTCATCCCGGCCGCCAAGGCGATCCCGCTGCCCCCGGGCGTCAGCCCCGAGCAGGCCGCCACCGTGCTGCTGCAAGGCCTGACCGCCCACTACCTGACAACCTCGACCTATCAGGTACGGCCCGGCGACACCGTCCTCGTGCACGCCGCCGCGGGCGGGATGGGCCTGCTCCTCACCCAGATGGCCAGACTCCACGGCGCCCGGGTGATCGGCACGGTCTCCACGCCCGAGAAGGAGCGCATGGCCAGGGAGGCCGGCGCGGACGAGGTGTTCGGGTACGACGACTTCGCGGCCAAGGTCCGCGGGCTCGTGCCGGAGGGCCTGCCGGTGGTCTACGACGGCGTCGGCGCGGCCACCTTCGACGGCTCGCTGGCCTGCGTACGCCCCCGCGGCCTGCTCGCCGTGTACGGCGCCGCCAGCGGCCCGGTCCCCCCGTTCGACCTGCAACGGCTCAACCAGGCCGGGTCGGTCTTCCTGACCAGGCCGTCGATGGCGCCGTACATCGCCACCCGGGAGGAGCTCCTGGGCCGGGCCACCGACGTGCTCGGCTGGGTCGCCGCCGGGCAGCTCAGCGTGCACGTGCACGCCCGGATGCCGCTGGCGGAGGCCGCCCGCGCCCACGACGACCTGGAAGGGCGCAGGACCGTGGGCAAGCTGCTCCTGATCACCTAGAAGAGCTGGGCCGGCCAGTCCAGGAGCCGCGCGCCGAGCACGGCCGTCTCCAGGGTGAACCGCTGGGTCGGGTCCTCCGGGGAGAACCCGGTCAGCCGGCGCACCCGCTCCAGGCGGTAGGTCACCGCCCGCGTGCTGATGCCCAGCCGTCGGGCGGCGGCCGACTGGTTGCCCTGGGCCGCGAAGACCTGCTCCAGCGTGTCCAGCAGCGGCTCGGGGCCGCCGCGGGCGTCCAGCAGCGGGCTGAGCACGCTGGCGACCAGGTCCTCGATGGCCGCCCTGTCGCGCAGCAGCACCGGGAAGACCAGCAGGTCGGCGGCCTTCAGCACGGGCGCGCGTAAGCCCAGCCGGTCGCCCAGGTCGATCGCGTTGCTGGCCTCCCGGTAAGAGGTGACCACCCCGCCGGGGCCCCGGTGGGCGCGGCCGACGCCGATCCGCCAGCCGGGGTCGAGCCGGGAGCGCACATGGTGGGTGAACTCGCCGGCCGCGGCCACCAGGGTGCCGGGCACCACGCAGACGAGCAGGCCGTCCCGGACCGCGACCAGGATGTTGTGGGAGCCGAACCGGGCGATCAGCTCCCGCTCGATCGTCCCGGCCACCGCGTCGGGCGAGCCGGCCACCGGCCGTGCCACGGCCACCACGTACGACTCGGCCAGCCGCAGCCCGAAATGCTCCGCCCGCTCGGCCAGGCGTTCGGCCCGGCCCTGGAGCAGGTCGTCGACGAACTCTCTGCGGGCGGTCTCCTCCGAGCGCAGGGCCAGGCGCTGGGCGGCCTCGTACCCCTCGATGAGCGCGGAGACGACGCGGCGCAGCGCGGGCAGCACGGCGGGGGCGGCCAGGTCCTCGGCCTCGCGCAGCGCGGCGTCCACCAGCGTCCGCAGCGGCACGCCCTGCTCGGCGGCTTCCGCCCCCGCCGCGCGGCACTCGTCCAGCCTCGCCCGGTCCGGTAACCGGCCGGGCGTCTCGCCGAGCAACCCGGCCATCGGATACCCCGTGTCAGACCCCGACATCGCGCCGGTCGAAAGCGAGCGCCGCCGTCAGCAGCAGCACCGCCGTCGCCCCCACCAGAACAAGGTAGTCCCCGACGGGAACGCCCTGGTAAATCGGCTTGCCGTCGAGATAGTAGTAGAACGGCGAAACCCACTTCAGCCACGATATGGCGGACACGCTCTGGCCGACCGTGACGACCGCGTAGCCCGTGACCACCCAGGTCGCGGTCACGGCCGAGGCGAGCCCTCTCCGCCCGGTGGCCGCGCCGATGGCCAGCGTCAGCGTGCCGAAGAAGAGAGCGAGCAGGAACACGCCGGTGTGCGCGGCCAGGATGCGCGCGGCCGACACCCCCATGCCGACACTCGTGGCGATCGCCAGGGCGACCCCGTAGGTCGCCGCCGCCGCGGCCAGCAGGCCGATCACGGCCGCCGTGAACCGCTGGAGCAGCACCCGGACGCGGTCGATCGGGAGGGTGACGGTCAGTTCCAGCAGGCCGGACTCCTCCGGCTGGGCGATCGCCCGGTTGCCGAGACCCCAGGCGCAGGCGATGAACAGCATCGGGACGAACAGCTGGTAAACCACCGACTGCAGGTAGCCGGCGCCGCTGGTGATGTCGGCGAGGCCGCCCATGAGGTCCCGGAGAGCGCCGGGGAACTTGGCGAGGGCGGCCGGGCCGTACACCTCGGGGCTCTTCTTGATGTTCCCGTAAATCCCCATATAGAGGGACAAGAAGGCGCTGATGCCGACAGTCCAGCCGATCAGCGTCCTGCGGTACTCACGCAGACTCTGCGTCATCAGCGCGGGCATGCCGCTCCTCTTCACCGCTGTAGTAGGTCAGGAAGATCTCTTCCAGGTCGGGTTCCGCGCTGACCAGGTGCACCACCGTGAACCGGGCGGCGGCCTTGATGAGCGCGTCGGGGCGGCCGTCGATCGTGCAGGTCACGCTCGCGCCGGCCACCCGCAGGTCGCGTACGCCGGGCAGCCCCTCGAACGCCTCCGCCGGCACCGGCGCGTCGAAGTGCAGCTCCACCCGGCGGACGGCCTTCTCGCGGAGCGCGGCCACCTCCTCGACCGCCACCAGCCGCCCCGACCTGACGATGCCCACCCGGTCCGAGACGTGCTCCACCTCGGCCAGCACGTGCGAGGACATCAGGACGGTACGGCCGTCGGCGCGCACCTCCCGCACCATCGCCAGGAACTCCTGCTGCACGAGCGGGTCCAGGCCGCTGGTCGGCTCGTCCAGGATCAGGAACTCGGGACGGTGCATGAACGCCTGGATCAGCCCGACCTTCTGCTTGTTGCCCTTGGAGAGCTTGCCCATCGGCACCGAGAGGTCCGCCTCCAGGCGTTCGGCCAGCTCGTCGATCCTGGCCTGGGCGACACCGCCGCGGGCGTCACCCAGGAAGCGCAGGTACTGTCCCGCGCGCTCGCGGCCCGCCAGCGCCAGCTCCCCCGGCAGGTAGCCGACCCTGGCCCGCACGGCCGCGTCCCCGGGGTCCGAACCGAGCACCGTCACCCGTCCCCGGGTGGGCCTGATGACGTCGAGGAGCAGTCGAATCGTCGTAGTCTTACCCGATCCGTTCGGGCCGAGGTAGCCGAACACCTCACCCGGCTGGATCGTGAGGTCCAGGTCTTCCAGACCTCGCCGCCGGCCGTAGAACTTGGTCAGTCCTTCGGCTTCCACCACCGCTGTCATGCCGTTCATCGTGGGCCGCCGGGGCTTCTCCCGGTAGGTCCCGAGTCCGACAGTTGGGTTCCGTTTGCTTTCGCACTTCCGGCAACATGCCTATGTTTGGAGATGGAGGATCAGTTGGATACCACTGCGTTCGTGCTGGGTGGGGGCGGGGTGCTCGGGGCTCACGAGGTGGGCATGCTGCGCGCCCTGGCGGAAGCCGGGATCACGCCGGACCTGGTGGTCGGCACCTCGGTCGGCGCGCTCAACGGCGTGCTGCTGGCCGCCTCCCCGTCCGACGCCGTCGACCGGCTCACCGAGCTGTGGGGATCCGACATCGTCCGTACGGCTTTCGCCGGCTCGTGGGTGACCCGGCTGTCCACGCTCGCCAAGACCGGCACCCACCTGCATTCGATCGAGGCGCTGCGAGGGCTGCTCGGGGCCGCCATCCCGGAGACGTTCGAGGAGCTGCGGGTTCCGTTCCAGTGCGTGGCCGCCTCCATCGAGGGCGCCTGCGCGCGCTGGTTCTCGGCCGGGCCGCTCGCCGACGCGGTGCTCGCGTCCTGCGCGGTGCCGGGGCTGCTGCCGCCCGTACGGATCGGCGACGAGCACTACCTGGACGGCGGGCTCGTGCACAGCATCCCCGTCGGCCGGGCCGTGCAACTCGGGGCGCGGCGTATCTTCGTGCTCCACGTGGGGCGTATCGAGCGGCCGCTGACTCCGCCCAGCAAGCCGTGGGAGGTCGGCCTGGTCGCCTTCGAGATCGCCCGCCGCCACCGTTTCAGCGAGGAGATGGCCTCGTTGCCCGCCGACGTCGAAGTACATGTCATGCCGGCGGGCTTCAACGGCAAACCCGGCCTGTCCGATCTCCGGTACCGGGACTCGTCCAAGATCGGCGACAACATCGCGCGGGCGTACTACGCGTCCTCCGCGTACCTGGCCGCCTCGACCACCCCCACGTCACCATGAACCCGCCGACCGCCACCCCAGCTCCAAGGACGCCGCTCTTGCCCACATCTTTCCCGGCCACGCCGCCCGCGACGGATCATCGTCCGGCCTCTCCGCCGGCGCGGGACCATCGCCTGACCGCGCCGCTCGCCCAGGATCGCCCTCCAGCCTCACCCCCCGCGCGGGACCATCGCCTGACCGCGCCGCTCGCGCAGGATCACCTCCTGGCCTCACCGCTCGCGCGGGAGGGCCAGCCGGTTTCGCCGCTTGTGCGGAACCGTTTCCCGGTGTCGTCGTTCGCCGGGTTCCCCCACGCTCGCCCCTCGGCCGTACCGCCCCCGGTGTGGCCGGAAGTTAGGAGCCGGTCATGGTGCCGCCTCGGATTATCCGGCGCCTGATCTTCGCGCCGCTGGTGATCGCGCTGACGCTGGCCGTCGTCGTGACCCTGCCGATCTGGCTGCTGGTGGCCTTCCTGGCCTCGCTCCGGCTGCCGCCCCCGCAACGGCGGGGCATGCGCCTGATGGCCTTCGCCGTCATCTGGCTGGCCCTGGAGTCGGCCGCCCTGATCGCCTGCCTCGGGCTCTGGATCGCGAGCGGCTTCGGCGGGCGCCTCCACGTCGAAGCCAGCCAGGAACGCCACTACACCCTGATCCGCTGGTTCCTGTCCCGGGTCTACGGCGCCGCCGTCCGCATCTTCCGGCTCTCGGTCGACATCGACGAACCCGAACTGACTCCCGAGGAGGCCTCCCGCCGCCTCACCCGCCCGGTGATCGTCCTGTCCCGCCACGCCGGCCCCGGCGACTCCTTCCTCCTCGTCTACCATCTCCTGGCCCGGTACGGCAGACGCCCCCGCATCGTCATGAAGGCCGCCCTGCAACTCGACCCGTCCCTGGACGTCGTCATCAACCGGCTCCCCAACGCCTTCGTCCCCCGTAAGGTCGCCGAAAGCGGCATCATCACCGAGATCCAGCGCCTGGCCTCCGGCATGAAGGACGTCGACGCCCTGGTCATCTTCCCCGAGGGCGGCAACTTCACCCCGACGCGCCGCCGCCGCGCCATCACGCGCCTGCGCGACAAGGGCCTGCGCGAGGAGGCCGCCCGCGCCGAATCCCTCGACCACCTGCTCCCGCCCCGCCCCAACGGCGCGATCGCCGCCATCGAGTCCTGCCCCACGGCCGACGTCATCTTCGTCGCCCACACCGGCCTCGACGACCTCATCACCATCGGCGACGTCTGGCGCAAACTCCCCTCCCGCGCCCAGATCCGCGCCAAATGGTGGCGCTACCCCGCCGACCAGGTCCCCCGCACCCGCGAATCCCAGATCACCTGGCTCTTCGACCAATGGACCCAGATCGACAACTGGATCACCGAAAACCGCCCCACCCGCCTGACCCCGGCGGAGTGACCGGGCCGGTACGGCCAGCTGCTAATTCGGGCGCGGTTAGCAGCCAATTAGCTGTTAGCCTCGGCGAAATTAGCAGCTGATCATGCAGCTCTTTGCGATGTTTACGCACGTCTTACCCCGCTTCTATTTCAATCGGCTTTGGCTGGATGGAAGGGGTGGACACGTGAGTGGTCCTGAGTTCGGGGCGCCGGAGGAATTAGGCAGGGAGCCGGTCCGGTGGTCCAGGAATCGCGTAGTGGTGGCCGGGATGGCGGCGGCGTTCGTGGTCGTCACCGGGGTGGGGGTGGCGGCGGCTGCCGCGTCGCCCTCGCCGACGGAGAGTGGGACGCCGACGCCGGGTGAGAGTGGGACGCCGTCGGCCGTACCGAGCCCTGAGGGGTCGGAGAAGCCGGACCGGGGGCTGAAGCGGGTCTTCCCGCTGCGAGGGATGTTCGGGGCGCTGCACGGGGAGTTCGTGGTGCCCAAGGAGGGCGGCGGGTACGAGACCGTCGCCACGCAGACCGGGAAGGTGACGGCGGTCGACCAGGGGTCGATCACGGTACGCAGCGAGGACGGGTTCTCACGGGCGTACACGGTCACCGACGAGACCCGGGTCAACGGGGGACGCGAGGGGATCGCGTCGGTGCAGGTCGACGACGAGGTCACCGTCATGGCGACCGTGGAGGCCGAGAAGGCCACGGCGACCATGGTGATCGATCTGACCCGGCCGGCGGGGAAGGGCTGGTTCCGGCATCCCGGCGGAGCGTTCAAGGGCGAACTCCGGGGCGACTTCGAGTGGGGCCCGGGACGCATGCCCGGAGAGGGCGGCTTCCACCGCCGCATCCCCATCAACCCCGACGACCTCAAACGCCTCCCACAGGACTCCGGCTCCCCCACGCCGGAATCCGCCACTCCGACGCCGACGATCTGACCGGTCTGGTCAGCTGTTGGCGAGGGTGGAGAGGCGGCGGAGGTATTCGGCTTCGTCGATCTCGCCGGCGGCGTACCTGCGGCGGAGGATCTCTCTCGGGTCCTCGGTGTGGGCGGGGAAGGCGTGGCGCGGATGGCGGGAGAGGACGACGACCATGACCACGCCGATGACGACGGCGAGCAGGAACAGGAGGGCGGCGGTCAGGAGCAGGGCGGTTGATGTCATCGTGCGCCTCCTGGATGGATCAGGGGAAGGTGCGCGGGCGGGCCGTTCTCGATGAGGGCGCGGAGTGCGCCGGTATCCACATGCTGTTCGATGAGGTCGCCCAGCGCGTCGAGCCGGGCGGTACGGAGAGCGGCGAAGGAGACGCCGGGGTCGGGCGTGAAGGGCCTTTCGGCCGTCGCGGCGACCTCGGCGAGGAACGCCTGCCGGAAGGCGTCGTTCTCCAGGGCGCCGTGCCAGGTGGTGCCCCACACCGACCCGGTACGGCAGCCGTCCAGGAAGGGCTGCGACGCGGCGGTGGCGTCCACGGTCACGACACCATGGTGGATCTCGTAGGCGGCTACACGGTGACCGTACGCCGTGCCGACGGGTCTGGCCAGCGTTTTTTCCGCCGCGAAGCGCACGGTGGCCGGGAGGAGCCCCAGGCCGTCGATCTCGCCCCGCCGGGATTCCACCGAATCGTGGATGGTCCGGGCGAGCATCTGGTAGCCGCCGCAGATGCCGAGCACCGGCCGTCCCGCGGCGGCTCTGGCCTGGACGGCCTGGGCGATACCCGTGGCCCGTACCCACTCGAGGTCGGACACCGTGGCGCGGGAGCCGGGCAGGATGACCAGGTCGGCGTCCTCCAGTTCGGCCGCCGACCGGACGAACCGCACGACCACGCCCGGTTCGCTCGCCAGGGCGTCGATGTCGGTGAAGTTGGAGATCCGGGGCAGGCGGACGACGGCGACGCGCAGGGAGTGCGGCCGGTAGGGCTGGGCGGGGCGGTTGTCGAGGGCCAGGGAGTCCTCGACGTCGAGCCAGAGGCCGTCCAGCCAGGGCAGCACGCCGTACGTCGGGCGGCCGGTCAGGCCGTCGAGCATGTCGAGGCCGGGGGCGAGGAGCTCGGGCGCGCCCCGGAACTTGTTGATCAGGAAGCCGGCGATGAGCGACTGGTCGGCGGCGTCGAGCAGGGCGACCGTGCCGTACAGGGAGGCGAACACGCCGCCGCGGTCGATGTCGCCGACGACCACGACCGGCAGCCGGGCGGCCTGGGCCAGGCCCATGTTGGCGATGTCGCCCGCGCGCAGGTTGATCTCCGCCGGGCTGCCCGCGCCTTCGCAGACGACCACGTCGTACTCGGCCCTGAGCCGGTTCAGCGACTCCACGGCGACGTCGCGCAGCCGGGCCTTGTACGCGCCGTACTCCATCGCGTCCACGTCCGCGATCGGGCGGCCCAGCACGACGACCTGGCTGCGGCGGTCGCTGCCCGGTTTGAGCAGGACCGGGTTCATGTCGGCGGTCGGCTCGATGCCGCAGGCAGCCGCCTGGGTCGCCTGCGCGCGGCCGATCTCCGCGCCGTCGGCGGTGACGAAGGAGTTGAGCGACATGTTCTGCGCCTTGAACGGCGCCACCCGCACACCCTGCCGCGCCAGCCACCGGCAGATGCCCGCGGTCACCACGCTCTTCCCGGCGTCGGAGGTCGTCCCGGCGACCAGCAGCGCCCCCTTCACCGCGCGCTCCTTCGCGTCAGTGCCACCCTGGCCAGTACGGCCAGCCCGGCGGCGGCCCAGGACACCGCCCTGGCGAGCCGTACCGACCGCCGGATGTCGGAGATCGCGGGACCGGGCCCCTCGCCGAGTTCGGGACGGTGCTCCAGACGGCCGCCGTAGTCGTTGACGCCCCCGAGCCGGACGCCGAGCGCACCGGCGAACGCGGCCTCGCAGCGGCCGGAGTTGGGGCTGGGGTGCCGGTGACCGTACCTGGCGGTCATGGCGATCGTCCGGCGCGGGGACCCGCCGACGACGGGGGCCAGCGCGGCCGTGAGCAGCGCGGTCAGGCGGGCGGGCAGATAGTTGGCGATGTCGTCCAGCCGGGCCGACGCCCAGCCGAAACGCTCGTAGCGCGGCGACCGGTGCCCGACCATGGCGTCCAGCGTGTTGATCGCCCGGTACGCGACGAGCCCCGGAACCCCCGCGACCGCCCCCCAGAAGAGCGGCGCCACGACCGCGTCGGAGGTGTTCTCGGCCACGGACTCGACGGTCGCCCGCGCGAGTTCCGGCGCGAGCAGCCGGGAAGGGTCACGCCCGCAGAGATGGGGTAATCGTTTCCTCGCGGCGGTGATGTCGTCTCGTTCGAGCGCGCCGGCCATGTGCGTCCCTTCCCTGGCCAGCGTGGTTCCGCCGAGGACCGCCCAGGTGGCGGCAGCCGTCACCGCCGCGCCAGCCATCGGCCGGTCCCGCCCCAGCCGGGCCGCGAGCACGCCGATCCCGGCCGTGACCCCGACGCAGACTCCGGTGAACAGCGCCCCGCGCAGCCGGGAGTCGCGATAGACGCGCTTCTCCAGGGCCGCCGCCCGGCTTCCGAACACCGCGACCGGATGCCCCTTGCGGGGATCGCCGGCCATGGCGTCCACGCCGACCCCGACTGCCATGCCCACCGCGACCGCCCCAGACCTGATCACCCGGGCATTCTCCCCCATCCCGGCGCAATCAGCCCAACGGGGTAGAGATCAGATCAAGTGGTCGTTCAGGGCGTCCTCGTGGGCGTCCAGCCACGCGCTGGCCCTCCGGATGCGCTGGCCCGCGCCGCCCGCCCAGAGCTGGGCCCAGGTCCCGCCGTGGGACTCGGCCTTCCCGCGCATCGCCTGGTACGAACGGTCGAAACGCAGCCGCGCGGTGGGGAGGAGACCACGGCGGTCGCGGGGCGTCAAGCCGTACGCGTCGGAGAACAGGCGCAGGCGCCTGCCGATGTCCAGGCCGCGCTGGCGAGGGTCCCGATCCAGCGGATCGGCGATGGGCGCCCAGTGGCGCAGCGTCGTGACCACGTCGAACAGCCGGGTCGTCGGACGCGCCAGATCAAAATCGATCAGCGCGTACGGGCGGCCGTCCCGGAAGATGACGTTCTCCGGGGTGACGTCGCAGTGGCCGATCAGTTCGGGCGCTTCGTCCGAGGCGGAACCGTATTCCCAGAGGGCACCCGCGGGCGGGACGAACGTGGCGGCCGCGTCGTGGTAGCGGCGCAGCAGGCGGGCCAGGCCGACCAGGGTCTCGTCGGTGACGGCGTAGCCGGGGAGCGGGCGCACGGCCGCCGTGCCGTCGATGTAGGTGAGGATCTCGCGGCCCGCGGCGTCGACGCCCAGCACGCGCGGAGCGCCGTCGAACCCGGCGGATTCCAGGTGGCGGAGAAGGGCGTGGACCGATGGCGTGGACGGTTTGCGCGGACGGCGTACCGTCCTGCCCACCCGGACGACCCCCTCGGTGACCTCGCCGCCGTGCAGGGGTATTTCAGACTCGGCCCGTCGCTTCGTCGAGACGACCATGCGACCTCAGCGTAGTGCCCTGCCCCTCCGCCTGAACGTGATTCGGGAAACCTCGGCGGACGGCGACGCCGAAACCCGGCACCGCCACCTCACCTCACACCGGACATCGCCGCCACCCTTCGCTCCGGGCTTCGCTCCGGGTGGGTGTGTTCGCGTTCCGGGGCGTGGTGCAAGCGGGCGCGTGGGTGGACGCCTTCCTGGGGACAGGATTCGCGGCGTCCGCGGGGGCGGTCAGCGTGGCGATGTCATAGACCGGGTTGGTGATGATCCTGATCATGGCCATACCGCTTTCACCCCTTCCGCCCCGCAGAGGGCTGCCGTGTTGATCATTACGTGACCTTTCCGGCCACGCGCGTACGATGTCTCGTGATGCGTCGACGGTCGCCGCG
Source organism: Acrocarpospora phusangensis (assembly GCF_016862995.1). GTDB lineage: Bacteria > Actinomycetota > Actinomycetes > Streptosporangiales > Streptosporangiaceae > Acrocarpospora > Acrocarpospora phusangensis. The sequence continues at coordinate 26,690 of NZ_BOOA01000068.1, forward strand.
GTGGCCTGTTGACTCCTCGCCCCCGGCGTCGTGCTGCAACACCCGCCGGGGGCCTCGAACTACTGCTTCTGGAACTCCCGCCAGAGCTCCATCCCCTCGATCGTCTCCTCCCGGATCTCCCGCACCAGCGCCGAGACGTACTCCAGTTCGGTACGGCGAAGCGCGATCCGGTACTCCCCCTCGATCCAGAGCAACCGGGGCAGCTTGCGCTTGAACGCGTGCTCTCGCAACCCGTCGGCCGCCGCCAGTTCCTCCTCCAGCCGGGACACCCGCTCCTCAAGAAGCCGGACCGCCTCCTCGGGACGCAGGCACGGCAGCAACGACAACGCCGCCTCGAACTGCGTGAACTCCTTCCCGGGCACCGCGACCAGCTCACTCAGCCAGTCGAGCAACTCGACCGCACCGGACTCGGCGATCGCGTACACGGTCCGCTCCGGCCGGGTCCCATCCCGCTGAACCTCCTTGGCCACGATCAGCCCCCGCCGCTCCAGCGACTGCACGACCGAGTAGAGCGACCCGTAGTTCAGCTTGATGCTGTCCTCTTTGCGCCGTTCACGAAGGGTGGTCGCCATCTCGTACGGATGCATCGGCCGCTCGTACAACAGGGCGAGCACCGCCAGCGCGAGCGGATTGCTGCGTTGCCGTGACGACATGGACGACCTCCTTACTCGATTCCGAGTATTTTCGAGATACATCGCGAGTGTCAAGAGGCGGGCGCGGAATCCACCGATTCGTCAGGATGTGTACGTCATCGAGGAGATGTCGGTGTACACCCCCGGAAGACGGCATGATGTCAGTTGTCAGACAGATCGCCGGCAAGCCGACGGGCATCCCCCTGGAGCCACCATGTCGCAGTACCCGCAGGGCCCGCAGCAGTATGGGCCGCCCGGCTACTACTACCCCCCGCAAGGTCCCCCGCCCCGCAAGAGCAGCACTCCGCTGATCCTGCTGAGCATCGGCATCTTCATCGTGGTGGTGGCCGTAAGCGTCGGCGTCCTGGTGGCCATCAACCGCTCCACGGTGGCGACACCGGAGACATCCGCGACACCACGCGACAAGTCAGCTTCGGAAACCCGCGGCACCGACGAGAAGACCGCCGCACCCGAAGAGACCGAAACCCCCGCCGGCGGCACCCGGCGCCTCGGCCGGACCATCGAACTCCACGGCATCGTCGCCGAAACCGTCGTCCAGGTGACCGCCCGCCGCATCATCGTCGGCGCCCGCCCCGCGAACCAGTACATCGTGCCGAAGGCCGGCTCCCAGTACATCGCGGTCGAACTCGTCCTCAAGAACGTCGGCCAGAAACTCTACAACGACGCCCCCACCACAAGCGGCAAGCTCATTGATGTGGATGGTCAGCAGTACAACGCAGCCTTCGCCGAGGTGCTCGACGGTGTGGCACTCACCGGGCTAGTCACCGTCTCCGTCGGCGACACCCGCAAGGGCGTACTGGTCTACGAGGTTCCCAAGGGCACGAAACTGGCCAAGTTCCAGTTCGTCCTGGACAGCGGTTACGGCAAGGACCAGGGCGAATGGATGATCGACACCTGAGCCGTAGGAACGTTTGACCTCCGGTCGCCCACCTGCATCAGGTCGAACTGATCGCCTCCCTCCGGGACCTATTCACTCGCCATCGTGCGCCTGGGCCGGTGTGGAAACCCCGACAGTGCCTGCCTCCGCAGCATCCGCAGGACCCCGGTCGCGGCCAGCCGCGGACGCGCCCGCATCGCCATCACCGCTGACGTCTACGCCGACGTTCGGCTCCGCCTCCAGCGCGACGCCATCGAACCCATGCCAGAGGCTCTCGGTAACGGCACTGAACGTAGTCGCCAGAAAACGATCACAAGAGCTGTGGCCGCCAAGAACCGCTGGCTCCCATGCGAGGCGGTACAAGAGAATGCCGAATTTAGCTATCGAGAGGCGCTGGCCATGGATCGAGACCAGGATCAGAATGCAGGCAGATCAGCGGCCGATGTGCCCGGACTGCAAGCTCCAGCCCTTCCTCAAAGGACTTACCGAGCTCCCATATCCATCCCATTCCAGTTGCTACTATCCTGCCCTCCGATTCAAGAAATACACTGGAATAGCTGAGCCATTCCCCAATGGGAAAGTAGCTACCACCGAGAATGCCCTCGACCTCTTCAGCAAGCCCACGATGACCCGATCCCGCTGCTATCGGATCAAAACTTAAAGGCTCATCATTGCTAAAATTTGGCCCACTAGAATTAATCGGCTCAACCACCATCCCCCCCAAGGAAGACAGTACCTCTTCAGCAAGAGGACTGAGACGATAACCCTCTTCACACAGTTGCGCAATCCAAATATCGATCGCAACTTGCCGCCCTGGCAACCACCCTGATGCGCTAATTGCAGCCAGCACATCAGGGTGCATTGAATCGAATTTTATCATCGACGCCTTTCGTCACTAGTCGATGCCGAGGTTTTTCAACAGCCGGTGGCAGCGACCGCATGGCTTACCCGGCAGTCCATGGTCTCCCGCATTCGGCGACATTGCATTCCGTGATTGGAGCGTGCGCATGGTCCCGCCCCTGATCGCTCCGGGGCCTTCAGATTCTTGCGCCTGGATCAGGCAGTGTACCTCAGCACAGCCGCCATGATGACCTGCATCCTCGATTGCATCCGATAGCGGCCCATCGGACTGTTGCCCGTGGCGATTATGACCGTAGTATTTTCGCCCCGAAGGGGACGTGTATTCGGAAACGAACTTTACCCCTGGTTTATTTCGAGCGCCGTCAGCATAATCCAGTAGTGGATCGCAGCCGGGATTGGTGTTATGAACCAGAATTGCCTGGTTCCCAGCCAGCACATGGTAAGTGTGTGAGCCTTCCACAGTGAGGTTGTGAACCCGTTGCCTCGTCGTCCGCTTGCTGATTGCGGAAACCTGTACTTTGACACCCGCGGACGTCTCAAGCCAGGCGCCGGGCACTAGTTGGCCTGCGGGAAGCCACGTACGAAGGTCTGGGATCCAGAACGGGTGACCGTCGGTGGCCGTGATCACTCTGGTGGCGCCACCGCGGGCTCCGTCAATGTCCACGGTGATGTCAACCAGGTGCTTCACTCCGTCACCGATGATCAGCGTGGTCACGGTCTTGGCCGCAGTCTCGTTCGTGACCGGATCAGAGGCGAGGACCAGATCTCCGACTTCGACGTCCTTGATGGGCTTCCGGGTGCCATCGGCCATGAGGATGGAGGTGCCGGGGACAAAACTGTTCGACGGTTGACAGCTATTCATGCCGGGGGAATCAACTGGTAGTTCCGGAGCGAGGTCGTTCAGGTACTCATCAATGATCCGGTCCGTGTTGTCTTCGATGAAGTCCTCGATTTGATCGCGGACGCAATTGTTGATACTCCGGCAACCTGCCGACGTAGAGCCACTAGCGACAGTTCCGGTACTGGTGCTGCGAGGCTCGATGGTGACTTCGACGACTGGACCCTTGTAGTTCTGCCGAGGGTTGTTCTCCTTAGCCGCCTTGGCCGCCGCTTTCGCGGCCTTGGCGTCCTTTGTAGCCTTATCTGCCGCCTTTTTGGCCTTGTCGGCCGCTTCCTTGGCTTTTTTAGCTTTTATTTTTGCTGCCTTGGCCGCCTTAGCCTGGGCTGCTTTGGCTTTCGCCGCCTTAGCGGCCTTAGCGGCCTGGGCCGCGCGCTTCTGCGCTTCCTGGGCCTTCTTTCGAGCTTTCGCAGCTTCTTGTCGTGCTTTTTTGGCAGCCTTTTCTGCTTCTTTTTGCGCCTTCTTAGCTTGCTTCGCGGTCGCGGCCTTTTGCGCGTCCTTCCGTGCCTTCAGAGCCTTCTTCGCGGCAGCCAATGCCTTTTTCGCAGCCTGAGTGGCCTTGTAGACGGCATTGTGGACCTTGTACGCGAGGGTGCCCTTGGCGTGGCCCCCGGTCTTCGCGAGCCGATCGGCGGCGGCCTTCTGGGACGCCTTGTATTGCTCGTAGGTCTGATAGGGCATCCTCCCCGGCCCATACGGGTTCCAGCCGAAGCGACCCGCTCCGCGGGAGGAATACCCAAGCTGCCCCCCGGCTCCGGGTAGATCGTATCCGCCACCTGTGGGGTCGGGCGGGGGATAGATCGGATAGTTTCCACCGGGGTCGGTGTGATCCAGGGGCGAACCGTTCGCGTATCCGTACCGGTTCAGCTGAATCGATGGTGACGCAGCCAGAGTGACGGTGTCGCGGGAGTTGAAGGATCCCGTGCCCGGGACGTACCACCGGGCGTGCATGTTGACCTTGCCCGTGTCCGGGTCGGTCCACTCGCTCTGGTAGCCGAGGGACCGCTGGGGTCCTGTCTGAGCCGAGACCTCTCCGAAGGGACTGAAGGCGGAGGAGCCGAGCAAGGCGGTTCCGTCGAAAGTGCCGATCACATCCGTGTGCCAGTCGGTCAGCACGCCCAGCCCGGGGCCGCCATTTTCCTGAAGACCCAGGACGTTTCCAGCAGGGTCGCGGCCGTATTTCGCGATGACCGTTCCCGATCCGTTCTGGACGCTGGCGACGTCGTTCTCCAGACCGGAGTAGAAGAACTTGGTCTCCGCGCCTCCCTTGACTCGGGACACCAGGCGGCCGAGCGCGTCGTAGTCGTAGGTGGCATCACCATCGCTGACCATCCGGTCAAACGCGTCGAACACGTGCTGGCGAGTCGATCCCGCCCTTGTCTCGGTCTCCATCGTGCCGCGAGGGCTGAATGTGTAGGTGGCGTCATCGTCCGAGATCAGCCGGTTTCGTTCGTCGTAGGTGAAGGTCTTGGCGCCGGCCTGGATACGATTGCCGGAGGCGTCCCACACGTACGTGGTGGTGTTACCGCCAGGGTCCTGCCAGGACGTCAACCGTCCTGATCGGTCGTAGCCGTAGACGTTCGCACCGGAACCCACGAGACCCTCAGTGGTCTTAGCCGTGAGGTTGTCGTCGGCGTCCCAGCCGTAGGTAATCTTCGCGAGCTGGCTGCCTCCGCTGTTCTTCAGTGTGTGCGTGAGCAGCCGGTCCAAGTCGTCGTACGTGAAGGTCTGGCTGCCTACCGGATTGACGGAGTTGAGCGAGGTCAGGTTGTCGTTCTTGTCATAGCCGTAGGTGAAGGTCCGGCCGGACACCGGTTCCGCGGCCGTCGCCAAGCGGTTGTTGTTATCCCAAGTGAAGTTCGCCGTGCCCGAGGTGTCCACGCGTTGCAGCGGGTTACCGAGGCCGTCGTAGCTGAAGGAGGCCAGAGGGCTGCCAGATTTGGTCGCGGTGAGCAGCATGTCTCGGTCGTTGTACGTGAGCGCGTAGTCGCCGATAGAAGTTAGTCGCCCCGCCGGGTCGTATCCGTAGCTGCGGTCAGCGGTGACGGCCTCCGCCCCGGTGCCGCTCTCCTTGGTCAGACGCTCCAGGTGGTCGTACGTGCTGTCGATCCGAACCCCGCCCGGCTGAAGGTTGGCGATTTCGTTTCCGGCCGCGTCGTAGACATTGGTCCAGGTACGGTCGGCGGCGGCAGGATAGGCCGTGGTGGCGGGTTCGATCTGGGACTCAGCCAGACCGAGGCTGTTGTACGTGGTCAACATGCTATTGCCGCGCCCGTCGGTGCTGCGGGTTTGATTTCCCGCAGCGTCGTAGCCGAACGTCGTGGTGATCGAAGTGCTCGCGTCAACCGGTTCGATCAGCTTGGTGAGCATGCCGGACGCGTCGTACTCCCGCTGGACGAGGTGGCCTTCCGGGCTGGTGACGCTGACGGCATTGTCCGCGAGATCGTAGCCGATGGCGCTTGTCCGTAGCGTCGCCCCGCTGTCATCGAGGTCCTTCGATTCGATTCGGCGTCCGGCCAGGTCGTACATCAAGACGGTGGAGTTGCCGAGCGGGCTGGTGACCTTGACGGTCCGCCCGGCCAGGTCGTGGTCGAAGGTGACCGTGTTGGTCATCGGGTCGGTCTCCGCAGTTGTTTCGCCCGCCGCGTTGACCACGTAGCTGGTGATCCGGTTCCCTGGCTCGACTTGTTTGACGAGATTGTCGGCGTCGTCGTACTCGAAGGTGGTGAGGAAGGACGCGGTGCTGGGTTTACGCTCGATCACCGTTGAAGTGATCTGGCGACCGAGATCGTCATAGGTCGCCTGGACCCGGGCACCGGTCGGATCCACCCCGGCCAGTTGCTCGCCAGCCAAGTCGTATTCAGCTATCCATTTGCCACCGGTCTGCCCGGATGGGGCTGGGTCGGTGACTCTGACCAGGTTGTCGAGTTGGTCGTACTCAGCTGTAGTCACGTTGCCCAGAGGGCTGGTGTGCTGATTGACACGTCCGGCGGCGTCGTATCCGAACCGTTCCTGGGGAGTCAGGGTGCTGCCACTGGGCTGAACGTAGCTGGGATGGGTGATGCTGATGGTGCGCCCGGCCTTGTCGTAGCCGGTGACGACGGTCCGATCCTCAGCGTCTGTGCTGTGTGTCAGCTCACCGGCAGCGTTGTATCCATATTTATTGGTCGGACGGCCCGGGCCAGTGGTGCCATTTCTCTCAATCTGGACTTGCGGCAATTTCGTTTCAATCAAGCGGCCGACTAGGTCGTAACGATAGTTGGTGGTGTAGTCCGCAGAGTCGACACCAGGGGCATTGCCGCGCGGGTCGGTCACGGCGGTGACCAGACCGCGATCGTCCACGAGGTGGGTGGTGACCAGATCGTCCGCGCCGTTCTCGACTGTCTCTCGGACCAGGACGTCGTCGTCGTTGTAGGCGTACTCGACCGTCTCGGTACGGGTGTCGCCCGTCCTGGAGAGCGACTGGCGGAGGACATTGCCGTTGGCGTCATACACAAAGGTGGATTTGCGTGCCAGGCCGGTCGGATCGAGGGTTTCGGAGGTGAGCCGGTTCGCCGCGTCGCGGACAAAGTCCATCCGGGTCTTGCCGCCACCGGTGACCGCGGAGATCAGATTGCCGGCCGCGTCATAGGTTCGCGACTCCAGGACGACGTCCCTGGCCGTGTTCGAGCCATTGAGCTTCACGTCGTCGCCGATGACCTGGGATAACTTGTCATCCGTGAAGTAGGTGTAGCTGGTCTTGCGCCCCATCACGTCGACCTTGCCAGCCAGGCGTCCACCGGGATCGTAGGAGTAGGAGAGGAGGACCTTGTCGGTGGCTGGGGTCGGGGCGACCGGACTGCCCGTCCAGGCTTTGATGGTGGCCGTTGCCCGTTCCCCACGCGCCGTATACGTCTGTTCGTATCGTGTCCCCGACTCGTCGATCAGACTGGTCTGTGCCCCAGTCTGGTCCCAGCCGTAGGTGACCGTTCCACCCTCGGGTCCAAGGACCGTCTGCACCCGGCCGAAGTTGTCGTAGGTGTAGGTGACCTTCCGATCCGGATCGCCGCCGCTGAGGTCGGAGGCGGTTTCGGTCAGGGTATTGCCGTCCACGTCATAGGTGTAGGTGAAGCGGCTGGTGTGCGTCACACCGGTGACTTCGTTCTCGACCGCTGGAGTGGTGTGCGTCAGCACCCGGGACAGTCCGTCGTAAGTGACCGAACTAGTGATTCCGCTCGGTTGGGCATCAGAGATCTCGGTCTGTGAGGTGGCGCGGCCGATTGCGTCCCGCCCGTACTCAGTAATCAGGCCGGTTGCGGAGGTGGTACGGACGAGGTCACCCGTCGCCGAGTACTCATGGCTAATCGTCTTGTTGCGGGGATCGACGAAGGTCTCGATCAAGCCAGCCGGGACGGTTCCGCCGCCATCCGCGACTTCAGTGCCATCGGTGTAAGTCGTGATCCAGAAGCGGCCAGACGGGAAATCCGGTGTGCCGGGAGACGTGTGCTTGGACTCCTCGCCAAAGGCGGTGTACTCCCAGGTAGTTGCGTACGTGTTGTCCGTCGCTGAGGTGGATCGGGCGTCCCGGAACGAGATGGGCTGGTCGTTTCGGGGATCGAACTTGTTGGCAGCATTGAGGAAGTAGGAGCTGTAGGAGGTCTGGCAGTTCCCGGCGGTACGGCAGGTCTTCTCGGTCAGGACGTTGCCGCGCGCATCGTGCGTCAGCTCGGTGGTGTTGCCATTGCGGTCGATCGTCTTGGCCAGGTAACCGCCGGTGTCGTAGGTGTGGGAGGTGATCTTGTTCAGCTGGTCGGTCTCGCTGACCAGGCGGTAGCCGCGGCGAGCGTCGTGGACGTATTTGAGCGTTCCGCTTCTGGGGTCGGTCACCGTCACCGTGGACAAGCCGGTCACCTTGTCATAGATGGGCACACCGAGCGTCCAAGTGCCGCCCTCGTCATCGGTGTGAGTCTTGACGCGATCAGTGGCCGCGTCATAGATGTTCTCCGCCCAAACCCGGCCCGACGGCAGAGTGACCTTGGTCAGTTTGTTGGGGAGCGCCGCGCCGCCCGCGAAGTGCCGCTGGACCTCGGCGGCCGTGAGCGGGCGCTCATAAACTGCGACCTCGTCCAGAGTGCCCTTGAATGGGAAGGTGGCTGTGGTGGAGGTGGGTGCGGACGGCCAAAAGCTCGCCCAGGCGCCCATCACACCATTGCCCACCGACGCGAAGGATGGCCACTGATCGAACTGGGCACCAGGCTGGGTGCCCACAGGCTGGCCATCCAGGTAGAGGGTCTCGCTGGTGCCGTTCACGGTCAGCACCGCATGGTGCCACTGCCCGTTGTTGACGGCGGCGGCAGAGGTGATGGGCAGGATCGGCGAGGGTCCACCCGTTTCCGGCCTCTCCAGGTACTGGGCGCGTAGTTTGCCGTCGTTGCCGACGTAGATCACTGGCTGGCGAGGCACGTTCGAGGTGGCTGTGCTGGCCGCCGAAAGCAGCACACCATTCTGTGTGGTCTTGAACCAGACTTCGAACGAAAGGAACGTGGACAACCGAGCCAAGGTATTGGCGGGCAGCCGCACATGACCTGCGGTCATCGAGACGGCCGTGTCGAGGGTGCCGGCCAGCGCGCCGGCTTGAGCCAGGGTGGCGCTGGTATAGGTTGCCGGATTCCCCGCCCAACCGAGGTCGCCGGCCACGGTGCCGGAGGTCTCGTTCAATCGCCAGTAACTAACGGGGTCGGAGTCCAGCACGCGAGTCCGGTACTGCGAACCGGTGCCGTAGGCGTAGTTGACGCACTCGCTGGTAGGCGGGCAGACCCTGGTGAGATTGTCTCCCGTGTAGGTGTACGCCCAGGTGAGCGGTGCTCCGTTAACCGCGTCGGTGGAGATCGTCGCCACGCGGTTGCCGTTCCAGGTCAGCGTTAGCTTCCGTCCTCCGACGCCGGTCACGGTCGAAAGCTTGCCGTCGCCTCCATAGGTGAGGGTCTGGGTACGCCCGCGATTGTCGGTGATCCTCAGCAGGCGTCCCGACGAGTCGAAGTGATAAGAGGTGGCGTCCTTGTCCATCAGCCGCCAGCCGCCGCCGCTCACCGTGGCGAGCGTGGCGTACATTCCCGCCGGGGGCTCGTAGCTGCCGTCACCCTTCGCGCCGAACCTCAACTGCCGCCCGTCGGGGTAGGTCACCAGTAGCGTCGCACCGGAGTCCTCCACCGCGATCTTCATGTCCCAGCGTGCCGTCCAGCCCGACCCGAAAATGCCGTCGGTACGCGGGTCGAGGCTGTTGTACCACCGCGCCACCGACATGGTGGGACCCGCAGTCGCCACCGTCGCATCGGTGAACTGAGCCGTGTAGTTGCCGGCGAGTTGGTGGAACTCCTGACCGTTCACGCCAGGGGTGGCGAGTTGCGAGGTGATCTTCGTATCCCGCACGGCCGTGGTGAACGTGCGGACCGGGCTCACGAACGACTCGGTGGTAACCCGGTTGATCATGAACACCTGCCAGTAGTACTGCTTGTCCCACTGGAGACGCCCGGACGGAACTTTCCAAGAATTCGCGCTCTGCTGGCCCGACTCCCAGCAGTTGGTCGCCGAGGTGGGCGGCCCGTCACACACCAGGAACCAGTAGTCGACACCGCCGGATGGATTCGTCGCGAAAGCGATCATCAACGGCGTAAGCGTACCGACGGCAGCAAAATCGGCAGGTGCCCCGTCGACGAACGTAGGCGGGGCCAGCAACGACGCCTCAGCCGCCGCGGTGACCTGAGGAGCGGCCAGGTGCGGGAACTTCGCTTCCCACCAGTGGCGGGGCGGCTTAAGGGTCTTCTTGACGCGATCACGGATTCGGCTTACGGGGACCGGATCGATCCCTTTCATGCTGCCAGGAGAACGGTTCTCAAGGGGCAACGCGCCTTCAGGGCGCTTCTCTGTACGGACGACAACCGGTCCGGCCGGTCCAACCTGTGACGAGGTCACGGCGACATCCACCAAGTGCGGAAAACCCTCCGCCGTACCGGACGATTGGACTGGCAACACTAATCGGATAGGTGACGGCGCTGGATCCGCGGCCGCAGGATGGCTGACCACCTGGATAAGGCCGGGGAAAACGGCAACCAGGACCACCAGTACCGTTCGGGTCAACAGCCTGCGTACAGGCAGGACAGCAGGGTACCCGGGCATGCGTCACTCCAAATTGAACACATAGAAAGTGAACAGTTACCGTGGCTTGGCCGACCCAGCGTGCGGCTTGTTCCAAACCATGAAATGGCCCCATCGGTTCCGTGCCATGGGACGTCGGTCAGAAGTGATACGGGATGATCATCCCACTGATGTGCATATCAAGCCGGGCTGGAATATGCCCTTGCTGCGCGTGATGTATAGGCTACGCTGACAGTTCCATGTACCGATTTGCCACCCGATTAACCGCCTTGCGGTGCTATACCAGCAGTTAAGTTGATCTCTGACCGTCTGTCAACGATCTACAAGGACTTCCATGCAAGTCCGCCAGGCGGACGTCGATGGTCTAACGCGTCGTGCCGCCATCGCAGCGGATCGTGTTCCGTCCCGGACCTACCACGGCATTTGCCCGCGAACGTGTGACCCGCAAGCAATGGTGGGCCTTGGGCCACTTCGGCGGGTGCGGCGGGCCGTGGTAGACGTTCAGGAGTACTCAGATTCGATCGCCTGGGGACAGCCGCGCCTGCTCCGCCGGCGGTCCGGTTTCCGCGATATCGGCGTAGTGGCGCGCCATCACCGGCGTCTTCCAGCCCCCGACCCGCATCAACTCGAGCGGATCTCCGCCTTCTCGCAGATAGCCGCTCGCCATCGTGTGCCGGAACCGATGCGGGAACACGCCCGGAATGCCCGCCTCCTCACCGCGCCGATGCAGCATCTGCTGGATGCCGGTCGCGGTCAGCCGCCGATCTCCCCCGTGCGCGGTCACACCCCGCTCCGGCAGCCACAGCCACGGCGACGACGCGTGCTTCAGTCGCGTACGCGCCCGCAGATACCGGTCGACCGCCGCCGCCGACTTTCGCCCCAGCGGCGCCAGATAGACCTCCCCGTCCCCCAGGACGATCCGCAGCACATGCCGCCCCAGCCACACGTCGTTCGCCTCCGGATCGGACGCGCTGTACCGCAGCCCCGCCAGCGCCGACACCCGCATGCCGTTGTCCATCAGAATCCGCATGATCGCGGTATCCCGCCGGTCGATCCACGAATCCCCCGCGCACACCGCCAGCAGCCTGGCCAACTCCTGCTCGGTCAGCGGCCGTACCGGCTTCCTGTCCACTTTCGGCGCCTCGACCGCGGCTACCGGCGAATCCCCCGCCCGTTCCCCCTCCGCGACCAGCCACCCGAAGAACACCCGCAGGTTCCTGAAGTGCTTGTGCGCGTTCCCCGCCGACGACACCTCCGCCGTTCGGGCGAGAAACCCCCGGATCTCCTCGGCCCTGACCCCGTCCACCTCCGCCCGCATCCCCCCGTCGATCAGGAACGCCGAAAGCCCCCGTACGCTGTCCAGGTAGCTGCGGATCGTTCCCGGCGACTTGTGCCCTGCCCGCAACGACAGCTCCCACGAGGGAAGCAGATCGAGCAGCGTCGGGGACACGGTCACCTGTCTTCGGGGGCGGACCATCGCTCCTCCAAAAATCCGACGCTGTTCCGGCACAGCCCAGCTATGCTAGCTTCGCACAAGACCGCCAAATAAGCTGGTCAACGCAGCAGCGGAAGCGCCCATAGCTCAGCCGGATAGAGCATCGGACTTCTAATCCGACGGTCGGGGGTTCGAATCCCTCTGGGCGCGCACGCACTACCACGCCGGTCTCCCTTCTCACCTGGGGTTACGCTCGCTCTCTCCCGGCTGGGAGGGTGCCATTGGGGGCACCCGAGCGCCAGCGGTGGCGGAATATACGCGGAATGATCCGCCGCGAGGCGGGTGTGAGGGCCAACGCTGACCCTTTCCGCCTTGGACAGACGCTTGTCGGCCACAGCGAGGCAGCCGACTGACTGCCGCTACGGCTACCGCCCCAACACCGCCGACCGTGGCGCGCGGCGGCTGAACGCGACCGGGATTCCCGCGCGACTGCCGGCGCGGCGGGGATCAGCAGGGGAGCTGGGCATATACAACTTCTATACCGAATGGCCGATAATCGGCTGCGTGGAGTTTCGGCTGCTCGGACCCATCGAAGTGATCGCCGAAAGCGGGCCGGTCCCGCTGGGCGGGACCAAACCCCGGACGTTGCTCGCGGCGCTGCTGCTGGAGAACGGCCACGTCGTGCCGACCGCCCGGCTCATCGACGTGATCTGGCCCGACGACCCGCCCGACACCGCCAAGGCGGCCATCCAGACCTACGTCAAAACCCTCAGACAGGCCCTCGCCCGGCACGGCGCCGCCGACGTCATCCTCACCCGCGCCCCCGGCTACCTGGCCCAGGTCCCGGAGGACGCCCTCGACGCGGCCCGCTGCCACGACCTGGTCACCCGCGCCCGCGCGGCGGCCACCCCGCAGGAGGCCGCCGACCTGCTCGACGCCGCCCTCGCGCTGTGGCGGGGGCCGGCCCTGGCGGGACTGGAGGCCACCCGGCTCGCGGGGGAGGCCATCCGGTTGGAGGAGCTGCGGCTGACCGCCACCGAGGAGCGGATGGCCGCCGGGCTCGCCCTCGGCCACCACGGCCGCCTGGCCTCCGAGCTGGCCGCCCTCGTCGGCCGCCACCCCGCCAACGAACGCCTGCGCGGCCAGTACATGACCGCCCTCTACCGCCTCGGCCGCCAGTCGGACGCCCTGGCCACCTTCCGCGAGGGCCGCCAGGTGCTCGTGGACGAACTCGGCCTCGACCCCGGACCCGAGCTCGCCGCGCTCTACCACGCGATCCTGCGCGGCGACCCGCTGCTCCAAGGCCCGCCGTCCGACCACGGGCCCAGAATGACCGCGCCCGCGCAGCTCCCGCCGCCGCCCGCCGACTTCACCGGGCGGCTCGCCGAGACCACCGCGCTCACCGGGGCGCTGGTGACCGGCACCGTGCAGGTGGTCGCCGGGCGCGGCGGCAGCGGCAAGTCGGCGCTGGCCGCCCACGTCGCCCACCGGATCGCGGCGGCGTTCCCCGACGGCCAGCTCCACGCCGAGCTGCGCGGGATGAGCGAGACGCCCGCCGACCCCGGCGAGGTGCTCGGGCTGTTCCTCAAGGCTCTGGGCGCCGACCCGGTCCCCGCGGACCCGACCGAACGGGCCGAGCTCTACCGGCGGCTGCTCACCGGGCGCCGGGTGCTGGTGCTGCTCGACGACGCCGCCGACGAACGGCAGGTCCGGCCGCTGCTGCCGGGCGGCGACTGCGGAGTGCTGATCACCTCGCGGAACCGGCTCGGCGGGCTCAGCGGCGTGAGCCGTACCGACCTGGACGTCCTGGACGCCGACGAGGCGCTGGAGCTGCTCGAACGCATCGTCGGGGCCGAGCGCGTCACGGCCGAGGAGCCGGTGGCGCGCGAGATCGCCGAACTGTGCGGGCGGCTCCCGCTGGCGCTGCGCATCGCCGGGGCCCGGCTGGCCACCCGGCAGCGCTGGCCGCTGCGGCTGCTCGCGGGCCGCCTCGCCGACGAACGCCGTCGCCTTGACGAGCTGGCCATCGCCGACCTGGAGGTCCGCGCCGGGTTCGAGCTGAGCTACCGCGCCCTGGACCCGGGCGCGCGGCGCGCCCTGCGCCGCCTCGGTCACCTGGGCGCGACCGAGTTCGCGGCCTGGATCGTCGCGTGGCTGACCGGCGAGCCCGCCGCCGAGGCCGAGGACACCGTCGAACGGCTCGTCGACGCCCAGCTCGTCGACTTCGCCCGGGTCGACGACCTTGGCACCCCGCGCTACCGCGTGCACGACCTGGTCCGTATCTACGGCCGCGAACGCGCCGAGGCCGAGGAGCCCGCGGAGGACCTCGCGGCGGCCGTCGGCCGGGTGCTCGGCGGCTGGCTGGCGCTCGCCGACCAGGTGACCGCCGACGCCCCGTCCGACGAGATCGGCCCGGCTCCCGTGACGACGGGCGCGGAGATCTCGCCCGGCCTGGCCGCGCAGGTGCTCGCCGCACCCCACGACTGGTTCGACTTCGAGCAGCCCGCCCTCGTCGTCGGCCTCGAACGTGCGGCGGCGCTCGGCCTGCACGAACTCGTCTGCCGATTCGCCTCCGCGCGCCTGGGCCCGTCGTTCCTGGGCGTCAACCGCTTCGCTTCCCGCGAGCGCATCACCCAGGCCGCCTTGGCCGCCGCCCGGCGCGCGGGCGACCCCCACGGCGTGGCGACCATGCTGGCCGAGCTCGGCCGCCTCCGGTATGACCAGGACCGCTTCGCCGAGGGCCGGCAGGTGCTCGACGAGGCGCTCAGCGCCTTCCGCGACCTCGGCGACACCCGCGGGCAGGCGGTCGCGCTGGCCGCGCTCGGCGTGATCTGCCGTGAGACCGGCCGCCTCGCCGAGGCGCTGCACTTCCTCGACGGCGCGACCGCCCTGCTGGGCGACGACCCCGCCGTCCACTATCCGCAACGAGTGGCCGCCTCGGTCCGGCTGGAGCGCGGCGACTTCCCCGAGGCGTGGGCCGGGCTGGAGAGCTGCCTGCGCGGCTACCGCGCCGCCGGCAGCCGCCGGGGCGAGGGCCTGACCTTACGCACGATGAGCCTCTACCACCGCGCCACGGGCGCATATGACCAGGCCATCGAGGCGGCCGAGGCCGCGCGTGACATCTTCACGCGGCTCGGCGACCCGCTCATGGAGGCGTACTCGATCCGGGCCCGCGCCAAGGCCGAGATCCGGCTCGGCCGGATCGACGTCGCGCTGCCCGCCCTGGAGGAAGGGCTGTCGCTCTGCCAGGCCATGGGCGACCGGTGGGGGCTCGGCGTCACCCTGCGCACCCTCGGCGAACTGCACCTCGCGAGCGGCCAGCTCGACGACGCCGACGCCTGCCTGACCGCCTCGCTCCAGCTCTGGGACGAGCTCGACGTGCTGCTGTGGCGGGCCCGCACCGAACGCGACCTCGCCCGGCTCCACGAGGCCAGGGGCGACCACGAGGCCGCCGAACTCGCCCTCGACCGGGCGCTGAAGATCTTCCGCGACCAGGGAGCCCGCGAGTACGGCGAGCTGAAGAGGGGCTGAAAGAAGCGCTGAAACGGGCCCTCCGCGGAGTTTCACCGATCTTTCAGAGCGCCCGCAGAACCTTTCAGGTGTCAGCAGAAAACACCTGGAAGGACAGCAGAAATGCTCTCTCGCCTTATCTCCGGTTCCCTCGGCGTCCTCTTCGCGACCACGGTGGGCCTCGTCGGCCTGACGACCGTGGCCACGCCCGCCTCGGCCGACTCCGCACCCGGCGGCGAGATCACCCGGTCGGAGGTGCTCTCCCGGGCCCAGAACTGGGTCACCCGCCAGGTCAAGTACAACCTGACCCGCGCCTCCGGCACCCTCTACACCGACGTCGAGGGCGACAACCGGTACGGCCCCGACTGCTCCGGCCTGGTCTCCATGGCCTGGCACATCACAGCCAACTCCGGCAAGGGCGGCAACAGCACCGACGACTTCGAGGTCTGGAGCCAGACCGAGTTCCTGCCGAGCCTGCACGACCTCAAGCCCGGCGACGCCATCCTCAAGAACGGCCACATCGAGCTGTTCGCCCGCTGGAAGAACCCCGCCAACCACACGCAGGGCGCCTGGACCTACTCGCTCAACGGCACCGGCAACCCCGACTCCAACGGCTGGCAGGAGGATTGGGCCAAGGGCCCCATCGCCAACTGGCGCGGCCAGGTGGGCGACGAGAGCTGGTCGAGCATGCAGAACTACCGGCCCATCAGGTACAAGAAGATCGTCGACGATCCGGTCGAGGCCCCCCGCCCGCTGGTCGACTCCCAGGGCACCCGGCTCACCGACTTCGACGGGGACGGCAAACCCGACATCCTCGGGCTGGGCGCGAGCGGCGACGACCTGTGGCTGATCCCGAACACCAGCTCCTCGGGCAGCCCGTCACGCGGCCAGAGCATCCCGCTCTCCGCCGGCTGGCGGACCATCACGAAGTACTGGCTGGCCGACTACGACGGCGACGGCAGGACCGACATCCTCGGCACGCAGAACCCCGACAAGCTCTTCGTCTGGCGCAACATCAGCACTCCCGGCAACCCCTCGATCGCGCCCCTGGTCAGCCTGGGCACCGCGTGGAACACCCT
>NZ_BOOA01000069.1 GCF_016862995.1 Acrocarpospora phusangensis
AAGAATCCAACACGTATCCGGCGGACCGGCCCGGAACACCACATCTCCCGGGCGGGTCCGTGCCACCCGCCGGGCAGGCGCAGCCAGTCCAGGTCGGCGGCTCCACGAGCCCAGCGTTTCTCGGCGGCGACTCGAAGCCGTCCATAGGGCGGCCGATTGGGGAGACGCGGGTGGTGTTGCTGGACCGCTTCGGGGGGCGGGTGCCGCCGGGGGCGCCGGGTGAGTTGTGTATCGGTGGGGCCGGGGTGGTGCGGGGGTATCTCGGGCGGCCGGAGTTGACCGCGGAGCGGTTTGTCGTGGATGCGCAGGGGGCGCGGATTTATCGGTCCGGGGATCGGGCGCGGTGGCGGGGCGATGGGCGGCTGGAGTTTCTGGGGCGGATCGATGAGCAGGTGAAGGTGCGCGGGTTCCGGGTGGAGCCGGGGGAGGTGGAGGCGCGGCTGCTGGCGCATCCGAGGGTGCGGCAGGTGGCTGTGGCGGCTGCCGGGGATCGGCTGGCCGGATATGTGGTCGCGGAAGGCGTGAGCGGGGAGGAGCTGGCGGCGTTCGCCGGGGAGGCGTTGCCGGGGTACATGGTGCCTTCGGTGTGGGTTTGGCTGGCGGAGTTGCCGCTGACGAGGCACGGGAAAGTGGATCGGGGGGCGTTGCCGTACCCGGAGATGGAGGCCGGGGGCGGGAGTGTGGCGCCGCGGACGGATGCCGAGCAGCTGGTGGCCGAGGTGTACGGCGAGGTGCTGGGGATCGCCGAGGTGGGCGCGCTGGACGACTTCTTCGCCGTCGGGGGGCATTCGCTGCTGGCGGCGCGGGTCATCGCGCGGATCCGGTCGATCACCGGGATCGACGTGCCGATCCGCACCATGTTCGACGGGGCCACGGTCGCCGCCCTCGCGGCGGCCGTCGAAGCGCTGCTGGTCGAGGAGCTGGAGGAGCTCTCCGACGAGGAGGCGGCGCGGCTGGCCGGATCAGTGAGGAGCCAACCTTGACCGTCGCCCGTTTCCACGCGGCGCAGGAGCGCACCGGTCCCCTGACGATGGGCCAGGCGAACATGGTCCGCTGCGTGCGCACCGACCCGCCCGAACACATGAACTACCGCGTGGTACGCCCGCTGCCCCCGGAGACGACCCTGACGGGCCTGGCCGAGGCGGCGGGTCTGCTCCTGTCCCGGCACGAGTCCCTGCGCACACTCGTCCGCGAAGACACCCAGCACGTGCTCGCCTCCGGCGAACTGCCCGTTCCGGTACGCGATTCCGCCACCCCGGAGGAATCCGCCGAGGAGCTGGCGAGGGAACTCCAGGGCGCACGGTTCGAACTGGTGTCGGAGGTGCCGTTCCGGATCGCGGCGGTCACCTCCGGGGGCGTGCCCAGCCAGGTCGTGCTGGTCACCACGCACAGCGCGGTCGACGCGATCGGCCTCGCCGTGCTGCTCGCCGACTGGGACGCGCTGATCCTCGGCAAACCGCTCCCCCCGGTCACCGCGCCCCAGCCGGTCGACGTGGCCGCCGCGGAGAACGGCACGGCCAGCCGTCGGCGTGCCGAGGCCGCGCTGCGCTACTGGGAGACGCACCTGCGCCGCATCCCCCGCTCGACCCTGACCGTGTCCGTGGACGACACCGACACCGAGTGGCTGCTGCCCCGGCTGCGGGTCCGCTCGGTCGCGGCCGCCGCCGCACTGCGCCGGATCACCGTACGGACGGGGGTGAGCGCGTCCGCGGCCGTGCTCGCCGCCCTGGCCACGGTGACCGGCCTGCGCGCGGGCGCGGTCACCGTCCCGATCCTGTCCATCTCGGCCAACCGGTTCCGCCCGGAGTTGCGCGACTACGTGGGGCCGCTGGCGCAGGACGCCCTGGTGCCCGTCGAGATCGGGGCGGACACGTTCGACGCCGTACTGCGGGGGGTGCGGTCGGCCACGCTCGCCGCGTACCAGAACAGCAGGTTCGACGCGGACGCGCTGATCCGCGTCATGACGGACGTGCAGCGGGAGCGCGGCGTGTTCTTCGCCAGGGATATCGTCTTCAACGACATGAGCGTGCCCGGTCAGGGCGGCCGGGTCGCGCGTACGGACGCCGGTGTGCACACGACCTGGCTGCCGGAGGCGACCCTGCCGACCCGGATGTCGCTCTGGGTCAACCGCCTCGAAGGCGAGCTGGATTTCACGCTGTGGGCCGATCCGCGTGTGCTCCCGCGGCCAGATGCCCAGGCGGCCGGGGAGGGACTGGCGCGCCTGCTGATCGACGCGGGCACCCGTGACGTCCCCCTCGCCGATCTGGCCGTCGAGCCGGTTCCCCGCGGTCCCGGCTGGGTCAGATCGGACGGCTGCTGGACCGACCTCGCCGAGGTGCGCAACCTCCTCCCGCCGGGCTCCGAGGTCGTGGCCGTGCCCGACGAGGAGCTGGGGTGGCGGCTCGTGGCGTACACGGTGGGCCAGGCGGATCGCACCCCGGAGGACTTGCACCGTGCCTGTCTGGCCGCCTTGCCGGGGCGCATGTCCGCCATGACTCCGCATCACTACGTCGTGTGCGCGACCGCACCGCGACCAGGCGAACGCTGGGAGGACCAGGCCCGCCTGGCCGAAGGCTCCGGCCGCTGAAGCCGGCGCCGAACCCGATCGGCACCGCGGCCTAGGCGCCTGTCCGGGGTTTCCGGAGGGTTCTGAGGTGGTGGGCGGCGAGGAGGGTCAGCCAGCACCAGCCGATGACGGCGGTGACGCGCTGGAGTAGACCGGCGATGTCGACCAGGCCGTCGACCTGGTTGAAGCCGACGGTGGCGAGTACGAACGCGGTCACGAAGGCGATGCCGGTGAGTATCGAGTAGCGGGACCAGGCGCGTGCGCCGTACGCGGCGAAACGGCGGCTGAGCACGAAGGGGGCCGCGGCGAGAGAGAGGAAGCCGGGGATGGAGACGAGGTCGTGGACGGCGGCGTGCGCGCTGCCGAACTCGGTGAGCAGGTCGGGAGTGCCTGGAGGGTAGCCGCTCACCGGATCGGTCACGAAGACGCCCGCGAAGATCAGGTGGATTGCCCAGATCCCGATGAGCAGCGGCCCCCAGGTCGAGCCGCGCGTCGATCCCCGAACCGGCCGCGATATCTGAAGCGATGCCGGGGAGTGGGTCCCGCCGGGCCGGAGCACGCGGCGCAGGCCGATGGCGAAGCCCAGCGTCAGCAGACCCGCGACGACGAAGTTGACGGACTGGATCCAGC
Organism: Acrocarpospora phusangensis; assembly: GCF_016862995.1. Lineage (GTDB taxonomy): Bacteria > Actinomycetota > Actinomycetes > Streptosporangiales > Streptosporangiaceae > Acrocarpospora > Acrocarpospora phusangensis. The sequence continues at coordinate 3,197 of NZ_BOOA01000069.1, forward strand.
CGAAGTCGCCGAGCTCGAGTGAGCTGACCGGGTGACGTAAGGGGTCGTAGTGGGCGCGGGTGGCGCCCTCGATCAGGAACGTTGCGACGAACAGCGGCCCTGCGATGACGCCGCCGGCCAGAAACCGCCTGGTCATGGACGTGTGCTGGTTACCCGATGGGGGTGGCCCGCCTCCGGCGGGCGGTGCGATGGTGCCCGATTCGATACCCATGCGTGTCAATGTAGGTTGACACCCCAGCCGCGTCAACCCACATTGACATACCGATTGACTTGGTAGGAAATATCGGTAACCCTGAATAGACGACGCGCCCAGCTTTGCGAGGTATGCCTATGTCCGTCATCGAACTGGAGGCTCCGGCCGAGGTCCGACCCCGTTCCCGCCCCCAGCCGTCACGGACCCGCGGAAAAGCCTGGCAACGCTGGCTCAGCCCCATCGCGGTCATCGCGATCTGGCAGCTCGCCAGCAGCACGGGCTTACTCCCGCCGCGACTGCTCGCCGCCCCCGCCACCATCGCCGCCACCGCCGCCGACCTCGTCCAGTCGGGCGTGCTCCCGACCGCGGTCGGCGTCTCCCTCCAGCGGGTCCTGCTCGGCTTCGGGGCCGGCGCGGCGGCCGGCATCCTGCTGGCCCTGGTCGCCGGCCTGAGCCGCCCGGGCGAGAACGCCGTCGACCCGATCATGCAGATGCTGCGCGCGCTCCCGTTCTTCGGCCTGATCCCGCTGTTCATCCTCTGGTTCGGCATCGGCGAGACCCCGAAGGTCCTGCTGGTCGCGCTGGCGGTCTCCTTCCCGCTCTACCTGAACACCTTCGCCGGCGTCCGCGGCGTGGACGGCAAGCTCGCCGAGGTGGCCCACACCCTGAAACTGGGCAGGGCCGCGCTGATCCGGCACATCGTGCTGCCCGGCGCGCTCCCCCAGACGCTGGTGGGGCTGCGGCAGAGCCTGGGCGTGGCCTGGCTGGCGCTCATCGTGGCCGAGCAGGTCAACGCCACCGCCGGCCTCGGATACATGATCAACGACGCGCGGGAGTTCCTGCGCACCGACGTGATCGTGGTCGGGCTGCTGGTGTACAGCGCGCTCGGCCTGCTCACCGACGCCCTCGTCCGGCTGCTGGAGAGGAGGGCCCTGTCATGGCGGCGCGGCTTCCTGGGGTGACGGTGGCGTCCGTACGGGGCCTGACCAAGGCTTTCGGGGAGCGGGTCGTGCTGGAGTCGCTCGATCTGGAGATCGGCTCGGGCGAGTTCATCGCGCTGCTGGGCCGCAGCGGCTCGGGCAAGTCCACGCTGCTGCGCGCCCTGGCGGGGCTGGACCGGGAGGTGAGCGGGGAGCTGGCGGTGACCGGCTCGGTCGCGGTGGCGTTCCAGGAGCCCCGGCTGGTGCCGTGGAAGCGGGTGCTCGGCAACATCACCCTCGGCCTGGACGCGCCCGTGGAGCGCGCCCGCGAGGCGCTGGCCGAGGTCGGCCTGACCGAGCGGGAGCAGGCCTGGCCGCTCACCCTCTCCGGCGGCGAGGCGCAGCGCGCCAGCCTGGCCAGGGCCCTGGTCAGGGAGCCGGACCTGCTGCTGCTCGACGAGCCGTTCAGCGCCCTGGACGCGCTCACCCGGATCTCCGTGCACCAGCTCGTGCTGGAGCTGTGGGCCCGCCACCGGCCGGCCGTGCTGCTCGTCACGCACGACGTGGACGAGGCCCTGCTGCTGGCCGACCGGGTGCTCGTGCTGGACGAGGGCCGCATCGCCCACGACTCCGCCGTGACCGCCCCCCGCCCCCGGCACCGCGACAACCCCGAGCTCATCACGCTCCGCGCCGACCTGCTGACCGCGCTCGGCGTCTCCCCCGAAGGACGATCATGATCAGCACCGCCCGCCGGCTCCTCGCCGTCCTCCTCCTCACCGCCGCGGCCGGTACGGCCTGCGCCGCCGAGGACACCCCCACGACCGCCGCCGAGCCCGGGAAGATCACCCTCCGGGTCGGCGACCAGAAGGCCGGCTCGCAGGCGCTCCTGAAGGCCGCCGGCCTGCTGGAGGGCACCGGCTACGACATCACCTGGTCCCAGTTCACGTCGGGGCCGCCGCTGCTGGAGGCCGTCAACGCGGGCGCGGTGGACGTGGGCGGCGTCGGCAACACCCCGCCGGTGTTCGCCGCCGCGGCGGGATCCAAGATCAAGATCGTCGCCGCGTACCGGCAGAATCTGGCGGCGGCCGCGATCGTGGTGCCGGACGCCTCGGCGATCGCGTCGCCCGCCCAGCTCAAGGGCAAGAAGGTCGCGGTGGCCAAGGGCAGCTCCGCGCACTACCACCTGCTGTCGGTGCTGAAGAAGGAGGGGCTGTCGTTCGCGGACATCCAGCCGCAGTACCTGCAGCCCGCCGACGCGCTGGCCGCGTTCTCCGGCGGCACGGTGGACGCGTGGGCGATCTGGGACCCGTTCACGTCTCAGGCCTCCATCCAGCACAAGGCCCGGCTGCTCGTGACCGGCGAGGGCTACGTGAACGGCCTCAACTTCCAGGTGGCCGCGCCGTCGGCGGTGGCGGGCAAGGAGGCGGCGCTGCGCGACTTCCTGACCCGGCTGGCCAAGGCGCGGGCCTGGTCGGTGAACCACAAGGACGAGTGGGCGAAGGTGTGGGCGCAGGAGACCGGCCTGCCGCAGGAGGTGGCCGACGCGGCCGTGGCCAACGCGGTGGCCACCCCGATCGTGATCGACGACGCCGTGGTGAGCTCGGAGCAGGAGATGGCCGACGCGTTCAGCGCGGAGGGTCTCATCCCGGGCAGCCTGAAGTTCGCCGACTTCGTCGACCAGCGGTTCAACGACGTGGTGGGGGCCCAGTGAGTGCGCTCAGGTTCCACTGGTTCCTCCCGACCACCGGCGACGGCCGCTCGATCGTGGGCGGCGGGCACGGCCTGGCCCGCGAGCACGGCCGCGCCGTCTACCGGCCGCCGTCGATCGACTACCTGGGGCAGATCGCCCGCTCGGCCGAGCAGCTGGGCTTCGAGGCGGTGCTCACCCCGACCGGCACCTACTGCGAGGACGCCTGGCTGGTCACCGCGGCCCTCACCCAGGTGACGAAGAAGCTCAAGTTCCTGGTCGCGTTCCGGCCGGGGCTGCTCTCCCCGACGCTGGCCGCGCAGATGGCGGCGACGTACCAGCGTGTGTCCGGCGGCAGGCTGCTGCTCAACATCGTCACCGGCGGCGAGGACGCGGAGCAGCGCCGCTTCGGCGACCACCTCGGCAAGGACGAGCGCTACGCCAGGACCGACGAGTTCCTCTCCATCGTCAAGGGCGCCTGGCAGGGCGGGTACGACTTCACCGGCGCCTACTACGACGTCGAGGACGCCCGGGTGGCCGAGCGGCCGGACCCGCTGCCCGAGCTGTATTTCGGCGGGTCGTCCGCGGCTGCGGGCACGGTCGCCGCGAGGCACGTGGACGTCTACCTGACCTGGGGCGAGCCGCCGGCCGCGGTGGCCGAGAAGATCGCGTGGGTCCGGCGGCTGGCCGCCGAGCGGGGCCGTACGCTGCGGTTCGGCATCCGGCTGCACGCGATCACGCGGGACAGCTCGGCGGAGGCGTGGGACGAGGCGGGCCGCCTGCTGGACCGCATCCCGCCCGACGACATCGCCAAGGCCAGGAAGCTGCTCAGCCGGAGCGCCTCGGTGGGGCAGCAGCGCATGCTCGCCCTGCACGCGGGCTTCCAGGGCGGGAAGGCCCGCGACCTGGAGGTCCATCCCGGGCTGTGGGCCGGCGTCGGCCTGGTACGCGGCGGCGCGGGCACCGCCCTGGTGGGCAGCCACGCCGAGGTGGCGGACCTGGTCGAGGAGTACGCGGCGCTCGGCATCGAGGAGTTCGTGCTGTCCGGCTACCCGCACCTGGAGGAGGCGTACTGGTTCGGCGAGGGCGTGCTGCCCGAGTTGCGCCGCCGCGGGGTGCTGCCGAAGGCCGCCTAGCCGAGCAGAACGGGAAGGGCGCGTTCGAGTGCTCTGCTCCAGTACGGCCAGCGGTGCGTGCCGTCGCCGTAGAAGTCGGTCGTGACCTCCACGCCGGCCTTCTCGGCGGCGGCCGCGAAGTTCCGGTTCTCGACGAGGATGGCGGCTTCGCCCGCGTCCCTGGGCCTGCCCAGGTCCAGGGGCCCAGGCTCCCCGTTGCCGGAGGAGATGTAGAGGCGCAGGCCCTTCAGCCCGGCGACCAGGTCGGTGGGGTTGTGCGCCTTCCAGTTGGCCTCCCGGCCCGGGTAGGGTCCCCAGATCTCGTCGGGTTCGACGCCCTCGCCGCGCAGGAAGTCGCTGAAGGCGGGCGGATCGGACCGGATGTCGAGCACGCCGGAGAAGGAGGCCGCCGCCTGGAAGACGCCGGGGTGCCTGGCCGCGTAGCCCATCGCGCCGTGGCCGCCCATGGACAGGCCGGCGACGGCCCGCCTGTCGCCGATGCCGTACAGGGGTTCGAGCAGGTCGCGGACCTCGGTCATGTGGAAGGTCTCCCAGGCGGGGCCTTTCACCCAGTCGGCGTACCAGCCCATGGTGCCCGCCTCGGGGACGATGACAACGGCCTTGGCCTTCGCGGTGATGCGGTCGGCCTCGCCCGAGATGAGCCAGGCGTCGCCCCGGCCGACGCAGCAGCCGTGCAGCAGGTAGAGCGCCGGCCAGCCGGTGGAGCCCTCCGTCCAGCCCTCCGGTCTGAGCACCCAGACCGAGCCCTCCCGGCCGAGCGCGGGCGACCAGATGGTGATCTCATCCACGCGCCCGCCGGCGGCCTCCCGCCCGACGACCTTCGCCACCGGTTTCTCCGGGGCTTTCTCCGAGGCCGGGATCGCCTCGCCCGCCGCGCATCCCGTCACCAGCAGAAGCGCGAAAACACCCAATATCCGTCGCACTGATGACTCTTATCGGAAATAGCAGGAAAAGGGCCACCGGGCGGGGTCACATGGTGTGCCCCGCCCGGTGGAGATGGCGCTCCCAGGTCCCTTCGGGCCGAAACGGGCTCGGACCGAACCAACCGCCTCCACGCTAAACACGCAGTCTTATGTATGTCAATTAAACAAACTAAGCCCGTCTGGAACCCGATGAAACTTTCATCGCCGGGCGGGAGAGGCGACAGGCCCGCCGGCTGAGCCCGGCGGGCCTGCATCCCCTCTGGCGAGGGTCGGAGAGCCCCCGACAGGGCTGTGAAGGGACCGTCGGGGGCGGCCTGTCCGGACGACACGGGGGCATTCTCCGGACGGGCGACCAGCGGAGCGGGACGGCGTGAGCAGCCCGCTCAATTCTTTTCTGATCGGAATCGCATGATCCTCGCTCGATTCCCATTGAATCCATCGGGCCCGCGGGCAGACAGGACCACTTCACCGCCAGATGCGCGCGGGAGTGGTCCGGCTTACGAAACCCGCAACACTCAAAGTTCAGATGCGCGCCCTTGGCTGTTCAGCTACTCATCCCCTTGCCGGTCACCCCCATGGCTAGGTTTCCATGCACCCCCGGGCTCGGGGTGTGTTGTCGCAGGTAAGAGGAGTGTCTCGTGCGTGTGCTTGCCGTAATTCCGGCCCGTGGGGGTTCGGTGGGGGTTCCGCTGAAGAACCTGGAGCGGGTTGGCGGGATGCCGTTGGTGTCCCGGGCAGTGACGGCGTGCGTGCGCGCGGAACTGGTGGACACCGTGGTGGTCAGCACCGACCACGCGGGCATCGCGGACGCCGCCGAGTCGGCGGGCGCGCGGGTGGTGCCCAGGCCGGCGGACCTGAGCGGCGGCACGGCCTCCAGCGAGTCGGCCGTCCTGCACGTGCTGGACGCGCTCGGCGAGGAGCCCGAGATCGTGGTCCTGGTCCAGTGCACCAGCGCCTTCATCGACCCCCAGGACTTGGACGCGGCCATCGCCAAGGTCCTCGACGGGGAGGCCGACGTGGTCTTCTCCGGCCTGGAGACCTACGAGTTCGTCTGGAACGTGAACGGCGGCGGCATCAACCACGACCCCGCGCACCGGCCACGCCGCCAGGACCGCGAGCCGCACTTCCGGGAGACCGGCGCCTTCTACGTGATGCGCACCGCCGGCCTGCGCGAGGGCGGGCACCGCTTCTTCGGCACCGTGGCCGTGCAGCCGGTCCCGGCCCGGCACGCGGTCGAGGTGGACACCGTGGAGGACCTGGAGATCGTCAGGGCGCTGGCCCCCTTCGTGGACGAGCCGCAGCCCATCGACGTGGACGCGGTCATCACCGACTTCGACGGCGTGCACACCGACGACCGGGCGTACGTGGACTCCGAGGGCCGCGAGATGGTCGCGGTTAGCCGCTCCGACGGCATGGGCGTCGCCCTGCTGAAGCGGTCCGGCGTCAAGCTGCTGGTGCTGTCCACCGAGCAGAACCCGGTCGTGGCGGCGCGGGCGCGCAAGCTGGGCGTGCCGGTGCTGCAGGGACTGAACACCAAGCAGACGGCGCTGCGGGACTGGCTGGCCATCGAGGGCCTGGACCCGGCGCGGGTGGCCTACGTGGGCAACGACCTCAACGACCTGGGGTGCATGCAGCTCGTGGGCTGGCCGGTGGCGGTGCCGGACGCGCACCCGCGGGTCCGGGCCGCCGCCCGGGTCGTGCTCACCCACGCGGGCGGCGCGGGCGCGGTCCGCGAGCTCTGCGACCGGGTGCTGGCCGCCCGCCCGCCGCTGGCGGAGACGCAGCAGCCGCCGCTGAGCCCGCTCACCTTCCGCCCCCGCCCGGCCCAGGCCCCGAGCGTACGGATCGGCGACGCCCTGCTCGGCCCCGGCAACCCGGTGTACGTGATCGGCGAGATCGGCATCAACCACAACGGCGACGTGGACATCGCCCGCCGCCTGATCGACGTGGCGGTGGAGGCCGGCTGCCAGGCGGTCAAGTTCCAGAAGCGCACCCCGGAGATCTGCGTGCCGCCGGAGCAGCGCGGCCAGATGCGGCAGACGCCGTGGGGCGAGATGACCTACCTGGAGTACAAGATCCGCACCGAGTTCGGGCGTGACGAGTACACCCAGATCGCCAAGTACTGCGAAGAGCGCGGCATCGACTGGTTCGCCTCCCCGTGGGACGTGCCCTCGGTGGAGTTCCTCGAGGAGATGAACGTGGTCACCCACAAGGTGGCCTCGGCCTCGGTGACCGACCACGAGCTGCTCCGCGCGCTGGCCGCCACCGGCAAGCCGATCATCCTGTCCACCGGCATGTCCACGCTGGAGGAGATCGACAAGGCGGTCGACATCCTCGGCACCTCGAAGCTGGTGCTGATGCACGCCACCTCGACCTACCCGCTGCCGCCGGAGGAGGCCAACCTCCGCACCATCGTCACCCTCCAGGACCGGTACGGCGTGCCCGTCGGCTACTCCGGCCACGAGCGCGGCCTGCAGATCTCGCTGGCGGCGGTCACCCTGGGCGCGGTCACGGTGGAGCGGCACATCACCCTGGACCGCACGATGTGGGGCTCCGACCACGCGGCCTCGCTGGAGCCGAGCGGCCTGGAGCACCTGGTCCGGGACATCCGGATCATCGAGTCCGCGCTGGGCGACGGCGTGAAGCGGGTCTTCCCCGGCGAGGAGGCCCCCCGGGCCCGCCTGCGCCGCGTCACGGTCTGACCTGTTCCGGCCCCCTCGGCCCCTCGGAGGAGGATCTTGATCACGCTGTCGGTCATCGTGCCGGTACGGGACGGCGAGCCGTACATCGCGGACGCCCTGACCTCGCTGGCGCGCAACGCGCGCGCGGACTTCGAGGTGATCGTCATCGACGACGGCTCCGCGGACGCGACCGGGGAGATCGTCGCCGAGTTCCGCGACGAGCTGCCGGCCCTGCACGTGATCAGGCACTCCGAGGCGGCCGGGCTGGCCAGCGCCAGGAACGCGGGCCTGCGCCTGGCCTCCGGCAGGTATGTGACGTTCCTGGACGGCGACGACTGGATCGGCCGGGGCTATCTGGTCTCCCTGGTGGCCGCGATCGACGGCCTCGGCTGCGACTTCGTCCGGGTCGACCACGTGCAGTCGGACGGCCGCAAGCGGGAGCCGCACCGGGCGCCGGAGGCCCGCAGGGACGTGGTCCTCGACCCGAGGGACGCGATCCTGCCGACCGGCGCCAAGACGATGGTCGACTATCCGTACGCGTGGGCGGGCGTCTACCGGCGCGAGCTCGGCGACCTGCTGGCCTTTCCCGAGGGCCTGCACACCGCCGAGGACCGCCCCTGGATCTGGCGGCTGCACCAGCGGGCCAAGTCGTTCGCGGTGGTGTCGCTGTCCGGCGTGTTCTACCGGCGCGGCCTGCCGCAGTCGCTGACCAGGATCGGCGACGAGCGGCAGCTGCACTTCTTCGACGCCTTCGACCTGGTGCTGGCCGAGGCGGAGGAGCCGTACCGGCCGAAAGCGGTCCGCACCTTCTGCGCGCTGCTCGCCAACCACCTGGAGATGCGGGACCGGCTCACGCCGGAGACCGCGGCGCGTTTCGAGGAGCGCGGCGCGGCGACGCTGGCCCGGCTCCCCGCCGACCTGGTGGCCGACGCACTCGACGCCCTCGATCCCGATCGCCGCGCTCTGCTGAGGCTCTCATGACGACGGTCTTCCACGCCTCCCGCCTGTTCGGCGTGATGACGCTCACCGCCGCGATCGACTCGGGCGCGTTCGGCCCGTCCGGCCGACGGGTGCTGATCGTGACCAACAACGCGGACATCCCCGAGATCGCCCTCGGCCTGGACGAGACGCCCGCGTTCGCGTCGCTGCGGGACCGCTTCGACGAGGTGCACTCGTGGAACGAGATCATCGCGCCGCTGCACCCGTCGGAGTGGCGGGCCCGCGCGATCGAGGTCCCGATGCTGGGCCGGCTGCTGCTGTCCCGGCTCGGCATCACGGATCTGCGCGAGCTGGTGCTGGAGTCGGTGATCGTGCCGCCGGCGCGCAGCCTGCCGGGCCTGTTCAAGGACTGCCCGATCACGGTCTACTCCGACGGCCTGATGGCGCACAGCCCGACCAGGGACGTGCTGCCCGGCGAGATCTCCTCCCGGGTGACGCGCCTGCTCCACCTCGGCCTGGTCCCGGGGGTGGCCCCGCTGCTGCTCAGCGAGTACGGCGTGCCCGCCCAGACCGTGCCCGCCGAGTACTTCCCGAGGATCGAGTCGCCGCCGGTCTACGGTGAGGCCGTCATCCTCGGCCAGTACCTGTCGTCGCTGGGCATCCTCTCCGAGGACGAGGAGAACCACCTGCACGCGGGGATGCTGCGCGCGGTGGTCGCCCGGGGCCACCGTGAGGTGATCTTCCAGCCGCATCCGGCCGCCCGGCACCGGCAGGGCAGGGAGCTGCGCCGCCTGGCCGCCGACCTGGGCGCCCGCCTCGTCTTCCCCGCCGAGGGCACCCCGGCCGAGGCCCTGTTCGCGGCGGCCCGCCCCAAGCTCGTGGTCAGCTGCTTCTCCACGGCGCTGACCACGGCCCGCCTGCTGTACGGCCTGCCGGTGGCCACCATGGGCACCGAACTGCTGCTGGAGCGCCTGGCCCCGTACGAGAACAGCAACCGGATCCCGGTGACGATCGCGGACGCCACCCTGCCGCGCCTGAACGAGGACGGCTCGCTCACCGAACCGTCCCCGGTGGACCTGCCCGGCCTGATCAACTCGGTCGCGTACTGCATGCAGCCCGCCGCCCACCCCGGCCTGCGCGCGACCGCCCAGGCGTACCTGGAGGCGAACGGGCCGATCCGGTATTTCAAGCGCCGCCGCCTGGAGTCCCTGGACCTCCCCATCCAGCCCCAGTCCCGGTCGCGGCTGCGTTCGCTCATCCGCGGCCGATGACAGTTGACACAATTTACGTCCGGACCGAATTAACTGAGACACATACCTAAAGGGTATTAAAGCAGCCATTCTTCAGCTTTATCGGCAGGCTTCCGCATGGCATTCGTGACGGAAGGACGAACCTTGCGGAAGACAATCACTGCCGGAATGACCGCGGGAATGTGCCTGGGCCTGCTGGGCGGCCCCGCGGACGCGGCGGCGGGAGCACCGCTCCGGATGGCCGGGAGCGCCTGGTTCGCGGGGGGCGGGGTGCCCATCTGCGGCAAGAGCACCGCGCGCACCTGCGACGGCCAGCCGCACGTGGGCGGCGTCTCGTCCAACTGGTGGCAGTGCGTGGAGCTGGCGCAGCGCTTCTACCAGCGGCGCGGCTGGCACAAGGGCATCTTCGCCGGGGTCGGCGTCGCCTCCCACATCTTCACCAAGGCGGCGGCGCTGCGCATGACGCCCCAGCCCAACGGCGCCGTGACCGACATCGTGCCCGGCGACATGATCGTCATGAACCGCACCGGGCAGGCCGGGCACGTCGTGATCGTCGAGTCGATCACCCAGAACCGGGACGGCACCCGCAGCGTGATGACCGTCGGCCAGAACTCCAAGGTCGTCCGGAACCCGATGCGCTGGCACGGCGGCGTCCTGGACAGCTTCTGGTCCGGCTACAGCGTCGCCGGCGTCGTCCGCTCCCCCGAGAACATCGGCATCCTGTCCTACGGCGGCGGCACGCCCGGCTACGCGCCGCTCGTCAACGGCGGCGGCGTGCACGCCGTCGGCGCGAGCCTGCTCTCGGTGACCTCCACCGGCCAGGCCTTCGGCGGTCCGCTGCCGCACCGCCCGCCCGCCGGCCTGACCGGCCGCGTCGTCGACGCCGCCGGCACGCCGACCGGCCGCGGCTACTGGCTGGCCGCCTCCACCGGGCAGATCTTCGCGTACGGCGACGCGAAGCCGTACCCCGCGATCGAGGGCGAGGTCACCGCCATCACCGCGACCGGGAAGGGCCCGCTGGCCGTCGACGCCACCGGCCACGTCCACGCGCCGGGCCGGAAACCCGTGGCCGCCCCCGAGGGATACTCCGGCGGCTTCGTCGACATCGCGGCCACCGCGGACGGCTACTGGCTGCTCACCTCGGCGGGCCAGGTCCACGGCACCGCCCCCTGGTACGGCAACGCCACCACCTTCGACCACGCCGTCGTCGCCATGTCCCCCACCCCGTCCGGCAAGGGCTACCTGATCCTGGACAAGACCGGCCACGTGTACGCCTTCGGCGACGCGGAACACCTCGGCGACCTGCCCGCGGGCTCGGCGGAGGCGGCCGACGTCACGCACACCCCGACCGGCTACACGATCATCACCAGGACCGGCGTGCGCCACTCCTTCGGCGGCGTGACCTCGACCGGCCGCGCCACCGGCTTCACCGGATTCTTCTAGACCACAGCTGAACAGACGGCAGGCCCGTCCCGGTCGGGGACGGGCCTGCCTGATCTGGTTCCTCGCTAGCGGCCCACGGCGCGCAGGGCGTTCACGATGCCCTGGCCGTAGAAGCCGTTGTTGCTCCTGCCGCCCTCACACACGTGCGTCGCGGTCACGGTGGTGCCGCTCGGCAGGTGACGGGTGTAGGTGTAGCTGCCGCCCGGCGGGCACGCCGTGTCGGTCGCGGTCTGCTTGAGCACGCGCTCCACGTCGTCGGGGTCCATGCCGAAGCCGCCCCGGCCGTTGCGGCCGTACTTGCTGACGATCAGCGCCGCCACCCCGGCCGCGCGCGGCGAGGCCATCGAGGTTCCCTGCAGGTACTGGTAGTACGCGCAGACGGAGCCCCTGCAGTCCTTCACCACGTACTCGACCGTCGGGTTCCCGTCGGCGTCGATCTCACCGTTGGCCCGCGCCAGCGACTCGGGGTACGCCGAGAGCGTCGCCTTGGTGATGTCCCGCGTGTTGCCCGGCGTGTCGTAGACGTCCCCGCCCGGAGCGGCCACGTCGACGTAACCGTTGCCGTAGTCGGAGTAGTACGACTTGCGGGTGCTGATGCCGGTGGAGGAGACCGAGACCACGTGGTTGCCCTCGCTCGGCATGGACACGCAGCTCGGCGGGATGGTCCGGCTGCGCGGCGCCTCGCCCGGCTCGCTGGCGAAGTCCGGCGAGGAGGCGTCGATCAGCGTCTTGGTGTAGTCGGTGGCGCCGTTGCCGGCCGCCGCGACCAGGGTCACGCCCCTGCGGTGCGCGTAGTCGAGCGCCCGCTGGGTGGCCTTGATGATGGTGACCTGCTCCGCCCGGTCGGCCGGCGAGTCGGCCGGGTTGTCGGCGCAGTTGAACAGCCACGGGTCGATGTAGTAGCTCATGTTGACCACGTCGACGCCGATGTCGCCGGCGTAGGTGAGCGCGTCCACCGAGGGCTGCAGGAAGAAGTAACCGGAGTCCTGGCCGGCCCGGATGTTGACGATGGTCACCTTGGGGGCCACGCCCGCCACGCCCAGCTTGTTCAGCGGCGAGGCGATGGAGGAGGCCACGTGCGTGCCGTGCCCGTCCTCGTCCACGTTCGCCGGGTCGTTGCAGGAGCCGTCGGGCTCGTCCGCGCACGGCCCGTCGATCGGGTCGCCGTTGGCGTCCGCCGGGATGTCCACGGTGAAGTTGCGGCTCAGCGCGTTGCTGAAGTTGGGGGCGATGTCGGGGTGCGTGCCGTCCACGCCGGTGTCGAGCACGCCGACGAGCACGCGCTTGTCACCCTGCTCGTACTTGTGGGCCTCGTTGGCCTTCATCAGGTCGAGGTCCCACTGCAGGTCGTCGAGCGGCTCCTCGGACGGCCTGCGGTTCCACTTGGCGAACTTGCCGTGGCCGCGGCCCTCCTTCTCGATGGCCTTGGCCTCGATGGCCTTGCGCACGTCCGCGCGGACCCTGGCGGTGTCCGGCGCGGTGCCGATGACCCGGTTGGCGGCCACGCCCTCGATGGCCGGACTGCTCCGGACCGCGTCGGCGAAGCCGGCGTTCTCGGTGCTGACCGTGGCCAGCCCGACCGCCGTGTTGACCTTCACGATGGAGCCGCCGGCCGCCTGGATCGCCTTCTGGGCATCGGCCGCGCTGGCGCCCTCCTTGTAGAGGACGACGTACTCCTTGCTGGTCGCGGGCGCCGCGGACCCGGATGCCGCCTGGACCGGCGCCGTCAGTGCCGCCGCGGCTAACGAAACCGCTCCGGCAATGGCGATGAGACGTTTCAACTGCCACCTCCCTGTGGGCAGTAGAGAACACAGGCAAACAGATCAGGACACATCTGTCGCGCAGCACATATTTCGGGATCACACCAGGGATCTAAAGCTCGCCTGAAAGTTGAGGCCAAGGTGTGACATTGGAGAGACCGTACTGTCGTGCGGATTTGCCCGGGAGGTACTTGACATCCGCATTTTGGAATGGGTCAAACCGTCCGAAAATACATATCAGAAGGGTTTGAGGTAGCGGCGGATCCGGCGTTTGGTGCGGTAGCCGTACCTGAGGACGCGGGGCGGGATCTCGATGCGCAGGCGGGCGCGGCGGCGGGCGGCGGCGTGCTCGGGCCCGTCCAGCAGCGACCGGGCCGGGACGAGCCCGCCCTCGCGGGCGGCCAGCACGAGCGCGGACAGGCGCTGCGCCCAGTCGCTGGCCGCGGCGTCGTGGAAGTAGTTGGCCTGGCACCACTCGGGACTGGGCGTGCGGAAGTCGGCCTTGGCCAGGTCGTCCAGGGTGCCGAGGGTGCCGCTGCCCTCGAAGACCAGGTTGATCATCTCGGCGCTGACCCCGAAGTCGGACAGGATCAGCAGCGGCACGCCCTGGGCGATGGCCTCCAGGGCGGCGGTGGAGCTGACCGTGACGAACCCGCCCGCGCGGGCCAGGTGCTCGTGCATCGGACCGGCCTCGAACCGCACCGCGGCGGCCCGGACCCGGCCGTCGGCGGCCATCGTGTTCCACAGCCGCTCGTAGTGGTGGCGCTCGTTGTGCGTCTGCCGCTCGTCGTCGCGGGCCCGCAGCTTGACCACGATGTCCAGATCGGGACGCGCGTCGGCCAGCGCCTGCAACGCCAGCAGGATGCTCTCCCGCTCCTCCCGCCTGGCCGGCACCTTGGCCTGCGTCGCGAAGATCACCCGATCCCCGCTCCCCCGGCTCCCCAGATCCAGGTACGGCAGGCGCGCCAGCGCGATCTCGCCGCCCCCGCCGAGCCGGTCCCCCAGCTCCCGGAACTCGCCCACCTCACGGCCGCTGTGCAGGATGAACAGGTCGCAGCCGCTCCGGAAGAGCCAGGCCTTCTCGGTCGCCGGCACCGAGATGCCCGGCAGCCCGGTCGCGATCACCGGGCGCGGCCGCAGCCCGGCCAGCACCTCGGCGGCCAGCGCGTCCACGACCGGCCCCGTGCAGGCCAGCAGCACCACGTCCGGGCGGAACCGCTCGGCCGCCCGGCGCAGGCCGCGGGCCCCGAGCACCTCCGTGGACGGCCCCTCCTCCGGCGCGCCGCCGAAGCGGGTGCCGCTCACGGCCGCCGCGATCTGCCCCGGCGACGGGGTGATCGGGGTGCGCACGACCGCCAGCTCCGTGGTCCAGTTCGCGGGCGCGGCGTCGAGCAGGCCGGCCGCCCACTTCAGGTACGAGTCGGAGTCGGCGACGGCCAGCACGCGCAGCGGCGCGGGGACGAGCAGGCGGTCCGGGGTGACGCGGGTCTGTGTGATGGAGGTCGGGGGGGTGACGCGGGTCAAGGAGCAACCCTTTCGTGGGCGAAGAGCTGGAGATGGGAACGGAGCGAGGGGCCCGCCGAGGCGGTCCACCAGTCGTCGGGCACCTCGACGGTCTCGATCGAGACCCCGCGGGCCCTGAGCAGGATGCGCAGCGAGGTGACCGCCGTGGACGGCAGGCTCAGCACCCGCTGGCCTGGGCGCAGCCCGCGCAGCGTCATCTCCGCCGGCACGCCAGTCTCGTACACGGTGACCCCGGCGATGCCGCGCACCCGCTCCAGGTCGCGCGGGTCCTCCCGGCGGTGCGGGTAGTACGCGACCGGCTCGTCGATGGCGGCCAGCCACTTCACGTACGCGTCCCGGTGGATCAGGCCGTTGCGGACCAGCGAGGTGCCGAGCACGACCGTGCGCTCGTCGGGGGGCACGTCGCCGGGCTGCGAGCGGAGCCAGCCGAAGTCGTGGCGCACCAGCTCGGCGCCGCGCTCGCGTACGGCCTCGGCCAGCGCGTCGGGGACGGGCAGCGCGGTGAACACCGTGAGCCGGCCGCCGCGCAGGCGCAAGCCGGCGGCGGCGCCCAGGACGCGGCGGGCCAGGCCGGGTTCGGCGCGGGCGCGCAGCAGCGGGCGGCGGGCGACCAGCAGTTCGAGCAGCCGGATGGTGGCCAGGCCGTCGTCCACCAGCACGACCCGGCGCGGCGGGGAGGTGAGCAGGCTGAGCTGCACCCGGCCGGAGAACGCGTCACCGAACACCCAGGTCCGGCCCGGCTTGGGCATGCGCGCCGCGGGTTCGGCCAGGTCGAGGCCGGGCGGGAGGTCGAGCCGGGTCATCTCGGCTCGGGTGAGCCTGAGCGCGGGCAGGCCGGAGCGCGGCACGACCCTGGTGGCCGGGCCGAGCAGGCCGGCATGCTGTGCTTCGATCACGCACAGCAGCTGCAGCGGGGATTCCACCCACGCGACGGCGAGGCCGTCTTCACTCTCCGAGGACCCTTTCACGACGGGCTCACCGTAGCCGCCGGATGCGACGTCACAGGGAACACCCGGTTAACAGCCGCCCACGGGGACAACTCATCCGAAATCCTCCGCGATCTCCCCTCACCCCGGTCGTTGGGACGTTTCCGCAGGTCGTCGCGGGGTGATGATCTAGTCCATGGGTAAATGGACGGTCTGGCCGGTGGTTGTCGCATTGCTGGCGTCGGCGCTCTCCGCGCCGGCCGAGGGTTCCCAGAGGCGGGCCGATCCGGCCAAGCCGAACATCATCTTCATCCTCACCGACGACCTCGACACCAGCGATCTCACGAAATTTCCGAACATCTCATCGCTGCTGATGGGGCAGGGCACCACCTTCTCGCGGTTCTTCGTGGCCAACCCGTGGTGCTGCCCGTCCCGCTCGTCGATCCTCCGCTCCCAGTACGTGCACAGCCACGGCATCGTCTCCAACCGCGCGCCCAGCGGCGGCTTCCCCCGGTTTCATCCCATGGAGAGCTCCACCCTCGGGACCTGGATGCGGAAGGCCGGCTACCGCACCGCGCTGATGGGCAAATACCTCAACCAGTACCCGTCCGGCGTCTCCCCCACCTACATCCCGCCCGGCTGGGACGAGTGGGCGGTCCCGGTCACCCACCTCTACCAGGAGTACGGCTACCGCCTCAACGACAACGGCAAGCTCGTCGACCACGGCGACGCCCCGGAGGACTACCTCACCGACGTGCTGGCCCGCAAGGCCGTCGACTTCGCCGCGAAGGACGACCCGTTCTTCCTCTACCTCTCCCCGGTGGCCCCGCACCGCCCGGCCAACTTCGCCCCCCGGCACGCCAAGGCGTTCCCCGGCGCGAAGGCCCCGCGCACGCCCTCCTTCAACCAGCTGGACGTCTCCGCCGAACCCGCCTGGCTGCGTGAGCGCAGGCCGCTCTCGGCCGGCGCGATCGCCTCCATCGACCGGCAGTACCGGGACCGGATGCGCGCCATGCTCGGCGTCGACGACCTCGTCGGCACCCTCATCGCGGAGCTGGCCAGGAGCGGCAAGCTGGCCAACACGTACCTGTTCTTCACCTCCGACAACGGCTTCCACCTGGGGCAGCACCGGCTGCGGCCCGGCAAGACCACGCCGTTCGAGGAGGACATCCGGGTGCCGATGATCGTGCGCGGGCCGGGTGTGCAGGCCGGCCGCGTCACCGACGCCATGGGCGCCAGCGTCGACTTCGCGCCCACCTTCACCGAGCTGGCCGGCACCGGGCATCCGGACTTCTGCGAGGGCAGGTCGCTCGTGCCGATCCTGCACAACCGGCCCACCGCCTGGCGGGACGCGGTCCTGGTGGAGTTCGTGCTGCCGGACTACGCGGGGTCCTCGCCGCCGACGTACAAGGCGCTGCGCACGGCGCGGCACACCTATGTGGAGTACGAGACGGGTGAGAGCCAGCTCTACGATCTCGCGACCGATCCGTACCAGCTCCGCAATCTCGCCGCCGAGGCCGATCCCGCGCTGATCTTCCAGCTGTCCAGCCGGCTGGCCGCGCTCCACCGCTGCCAGGGGGCGAGCTGCCGGGAGGCCGACAGGGCCGCTCCGGGGGTCTACCAGCACAGGTAACCGGAGCTGCGCTTGTCACAGGGAGTAGCGGCCTGGAACGCGCACGGGAGCGCTCCCAAATGCCCCTCTGGGTGAAATGTCACGATATGCCGGAATCTAGCTGTGCAACCTGTCCAGGAGTAACAGTTAGGTTTCGGCATATTGACGCTGACATTGCGTATAGTGGACTCTTCGTGGGAGCGCTCCCAACGCAGACTCAACGCAGGGCCACGTTGTCGGGGACGGGCCCGGGAGGCGCCCCCAAACGAGATTCGGGAACCACCTGAGAGGGGTCCGGAATGATGAAGAACACGCGCCGCGGCAGGCTGCTCGCGGCCGTCGCGGTTGGCGCTCTAGCCTTGTCGGCCGCCGCCTGCGGTTCGGACGACCCCGCGCCGTCCGGCGCGGCCAGCGGCTCCGCCTCTGCCCCGGCGGAGAAGGTCGAGATCACCCTGCAGACCTTCGGCGGCGGCGAGAACTTCGCCTACGACGAGGCGGTCAAGGCCTGGAACGCCAGCCACCCCAACGTCCAGGTCAAGTACGTGAACCTGACCGACCGGTTCGAGGACACGTACCTGCCCCAGGTGCTCCAGTGGCTGGAGGCTGGCAGTGGCGCCGGCGACATCATCGGCATGGACGAGGGCGCCATGGGCCTCATGTCCGCCCGCCCGCAGTACTTCGCCGACCTGTCGCAGTACGGCCTGGACAGCCGCAAGGCCGACTTCCCCGAGTACAAGTGGAACACCGGCATCAACAAGGACGGCAAGCTCTACGCGCTCGGCACCGACATCGGCGGCATGGCCATGTGCTACCGCACCGACCTGTTCAAGCAGGCCGGCCTGCCCACCAACCGCGACGAGGTCTCGGCGCTCTGGCCGGACTGGAACGCCTACCTCGAGACCGGCAAGAAGTTCAAGGCCGCGATGCCCAAGGTCGGCTTCGTGGACGGCGCCAACACCGTCTACAACTCCGTCCTCGCGCAGGAGGCCGGCAAGAACGGCGGCCAGGTCTACTTCGACACCAACCAGACGCTCATCGTCGACAAGAACCCCGGTGTCAAGGCCGCCTTCGACTACGTGCAGCAGCTCAGCACGGCGGGCCTGACCGCCAAGCTGCGCTCCTGGACGGAGGAGTGGAACACCGGCCTGCAGAAGGGCAGCTTCGCCACGATGGGCTGCCCGAGCTGGATGCTCGGCGTCATCTCCGGCACCTCCGGCGAGGGCAACGCCAACAACTGGGACGTCGCGGCGGTGCCCGGCGGCAGCGGCAACTGGGGCGGCTCCTGGCTGATGGTGCCGTCGCAGAGCAAGCACCCGAAGGAGGCCGCCGAGGTCCTCAACTACCTCACCGGCAAGGACGGGCACGTCGCCGCCTTCAAGGAGGGCGGCAACTTCCCGAGCAGCCTCCCCGCGCAGCAGGACCCGGCCGTCGCGGACGCCAAGAACCCGTACTTCAACGACGCGCCGAGCGGGCCGATCTTCTCCGCCTCGGTCGCCAAGCTGTCGCCGGTGTTCTTCGGTGAGAAGCACGCCCAGGTGAAGGCCGCCGTGGAGGAGGTCCTCGTGGGCGCCGACCAGGGTTCGGTCAAGTGGGCCGACGCCTGGACCCGGTTCGTGGAGGAGGGCGTCAAGGCCTCGGGCTGACCCCCGGGCCGCGAACGTCACCGGCCCCCCGCAGCCCGCGGGCGGGCCGGTCGCCTCGACTCAGAGCGGCCAGTGCAGGGCTTCGGCCCCCCTGGCCGCTCCTTCCACGAAAGGTTGCAGTGATGAGCCTCGACGTCGACGCGGGCCATAGGACCCGCACGCTGCCGTCGAATCAACGGCGGCACGCCCGGCCGCCAGGACCCCGGCGGCTGTTGTCCTGGCTGGACCTGCGGGCAGCGCCCTACTTCTTCGTCTCGCCGTACTTCGTGCTCTTCGCGATCTTCGGCGTCTTCCCGCTGATCTTCACCCTCTGGGTGTCCCTGCACGACTGGCAGCTCGCGGGCGACAAGACCTTCATCGGCATGGAGAACTACACCGAGCTCCTCGCCGACGACAAGTTCTGGAACTCGGTCGTCAACACGGTCGCCATCTTCGTGATCGCCACGGTGCCGCAGCTGCTCCTGGCCCTGCTGCTGGCGAACGCGCTGAACAAGCGGCTGCGCGGCCGGCTGATCCTGCGGCTCAGCGTGCTCGCGCCGCTGGTCACCTCGGTGGTCGCGGTGGCCGTCGTCTTCACCCAGCTGTACGGACGCGACTACGGCATGGTCAACTGGCTGCTGAGCCTGGTCGGCGTGGAGCCCATCCACTGGCAGAACGCGAGCTGGTCGTCCTGGATCGCGATCGCCACGATGGTGGACTGGCGCTGGACCGGCTACAACGCGATCATCTACCTGGCCGCCATGCAGACCATTCCGAAAGACCTGTACGAGGCCGCGGCCATCGACGGCGCCAGCCCCCGCAAGCAGTTCTGGGGCATCACCGTCCCGCTGCTCAAGCCCACCATCATATTCACCGTCATCGTCTCCACGATCGGCGGTTTCACGCTGTTCGCCGAGCCGGTGATGTTCGGTTCCGGCCTCATGACCGGCGGCACCACGGGCCAGTTCCAGACGGTGGCCATGTTCATCGTCAAGGAGGGCTTCCGCGACTTCCAGTACGGCTACGCCGCCGCGGCGGCCTGGATCCTCTTCCTGCTGATCCTGATCTCCGCATTGATCAACTTCGCGCTCGTACGCGGACTCGGGAGATCACGATGACCACACTCACGCAGACCCGCCCGCCCGCCTCCCGCGCGGGCGCCAACCGGCTCGACCCGTTCCGGGCCACCCCGTTCACCAAGGCCATGCTGGCCCTGGCGATCTTCCTGTCGATCTTCCCGATCTACTGGATGATCATCATCGCGACCCGGAGCAACGAGGACGCGCACAGCGTGCCGCCGCCGTTCCTGCCGGGCGGCAACCTGGGCGAGAACATCCAGGCGGTGTTCGACGCCGAGAACGCCCACTTCATGACGGGCATCATCAACTCGATCATCATCGCGTCCACGGTCACCGTGGGCATCGTGGTGATCTCGACGCTGGCCGGCTTCGCCTTCGCCTCGCTCAACTTCCGCGGCCGCAACCTGTTGCTGCTGTCGGTGGTGCTGACCATGATGGTCCCCCTGCAGCAGATGGGCATCGTCCCGCTGTACCAGATGATGGTCACCCTGGGCTGGACGAACACCCTCAAGGCGGTCATCCTCCCGTTCCTGGTGAACGGGTTCGGCGTCTTCCTGATGACGCAGTACACCCGGCAGGCCGTGCCCCGCGAACTCGTCGAGGCGGCCCGGGTGGACGGCGCCAACACCCTGCGGATCTGGTGGAACGTCGCGGTCCCCGCGGTCCGGCCCGGCATGGCGGTGCTCGCCATCCAGACCTTCATGCTCATCTGGAACGAGTTCCTCTGGCCGTTGATCATCCTGACGCCGGACAACCCGACCGTCCAGGTGGCGCTCCGGGCCCTCAACGACCGATACTCCACCAACTACGTGCTCATCTTCGCGGGCACCACGATCTCCATCATCCCGCTCCTGCTGGTCTTCGTCCTCTTCGGCCGCCAGATCATCGGCGGACTCATGGAAGGCGCGGTCAAGGAGTGAGCCCGCGATCGGAAACCATTCACCTATCAAGCGCCTCGGTCACACGGCCGGCGAAGGAGGACTCGTGACCACCCACAAGCCAGACACCCAGCTCGAAACGCCAGGTCTGGTGTTTCCCACCGGTTTCGTCTGGGGTGCGGCCACCTCCGCGTACCAGATCGAGGGTGCGCTCGACGTCGACGGGCGCGGCCGGTCGATCTGGGACACCTTCTGCGCCACGCCCGGCCGTGTGGTCAACGGCGAGGACGCCCGGGTCGCGATCGACCACTACAACCGCTACCGGGACGACGTGCGCCTGATGGCCGACCTCGGCCTGTCCGCGTACCGGTTCTCGGTGTCCTGGTCCAGGATCCAGCCGCTGGGCAGCGGCGCGATCAACAACAAGGGCCTGGACTTCTACAAGAACCTGGTGGACGAGCTCCTCAGCTACGGGATCGACCCGTGGCTGACGCTCTACCACTGGGACCTTCCGCAGGCGCTGGAAGACGCGGGCGGCTGGCCGTCACGCGACACGTCGAAGCGCTTCGCGGACTTCGCGGCGGCGGTGCACGGCGCCCTCGGCGACCGGGTCAAGAACTGGAGCACCGTCAACGAGCCGTGGTGCGCGGCGCTTCTGGGGTACGCCTCTGGGGAGCACGCACCGGGACGGCGTGAGCCCGCCAAGGCGATCCACGCCGCGCACCACCTCAACCTGGCGCACGGCCTGGCCGTGGAGGCGATGCGCGCCCAGCACGCCGACTCCAGGATCGCCGGTTCCGTCAACCTCTACGCGGTGACCCCGGCCACCGAGAGCGAGGCGGACCAGGACGCGGCCCGGCGCGTCGACGGCCTGCAGAACCGCTTCTTCCTGGACGCGCTCATGTACGGCCGCTACCCGGAGGACGTGCTGGCCGACCTGAGCCACCTGACCACCCCGGACGAGTTCATCCAGGACGGCGACCTGGCGGCGATCGCGGCGCCGCTGGACATGCTGATGATCAACTACTACAGCCGGTTCACCGTGTCCGGCGCGCCCGGCGGGGCCCAGTCGGCCGCCGCCGCGCCCACGGACTCGGGCTCGCCGTGGGTCGGCAGCGAGCACGTCGGTTTCGTCAACGGGGGCCGCCCGGTGACGTCCATGGGATGGGAGGTGGACGGTACCGGCCTGTACGAGGTGCTCACCCGGCTGGCGCGCGAGTACCCGTCCATCCCGCTGTACATTTCAGAGAACGGCGCCGCCTACGACGACGTCCTCACCGAGGACGGCACCGTCCACGACGCGGAGCGGCGCGACTTCATCGATACCCACCTGCGTGTTTGTCACCAGGCCATCGAGGGTGGAGTGCCCCTGCAGGGCTACTTCGCCTGGTCCCTCATGGACAACTTCGAGTGGGCCTGGGGCTACGACAAGCGGTTCGGGCTGGTCTATGTGGACTATTCAACGCAGACGAGGATCCTGAAAGATAGCGCTCTCTGGTATGCCGAGACCATCCGGCACGGAGGCCTTCGGGGTCCGGCAGAATAGGCCCAAGTGATGAGGGGGCAGATTTGATGAACGGGGACCGCCGCTTGGCCGCCAGACCGACGCTCGAAGCGGTCGCGGCCAGGGCCGGGGTCGGGCGTGGCACGGTGTCACGGGTCATCAACGGGTCGCCGAAGGTGAGCGACAAGGCCCGCGACGCCGTGCTGCTCGCGATCGACGAACTCGGGTACGTGCCCAACCGGGCGGCCAGGACCCTGGTCACCAACCGGACCGACACCATCGCGCTGGTGGTGTCGGAGTCGGAGCAGCGGGTGTTCGACGAGCCGTACTTCGCCGGGCTCATCCGCGGCATCGGCTCGGCCCTGGCCGAGACCGGGCTGCAGCTCATCCTGAGCATGGCGCAGAACAGGAACGAGCACGACCGGCTGGAGAACTACCTGACCGGGCAGCACGTGGACGGCGTGCTGCTGACCTCGGTGCACGGCGCCGACCCGCTGCCCGGCCGGCTGGAGAACCTGGGCGTGCCGACCGTGCTGGGCGGCCGTCCCGTGGGGCTCAATCCGTACAGCTACGTGGACATGGACAACCGGGCGGGCGCCCGGCAGGCGGTGAAGTACCTGCTCGGCAACGGCCGGTCCCGGGTGGCCACGATCGCGGGCCCCCAGGACATGGGCGTGGGCGTGGACCGTCTCGCCGGGTACCGGGACGCGCTGCTGGCCACCGGCACGCCGGAGCGGGTGGCGTACGGCGACTTCTCCGAGGAGAGCGGCTCCACGGCGATGCGCGAGCTGCTGGACCGGCACGGCGACCTCGACGCGGTGTTCGCGGCCTCCGACCCGATGGCCGTGGGAGCGCTCCGAGTGCTCCGGGAGCGCGGCAGGTCCGTCCCGGGCGACGTCGCGCTGATCGGGTTCGAGGACTCCAAGGTCGCGCTGCACACCGATCCTCCCCTGACCAGCGTCCACCAGCCCACGGAGTCCATGGGCCGGCAGATGGTCCAGCTCCTGGTGGCCCGGATCAACGGCGAGCCCCTGGAACAGCCCGTGGTCATCCTGGACACCCACCTGGTGATCCGCGCCAGCACGTGACGACCGCCGCGGAACGGCCCTGCCGGCTCAGACCGGCAGGGCCGTTCGCGTT
This sequence comes from Acrocarpospora phusangensis, assembly GCF_016862995.1. Classification (GTDB taxonomy): domain Bacteria; phylum Actinomycetota; class Actinomycetes; order Streptosporangiales; family Streptosporangiaceae; genus Acrocarpospora; species Acrocarpospora phusangensis. Next base: position 26,414 of record NZ_BOOA01000069.1, read on the forward strand.
CAGTCGCTCATGGCCACCAGGACTCTGCGGGAGCCGGTGAACGGGCGGCGGCCGTGGCCGACCAGGATGTTGTCGATCAGGAGCACGTCACCGGTCCGCCAGTCCACGTCCACGGCGTTCTCCAGGCCGCGGTCGCGGGCCTGGATGACGTGGCCGGGCGGGATCGGGCTGCCGTCGGCGAAGGCGACCGACTGGGGCAGGTCCTCGGGTGGCATGATCTCGGCCAGCATGGCGGCGGTGTCGTCGCCGAGGGAGGCCGGGTGCCACTGGTCGGCCTGGTTGAACCAGACCTCGGCGCCGGTGACGGGGTGGCGGGTGGTCGCGGGCCGTACCTGGCTGACCCGGATGCCGCCGTCGGCCCGCCACTCCCATTCGGCGGCCGAGGCGTCCAGGAACGCCTCCACCTCGGGTCTGGAGTCCGTCTCGAAGGTGTCCTGCCAGCTCTTGCCCAGGCCCATGCCGCCGTGCAGGTTCTGGGTGTAGCGCACGCCCTTGGCGAAGTCGTCGCGTACGCCGGGGTCGAGGGACTCCAGCCAGCGCACGCCGTCCACCACCGGCGTGGCTCCCCCGGTGGCGGCGGCCCGGGCGCAGAAGAACAGCAGCCGGGACGGCCAGCCGGCCGCGTAGGACAGCTCGTTGTGCATGGAGATGGTGAACTCGGCCGGGTACTCCGTGGAGGTGTACACGTTCTGCCCCACCTTGGTGCGGGGCGAGTTGCCGTGCACGTAGGCGAGCCGGTTGGGCAGCAGCAGCTCCATCGGCCCTTCCAGGGTTTGCTCGGTGACCCCGAACCCGCGGAAGACCAGCGCCTTCTCCCGGACCAGCAGGTCGTCGACGGGGTTGGCGCGCAGGTAGTCGGCGAGGCTCTGCCCGGGGCTCTCGGGAGCGATCTCGAATGGCTGCCAGGTCATGGGCGGTCTCTCTTCGCTGAACTGAGGTGTCTTCTGAGTGCCAGGAGCTGGTGCGGGGTGAGTTCCGGCCGGGTACGGCGGGCCTGCCCGGACAGCTTCGCGATCAGCTCGGCCGCCCCCGCGATCCCGGCCGACGGATCCAGCCCCGCGGGCACCCGCCCGGTCAGGTCGCCGTCGGCGAGCACGTCCGCGAGCGCGGCGGCGGTCTCCCCCCAGCGGGCCGGCGGCAGCCAGGCGGCGAGCCCCAGCCGGGCCAGCCGGGCGGCGTTGTCCGGCCGGTCGGCGCCGTCGGCCAGCACCACCTGCGGGGTGCCGGCGGCCAGCGCGCGGGTGAGGGTGCCGATGCCGCCGTGGTGCACGACCGCGGAGACGCGCGGCATCACCCGCCGGAACGGCAGGCGGGGGAACCAGGTGGTCCCGGGCGGCAGCGGCCGGGGCACCAGGTCCTCGTGCGGCACCACCAGCAAGGCCGGGCGACCGGCGCAGCCGTCGAGGGCGGCCCGGTAGAACCGCGGGTTGAGCATGCGCCCGGTCCCGCCGCTGATCAGCACGGGCCGTTCCACCAGCGCCTCGTCCGCGCCGTCCGGCAGGTCCTCGTCGGCCTCGTCGGGCACGGCGAAGCCGGTGAGCCGGAAGCGGGCGGGGGCGCGCGCCCCGGCCTGGTCGAACCAGTCCGGCCAGAGGCCGATGTCGAGGTCGGCGCCGGCGAACCACCGCTGCCAGTCGGTGATCGGGGGCAGGCCGAGCCGGGCGCGCGTCTCGGTGAACCGGTCGGCGAGCTCGGTGCCGTACATGTGGGCGGCGAGGCGGGCGGACATGACCTGGATGGGCGAGACCGAAACCCAGGCCGCGGGCGCGCCGAGCAGTTCGGCCGCGAATCTGACCGAGACGGCCGAGGTGTGGCGGCCGACCAGGACGGTGTCGCCGGGCCGGTGCGCGGCGGTCAGCGCGCGGGTCTCCAGGAGCAGCTGCTCGAACAGGCCGTTGCGGAGGTAGAAGCCGAGCCAGCTTGACTCGCCCCGGGTGTCCATGAGATGGGCGGTGTCGGCCTGGTGGCGGGCGAACTCCTCCGCCGTGTCGATGGGGATGAAGTCCAGGTCGCAACGATCACGGTACGGCTCGTGGCTGATCAGCGTGACCTCGTGCCCATCCGACCTGAGCCGCTCGCCCAGCCGGACGAAGGGCAGCACGTCCCCGTCGGTGCCGTGGGTCACCATCAGTATCCGCGTCACACGCACCACTCCGGGTCGAGAAAACCACCTGACGGCGTCTTGGCCATGAAACTTTCATTTCCCTTGCATCGGTGGCCTGCGGTGAGTGATACTCCCATTCAGAGAGCGCTCTCTTGCGCACTTCCCCGACCCCGGAATGAGTACAAAGAAGCAGTACGGACGTATCCTTGTCAACCGGTGACCCCGATATCGGGAACGTCCTGGCGCGTCGCTTCACGCACTTCCTCATCGTCGAGGCCGTGACTTTTTTTAAGTATCATACTATCCTGGCCCAAGGCATGTGACCTGCACGAAGCCCACTGGAGGTGGACGCGCTCCCACGCTTGGCTATTTCTTGCGGATGTGACACGAAATCACCATGTGAGCGACCGTGTGACACGTCGGCCGCCTGTGGTCTTGCGCCATGGGATCGGTTCATTTAATCTCTTTGGGAGGCGCTGTGGGAGCGCTCCCATGCATTTATTGACTACGGCACCGAAATAAGGCGGCGGACCGAATTGGTACGTCGGCCGCTTTCGGCATGCGTGTGTTCGGAGTGCTCGCCCCATGTTCAAAGCTCGAAGAGGAGAGGCCACTCAGTGGCAGTGACATCCACCTCCACGTCGCCCTCAGCGCCGCGTTCGCCGATCGGAGGTCTGTCGCCCCTCCGTCAGGCCGCGCTCAACCGGCTGCTCCCTCCGCGCGCCAAGGCTCCGATCACGGGCGTGCCCCGGGACGGCGAGCCGCTCGCCTGCTCGTACGAGCAGCGCCAGATGTGGCTGGGCGCGCAGGTCCCCGGCACCGCGACGGCGCCCAACGCCACCCTCGGCCTCCGCCTGGACGGCCCGCTCGACCTGGCCGCCCTCACCGCCGCCCTGGACGGGGTGCTGGCCCGGCACGAGAGCCTGCGCACCACATACGAAGGGGACGAACCCCGCCAGCGCGTCCACGAGCCCTTCCCGATGCCGCTGGAGATCCACGACGCTCCCGAAGCCGCCGCCGCAGCCGCCGAGATCACCGCCCGCGCCGTCACCCACCGCTTCGACCTGCGCGAAGGCCCGGTGGTCAAGGCCACCCTGATCCGCCTGGCCGAGGAGTCGCACGCGCTGCTGGTGGTCTGCCACCACATCGCCGCCGACGGCTGGTCCATGAGCCTGCTCGCCGACGAACTCGCCACCCGGTACGGCGCCGCCCTGGCCGGCCGCGACCCCGCCCTGCCTCCCCTCCCGATCCAGTACGCCGACTACGCGGCCTGGTCCCGCGCCGAACTCACCCCCGAGGTGCTGGCCACCCGGGTGGAGCGCTGGCGGCGCACCCTGGACGGCGCGAGCGGCGTACGGCTGCCGATGCGCCGGGAGCGCCCCGCCCCCGAGGGCCGCAAGACCAGCACCCACTGGACGGACCTGGCCGAGGGCGTGCTGCCCCGGCTGCAGGCGGCCGGCGGGCCCGGCACGACCCCGTTCACCGCGCTGCTGACCGTCTTCACGATGCTGCTGGCCCGCTACACCGGCGAGCGCGACCTGACGCTGGCCTCCACCAACGGCGGCCGCCGCAGAGTCGAGCTGGAACCGCTGATCGGCTGCTTCGTCAGCGCCGTGCCGGTCCGGGGCGACCTGTCGGGCGACCCCACGTTCGCCGAGGTGGCGGCGCGGCTGCGCCGGTCGGTGGGCGGCGCGCTCACCAACCACGTGCCGCTGGCGCTGCTGGCCGAGCGCGCCTCCATCGACCTGGCCCTGCCGGTGAGCTTCTCGCTGCGCGGCTTCCGCGACCAGCGCGGCGGCGACTGGCCGGGCCTGACCGCGTCGGTCTGGGGGCACGAGGTCGACGACCTGGGCTACGAACTGTCGCTCCTGGTCCACCTGGACGGCGACCGGGCCGCCCTGGACTTCACCTACCGCAGGGACGTGCTCGACGACGACGCGGTCGAGCGCATGGCGCGGCACTTCCACTGGCTGGCCGGGCAGATCGCGGCCGACCCCGCCCGCCCGCTGTCGGCCCTGGAACTGGTGACGGACGAGGAGCGGGAGCGGATCCTAGGGCCGTGGAACGACTCGGCCGCGCCCTACCCGGAGCGGCCGCTGCCGGAGCTGCTCCAGGAGCGGCGGGACGGCACCGCCGTCGTCTTCGAGGGCGAGGCCACCGGCTACGCGCGGCTGCACGCGCGGGCCAACCAGATCGCCAACCGGCTGCGCGCGCTCGGCGTGGGCACCGAGTCCACGGTCGGCGTGCTGCTGGATCGTTCTCCCGACCTGATCGCGACGCTGCTGGGCGTCTGGCAGGCGGGCGCGGCCTACGTGCCGATGGATCCGGCGTTCCCGGCGCAGCGCATCGCCGACATGCTGGAGACCGCGGGCACCCGGCTGGTGGTGACGGAGGCCGCGTACGCGGAGCGGTTCCCCGGGATCGGCGTGCTGGACATCGCGGATCCGTCCATCGGGGCGGAGGCCGGGACGCCGCCGGGCGTGCCGTACGACCTCGACCGGCTGGCCTACCTGATCTTCACCTCGGGGTCGACCGGGCGGCCGAAGGGCGTGCAGGTCACCCATCGCGGCCTGGTCAACCACGTCTGGTGGGCGGTCCGGGAGCTGGCCTCGCGCGGCGACGGCGGCGCGCCGCTGCTGGGGTCGGTGGCGTTCGACCTGGTGGTGCCCAACCTGTGGGCGCCGCTGGTGGCCGGGCAGACCGTCACGGTGCTGCCGCAGGACGTGGACATGGGCGAGCTCGGCCCGATCCTGGCACGCTCCGGGCCCTTCAGCTTCATCAAGCTCACCCCCGGCCACCTGGAGGTGCTCGGCCACCAGCTGGACGACGAGCAGGCCGGAGGGCTGGCCGAGGTGATCGTGGTGGCGGGCGAGGCGCTGCCCGGCTCGCTGGCCGACCGCTGGCTGGAGATCCTCGGCCCCGGCCGCCTGATCAACGAGTACGGCCCCACCGAGGCGTCCGTCGGCACCTGCGTCTACCCGATCACGGTACGCCAGCACCACGAGGTCGTCCCGATCGGCCACCCCCTGCCCAACATGCGCATGTACGTCCTGGACCCGGCCGGAAAGCTCGTCCCCGCCGGAGTGCCGGGCGAGCTGTACGTCGGCGGCGTCGGCGTCTCCCGCGGCTACATGAACCGCCCCGACCTCACCGCGGAGCGTTTCGTCGAGTTCGAGGGCGAGCGCGTCTACCGCACCGGCGACCGGGTCCACTGGCTCCCGGACGGCAACGTCGCCTTCCTGGGCCGCTTCGACGACCAGGTCAAGATCCGCGGCTACCGGATCGAGCTGGACGAGGTCCGCGCCGCCCTGCTGGACCATCCGGGCGTCCGGGACGCGGTGGCCGCCGTGCACGAGGACCGCCTGGTCGCCTACTACGTGGCGTCCGGCGAGACGGGCGGGCCGGACGGCCTGGCGGAGCACTGCGCGCTGCGGCTGCCCGAGTACATGGTCCCCGTGGTCTTCACCGAGCTGGACGCGATCCCCCTCAACGCCAACGGCAAGGTGGACAGGAAGGCCCTGCCCGCGCCGGCCGCGGCCGTGGTCACGAGCACGGTCGCGCCCCGCACCGAGACCGAGCGGGTGATCGCGGACGTCTGGCGGGAGGTGCTCGGCCGGGACGAGGTGGGCGTCGAGGACGACTTCACGGCGCTCGGCGGCCACTCGCTGCTGATGATCCGGATGATCGCCCGGCTCCGCCAGGTCCTGCCGGAGCGCCCGGTCAGCGTGCTGGACGCCATCGCCAACCGTACGGTGGCCGCGCTGGCCGCCCTCGTGGACGCCTCCGGCGAACCCGCCGGCGCCGGGGAGCGGGGCCGGGGGCTGCTGGTGCGCCTCACTCCCCCGGGTCCGGCCACGACCACGCTGGTCTGCGTGCCGTACGGCGGCGGAAGCGCGGTCGTCTACCAGGCCCTCGCCGACGCGGTGCCCAAGGGGGTGGCGCTGCACGCGGTCGCGCTGCCGGGCCACGAACTGGGCGTCGAGGAGGAGACGCTGCCCTTCCACGAGGCCGCCGAGCGGGTGGCCGCCGAGATCCTCGCCACCGTGCGCGGCCCCCTCGTCCTGTACGGCCACTGCGTCGGCAGCGCCCTCACCACCGAGATCGCCCGCCGGGTGGAGAGCGCCGGGCGCGCGATCGACGCCGTGTACATCGGCGGCAGCTTCCCGTTCGCCGCCCCGCGCACCGGCTTCAGCGGCGTGCTGGCCCGCTGGTTCCGGCGCGAGCGCACGCTCAACGACAACGGCGAGGCCAACTGGCTGCGCGCCATCGGCGCCGACCTGGAGGGCCTGGACGTCGAGCAGGTCGAGAGCATCGTGCGGACCATGCGCGGCGACGCCCGCGCGGGCGAGGAGTACTTCACCGACCTGATCGAGACCGGCGCGCCGCTGCTGTCCGCGCCGGTCATCTCCATCGTCGGCAGCCGGGACCCGATCACCGACTACTACCCGGAGCGCTACCGGGACTGGCACGTCACCGCCGGGACCACGGCGCTGGTCGTCGTCGACGAGGCCGGCCACTACTTCCTGCGCTACCGCGCGGCCGAGCTGGCGAAGATCATCACGACCGTGCACACCTCGCTGGACGGCCCGCACGAGGCCGCGACCTGGCGCAAGGAGGCGGTCTCCCGGGAGGCCCCGCCCGCCGACGCCCGGCTCGGCCGGTTCCTGCGGGTGGCCGGCGGCCAGATGGTGTCGATGATCGGCACCGCGATGACCGAGTTCGCGGTGCCCATCTGGGCGTACCTGCAGACCGGCTCGCTGCTCCAGTTCAGCCTGTTCGCGATCATCGCCCTGGTGCCCGGCCTGGTGCTGGCGCCGGTCGTGGGCGCGCTGATCGACCGTACCGATCGCCGAAAGGCCATGCTGGCCGGCGACGGCGCCTGCCTCACCCTGCAGGGCGTCATGCTGGCGCTGCTGCTCACCGGCAACCTCTCCATGCCCGCCCTGTACGGAATCCTCGTGCTGCTCTCGATCTCGCTCACGGTGCAGCGCCTGGCCTGGGCGGCGGCGGTGCCACAGCTGGCGCCCAAGCACTACCTGGGCCACGCCGGCGGGGTGCTCCAGCTCGGCAACGCCATCGGCCGCCTGATGGTCCCGCTGTTCGCGGTGGGCGTGCTGGCCGCGATCGGCCTGGACGGCATCCTGGTCGCCAACGTGGCCTGCTACGTGGTGGCCGTCACCGTGACGCTGCTCACGCCGTTCCCGAAGCGGCTGGGCTGGACCCGGCGGGAGAGCGTCGGCGCGGAGATCCGCAACGGCTTCCGCTACCTGTGGCGGCGGCGCGGCCTGCGGGCCATGGCGGCGACCATGTTCACCGTCAACTTCTTCCTGTTCACCGCGTTCGTGATGATCTCGCCGCTGGTGCTGTCGATCGGGGACCTGGCCGACACCGGCCGGATCGCGGTGATCGCCGGCGTCGGCGCGGTGGCGGGCGGCTTCGCCATCTCGATCTGGGGCGGCCCCAAGCGCCGCCGGATGTCCGGCATGCTCGCCGCGGTGGGGGTCGTGGCGGTGTTCGCCTTCGCCATGGGCCTGCGCCCGTCGCTGGCGCTGATCGCGGTCTGCGCGGCCGGGATGGCGCTGATGATGTCGATCAGCGACGGCATCTGGATCACGATCATCCACGCGAAGGTGCCGCAGCGCTACCACGCGCGGGTGATCTCGATCAACCAGATGCTGGCCATGTCCACCCAGCCGATCGGGCTGGCCGTGCAGGCGTGGGCGGCCGGGCTGGTCTTCGAACCGCTGATGCGGGAGGGCGGCGCGCTGGCGCCCACCGTGGGCGCGCTGATCGGGGTGGGCGAGGGCCGCGGCATCGGCCTGCTCTACCTGATCTGCGGCCTGGCCATGGCCGTCACCATCGTGATCGCGCTGCGGCACCCGGCGCTCGCGCACTTCGACCGGGACACTCCCGACGCCGAACCGGACGACCTGGTCGGCCTCGCGGAGCTGAACGCCAGAAAGTCTCCCGCTGAAAGGAACCCGGCATGACCCCCACTGAGTCGGCCGTCTCGGAGATCTGGACCGAACTGCTCGGGCAGGCTCCGCCGACCGTCCACGACGACTTCTTCGAGCTCGGCGGCCAGTCGCTGACCATGGTCCAGTTCCTGGCCAGAGTCGAGGAGCAGTACGGCGTCGAGCTCCCCATCGACGTGCTGTTCACCTCCGGGTTCACGGTCGCCGAGGCGGCCAAGGCGATCGACCAGGGCCGGCTGGAGGCGGTCGGCGAGCAGGAGCTGGCCGAGCTGCTCAAGCACCTGGAGGGCATGTCCGACGAGGAGATCAGCGAACTGCTCTCGGAAGACGCATGAGGATACTGCTGGCCCAGAACATGTTCCACCTGCCGAGCCACGGCGGGGCGAACAAGTCCAACCGGGTCCTGCTCGAACAGCTCGCGGCGCGCGGCCACGAGTGCCATGTGGTGGCGCCCATGTCGGGCGCCCTCCGGGCCACCTCCGTGGACGAGCACGTCGCCTACCTGCAGCGGATCGGCGCGACGGTCAAGTCGGTGACCGGGGACGGGGTCGAGTACACCTACCAGGGCGTGCACGCCTGCGCGGTCGCGCGGGCGCCGCAGCTGGCCGCCCGGGTCGGCGAGGTGGCCGCCGAGGTCAAGCCGGACTGGACGCTGGTGCCGTCCGACGACCCCGGCCTGCTCATGCTGGGAGCCGCGCTGAAGGCGACGCCGGAGCGGGTGGTCTATCTCGCGCACACGCTCCAGCAGCTGCCGTTCGGCCCCGGCGCGTTCTACCCGAGCGCGGCCGGGACCCGGATGGTGAAGCGGGCGGCGAGCGTGCTGGCGGTCAGCAAGGCGGCGCAGTCGTACCTGGAGCGCTGGGGCGAACTGCGGTCGGCGCTGCTCTACCCGCACATCTACGGCGACCCGCCGGAACGCGCCGACGGCACGTACGTGACGATGATCAACCCGTGCGGCTACAAGGGCCTGGCCATCCTGCTCGGCCTGGCCGACGCCCGCCCGGACGTGCCGTTCCTGGCGGTGCCCACCTGGGGGGCTACCCCGCCGGAGCTGGCCGAGCTGGCCGGGCGGCCGAACATCACGGTGATCGAGCCGTCCGACGAGATCGACGACATCCTGGCCAGGACCCGGGTGCTGCTGATGCCCTCGCTGTGGGACGAGACGTTCGGCTACACCTGCGTGGAGGCGATGGCGCGCGGCATCCCGGTGCTCGCCTCGGACGTGGGCGGGCTGGCCGAGGCCAAGCTCGGCGTGCCGTACCTGCTGCCGGTCCGGCGGATCGAGAAGTACGAGTCGGCCGGGCACGCGCGGCCTGTCCCGGTGGTGCCGGAACAGGACCTGGGGCCGTGGGCGGACGCGCTGTCGGCGGTGCTCGCCCACCCCGACCTGTACCGCGAGCTGTCGCGGCGTTCCCGCGCGTCCGCCCGCGACTTCATCGCCTCCCTGGACGAGGACGCGCTGGAGACCCACCTCACCGCGCTGCGGCCGAACCGGCGGCAGGCCGCCCTGGCGGCGCTCGCGGCCCGGAAGAAGGAAGGCAGGACGACCACCACATGATCGGCGCGATTGTGGAGCGGGTACGGGCGCTGACGCCCGTGGCCGACGCGGATCTGGAGCGCATGCTCAGGATCAGGCACTTCGAGCGGGCGCTGCTGCGCCTGTTCGAGCGCGGCCAGCTCAACGGCACGACGCACACCTGCCTGGGCCAGGAGCACGTCCCGGTGGCGGTCAGCGGCCTGCTCGACCCGGACGACTACGTGTTCAGCAACCACCGCGGCCACGGCCACTTCCTGGCCAGGCACGACGAGCCGCACGCGCTGCTGGCCGAGATCATGGGCCGGCAGGGCGCGGTCTGCAACGGGGTGGGCGGCAGCCAGCACGTCTACCACGGGCGGTTCCTGTCCACCGGGGTCCAGGGCGAGAGCCTGCCGGTGGCGGTGGGGGTGGCGCTGCGGCTGAAGCGGGTCACGCCGGGACGGCTCGCCTGCGCGTACGTGGGGGACGGGACCTGGGGTGAGGGGTCGGTCTACGAGGCGCTGAACATGGCGCAGCTGTGGCGGGCGCCGCTGCTGGTCGTGGTGGAGCACAACGGGATCGCGCAGTCCACGCCGACGGGCGCGCAGATGTCCGGCTCGATCGCGGGCCGCGCGGCGGCGTTCGGCGTGCGGCACCACCGGATCGACTCGGTGGACGTGAACGTGATCAGGCACGAGCTGGCCCCGCTGGTGGCGGCGGTCAGGTCCGAGTCCCGGCCGGCGGTGGCCGAGATCAGGGTGCATCGGGCCGGCCCGCACAGCAAGGGCGACGACACCCGCACCCCCGAGGAGCTGCGGGAGGCCGCCGAGGGCGACTGGCTGCCCGCCTACGCGGACTCCTTCCCCGAGCAGTTCGCCCGGCTGGACGAGGAGCAGCGGGCCTTCATCGGCCGGGTCGTGGACGACGTGCTGATCCGCCCGGCGTCGGACTGGGAGCGGCCATGAGGGTCGCCGAGCACCTGAACGAGGCGCTGCACGCGCTGCTGGACGCCGACCCCTCGGTGCACGTGCTGGGCGAGGACATCGCCGACCCCTACGGCGGCGCCTTCAAGATCACCAAGGGCCTGTCCAGCAAGCACGGCTCCCGGGTCATCTCCACCCCGCTCAGCGAGGGCGGCATCGTGGGCGTCGGCGCCGGCCTCGCCCTGGCGGGCGACCGCGCCATCGTCGAGATCATGTTCGGCGACTTCGCCGCGCTCGCCTTCGACCAGCTGCTCAACTTCGCCAGCAAGTCCACCACCATGTACGGCAGGCGCGTGCCCATCCCCCTGGTCGTACGCTGCCCCACCGGCGGCCGGCGCGGCTACGGCCCCACCCACAGCCAGAGCCTGCAGAAGCACTTCATCGGCATCCCCGGCCTCGACCTGTACGAGCTGAGCCCGTTCCACGACGCGCACGCCCTGCTGGCCACCATGTTCGCCCGCCAGAACCCCTGCGTGCTGTTCGAGGACAAGGTCCTCTACACCCGCCGGGTCTGCCGCGAGGGCGTCGTGGACGACCTGTTCCGGTTCGAGCTCACCGGCGGCTGGGCCCGCGTGTACGCCGACGGCGACGTGCCCCCCGACTGCGTGATCATCGCCCCCGGAGGCCTGACCGACCGCTGCCTGGAGGCCATGCGCGACCTGCTCATGGAGGACGAGATCACCTGCGAGCTCCTGGTCCCCGAACGCCTCTACCCGCTCGACCCCGCGCCTGTCATGCCGATCCTGCGCGGCGTGCGCACGGTCTGCGTGGCCGAGGACGGCTCCGCGGGCGGCACCTGGGGCGCCGAGGTGGCCCGGCTGCTCCATCCCGAGCTGTGGGCCTCCCTGTCCGGGCCGATCCGGCTGGTCAGCGCGGCCGACTCGATCATCCCCACGGCCGCGCACCTGGAACGCGAGGTCCTGGTCCAGGCGGACACCATCAGGAAGGCGGTGCTGGCGTGACCGAGGTCAGGGTGCCCAAGCTCAACAACAACGACACCAGCTACATCCTGGTCGAGTGGCTGGCCGCCGACGGCGACGCGGTGGCGATCGGCGACCCGCTGGTGGTGGTGGAGACCTCCAAGACCGCCGAGGAGCTGCTGGCCGAGGACGCGGGCATCCTGCGCCGGGTGGTGGCCGAGGGCGCCGACTGCGAGCCGGGCCAGCTGATCGCCCGGCTCCAGCGTCCCGGCGAGACGGAGACGGCGGAGGCGGTGCCCGCCGTCACGGCTGCCACAGCGACCACGGCGGCCAGTTCGGCCAGTTCGGCCAGTTCGGCCAGGGAGTCCGGGGGGACGGCCGGGCCCGGTCTCGGCGGAACCGGGGACCTCGCGGATCTCGGGGACCTCGGGGATCTCGTCGTCACCGCGCCCGCGCGGGCACTCATGGAGGAGCTGGGCGTGCCCGCCGAGCGGCTGCGCACGCTGGGCAAGAAGGTGATCCGCCGCGAGGACGTGGCGGCGCTCGCCGCCCCGGGTCCCGGCTCCCGCGCCGGGCTGGTCGCGCTGAGCAAGGCGCAGCGGCTGACCGGCGAGGTGGTACGGCGCTCGCACGAGACCATCCCGGCCGCCTTCACCGCCGTCAAGGTCGACGTGACCGGCACCGCCAAGCTCACCCGCGACCTGTCCCGGCACGCCCGTACCCTGATCGGCCTGTCCGAGCTGCTGGTGAAGGCCGTCGCCGACCAGCGGGCCGACTTCCCGCTGATGTTCGCCACCCTGGTGGAACCCGGCTACGTACGGCTGGCCGAGGCCTCCCACGTGGGCGTGACCATCGACGTCGGGAAGGGCCTGTTCATCCCGGTCGTCAGGGACGCCGACACCCGCCCGCTGGACGCGGTGGCCCGCGAGCTCATGGACCACCGGATGACCGCGCTGCGCGGCAGCTTCCGGGAGCGGGACCTGGAGGGCGCCAACATCGCCGTCACCCTGCACAACGACGGCGCGGTGACCGTGGCCGTGCCGATCGTCTATCCGGGCCACGTCTGCGCGCTGTCGCTGGCCGCGACCCAGCAGGAGGTGGTGGCCGCCGATGATGGTTTCACGGTCCGGCAGACCGTGCAGCTGGGCCTCGCCTTCGACCATCGCGTGGTCAACGGGCGGGACGCCGCGATGTTCCTGGGCGCGGTGAAGCAGATGCTGGAGACGCCGCGGCGATGGCTGGAATAACCCGGCGTACGGTATTCCTGCCGATACCGCCCAGTTGTGGCGATACCCATCTAGGAGGCCCATGAACGCCTTGCGGTTCCCCAGCGAATTCGTCTGGGGCGCGTCCACGTCCGCGTACCAGATCGAGGGAGCGACCAAGGAGGACGGGCGGGGGGTGTCCATCTGGGACACCTTCGCCGCCACGCCGGGAAAGGTGCGCAACGGCGACACCGGCGACCCGGGCGCCGACCACTACCACCGCTACGCGCAGGACCTGGACCTGATGCGCGAGCTCGGACTGCGCAGCTACCGGTTCTCGGTGGCCTGGCCGCGGATCCAGCCCAACGGCTCGGGCAAGCCCAACCAGAAGGGCCTGGACTTCTACCGGCGGCTGGTCGACGGCCTGGTGGACCGCGGCATCCGGCCGATGGTGACGCTGTTCCACTGGGACCTGCCGCAGGCGCTGCAGGACGCGGGCGGCTGGGAAAGCCGGGACACGGCGCTGCGGTTCGCCGAGTACGCGGAGATCGTCTTCGGCGCGCTGCACACCCGGGACTGGCTGACGATCAACGAGCCCAAGACGGTGGTCGACTGCGGCTACCGCCAGGGCGTGCACGCGCCGGGGATCGCGGACTGGGACCGCGCCCTGGTCGCCTGCCACCACCTGCTGCTGGCGCACGGCCTGGCCTCCCGCCTGCTGCACGAGCGGCACCCGGGCCGCCGGATCGGACCCGCGCTCAACCTGCACCCCACCTACCCGGCCGAGGACACCCAGGCGTGCCGGGACGCGGCCGAGCGGCAGGACGTCATCGAGAACCGGCTCTACCTGGACCCGATCTTCAAGGGCTACTACCCCGAGGAGACGCTGCCGGCCGACCGGAGCCACATCAGGGAGGGCGACCTGGCGGTGATCAGCGAGCCGATCGACCTGCTCGCCGTGCAGTACTACACGCCGGTCTTCGTCGGCCCCGACCAGCTCCGGGTGATCAAGCACACGACCCGGCAGGCCGGCTGGCTGGAGGACTACCCCGACGGCTTCCACGACATCCTGACCCGGGTCCACCGCGACTATCCCGCGGTCCCCTTGGTCATCACCGAGAACGGCCTGGCCACCGACGACGAGCCCGGCCCCGACGGCCGCGTCGCCGACGAGGACCGCGTCTCGTACCTGCGCGGGCACCTGGCCGCGATGCACCGCGCCATGAAGGCGGGCGTCCCGGTCGAGGGCTACCACGTCTGGTCGCTCATGGACAACTACGAGTGGGCCGAGGGCTACGCCCAGCGCTTCGGCATCGTGCACGTCGATTTCGAATCCCAGAAACGCACCCCGAAAGACAGCGCCATCTGGTACCGCGATCTGATCAGAACCGGAGAACTCCACTAACCGCCCGATTACCCCGGGCCAATTAGTTGACTATCCAGCCAAAATCCACTTAACTAATGGGAGCGCTCCCACACCCTCTTTATTCACCACGTAAACTGGTCAAGTACCAGTCAACCCCGGCGGGCAACCGCCGCCCCATAAGTCGTATGCCCGG
>NZ_BOOA01000070.1 GCF_016862995.1 Acrocarpospora phusangensis
CCAGGGTCGTTTTCGGAGCGAATGTTCAGGCGGTGAAGAGGCGTTCCGTCGGGGCGTTCAGCACATTCAGCATGCGCCCGGAGAAGAACACCGTTCCCAGGCTGAGCACATGCTCGCCGAGCCCGCTCAGGAACGCCGGCGTGACCTTGTCCTCCTCGACGACCGCCCAGTTCTCCGGCAGTGACCTGGTGAAACTGAAGTGAGGATCGGACAGTCGCACGAACGTGACCGGATACCCGGCGAGTTCGAGTACGGCCCCTTCCACGTCCTTGTGATCAGGCAGGCAGACCAGAACGTGGTCTATGTGATCCCAGTTCCGGCGCACCATCCTCAGGGCGGTGGCGACTCCGGCCCCGCTGATGGCGGAATCCATGTAGATCTCCGTCTTGCTGCCCGGAACAAAATGGCGCGAGAGCCGTCCCGGCAATTTCACGGATTCGAGTACCTGCCTGAGCTTCCCTGGATCCGGCAATTCTCGGCCGAGCAGAGAAAGCAGTCTGGCGGCGGCGGAACAACCCAGTTCGGCGTTCCATCGGCCGTACGAGGGAGGAAGGAGTTCGGACGGCAGAGTGCCGTCACGTGTGTCGAGGACGTCCACACGCAGGTTCGCCCGCTGGCTTACGAAATCCTGGATGGCTTCCTGAACGGCCGGCTGTTGTGGAAGCGACAGAACAGCCGCGGTCGTTCCGGAGATGACGCGGGCTTTCTCCTGGGCGATTTCCACGACGGTGTCGCCGAGCACGCCAACGTGTTCGGCGAAGATCTCCGTCATGGCCGCCACGTTCGGTGGGAAGAGCGACACTTCGTCTGACCCGCCGCCCATCCCGGCCTCAAGCACGAGGTAATCGGCTCCGGCCGCCTTCGCGTGCAGCACACCGGCAGCGGTGAACAGCCCCGCGGGCGCCAGATGACCGGGCAACTCGTCCCGGCCGGGCAACTGCTGGAGCCCACGGCTGATCCGCTCGCCGAGCGCTTCGAGTTCGGCCGCGGAGATCGCGGCTCCGTCGACCCGGATGCGCTCCCGGTTCGACCGCAGGCCAGGGCTCGTCACCGTGACCACGCGCGCGCCCGTCGCGGCGAGGAACGCGGACGCGTACGTCGCCGCAGTGCCCTTCCCCTTCGAGCCGACCACGGTGAGCACGGGCACACTCGCTCCCGTGAGGCCGATCAGGCGGTGCAGGCTTCGCGCCCGGTCGAGGCTGCGGCGGGAACCGCCCGGCCGGGACCGCCAGTCCGCGAAGAACGCCCTGTCAGAACTCACCGCGCGAGTCTATTCGCTCCGCAAATGCCCCCTTAATGTCCCCTGAGGTGCGTACCCAGCCCCTTCTGTGCCACTGACGGGACCCACTGCCCTCGGTATTAAGCTGACGCAGTGACAGCAGCGCAGGACATTCAGGCGGTCGAGGCCGCGATCCGGCTCCGCGGCGTCGAATGGGACCTCGATCCGACCCTCGACCGTATGGTCGGCCTGGTCGATCTCCTCGGCCGGCCGCAGGCGGCGTACCCCGTGATCCACATCGCCGGGACCAACGGCAAGTCGAGCACGGCCCGGATGGTCGAGGCGTTGCTGCGGGAACGGAGCCTCCGGGTGGGCCGCTACACCAGCCCCGAGTTCGCGTCCATGCGTGACCGCATCTGCGTCGACGGCGTCCCGCTGTCCGAGGAACGCTTCGTGGAGCTGTTCAACGAGCTGGAGCCGTACTTCGGGATCGTGGACGAGAAGTTCGGGCGGGTGAGCTTCTTCGAGGTGCTCACCACGATGGCGTTCGCGGCCTTCGCGGACGCGCCCGTGGACGTGGCTGTCGTCGAGACCGGCATGGGCGGCTCCTGGGACGCGACCAACGTCGCGGACGGCACGGTGGCCGTCATCACGCCCATCTCGCTGGACCACACCGACTACCTCGGTCCCGACGTGGAGACGATCTCGGGCGAGAAGGCGGGGATCATCAAGCCGGGGGCGACAGCCGTACTGGCGCAGCAGACCGTCGGCGCGGCGGAGGTGCTGCTGCGGCGGGCGGCCGAGGTGGGGGCGACCGTGGCGCGGGAAGGGCTGGAGTTCGGGGTCCTCCACCGCGAGCTGGCCGTGGGCGGCCAGCTGCTGCACCTGCGCGGGCTCAAGGGCGTCTACGAGGACGTCTTCCTCCCCCTGTACGGCGGCCACCAGGCCGGCAACGCCGCGACCGCCCTGGCCGCCGTGGAGGCCCTCACGGCGGGCGACGAACCCCTCGCGGACGACCTCGTACGGCAGGCCTTCGCCCAGGTGCGCAGCCCCGGCCGCCTGGAAGTGGTCCGTACGGGCCCGACCGTCATCGTGGACGCCGCGCACAACCCCGGCGGCATGGAGGCCTCCGTGGACGCCATCACGGAGGCGTTCGGGTTCAACCGGCTCATCGCCGTGGTCGCCGTGATGGCGGACAAGGACGTGGACACCATCCTGGAGCTGCTGGAACCCGTCGTCGAGGAGATCGTGGTCTCCCGGAACTCCTCGCCCCGGTCGATGGAGGCCGAGGAGCTGGCGGAGCGCGCGGAGAGCGTCTTCGGGCAGGACCGGGTCCACCTGGCGCCCCGGCTGGACGACGCCATCGACCTGGCGATCGGGCTCGCCGACCAGGACGAGTTCGGGTCGGGTGTGCTCATCACGGGTTCCGTGGTCACCGCGGGCGACGCCCGCGTTCTCCTGAAGGTCGGTTGAGCATGTTCGACGTCACTCCCGGCATGCGCCGTCTCGGCGCCACCGTGCTCGGCATGGAGGCGATCGTGGTCGCGCTGGCGACGCCGGTCGCCATCACGATCCAGAACGTGGAGCCCCGGCTGGCCGCCGGCGTCGGAATCGGCCTGGCGGTGCTCTGCGTGCTGGTCGCGGGCCTGCTCAGGTACCCCGCGGCCTTCATCGCCGGAACGGTGCTCCAGGTGCTGGCGATCGCGACGGGCTTCCTGGTCAGCACGATGTTCTTTCTCGGGGCAATCTTCGCGGCTCTATGGATAACGGCGATATTCGTCGCTCGCCGTGTCGAGGGCGCGACGAAGCGCTAAAGTCGGCCAGCATGGCCGTACCCCCCATTCAGCCGCTGCATCCTCCGCTGCACGTCGTGCGCGCGCCCGCGGCGGCCATCGTGGTCGACGTCCTGGTGGCGCTTCTGATCCTGGTGACGCTGCCGCTGGCGATCCTGGCGATCCCGAACACCATCTCCGTGGTGGCGGCGCTGCTGCCCCCGGACGTGTCGCAGATCGCGATGATGCGCGCCCACGGGCTGGCCCTGCCCGCCATGCTGCTCACCGTGCCGGCCGCGGCGCTGGCGGTGCGCCGGTTCCGGGCCGCGCCCGTGCTGGTCGCCGGGCTGACCGTGCTGGCCCTCGCGGACGCCGCCGGGGGTTTCGCCGGAGGGCCGGGAGCCGTGGGGGCCCTGCGGGTGCTGCACGGCGTCGGAGCGGGCCTGCTGGTCCCGGCGACGCTGGTGGCGGCGATGGAGCGGCCGTCCCGGCGGGTGCTGCTGCCCATCTGGGCGGGCGCGCTCGCGGTGAGCCTGCTGTCGGCGCAGGCGCTGGCGCTGTGGCCGCTGGACGCGGTGTCCTCGTGGCAGGTCACGCTCCAGCCGTACCCGCTGCTGACGGGGGTGGCGCTGGCGCTGGCGGCGGTGTTCCTGGTGCTGTGGATGCTGGGGGACCGGGAAGGCGCCGCACGGCACGAGCGGCTGTCGCCGACCGAGCGGACCAGGCTGGTCATGGCGGCGGTGCCGTCGGCGGGGATCGCGGTGCTCGCGGTGGGGACCACGTTCGACTGGCCGCCCGTCACGGTGATCGCGGTGGCGTCGGTGGCGGTGATCGCGATGCTGGGCCTGAGCTCGGTGGCCACCTTCGACGGGCCTGGCGGGCGGGCGCTGGCGTTCACCAACGTCGGGGTGGGGCTGGTCGTGCTGCCGACGGCGGCGCAGTTGACGTACGTGGAGCTGGGCGGCCTCGGCGGACCGGGACTGTCCGGGATGTGGGCGCCGTTCGGCGCGGCCGTCGTCGTGGCGCTGATGGGCGCGTACGGCGCGATGCGCGTGAGCGAGGAGAAGGCGGCCAGGCTGACCGCCGCGGGGCTGGTGACGGTCGTCGTGGGATTGTGCGCGATCCGGCTGCTCGTCCCCACCCTGGGCGGTTCGCTGCTGGTCGTGCCCTTCGTGCTGCTCGCCGGTGGGGCCGCCGTCGCGCTGGTCAGCGCGCTCCGGCTGGCGGGGCAGGTGGCCGCCCTGTTCGGGCTCTCCCTGCTGTTCCCGGCCGTGCTGGCCGGGTTCCTGCTCGGCACGGGCATCCAGGTGACCCGGCTGAGGGCGGTGAGCCTCTCGGGTGACGCCACCCGCCAGTCCCTGGTGGACGGGTTCGTGGGAGCCCTGCACCTGTGGGCGCTGATCGGCGGCTTCGTCGTCGTCCTCGTGCTGCTGCTGGCGTCGTTCCTGGCCCGGAGGTCGGCGTCGGCGTCGGCCCCGATGCCCGCCGCTCCCGAGGCGCCGGAGGAGCCTGGTGCGGTGGTGGTGCCCGCTCCGACGCCGTCCCCGGAGGACGCGGCCGACCAGCCGGGAAGTGACCGGTAAACTGCGCCTTGCGCGTGTGCGCGCCCCCGAATCTTCCTTCCGCGGCCGGCCCAGAGCGTGGCCGCGGATCGCATCGAAGGAGAAACCAGTGTCCGAGCGTACGCTTGTCCTGATCAAGCCGGACGGGGTCCGTCGCGGCCTCGTCGGCGACGTCATCGGCCGCATCGAGCGCAAGGGCCTCAAGATCGTGGCCATGGAGCTGCGCACCCTGGACGCCGACACGGCCAAGGCGCACTACGCGGAGCACTCCGAGCGCCCGTTCTTCGGCGAGCTGGTGGAGTTCATCACCTCCGCGCCCCTGGTCGCCCTGGTCGTCGAGGGCCCCCGCGCCGTCGAGGCGTTCCGCGCCCTGGCGGGCCTCACCGACCCGGTGAAGTCGGCTCCCGGCACGATCCGCGGCGACCACGCCCTGGAGATCGGCGAGAACGTGGTGCACGGCTCCGACTCGGTCGAGTCCTCCGCACGGGAGATCAAAATCTTCTTCCCCGACCGTTTCTAGTCGCGTCGGCCGGTTTCGGCCGGCAGGCGCGCGCGAAAGCCCCGGATTCCCGGGGCTTTTCGTATTTCCGCAGGTAGATGGGGATAAACGTGAAGATTCTGAGGGTCGGCGTGCTCGGTCTTGGGTACGACACGTTACGATTCGAATGCGATGCGTTATCACCTGCGGACCACCTGAAGGGGGGCCTCCTTCGCCATGGGCAGCAAGCTTGCGTTCCTCGGCCGTGACATGGCGGTCGATCTCGGCACGGCCAACACCCTGGTCTACGTGCGCGGGCGTGGCATCGTGCTCAACGAGCCGTCGGTAGTCGCGATCAACACCACCTCGGGCAAGATCGTCGCGGTTGGCATCGAGGCCAAACGCATGATCGGGCGCACGCCAGGCAACATCGTGGCGGTTCGCCCGCTCAAGGATGGTGTGATCGCCGACTTCGACGTCACTGAGCGCATGCTCCGCTATTTCATCCAACGCGTACACAAACGCCGCCATTTCGCCAAGCCGCGCATCATCGTCGCCGTCCCCAGCGGGATCACGAGCGTCGAGCAGCGCGCGGTCAAGGAGGCCGGATACCAGGCCGGCGCGCGGCGCGTCTACATCGTCGAGGAGCCGATGGCCGCGGCCATCGGCGCCAACCTGCCGGTGCACGAGCCCACGGGCAACATGGTCGTGGACATCGGCGGCGGCACCACCGAGGTCGCGATCATCTCGATGGGCGGCATCGTGACCAGCCAGTCCATCCGGGTCGGCGGCGACGAGCTGGATCAGGCGATCATCACCTTCGCCAAGAAGGAGTTCTCGCTGATGCTCGGCGAGCGCACCGCCGAGGAGGTCAAGATCGCGATCGGCTCGGCGTGCCTGCTGCCGGAGGAGTTCCAGGCCGAGGTTCGCGGCCGTGACCTGGTCAGCGGCCTGCCGAAGACGGTCGTGGTCTCCGCGGCCGACATCAGGAAGGCGATCGAGGAGCCGGTCAACGCGATCGTCGACGCGGTCAAGTCCACGCTGGACAAGTGCCCGCCGGAGCTGTCCGGCGACCTGATGGACCGGGGGCTCGCGCTGACCGGCGGCGGCGCGCTGCTGAAGGGCCTGGACGACCGCCTCCGCGACGAGACGGGCATGCCGGTCTACGTGGTCGACAACGCGCTCGACTCGGTCGCGCTCGGCTCCGGCCGCTGCGTGGAGGACTTCGACGCGCTCCAGCAGGTCCTGGTCCCCGAACCGAGGCACTGAGGCACAACGATGAAGGACACACGGCGGGCGCGGATCGTGATGGGCACGCTGCTGGCGACCGCGCTGGTGCTGATCACCGTGGATCACCGCAGCGGCAACAGCCCTGTGCTGGGGCCGGTCCGGGGGTTCACCGCCGGAGTGTTCGGCGCGGCCGAGCGGGCCACGGTCTCGGTGACCGAGCCCGTCGGTTCGTTCTTCAAATCGTTGGCGGGCGCGTCCAGCGCCCAGCGGCGGATCGACGAGCTGTCCAGGGAGAACGGCAGGCTGCGCGGCGAGCTGACCGCGCAGCGGCTGGACAAGCAGCGCTCGGCCCAGCTGGCCGGGATGCTGGGCCTGTCCGGGCGGGGCGGCTACCGCGTCGTCCCGGCGCAGGTGATCGCGCGCAGGTCGGCCCCCGGGTTCGAGGACGCGGTGGAGATCGACGCGGGCGCCAGGGACGGCATCCGCCGGGAGATGACGGTGCTCAACGCCCAGGGACTGGTCGGCCGGGTGGTGCAGGCGGCGGAGCACACCGCGACCGTCGTGCTGCTGTCGGACCCGGCCTCCTCGGCGGGGGCGCGGCTGGAGGGCGGCAACGAGCTCGGCGTGGTCAGCGGGCTGGGGGAGAACGGCAGCGACGGCCGGTTCATCCGGTTCCGGCTGCTGGACTCCTCGGCCCCGCTCACCGTGGGCCACCGCATCGTCAGTTTCGGCTCCCTGCGGGGCACGCCGTATGTCGCGGGGGTGCCGATCGGGGTGATCGAGCGGGTCGAGGCGACTCCCGGCGAGCTCACCCGCACGGCGTACGCGCGGCCGTTCGCCGATCTGACCTCGCTGGACGTGGTCGGCGTCGTGGTGCAGGGCCCGGCCCGGCCGCCGCGTGACTCCGTGCTGCCGGGTGGCCGGCCCGATCCCCAGCCGCGTCCGTCGCCGAAGCCGAGCAAGCCGAACGATCCGGCGGTCTGACATGGCGAGGAACCTGGGCACGATCGTGCTGCTCTTCTTCGCCCTGGTCCTGCAGGTGACGGTGGTCAACCGGCTGGGCTTCCCCGTGACGCCCGACCTGGTGCTGCTGGTGGTGATCGCGCTCGCCACGCTGCGCGGCCCGCTGGGCGGCGCGGTCATCGGCTTCCTGACCGGGCTCGCCGCCGACCTGGCTCCGCCCGCCGACCACGTGCTCGGGCAGTACGCGCTGGTCATGTGCGTGACCGGATACTTGGCCGGCCGGTGGGCGAACCGGGTGCCGATGCTGTCGGTGGCCGTGTGCGCGGCCGGCGCTCCGGCGCTGGCCGTGGGAGTCGGGTCGCTGCTGGGCGATCCGGGCGTGGACTGGAACACCTTCGTGTCGCTCTGGCCGGGTGCGGCGCTGTGCAACCTGCTGGCCGCGCCGATCGTGGTCTGGATCGTGCACCGCCTCTACCGGCCGGCCCGGCGCAGGGACGTCGTGGTGGTGGGAAGGAGGCGCTGGTGATCCGGATGCGAGCCCGGTTCGTGGTGCTGCACGTGACGGTGATGACGCTGCTGGTGGTCCTGGGCGTGCGGCTCTGGCAGATCCAGGTGGCGCGCGGTCCGGAGTTCCGGGTGGTGGCGACCGAGACCCGGACCAGGGTCGTCATGGTGCCGGCCATCCGCGGGCAGATCCTGGACTCCTCCGGGCGTCCGCTGGTGCGCAACCGCAGCGGGCTGGTGGTGTCCATCGACAGGACCAGGCTGGAGCGCATGCCGGACGGCGGGAAGGCCGTGCTGGCGAAGCTGGCGGCCGTGCTCAAGTCGACGCCGGAGACGCTGCGGGAGCGCATCCGCCCGTGCGGGCCCGGCGTGGCCCGGCCGTGTTTCCCCGGCTCGCCGTACCAGCCGATTCCGGTGGACGACGCGGTGACCACGCGGGAGGCGCTGCAGATCCTGGAGCGCCAGGAGGAGTTTCCCGGGGTGACGGCCGAGGTGCAGGCGGTGCGGGAGTACCCGGGCCGATCGCACGCGTCGCAGGTGCTCGGCTACCTGCAGCCGGTCACGGAGCACGAGCTGGAGAAGCGGGAAGGGCTGAAGGCCAGCTATTCGGGCGTCGACCTGGTCGGCAGGGACGGGCTGGAGTCGGTCTACGACGAGGCGCTGCGCGGCAAGCCGGGACTGCGCCGGGTCCAGGTCGACCGGCTGGGCAAGGTCATCGGGGTCGAGCAGCAGGTCTCCCCGGTCACCGGGGACACGCTCATCACCAGCATCGACGCGCGGGTGCAGGACATCGTGGAGAAGGCGCTGGCCGGGGCGATGAAGTCCGCGCCGCGCGCGGACGGCGCCGCCGGGGTGGTGCTGGACGTGCGCACCGGCCGGGTGATCGCGATGGCCAGCGTGCCCACCTACGACCCGTCGGTGTGGACGGGCGGCATCTCGGAGAACGAGTACCAGCGGCTGCTGTCGGACCAGTCCGGGCGTCCGCTGGTGTCGCGGGCGATCAAGGGCACCTTCGCGCCCGGCTCGACGTTCAAGGTCACCTCGGTGTCGGCGATGGTCAAGGACGGGTATCCGCTGCGCGGCACGTACGACTGCCCGGGCGCGTTCATGGTCGGCAGCCGGCCGTTCCACAACTTCCGGGGAATCGGGCTCGGCCCGATGAACCTGCACACCGCGCTGGTCAAGTCGTGCGACACGATCTTCTACCGGGCCGCGTACGAGATGTGGCTGCGCGACGGCGGCATGAAACCCAAGCCCAAGCCCAAGGACCCGATGGCCGCGATGTCCCGGGCGTACGGGTTCGGGGCCAAGACCGGGATCGACATCCCGGGGGAGTCGCCGGGCCGCATCCCGGACCGGTACTGGAAGAAGGAGCTGTGGGCGGCCACCCGCGCGCAGAACTGCGTGCGCGCCAAGAAGGGCTACCCCGAGGTCAAGGACTCGGCCAGGGCGGCGTTCCTGAAGCGGCTGGCGTACGAGAACTGCCTGGAGGGCTTCCAGTGGCGGGCGGGTGACGCGGCCAACTTCTCCATCGGGCAGGGCGACGTGCTGGTGACGCCGCTGCAACTGGCCAACGCGTACGCGGCGCTGGTCGGCGACGGGAGGCTGCGCAGCCCCAGGATCGCCTGGGCGCTGGTCCGGCCGGACGGCACCATGGTCAAGGAGATCAAGCCGCCGGTGGTCGGCCGCCTGCCGATCAGCGAGGAGACCCGGCAATACATCAAGGACGCGCTCAGCCAGGTGCCCTCGGACGGCACCGCCGCCGGCGCGTTCGGCGGCTGGCCGATGGACCTCGTCCGCATCGGCGGCAAGACCGGCACCGCCGAGGTGTACGGCAAGGCCGACACCTCCTGGTTCGCCTCCTTCGCCCCCACGTCGAAACCTCGCTACGTGGTCGTCGTCATGGTCTCCCAGGGCGGCATGGGCGGTTCCACCGCCGCCCCGGCCGTGCGCCAGATCTACGAGGGCATCTACGGGTTCGGCAAGGACCACGCGCCCGCCGCGCTCCCGGAACCACCCGCCCGGCCGCCCCGGATCAAGCCTGACGGCACGGTGAACCGATGAACCCCGCCACCACCGCGGCGGCGCCCCGCCGCAAGTCGCTGGCCAGCCGCGCGGTCGGCGAGGGCTCCGCGGTGCGCCGCATGGACGGCCCGCTGCTGGCCGCCGTGGCCGCGCTCTGCGTGATCGGCACACTGCTGGTCTGGTCCTCCACCAGGACCTGGGCCTCGGTGGAGCCGACCGGCCTGGTCAAGAAGCACGTGCTCAACCTGGGCATCGGCGCCGCCCTGCTGAGCGCGGTGGCGATGGCCGATCCGCGCCGGCTGCGGGCCTACGCGCCGGTGGCGTACGCGGCGGCCCTGATCGCGCTGGTGTTGGTGATCACGCCCGTCGGTTCCACGGTCAACGGCTCCCACTCGTGGATCATGCTCGGCGGCGGTTTCGCCGTGCAGCCGTCCGAGCTGGCCAAACCGGCGCTGGTCTTGCTGCTGGCGATGCTGCTGGCCGAGCCGGCCGAGGGCACCGACCGGCCGCGGACGCTGGACATGCTGCTCGGGCTGGCCGCGGCCGGGGTCACGATGGCGCTGGTCATGCTCCAGCCCGACCTGGGCACCACCATGGTCCTCACGGTGATCACCGCCGGGGTGCTGATCTTCTCCGGGGTGCGGAAGCGGTGGATCGTCGTCGTCATGGTGGCGGCGGGGCTGGCGGGCGGGTTCGTGTGGTCGCTCGGGCTGCTCCAGCCGTACCAGGTGGCGCGGTTCACGGCGTTCATCAACCCGGCCAGCGACCCGCGCGGCGTCGGCTACAACAGCACGCAGGCGCTCATCGCCATCGGCTCCGGCGAGATCTACGGCAAGGGCCTGTTCCAGGGCGGCCAGACCACCGGCCGGTTCGTGCCGGAGCAGCACACGGACTTCATCTTCACCGTGGCCGGGGAGGAGTTCGGCTTCCTGGGCGCGCTGACCGTGGTGGCGCTGCTCGGCGTGGTGCTGCTGCGCGGGCTGCGCATCGCCCGGCAGTGCGAGGACCGGTTCAGCGCGCTCGTCGCGGGCGGCATCGTCTGCTGGTTCGCGTTCCAGATGTTCATCAACGTGGGGATGACGATCGGCATCATGCCGATCACGGGACTGCCCTTGCCGTTCGTGTCGTACGGTGGCACGGCCACCTTCGCGAACATGATCGGGATCGGATTGTTGCAGGCCATCCACGTCAAGGAGCGCAGCTTCTCGGGGTGAGAGCCGTCCGCAGGATCCTGCGAACCGCTCTCACTGGCGCAGCCTCCGTCAAGCGAACAATCTGGGAACGTACCTTGAATGTGCGATGACCTAGATGACCTAGATGAAGCAGACGCTCACCCGCATAGACGGAGGAACGGTGACTCCGGACGACGAGGCGCAGGAGCGCGGGCGCGCTTTGGACCTGCTCCGAAAGGCATTTCCCGACTACCGGATCGTGTACGGCGGCGGCCGATGGGCGGCGGCCGCGGCCGGGAATCCGCCCACGGTGTGGTTCGCCCAGACGGCGGCCAGCCTGTGCGGCCAGCTCTTCCTCGCCCAGCTTCGCAACGGCGGCACGGTCGGCCCGTTCCGCGCGGAGAGCGACTCGCATATCACCCGGTGACCATTTCGTAACAGGTGCCGGGCTAGCGTGGTAGCGCCCCCTCTTGGAGAGTCCATGACCCAATCCGCCCGTGACCGTTCGGCCATCCAGTTCGCCGGCGCCATCCGGGACCGCACGCTCGCGGCCCTGGGTGAGGCGCCGTCGACCGCCGTCATCCATCAGATCGCCGAGGAGATCCACCTCAGCTCCCCCCACACCTCCCGGTTGAAATGTATGCGGCTGGCCAACGGGTGGACGGTGGAGGAGGCGATCGACCGGTTCCACCGCATGTGCGACCGGTTCCAGATCAAGCGCCGAGGCCTGACCGAACGCTCCTGGCGGGAGTGGGAGGCGGGCGCGCGGCCGGACCGCGAGTACACCGACCTGCTCTGCCGCCTGTTCGAGACCGGCCCGGTCCAGCTGGGCTTCGCCCGCGACTACACGCCCGAGGAGGCTCGCCGGGCGCAGCCGGGGGCGGGCGACCCGATCGCGGACGCCGCCGCCGAGGCCAGCGAGCACGCCGAGGAGGCCGAGACCAGCGAGCTCGGCTCCGGCGCGCTGGAACGGCTGCGCACCCAGGTGGTCTGGGTGGGCCGCCGGTACGTGTGGGAGTCGCCGCTGCCGCTGTTCGTGGAGATGCGCGCGTTGCAGGAGCAGACCAGGAAGGCGCTGGAACGCCGGATCCACCCGACCCAGGCGGGCGAGCTGTACTTCCTCACCGGCGCGCTGTGCGGGCTGATGGCCAACGCCAGCATGGACATGGGCCGCCGGGTGCCGGCCGACACGCTGGCCAGGGCCGCCTGGACGTACGGCCGGATCTCCGGGCATCCCTCGCTGATGGGCTGGGCCCGGGGCATGCAGGCCTCGGTCGCGCTCTGGGACCGCCGCTACGAGGACGCGGCCAGGTACGCGGGCGACGCGCTCACCCACCTGTCCACCGGCAGCGGCGGGGCCCGGCTGCACATGCTCAGGGCGCGGGCCAGCGCGATGCTGGGCCGCTCCGCGGAGGCCAGGGAGGAACTGCTCAAGGCCGCCGAGGCCCGCGCGTCGGGCGGCCACGACGAGCTGCACGACGAGATCGCGGGGGAGTTCGCGTTCCGTCCCGCCAAGGAGCACTACTACGCGGCCGTCACCCACCTGCACCTGGGCCAGGCGCCGAAGGCGATCGACGAGGCCAGGGAGGCCATCCGGCTCTACTCGGCCGACGAGCGGGAGAACCGCTCCTACGGGTGCGAGGCGATGGCCAGGGCCCATCTCGCCATCGCGTACGTGCTGGAGGACGACCAGGACGGCGCGGAGCAGGCCGTGGCCCCGCTGCTGGAGCTGCCGCCGGAGCGGCGGATCGACAGCCTGGGCGCGACGCTGTCGGCCAGCCGGTCGCTGGTGTCGGACCGCATGGCCCGCCAGATCGAGGGCTTCTGCTCGGTCGGCCTGGCGCAGACCCGCGACCTGACCTTCGATCCTCCGGCGAGGCAGCTGAACACATGACCGCTCCCACCGTCGCCGGCGTGCCCGCGGCGCTCGCGCAAGCCTGCCGTGCGGCGGGTCTGAACCCGGCGGGCGCGCGCCTGCTGCGCAGCTTCGCCAACGTCGTCTACCTGCTCCCGGCCGAGGCCGTCGTGGTACGGCTGTCCGACGCCAACACCCTCGGCAAGTACGACCGCCTGGTCACCTCGCTCAAGGTCACCCGCTGGCTGGTCGAGCAGGGTTTCCCCGCCACCATGCCGCTCGACGTCAAGCAGCCGCTGGCCGTCGACGGCGCGCTGGCCACGTTCTGGCACTACGAGGAGCACGCCGGCCCGCCCCCGGACCCGGCGCCGCTCGGCCTGATGCTCCGGCGGCTGCACTCGCTGCCGCCGGTGCCGTTCGACCTGCCGACCTTCGACCCCTTCGGCACGATCCGGCGGGCCATCGCGGCCAGCCAGGCGATCGACGAGGAGGAACGCGAGTGGCTGACCGAACGGTGCTCGGCGCTCTCCGACGACTACTACGAGCGGCTGGAGTTCGCTCTGCCGTACGGACTGGTGCACGGTGACGCGCACCGGGGCAACCTGCTCCGTACACCTGAGGGGCTGCTGCTGTGCGACTGGGACTCGGTGAGCGCCGGGCCTCGCGAGATCGACCTGGTGCCCACCCTGGTGGGGGCCAGGTTCGGGCTGACCGAGGCCGAACGGGACGGATTCGTCGAGGCGTACGGCTACGACGCCAGGAACTGGGCCGGGTACGGCGTGCTCCGCGACACCCGGGAACTCCAGACGCTGACGGCCGTGCTGCGGAACGCGCACCGGGATCCGGGGTCGCGGGCGGAGCTGCGGTTCCGGCTGGCTTCGCTGCGGGCGGGTGACAACCGTACCTGGCACGCCTTCTGATGCGGATACCCTTGAAGGCATGTCTGTCGAGTCCCTGTTTCCCCGCCTGGAACCGCTGCTGCCCAAGGTGCAGAAGCCGATCCAGTATGTGGGGGGTGAGCTGAACTCGACCGTCAAGGACTGGGACGAGGCCACGGTCCGCTGGGCGCTGATGTATCCGGACGCCTACGAGGTCGGCCTCCCCAACCAGGGCGTGCAGATTCTGTACGAGATCCTCAACGAGCTCCCGGACACCATGGCGGAGCGCACCTACGCGGTGTGGCCCGACCTGGAGGCGCTGATGCGCGCCGAGGGCGTGCCCCAGTTCACCGTGGACGCGCACCGCCCGGTGCGCGCCTTCGACGTGTTCGGGGTGTCGTTCTCCACCGAACTCGGCTACACCAACCTGCTGACCGCGCTCGACCTGGCGGGGATCCCGCTGCACGCGGTCGATCGGACCGACGACGATCCGATCGTGCTGGCCGGTGGGCACGCCGCGTTCAACCCGGAGCCGATCGCCGACTTCCTCGACGCCGCCGTGCTCGGCGACGGCGAGCAGATCGCGATCGCCATCTCCGAGGTGGTCCGGGAGTGGAAGGCCGAGGGCGAGCCGGGCGGCCGGGACGGCGTGCTGCTGCGCCTGGCCGAGACCGGCGGGGTGTACGTGCCCAAGTTCTACGACGTCGAGTACCTGGCGGACGGCCGGATCAAGCGGGTCGTGCCCAACCGCGCCGGGGTTCCCTCGCGGGTGTTCAAGCACACCGTGATGGATCTGGACGAGTGGCCGTACCCGAAGAAGCCGCTGGTGCCGCTGGCCGAGACCGTGCACGAGCGGTTCAGCGTGGAGATCTTCCGCGGCTGCACCCGGGGCTGCCGGTTCTGCCAGGCGGGCATGATCACCCGTCCGGTCCGGGAGCGGTCGATCACGGTGATCGGCGACATGGTGGCCAACGGGATCAAGGAGTCCGGCTTCAACGAGGTCGGCCTGCTCTCGCTGTCCAGCGCCGACCACTCCGAGATCGCCGAGGTGGCCAAGGGCCTCGCCGACCGGTACGAGGGCACCAACACCTCCTTGTCGCTGCCGTCCACCCGGGTCGACGCGTTCAACATCGACCTGGCCAACGAGTTCTCCCGCAACGGACGGCGGTCCGGCCTGACCTTCGCGCCCGAGGGCGGGTCCGAGCGCATGCGCAAGGTGATCAACAAGATGGTCACCGAGGAGGATCTGATCCGCACCGTCACCACCGCGTACACGCAGGGGTGGCGGCAGGTGAAGCTGTATTTCATGTGCGGCCTGCCCACCGAGGAGGACATCGACGTCCTCGGCATCGCCGACCTGGCCAAGAAGGTCATCAAGGCCGGTCGCGAGGCCACGGGCTCCCGGGACATCCGCTGCACGGTCTCCATCGGCGGATTCGTGCCCAAGCCGCACACCCCGTTCCAGTGGGCCGCCCAGTGCGACCACGAGACGGTGGACCGCCGCCTCCGCGAACTCCGCAACAGCCTGCGCAACGACAAGCAGTACGGCAAGGCCATCGGATTCCGCTACCACGACGGCAAGCCGTCCATCGTGGAGGGCCTGCTGTCCAGGGGCGACCGCCGGGTCGGCGCGGTGATCGAGGCCGTGTGGGCGGACGGCGGCCGCTTCGACGGCTGGAGCGAGCACTTCTCCTATGAACGCTGGATGAAGTGCGCCGCCCAGGTCGGGGTGGACGTGGACTGGTTCACCACCCGCGAGCGCGAGGAGCACGAGGTCCTGCCGTGGGACCACCTGGACGCCGGCCTGGACCGGGAGTGGCTCTGGCAGGACTGGCAGGACGCCGTCAACGACGTCGAGGTCGAGGACTGCCGCTGGACGCCGTGTTACGACTGCGGCGTCTGCCCCACCATGGGGACCGAGATTCAGATCGGTCCCACCGGGCGGAAGCTGCTGCCGCTTACCGTCGTGTGAACGACAGGTGGGAGCGGCATATGCTGGGAGAAGAATTTCTGACCAGAAGAACATTGAAAGAACACCGATAACAGGACAAGACGAGACCGGAAGGACGACGGAACACTGAAACCCGTTCCCGATGGGCCCCCGCCCGCGCCCGTGGTGCAGCGCCTTCGTGTGCGTTACGCCAAGCGCGGACGGTTGCGCTTCACCAGCCACCGCGACATCTCCCGCGCGCTCGAACGAGCGGTGCGGCGAGCCGGTATCCCGGTGGCGTACAGCGCGGGGTTCAGTCCACATCCGAAGATCTCTTACGCCGGAGCCGCCCCGACCGGGGTGGCGAGCGAGGCCGAGTACCTGGAGATCGGGGTGAGCCGCGCGTGCGATCCGCAGCGGCTGCGCGCCGACCTGGACTCCTCGCTTCCGCCGGGCTTGGACGTGCTCGACGTGGTCGAAGCACACGCGGGGAGCCTGGCAGACCGGCTGGAGGGGTCGATGTGGGAGGTGCGGCTGACCGGGGTGGACCCGGGCGAGGCCGCATCGGCGGTGGCGGCGTTTCTGGCCGCGCCGAGTGTGGAAGTGGAGCGCCTGACCAAGAAGGGGATGCGTGCGTTCGACGCGCGCCAGGCGGTCCAAACCCTCACCGTGGCGGCTGCCGCGGATGGAACGGCAGGTCAGGAGCCGTTTCCTTCGTGTGTCATACTTCGCATGGTTGTTCGGCACGAAACTCCTGCCGTTCGGCCCGATGACGTGCTCATGGGTTTGCGTCTCGTGGCAGGCTTCGCGCCGCCGTCACCCCCCGCGGTGACCAGGCTGGCGCAGGGGCCGCTCGACGCGATGACCGGTGAGCCCGCCGATCCGCTCGAACTCGACCGGGTTGGTGGAGACCTATAGGACTTGCCGCCGCGGCCCCGTGAGGAGGCCAGGCGGACCGCGAGAGACGAATGCTCCCGCGCGGCGCGGAAACGTGCCCGGGAGCTGACGGGAGAGCGCCCGCATGCTCGACAACGAGCCAACTGTCGGCGATACGACAACAGAACAGAACAACACGACTACCGAGCGAACCGAGGCCCCGGTGCGCCGCCGGGCCAGCCGCCCGGCGGGCCCGCCGCCCGAGCCTGACGACATCCCGTCGGCTCCGGCGATCCAGGCCGCCGCCGCCCAGGCACTCGCGGGCACGGCGGTCGCGGAAAAACCGAAGAGGACGCGCACCAGGCGGACGGCGGAGCCGGTCGCCGTCGAGGTGACCCCCGAGACGGCGGTCACGGAAACCGCTGCCCCCGAAGCGGCCGAGGTCGCCGAGAAGCCCAAGCGGGCCACCCGGCGCAGGACGAAGGCCGCGGACGTCACGCCGGACGACACCACGAGCGCCGAGAAGGCCGCTGAGAATGCCGTCGGCGCCGCCCTGGAGGCCGCTCCCGGCGCGGCCGAGGAGCCGGTGAAGCCGGCTCGGCGTACCCGCACCCGCAAGAAGGCCGAACCGGTCGCGGAGACCACCGAGGTCGGCGAGACGGCTGAGGCCGCTGAGGTCGCTGAGACCACCGCGACCCCCGAGCCCGCGATCGAGGAGGCCCCGGTCAAGCGCCGGCGCACCCGCAAGAAGGACGACGTCGCGGAGCACCGTACGGAACGATCCAGCGCGATGAGCGCCGCGGAGGCCGAGGTGGCCGCCGCGATGATGTTCGCCCTGCCCGCCGAGGAGCCGCTGGACGACGAGCCCGCCGGGGAGGACCTGGACGAGGAGCCGTCCCCGCAGGCGCGGGTGGTGGCCGACCCGTTCGGGCTGTCGGCCATTCGCCAGCCGGACGTGCCGTCGGTGACCTTCCAGGCGCCCGCCGCCGTGTTCCAGCCGCTGTTCCAGGCGCCTGACCCGTTCGCGGCCGTACAGGTGCCGGTGAAGCAGGCGCCGGTGAAGCCGGAAGAGCCGGTGGAGGAGCCGGAGCCGGCGACCGCCGAGGCGGAGGAGGCCGAGGAGAGCGACGAGGAGGCCGGCGAGGACGGTTCCCGCCGCCGGCGTCGCCGCAGGGGCGGCCGGGGCCGGGGCAGGGCCCGCGACACCGACGAGCAGGGCGAGGACGAGAGCGCCGAGGAGGAGCCCGGCGAGGAGGAGGACGCGCAGGCCGCGTCCGCCGACGAGGAGGGCGAGACCACGGGTTCCCGGCGTCGCCGCAGGCGGCGCAGGCGCGGCACCGACGACGCCGAGCCGATCAGCGACGACCCGCCGAACACGGTGGTCAGGATCCGCGCGCCGCGCGCCGGCCGGACCGCCGTGGCCACCACCACGTCCGTGGACGAGGTGCAGGGCTTCCGCGGCTCCACCCGCCTGGAGGCGAAGAAGCAGCGCCGCCGCGAGGGCCGCGAGATGGGCCGCCGCCGCCCGCCGATCATCACCGAGTCGGAGTTCCTGGCCCGGCGTGAGGCCGTCGAGCGGGTCATGGTGGTCCGCAGGCACGGCGGCCGTACCCAGATCGCCGTGCTGGAGGACGGCGTGCTGGTCGAGCACTACGTGGACCGCGAGTCCAGCCAGTCGTACGTCGGGAACGTGTACCTGGGCAAGGTGCAGAACGTGCTGCCGTCGATGGAGGCGGCGTTCGTGGACATCGGCAAGGGCCGCAACGCGGTGCTGTACGCCGGTGAGGTGAACTTCGACACCGCCGGTCTGGAGGGCCAGCCGCGCCGGATCGAGGCCGCGCTCAAGTCCGGCCAGCCGGTGCTCGTGCAGGTCACCAAGGACCCCATGGGCCACAAGGGCGCCCGCCTGACCTCGCAGATCAGCCTGCCCGGCAGGTACCTGGTCTACGTGCCGGACGGTTCCATGACCGGCATCTCGCGCAAGCTCCCGGACAAGGAGCGCACCCGCCTCAAGCAGATCCTGCGCAAGGTGATGCCGGAGAACGCGGGCGTGATCGTGCGGACCGCCGCCGAGGGCGCCTCCGAGGACGAGCTGTCCAGGGACGTGGCGCGGCTGTCGGCGCAGTGGGAGGCGATCCAGCGCAAGGCCAAGTCGGCCAGCCCGCCCGAGCTGCTGTCGGGTGAGCCCGACCTGACCGTGCGCGTGGTCCGGGACGTGTTCAACGAGGACTTCGCGTCGCTGGTCGTCTCCGGCGACGAGGTCTGGTCGGACGTGGAGGACTACGTCAGCCACGTCGCCCCGCACCTGGCCGAGCGGCTGTCCCGGTGGGACGAGCCGGGCGACGTGTTCGCCGCCTACCGGGTGGACGAGCAGATCGCCAAGGCGATGGAGCGCAAGGTCTGGCTGCCCTCCGGCGGCTCGCTGGTGATCGACAGGACCGAGGCGATGACCGTCGTCGACGTCAACACCGGCAAGTTCACCGGCCACGGCGGCAACCTGGAGGAGACCGTCACCAGGAACAACCTGGAGGCGGCCGAGGAGATCGTGCGCCAGCTGCGGCTGCGCGACGTCGGCGGCATCATCGTCATCGACTTCATCGACATGGTGCTGGAGAGCAACCGCGACCTGGTGCTGCGGCGGCTGCTGGAGTGCCTGGCCCGGGACCGGACCAAGCACCAGGTGGCCGAGGTCACCTCGCTGGGCCTGGTGCAGATGACCCGCAAGCGGGTCGGCCAGGGCCTGCTGGAGGCGTTCTCCACGCCCTGCGACTGCTGCCACGGCCGCGGCCTGATCGTCTCCACCGAGCCGGTCGAGGCCAAGCCGGAGCCGCGGGGCACGCAGGGCAAGATGGCCATCGAGAAGGCGGTCGCGGAGAAGCTCGGCGACGGCGCGGCCGTGGTGGCCGCCGACGACGGCCGGGAGAGCGTCACCGACAGCTTCGACGAGGGGCAGCCGAGGGGGCGGCGACGCTCCCGGCGGTCCAGATCGGCGGACTGAGACAGACTTCCTAGCTCCGGTGTTCCGCCCGGTTCGACCTCGGTCCCGATAATCCGGTACCCTAGTCAATCGGTGCGCCTGGTGGCGTGCCTGGCTTCGCGCGCTCCCCTGGTCCGCCGGCAATACGTATCCAGCGATCGGGTGTCGAGGCGCAGCATCCAGCAGACAAGAAGGGTTTCCGCGGTGTACGCGATCGTTCGTTGCGGCGGCAGGCAGCAGAAGGTCTCCGTGGGAGACGTCATCGAGGTGGACACGGTCGCCGGTGAGATCGGTTCCACGTTTGCGCTGCCGGCGATTCTCGTCGTCAACGACGGCGATGTCACCACCGACCCGGCCGCTCTCGGCAAGTTCCAGGTGACCGCCGAGATTCTCGGCGAGACCAAGGGTCCGAAGATCCGCATTCTCAAGTACAAGAACAAGACCGGTTACAAGAAGCGCCAGGGCCACCGCCAGCGGTACACCCAGGTGAAGGTCACCGGCATCAACCCTGGGAAGTAGGCAGTCATGGCACACAAGAAGGGCGCCTCGTCCACCCGGAACGGCCGCGACTCCAACGCCCAGCGTCTCGGAGTCAAGCGTTTCGGCGGTGAGCTCGTGAACGCCGGTGAGATCATCATCCGGCAGCGCGGCACCCACCACCACCCCGGCGACAACGTCGGCCGTGGCGGCGACGACACGCTGTTCGCGCTGGTCGCGGGCCACGTGCAGTTCGGTCGCAAGCGCGGTCGTCGCGCGGTGAGCATCATCCCGGTCGCGGAGTAAATCCCGCGAAGAACGACGAGAGACCCGAGCCCTCGGGTTTCTCGTCGAGACCGGAGGACGAGGCGGGTCGGTGAGTCCGATCCGCCTCGTTTCATTTTTCTAGGGGAAGCAGGCCATGGCTGATTTCGTCGACCACGTCATCTTGCACATCAAGGCGGGTGACGGCGGCCACGGCTGCGCTTCCATCCACCGCGAGAAGTTCAAGCCGCTGGGCGGCCCCGACGGGGGCAACGGCGGCCCGGGCGGCAACGTGATCCTGGAGGTGGACCCCAACACCTCGACGTTGCTGGAGTACCACCACCGGCCACACCGCAAGGCGGGCAACGGCAAGCAGGGCGCGGGTTCGAACCGGGACGGCGCCCGCGGCGAGGACGTGATCCTCCCGGTCCCCAACGGCACCGTGGTGAAGGACGCCCGTACGGGGGAGGTGCTGGTGGACCTGATCGGCGCCGGCACCCGCTACGTGGCGGCGCAGGGCGGTTTCGGCGGGCTCGGCAACGCCGCGCTGGCCACCTCCAAGCGCAAGGCGCCCGGATTCGCGCTGCTGGGGGAGCCCGGCGACGCCGCCGACATCACGCTGGAGCTGAAGACCGTCGCGGACGTCGCGCTGGTCGGCTTCCCCAACGCCGGCAAGTCCTCGCTGATCGCGGCGCTCTCCGCGGCCCGGCCGAAGATCGCGAACTATCCGTTCACGACGCTCATCCCGAACCTGGGCGTGGTCACGGCGGGCGACGTCGTCTACACCGTGGCGGACGTGCCGGGGCTCATTCCCGGCGCCTCCGAGGGCAAGGGCCTCGGGCACGAGTTCCTGCGCCACGTGGAGCGCTGCTCCACGATCGTGCACGTGCTCGACTGCGCCACCCTGGACCCCGGGCGCGACCCGGTCTCCGACTTCGAGGTCATCGAGGCCGAACTGGCCGCGTACGGCTCGTTGCAGGATCGGCCGCGCATGGTCGTGCTCAACAAGGTGGACGTGCCGGACGCGCGCGAGCTGGCCGATCTGGTCAAACCGCTGCTGGCCGAGCGCGGGATGCGGGTGTTCGAGATCTCCGCGGCGTCCCATGAGGGGCTCAACCCCTTGGCGTACGCGATGGCGGAGATGGTGGCGCGGGCCCGCGCCGAGAAGCCGGTCGAGGAGCCGACGCGGCTGGTCATCCGGCCCAAGCAGCTCGGCGAGGCCGGATTCGCGCTGCGCCGGGTCAACGAGAGCACCTTCCAGCTCACCGGCGAGAAGCCGGAGCGCTGGATCCGGCAGACCGACTTCACCAACGACGAGGCCGTCGGCTACCTGGCCGACCGGCTGGAGCGGCTGGGCGTCGAGGAGGCGCTCATCGAGGCGGGCGCCGACGCGGGCGTCGAGGTGATCATCGGGTCGATGGAGAACGGCTATATCTTCGACTGGCGGCCCTCGGAGGCCGCCCAGACCCGCATCGGCGGCCCCAGGGGCACCGACAACCGGCTGTAGGTAGAGGAGCCGCGTGGGCGAAAGGAGCTTCGTGGGCAGGGACAGGGTCCGTAGCGCAGCGCGGATGGTGGTCAAGGTGGGGTCCTCCTCGCTGACCACCCCGCAGGGCATGATCGACGTCGACCGGGTGGACGCCCTGGTGGACGTGCTCGCCGCCCGCCGCCAGACGGGCACGCAGGTCGTCCTGGTCTCCTCCGG
This sequence comes from Acrocarpospora phusangensis, assembly GCF_016862995.1. Classification (GTDB taxonomy): domain Bacteria; phylum Actinomycetota; class Actinomycetes; order Streptosporangiales; family Streptosporangiaceae; genus Acrocarpospora; species Acrocarpospora phusangensis. Next base: position 21,888 of record NZ_BOOA01000070.1, read on the forward strand.
GGCGATCGCCGCCGGGCTGGGGCCGCTCGGCCTGCGGGCCAGGCCCAAGGACCTGGCCACCCAGCAGGCCGCCGCCTCGGTCGGCCAGGGCGTGCTGATCGCCCGCTACACCTCCTCCTTCGCCCGGTACGGCCTGCGCGTCGGCCAGGTCCTGCTCACCGCCGACGACATGATGCGCCGCTCGCACCACCGCAACGCGCAGCGCACCCTGGCCCGGCTGCTCGAACTGGGCATCGTCCCGGTGGTCAACGAGAACGACACGGTGGCCACCGACGAGATCCGGTTCGGCGACAACGACCGGCTGGCCGCCCTGGTCGCGCACCTGACCCACGCCGACGCGATGGTGCTCCTCTCCGACGTGGACGCGCTCTACGACGGCGACCCGCGCAAGGCCGGCTCGGCCAGGATCGCCGAAGTGCGCGGTCCGGAGGACCTGGAGGGGGTCGAGCTCGGCAGCGGCGGCAGCGTCGGCACCGGCGGCATGGTCACCAAGGTGCAGGCCGCCAAGATCGCCACTGGCGCGGGCGTCCCGGTGGTGCTGACCGCCGCCGCGCACGCCGCGCACGCGCTGGCCGGCGCGGACGTCGGCACCTACTTCCACCCGGGCGGGCGCCACCCCGGCACCCGCCTGCTCTGGCTGGCGCACGCCGCGACCGGCCGGGGGCGTCTGCACCTGGACGGGGGCGCGGTCGCCGCCGTCGTGGAGCGCCGCATGTCGCTGCTCCCCGCCGGGGTGCTGAAGGTCGAAGGCGACTTCGCCGCCGGCGACCCCGTAGACCTGTACGGCCCGAGCGGCCACCCGGTCGCCCGCGGCCTGGTCAACTTCGACGCCGGGGAGATCCCCGACCTGCTCGGCCGCTCCACCCGCGAACTGGCCAGCGCGCTCGGCCCGGAGTACGAGCGCGAGCTGATCCACCGTGACGACATCGTCATACTCGAGCCGCACGTCCACTGACGGAGGTATCCGCGATGAGTGAGTTTCTGAAGGTCGCCCAGGCGGCGAAGGACGCCGCCCAGCTGCTGGCTCCGCTCCCGCGCGGCCCGAAGGACCGCGCCCTGCGGGCCATCGCGGACGCCCTGGTGGCCAGGACGGCGGAGATCGTGGCCGCCAACGCCGAGGACGTGGCCAAGGCCAGGGAGGCGGGCACGTCGGAGGCGATGATCGACCGGCTGCGGCTGGACGCGGCCCGGGTGGAGAAGATCGCGGGCGCGGTCCGGGAGGTCGCCGACCTGCCCGACCCGGTGGGCGAGGTGGTGCGCGGGAGCACGCTGCCGAACGGGCTGGAGTTGCGGCAGCTGCGGGTGCCGCTGGGCGTGATCGGGATCATCTACGAGGGCCGTCCGAACGTGACCGTGGACGCGGCGGCGCTCTGCCTGAAGAGCGGCAACGCGGTGCTGCTGCGGGGGTCGTCCAGCGCGTACGCGTCGAACACGGTGCTGGTGCGGGTGATGCAGGAGGCGCTGGCGGAGACCGAGGTGCCCGCCGGGGCGGTGCAGCTGGTGCCGGGCCTGACCAGGGACTCGGTCAAGGAGCTGATGCGGGCGCGCGGCCTGGTGGACGTGCTGATCCCGCGTGGCGGCGCGTCGCTGATCAACAGCGTGGTGGAGGAGTCCACGGTCCCGGTGATCGAGACCGGGGTGGGCACCTGCCACGTCTACGTGGACGCCGACGCCGACCAGGATATGGCGCTGTCCATCCTGATCAACGCCAAGGCGCAGCGCCCGTCGGTGTGCAACGCCGCCGAGACGTTCCTGGTGCACGCGGACATCGCCGACGAGTTCGTGCCGAAGGCCCTGGCGGCGCTCAAGAACGCCGGCGTCACCGTGCACGGCGACCCGGCGATCGCCGCCTACAGCCCCGACGTGGTCCCGGCCACCGAGGACGACTTCTACGCCGAGTACCTGTCCCTGGACATCGCCGCGGCCGTCGTCGGCTCACTCGACGAGGCCGTCGCCCACATCCGCCGGTACGGCTCCGCCCACACCGACGCCATCATCACCCGGTCCCAGCCGGCGGCGCGGCGTTTCACGGCGCTGGTCGACTCGGCGGCGGTCGCCGTGAACGCCTCCACGCGCTTCACCGACGGCGGCGAGTTCGGGTTCGGCGCGGAGATCGGCATCTCCACCCAGAAGCTGCACTCCCGCGGCCCGATGGGCCTGCCGGAGCTGACCTCCACCAAGTGGATCTACACCGGCGACGGGCACATCCGCACCTAGACCGCGGCGGCGACCAGCCGGCGGGATCCCAGGCCGGCGTCGCGGGCCAGCAGGGCGGCGTCCACCCTGCTGTCCGCCTCCAGCTTGCTGAGCACGTTGCTGACGTGGTTGCGCACGGTCTTCGGCGCCAGGTGGAGCTCGCGGGCGATCTCGGCGTTGGAGCGGCCGTCCGCCAGCCGCTCCAGCACCTCGTGCTCGCGCTGGGTCAGCCCGGGAAAGGGGCTGGACGGGGACCTGCCGGTCATCCGGGCCAGCACGCTGGGGCCCAGGCCGGGGCCGAACACCAGGTGACCCAGGGCCACCGACCGCACGGCCGCGGCGATCTCGCCGGGGCTCGCGCCCTTCAGCAGGTAGCCCTGGGCGCCCGCGCGCAGGGCCGCGACCAGGTCGGCATCGTTGTCGGACTGGCCCAGCGCCAGCACCCGTACGCCGGGGCAGCGGCGGCTCAGGTACTCCAGCGCGTCCAGCATGCCCAGGTCGATGAGGACCACGTCGGGGTGAAGGCGGACGGAGAGCCGGAGCGCGTCCAGGGAGTCGGCGGCGGTACCGATCACGGTGATGCCGCTCTCGCGCTCCAGGGCGAAACGGATTCCCTCCGCGTACAGCGGATGCCGGTCCGCCACGACCGCGGTGATGGTGCCGCTCATTTCTCCTCCAACCGACGACGCCCTGATCGTCCAGATCGTCCAGATCGTCCAGATCGACCTGATCGAATGGTGGACCGGAGGTCTTGGGAACGACTTGGCGGTCACTAGCGGGGCAGGACGCGTGTCGCTCCCGGTGACGTTCCGCGAGGTCAATTTCACTTGCTGTCATGGACATACTTATCGCGCTGGGCTTCGTGGTGGTGGTGCTGGTGGTGGCCGACCGGCTGTTGCTGCTGCTGGAGAGCCACGGTCATCTGAACTGGCGCAGGACGGGACGGAAGAAGCTGCCCGAGGAGCCGGGCGTGGGCCTGGAGAAGCTGCTCGAGGAGCCGGTCGGGGAGCGCCGGTGAAGCGGGCGCTCTACGACCTCGCCGCCGTGATCGGCCGGCTGGCGCTGGGCGTCGTCTTCGTCGCGCACGGCTGGGCCAAGGCGCAGCGGGGCGTGGACGCGACCGCGCGCGGGTTCGCAGAGTGGAACATCCCGGCGCCGCGCGTCTCGGCCTGGTTCGTGATCGCCGGCGAACTGGGCGGCGGCATCATGCTCGTGCTCGGGCTGCTGACCGCGCTGGCGGGCGCCGCGCTCTTCGTGATCATGGTGGGGGCGCTGGTGTTCGTGCACGCCGGGCACGGCCTCATGCTGGCCAACTCCGGCTTCGAACTGGTGCTGGCGCTCGGCGCGGTCGCGCTGCTGCTGGCGGTCGGCGGACCCGGGCGGATCAGCCTCGACCACCTGATCTTCGGGCGCCGCCGGGAGGTCAAGCCCGCCGAGGCGGTGCCGCAACCCGTCTGACGTCTGACACGGCGTGCCTCCCGCGATTTGTCGGGGCGGTCCACTAACGTGGGCCACCCTATGGGTGGACGTCTGGGGCGGGTCGGCCCGTACGCGCTGCTGGAGCGGCTGGGCCGCGGTGGAATGGGCGAGGTGTACCTCGCGTCCACCCGGCGCGGCGAGCAGGTCGCCCTGAAGATGCTCCGCGACCCGATCGAGGACGACGCGGAGGCCCGATTACGCCTCGACCGCGAGGTGCGGGCGCTGCGCCGGGTGGAGAGTCCGTACGTGGCGCAGGTGCTGGACGCCGATCTGTCCGGGGACCGGCCGTACCTGGTGATGGAGCACATCAAGGGCGAGACCCTGCTCGACGCCGTACGGCGCCGCGGGCCGCTGGCCCAGACCGAGCTGGTCACGACGGCCCAGGGGCTGGCCACGGCGCTGGCGATCATCCACGCGGCCGGGGTGGTGCACCGGGACCTCAAACCGGCCAACGTGCTGCTCGGCGAGGAGGGGCCGGTCCTGATCGACTTCGGGATCGCCCAGGTCCTGGACGCCACCCGGCTCACCAGGACCGGCACCTTCCTCGGCACACCCGGCTACGCGGCTCCGGAACTGTTCGCCGACGAGGTCGTGGGGGAGCCCGCCGACGTGCATGCCTGGGCGGCCACGGTGGCCTTCGCCGCGACCGGCCGCCCCACGTTCGGCCGGGGCACGGTCGAGTCGCAGATGTACGCGATCCTGCACGGCCAGGCCGACCTCAAGGGCGTACCCGCTGCCCTGCTGCCCCTGATCAGGGCGGCCCTCAACCGCGAACCCGCCAAACGCCCCACCGCCGCCCTCCTCGCGGACCGGCTCCACCGCCTGGCCAGGGCGATCGCTCCGGCTGAGCCGGAACCCGAACCGGAGACCCCGGCCGAGGAAGAGGAACGCCGAACCTGGTTCGGCCGCCGCAAGCCTCCCAAACAATCGCCAAAAGAGCCCTCGGCAACGGCGGATCAGTCCGAGACCCCGGCGGACGGGAAACGCTCCCGCCCGGAAACGACCGCAGACGAACGCAGACGTTTGCGTACGGATTCCGCCGGTGAACGTTCGCGCGCGGACGCGTCCGGAGACGAGCGGAAGCGCTCACGCGTGGAAAGCCCCGAGGACGAGCGCAAGCGCTCGCGGGCGGACGCCTCCGGGGATGAGCGCAAGCGTTTGCGCACGGATTCCACCGGAGAGCGTTCGCGTGCGGATTCTTCCGGAGATGAGCGCAAACGATCGCGTGGCGAAAGCGCTGAGGACGAGCGCAAGCGCCCGCGAGTGGATTCATCCGGGGATGAGCGCAAGCGGTCGCGGACGGATTCGTCCGGGGCTGAGCGGAGGACGACGAGCCGGACAGCCGCGGGGACGGCGCGCGGGCGGGGGAAGGCGGCGACTGAGACCGAGTCGGCCCTGGCCTCGGAGGCGGTCGCGGAGCAGGGGCCGGGGATTCCGACCGGCAACGCGGCGCTCGCCCTGCTGGCCACGTTCGCCGTGCCCTGCGTGGTGGTCTCGGTCGTGTACCCGCTGGCCACCTTCGCGGTCACCGGCGTCTTCGTGGTGCTGGCCAGGGCACTGTGGAGCGGCCACTGGCTGGTCCGGCGGCGGCGTTCCGCGAAGGTCCGCAGCATCCTGCGGGTGCTGTCCTTCCCCCTGACCCTGACCGGCTCGCTGATCGCCGCACTCGCCTGGCCGGGCATTCCCGCCGCGGTGGCCGCGTTCGCCGCCCTCTGGCTGACCGGCGGCGGCCAGCTTCCCCCCGACTGGTGGGATCAGCCGGTTCCCGTCACGGTCGCCGGCGTGGTGTTCGGAGTGGTCTGCGGCGCGATCATCGGCCGCGAAGTGGAACGCATCGGCGCGGAACTCCCCGATCTCCGCAGGGAAGGCCTCCGCGCCCTCGCGGTCCTGGGCGGATTCGTCGCGCTGTGCGCGGCGGCCGTACGAGCGATCGGGCTTTTCGTCTGAAAGGGAGCCCCGGGGTCGTTTGGGGCTCCCTCAGGCGCGCACGGTTAGTTCTCGCGGCGGGCGAACCGGTTGAAGATGCGCTCGCCCGCGTTCACCGCGCCTTCGGCCACGTCACGCAGCACGCCGATGAACGGATCCTGGGACTGCGCCCACGATTCCCGGTAGGAGTTGGCGGCGGCCTTGACCTCCTCGGAGATCTTGGCGTTGGCGTCGTCCTCACGCCGCGGGTAGTCGCCGGCGAGAATCGCCTCGTACTCCCCGGAACGGCGCCAGCGGTCCAGCTCCGCCACCCGCGTCACCGCGAACGGATGCGTGGTCCCGAGCAGGTTGAGGACCTTGAGCAGACCGTCCCGCACGTCGCCGGCCGTGTCGTACTCCCGGGCCTGGTCGAGGAAGGCCTCGATGTTCATCTCGTGCAGCCGCGACCCGCCCGCCAGCTTCATCAGCGCCCGAAGCGCGGCGTCCGGGTCCTGGCCGGCCAGCAGCCCGCCGCGGTCGGCGGACATCTCGGCCTTGCGCGCCCACTCCTCCAGCGCCGCGACGATCACCCGCAGGCCGATGTAGCCGAGGGGGATCCACGCCACCCGCGTGGCCAGGCGGGTGAGGATCTGCAGCATCGTGCCGTACACGGCGTGGCCGGACAGGATGTGCGAGGTCTCGTGGCCGATGACGAAGCGCAGCTCCTCCTCGTCCATCAGGTCGAGGATGCCCGTGGAGACGACGATGAACGGCTCGTCGAAGCCGATCGCCATCGCATACGCCCGCGGGCTCTGCTGGACGTAGACCTCGGGGATGCGGTGCAGGTCCAGGATGTAGGCGCTGTCGCGGCCCATGTCGTAGAGCGCGCGGAACTGGGTGTCGGAGGTGCGAACCGCCGAAGCGAGGAACATCAGGCGCAGACGGCGCTCGCTGAACAGCCCGGACATGCGCTTCAGCACCGAGTCGAACCCGGTCAGCGAGCGCATCGCCACCAGGGCGGACCGGTCCGCGGGATGTTCGTACGCGCGGGAGCTGATTCCAGGCAGCTGGACGCGGTTGCGATCGGGAGTGGTCATGCTGGGCATGCTACGTCGGTGTTTCCGCTGATGCGCATGAACCCGCTTTCAGGTCCGGCGGGGCCCTCGCGTTAGGGTCCGTCCTATGAGGAACGGGGCCGTCACCAGGCGGCTGGGCATCATGGGCGGCACCTTCGACCCCATCCATCACGGGCACCTGGTCGCGGCCAGCGAGGTCGCGCACCACTTCGAGCTGGACGAGGTGGTGTTCGTCCCGACCGGCCAGCCCTGGCAGAAGGCCGACAAGACGGTCTCGGCGGCCGAGGACCGCTACCTCATGACCGTCATCGCGACCGCCTCCAACCCGCGCTTCTCGGTCAGCCGGGTGGACATCGACCGGCCGGGCCCCACCTTCACCATCGACACCCTGCGCGACATCCGCGACGTCTACGGACCCGACGTGGAGCTGTACTTCATCACCGGCGCGGACGCGCTGGCCCAGATCCTGAGCTGGCGGGACGCCGACGAACTCTTCCGGATCGCCCACTTCGTCGGCTGCACCCGGCCGGGGCACACGCTGCACGACCCCGGCCTGCCCGACGGCATGATCAGCCTGACCGAGATCCCCGCGCTGGCCATCTCCTCCTCCGAGTGCCGCGAGCGCGTACGGGCCGGCCAGCCGATCTGGTACCTGGTGCCGGACGGCATCGTGCAGTACATCGGCAAGCGCGGGCTGTACTCGGCCCGGGGCGAGATTGCGGACAGCGGAGAATAGGCTTGAACCGCCGCCGTACGGTGGGCACCCTGGGGAGGGGACTCCTGCCCCACCTGTCAATGGAGGACAGAACCGCATCGTGACCGCATCCGAGAGATCCATCCAGCTGGTCCGGGTCGCCGCCGAGGCCGCGGCCGACAAACTGGCCGACGACATCGTCGCCTACGACGTCAGCGACCGCCTCGTCATCACCGACGCGTTCGTCGTCTGCTCGGCCGCCAACGACCGTCAGGTCCGCGCCATCGTGGACGAGATCGAGGAGCGCCTGCGGGTGGACGCCGCGGCCAAGCCGGTCCGCCGCGAGGGCGAGCGGGAGGGCCGCTGGGTCCTCCTCGACTACATCGACATCGTCGTGCACGTGCAGCACGAGGAGGAGCGCACCTTCTACGCGCTGGAGAGCCTCTGGAAGGACTGCCCCGCCATCGCCCTGCCGGAGAGCGTGACCAAGGTGGCGGCTCAGCGCGCCCGCGGGGCGGCTGAGTGACCAGAAGGATCGTCTGCCTGCGGCACGGGCGGACGCGCTGGAACGTCGAGCACCGCTTTCAGGGCCACACCGACATCCCCCTCGACGAAGTCGGCGTCGCCCAGGCCGCACGGGCGGCCTCGCTGCTGGCCGCGCTCAAACCCACCATGATCATCTCGTCGGACCTGCAGCGCGCCCACCACACCGCGCTGGCGCTGGGCCGCCTCACCGGCCTCGACGTCACCGTCGACAAGGAGCTCAGGGAGCGCGGCGGCGGCGACTGGGAGGGCCTGACCCGGGAGGAGATCAGGGCGGGCTGGCCGGAGGAGTTCCGGAACTGGCAGGCTCCCAACGGGGAGTCGGTGACGGACGTGGCGTACCGGGTCAACGCGGCCGTGCGCCGCTGGGCCGCCGCCCTGGACGAGGACGGTCTCCTGGTGGTCGCCTCGCACGGCGCGGCCATCCGCCTCGGCATCGCGGCCCTCCTGGACCTTCCTGAGCCTCTCTGGCCTGCTCTGGGCGGTCTGGGCAACTGCTCCTGGTCCATCCTCGAGGAGGCCCCGCGCGGCTGGCGCCTGACCGAGCACAACGCCGGCACGCTGCCCACACCGGTCAGTAGCGACGACATCCAGGCCTGACGTTCCGGATCGCGTCGAAAGAGGGTTTCGGCGGCGGCCGCGGGATCGCCTCGGAAAAACGGTTGAAGGGGTGCTTAGGCTGGTAGGGGTCCTGTGTCCCCCTGACCATGCCCCGATGGGTTCCCCTAACCGTGAGGAGTGGCCTGTCTGACGATGTCTGCAGATGGCGAACGATCCGGTCCTCCATCCGTTTCTCACTCGCTCTGGCGGTTGAAGTCCTACCTTCGGCCGTACGTCGGCATCACCATCGTCGTCTGGGTGGCCGCGGTCGCCGGGACCGCGGCGGGGATCGTCGTCCCGCTGGTCAGCGCCGAGATCATCGACGACGCGATCGTCCACCGCGACTCCGGGGCCCTGATCGGCATGGGGCTGCTGGCGCTGGCGCTCGGCGTCACCGAGGCGTTCCTGACCTTCCTGCGGCGCTGGTGCCAGGGCTCCGTGGTCTTCGGCGTGGAGACCGCGATCCGCAACGATCTCTACGCGCACCTGCAGCGGCTGCCGATGAGCTTCCACGACGAGTGGCAGTCCGGCCAGCTGCTCTCCCGGGCCACCACCGACTTATCCACGATCCGCAGGTTCTTCGGCTTCGGCGCGCTGTTCCTGGTCATGAACATCCTCCAGCTGATCACGGTCACCGTGCTGCTGCTCCACATGTACTGGCCGCTCGGCCTGCTGGTGGCGGTGTCGGCGGCGCCGATCGTGTACGTCTCGATCAAGTTCGAGCGCCGCTACATGGTGGTCTCCCGCCAGGTCCAGGACGAGCAGGGCGACCTCGCCACCACGGTGGAGGAGTCGGCGCTCGGCATCCGTACGATCAAGGCCTTCGGCCGGGGCCGCCACGTCTTCGAGAACTACGACGAGCAGGCCAGGAAGGTGCACCGCACCTCGATGACCAAGGTACGGCTGGCCTCCCGGTTCTTCACCTTCCTGGAGGTCATCCCCAACGTCACCCTGGGCCTGGTCCTCCTGCTCGGGGCGATCGCGGTCGGCGGCGGCGGGCTGACCGTGGGCACGCTGGTGGCGTTCACCACGTTCGTCCTGCAGCTCGTCTGGCCGGTGGCCTCGCTCGGCTACATCCTGGCCATGGGGCAGGAGGCGATGACCGCGGCCGACCGGGTGATGGAGGTCCTGGACACCCCGCCGTCGATCGTCGGCGGCGCCGCCGTGATCGCCCGGCCGCGCGGGCATCTGCGCTTCGAAAGCGTCGGGTTCCGCTTCCCCGGTGCCGCCGAGCCGGTGCTGCGGGACGTCAGCCTGGACGTACGCCCCGGGGAGACCGTGGCCATCGTCGGGGCCACCGGCTCGGGCAAGACCACGCTCACCGCGCTGGTGCCCCGGCTGGCCGACGTCACGGCCGGGCGGGTCACCATCGACGGGCAGGACGTCCGGGATCTCACCCTGCCCGCGCTGCGCTCGGTGGTGGCGACCGCGTTCGAGGAGCCCACGCTGTTCTCGATGAGCGTGCGCGAGAACATCACGCTCGGCCACGGCGACGCCGGCGAGGCCGAGGTCCGGGCCGCGCTGGAGATCGCCCAGGCCACCTTCGCGTACGAGCTGCCCTGGGGTCTGGACACCCGGATCGGCGAGCAGGGCATGTCGCTGTCCGGCGGGCAGCGGCAGCGGCTCGCGCTGGCCCGCGCGGTGCTCGGCCGCCCCAAGATCCTCGTGCTGGACGACACGCTGTCGGCGCTGGACGTGGAGACCGAGGCGCTGGTGGAGGAGGCGCTGCGGCGGGTGCTGGCCGACGCGACCGGCCTGGTGGTGGCGCACCGGGCCTCCACGGTGCTGCTCGCCGACCGGGTCGCGATGCTGCGCGACGGCACGATCGCGCACGTCGGCACCCACCACGCGCTGCTCAACGAGGTGCCGGAGTACCGCGCGCTGCTGGCCGCCGAGGAGGTGCTGCGATGACAGTCCGGGAGTGGCGCGGGGTCGCCGCCGAGAACCAGGACGACGTGCCCGAGCGCGTCTCGCTGCTGCTGCGCGCCCGTTCCCGGCGGCTGCTGGGCGACCTGATGCGCCCGCACCGGCGGGCCATCGCCGGGATGATCGCGGTCATCGTGCTGTCCAACGCCGCGGGGCTGGCCATTCCGTACCTGGTGAAGGTGGGCATCGACGACGGGATCCCGCCGATGGCGCGCGGCGAGGGCCCGGCCACGCTGGTCGTGATCGTGGCCGCGATCTTCGGGGCGGCGATCGCACAGGCGATGACCCGGCAGGCGTTCCTGCGCACCTCCGGCCGGATCGGGCAGGACATCCTGCTGGAGCTGCGGCGGCGGGTCTTCACCCACTTCCAGCGGCTGTCGCTGGCCTTCCACGAGAAGTACACCTCCGGGCGGGTCATCTCGCGGCTCACCTCGGACGTGGAGGCCATCGCGGAACTGCTCCAGGCGGGCTTCGACGGCCTGGTCACGGCGGTGCTCACGCTGGCCGGGACGGCGGTCGTGCTGGTGGTGCTGGACGTCCAGCTGGGGCTGGTGGCGCTGGCGCCGCTGCCGTTGCTGCTGCTGGCCACCCGGTGGTTCCGGCGGGCGTCGGGGGTCGCGTACCGGCGGACGAGGGAGACGGTGGCGCTGGTCATCGTGCACTTCGTGGAGTCCATGACCGGGATCAAGGCGGCCCAGACGTTCCGCCGCGAACCGCGCAACCAGGAGATCTTCGACGAGCTCAACGAGGACTACCGGGCCGCCAACCAGCGCAGCATGCAGCTGGTCGCGATCTTCATGCCGGGCATCAAACTGATCGGCAACGTCACGATCGCGCTCGTCCTCGTGTACGGCGGGTGGCTGGCCTTCCACGGCGAGGTCACGGCCGGCGTGGTGGCGGCCTTCCTGCTCTATCTGCGGCAGTTCTACGAGCCGATGCAGGAGATCTCGCAGTTCTACAACACGCTGCAGTCGGCGGGGGCGGCGCTGGAGAAGCTGTCCGGCGTGCTGGAGGAGCCGCCCTCGGTGCCCGAACCCGAACGTCCCGTCCCGCTGGAGGCGGCCAGGGGAGCGGTGCGATTCGCGGGCGTACGGTTCTCGTACAAGCCGGACATCCCCGTGCTGCATCGCCTGGATCTGGACATCCCGGCCGGGCAGACGGTCGCCGTGGTGGGTGCCACCGGTGCGGGCAAGACCACCCTGGCCAAGCTGATCTCCCGCTTCTACGACCCGATCGACGGCCGGGTCCTGCTCGACGGCGTGGATCTGCGCGACCTGGACGAGGCCACGCTGCGCCAGGCCGTCGTCATGGTCACCCAGGAGAACTTCCTGTTCAGCGGCACCGTCGCGGACAACATCCGGCTGGGCGGGCCGGACGCCCCGATGCGCGACGTGGTCGCCGCGGCCACCGCCATCGGCGCGCACGAGTTCGTGCTGAGCCTGCCCGGCGGGTACGACGCCGAGGTGGGCAAGCGAGGGGGCCGCATGTCGGCGGGGCAGCGGCAGCTGGTCGCCTTCGCGCGCGCCTTCCTGGCCGATCCGGCCGTGCTGATCCTGGACGAGGCCACCTCCAGCCTCGACGTGCCGAGCGAACGGCTGGTCCAGCGGGCGCTGCGCACGATCCTGGCCGGGCGGACCGCGATGATCATCGCGCACCGGCTGTCCACCGTGGAGATCGCGGACCGGGTGCTGGTCGTCGACGGCGGGAGGGTGGTCGAGGACGGGACGCCCGCCGAGCTGATCGCCGCCGCGGGGCGGTTCGCCGGGCTGCACAACGCCTGGCTGGACAGCCTCGCCTCCTAGATCTGCCGCAGGTAGGCGAGGGAGGGCACGAAGAAGTACTCGCCGCCGCGCATGGTCACGGTCTGCGGGAGACGCGCGATCGCGCGGGCGACGGGCGCGTCCCAGGCCTCCGGGAGGCGGGTCGGGACCTCGCGGGGACCCTGACCTGCTACGGGATCAGGGCCGGTGTTTTCGGCGGGGTACGACGGGTTGTTGACCCAACTCTGCTGGACGAACTCGAACTGGGTCTCCAGGCTGGCGTTGAAGGCCATGAACAGCAGGCCCACGCCGCAGGTGGGGCGGGTCTCCGGAGGCGCGTCGTCCCACGGCTGGTCGGTACGCACCCCGTAGGTCTGGCCGCGCCGGGCCATCATGACCCCGCGTTCCAGGCCGTCCCGCGGATTGGCCTTACGGATGTGCGCCGACAACGGGCATCTCCCGCCGGAGTCACCGCCGTAACGGAAGTCGTTGCGTACCGCCCAGCCGTCCGGATGGGGTTCCGGGTTCAGGTGCAGGGGAGTCCCGTTCCTGAACCGCCCGACCAGCAGGGCGCCCGCCCGCGCCTCCGACAGCCCGAGCGCCTCCGCCAGGTCCTGTACGGCCTGCTGGAAGGCGCGCACGTTCTGTTCGAGCTTGCGGAAGACGAGATAGCTGCCGAAGTGGCGGCCGGGGTCCGGGGCGAGCGGGTCGGGGACCAGGATCTGGGCCAGCGGGAAGAACGGGTTCCAGTCGTGGGCGGGCTCCTTGACAACCTGGTCGGCCAGGAAGAGGGGCTGGCTGCGGCCGTGCGCGTAGCCGAAGTGCTCGATGCCCTCCCCGGCCTTGTCGCGCTGCGCGACGCCGGTCTCCTCGCCGAGCACGCGGGCTTCCGGCGGGACCAGCGCGCGGATCCGCGCCAGCACCCTCCGGTGGGCCGCCGCGTCGGCGTCCGCGACGATCACGACGGCGTGGATGTCCCGCTGGTATGCCGCGTCCCATTCGTGACTGGGCGGATCATCCAGGATTCTCCCCCGCTTCTTCATCCCCTCCTGGAAGGCCAAATCCCCAAATTTCCGTAAATCCGAAATTTCATGGCCTAGATGGCGATATCCGGATCTGCTTAGGCCGAGGCCGATGTAGGGGGTGCCGCGGATGCCGTACCGGCTGAATCGGCGGATCTCTTCCAGGTGGGTTCCTGCCGACTTCATCAGCGGTGCCAGCGCCCGCACGAAACGCCTCCCATCGGCCGGTACGGCGAAGCGGAGCAGCAGCACCGTGAGGTGTTCCCGCACGTGGGAGCGGAGAATGTTGGGCTGGAGGGTGGCCAGCATCTCCCGTGTGTCGGCGTCCAGATCGGCCGAATCCCACGCGAGCGGCTTCCGGTTGAACAGCGGCACCGCCATGTGGTCCATCCCCCTTGCCGTGGTTCTCAGGCCCCCAACACCATTGAGTCCGGAGAAGTGGGAAATGTTTCGGTTGCTAGTTGGGAGAAATCGGGCGCTGCATACCGGGTCAAGTGGGTAAATCCAGGTGCATGACTCACAAGGTGGCACTAGGCGTCGAAGAGGAGTTCCACGTCGTCGATGTTGTGAGCCGGAGGCTGACCCCGCAGGCGCACGTGGTGCTGGACGGGCTGCCCAAGGCCAATTTCTCCGCTGAGCTCCAGCGGGCCGTGGTCGAGACCAACAGCCAGCCCACCACCGACTTGGCCGCACTCCGCGCCGACCTGATCGACCTGCGCCGCCGCCTCATCGCGGCCGCGGAACCCCACGGACTGGGCATCGCCGGCGCGGGGACGTCGCCCTTGCACGGTGTCAGCGGGTTCATGCTCACCGCCGACGAGCGTTACCAGTACCTGCACGACACCTATCAGTTCATCGCCAGGGAGCAGCTGATCTGCGGCGCCCAGGTTCATGTGGACATCGACGACCGCGATCTCGCCGTTTTGGTGGCGCAGCGGGTGGAACCGTTTCTGCCCGCGTTGCTCGCGTTGAGCGCCAGTTCGCCGTACTGGTTCGAGGCTGACAGCGGCTACGCCAGCAGCCGGGCGATGGCCTGGCAGCGCTGGCCCACCGCCGGCATGATCGGCCCCTTCCAGGGCGCCGCCGAGTACGACCAGGCGGTGGCCGACCTGGTCACCTCCGGAGTGATCGACGACCCCGGCATGGTCTACTTCGACATCCGCCTGTCCTCGCACGTGCCCACCATGGAACTACGCATCTGCGACGCCTGCCCCCTCGTCGACGACGTCATCCTCCTCGCCGGCCTCTTCCGCGCGCTCGTCGTCCGCGAGACCACGGCGATCGAGGCGGGCTCCCCGCCCCGGGGGGACATCCGGCCCACACTGCTGCGCGCGGCCCACTGGCGGGCGGCTCGGTCGGGGCTGGAAGGCGACCTGATCTCCCCGGTGGACGGCAAGCCCGTACCGGCCCGCAGCCTCGTCGAATGGCTCCTGCAGGAACTGCGCCCCACCCTGGAACAACTCGACGACTGGCCCACGGTCGCGGGCCTCGCCGCCGGCGCGCTGACCCGTGGCAGCTCCGCAGCCCGCCAACGAGCCGCCTTCAACAAACACGGCCAACTCACCGACGTAGTCGACCTACTCCTAACCGAAACCGCATCCGACTGACCACCCTCACGACAGGGCCGTTCGGCGATTCGTGCTTGAGCCCTCGGCGGGCGGTGGCGATCTGGGGCTGACCGCTCGCACGACAGGGCCGTTCGGCGATTCCCGCGTTGTTTCCGTCGCGGCGGGGCCACTCGACGTTTCTCGCGCTCTTCTCAGATCTGCGGTCTGGGCTTCTCGGACGTGACGGGATCGGGCGGTGATTCCCAGGACCGACGCGACGGGGTGTGTGGTGATCTCCGCGTTTCCCGGATGCGCGGGATGGCGCGATGATCTCCGCGTTTCTCGATATGGCGGGGTTATGCGGTGATCCCGGGTCCTTGTTCGACGCAGTGGAATCATTTGGCGGTCCTGGGAGTGTTTTGCGACGCGGCGGGGTCAACCGTGATCTCGGGTTCTCCTCCGGGTGGAGGAGGTTTCTGTCGGGGGTGGCGTTTACGCTTCGGGCGTGGCTTGGATCGAGAGCATCTTCGAGCCGGACTACATTTCGGTCCGGCTGGGGATCCTGCTCGCCGCGCTGGTGGGCGATCTGCTCTGGATTCTGCCCGGGGTGAGTGGCAGGGACTGGGTGCTGGCGCTCGTCGCGCTCGCGCTCAGCGCGATCTGCCGCTGGTCGACGCTCGCCGCGCTGCTGATCCAGTCGGGCGTGCTCCTGTTCGCCGATCACTACGGCTTCGGCGTCGCCCCACTGCTGAAGGTGCTGGCCTGCGTGCTGCTGTTCGAGCTGGCCGTGCGGGCCACGGGACGGCAGGTCGTGGTCGGGGCGGTCGTGCTGGGTGTGGTGGTCTGCTTCAACCTGCTCGACAAACTGCCCGCCACCATCGGCGCGGTCGGCTACCGCATGGTCATCGTCGTCGGGGTCCCGCTGCTGCTCGGCGGCTACGTCCGGCTTGTCCGCGACGCCGCCCGTCGGGAGCGTGACAGCGCCGCCGAACGCATCGCCGCGGCCCGCGCCGCCGAACGCACCGCCATCGCCAGAGAACTACACGACCTGGTCGCCCACCACGTCTCCTCGATGGTCCTGCGCGTCGGCGTGGCCCGCCACGTGCTCCGTCCGGGAACCGACCCCCGGATCGCCGAAGTCCTCGACGACCTGCACACCTCCAGCACGGCCGCCCTGGCCGACCTCCGCGAACTCGTGGGCGTCCTACGCGACCCCGCGTCCTTACCCGCCACCTTCTCCGCCACCGCCTTCGTGGACCCGGGCGGCCTGCCCGACGCGCTCACCGTGGTCATCGACCGAGCCCGAGCAACCGGCCTGCGCATCGACGCCACCATCGACCCCGCCGCCACCCAACTGGACCCTCTGCGCGGCATCACCGTGCTCCGCCTCACCCAGGAGGCCCTCGCCAACACCCTCCGCCACGCCGGCCCGACCGCCCACGTCACCCTGAGCGTCACCGTGGAACCCGACGACTCAGTCCAGATCCAGATCGAAGACGGCGGCCGTACCCCGCGCGACTCCGGCGATACCCCCACCGTCTGGCGCCCGGCCGGCCCGGGAGAAGGACACGGCCTGGTGGGCATGAGAGAACGCGTCGAACTACTGGGCGGCCACCTGTCCGTCGGCCCGATCGGAAAGGGCTGGCACCTCAGCGCGACGTTACCCGCCGAGCGCGAAAAGTCCCGAGGCAGAAGAGAGATCGAAGTCTGATGCCAGATTCGAAGACAGCACTCGAAGCGTATGCCGGACCGGGCAACGAGAGGTCGAAGTGTGATGCCGGACTGGGCACCGGGAGGTCGAAGCATGATGCAAGTCGGGGATGACAGGGCGAGATGTGATGCCGGATGGGAGGCGAGGGGTTGGGGTGTGATGTTGGGTTTGGGGGATGGGGGGTGATGGTGTGATCCGGGTTCTGCTTGTGGACGATCAGCATTTGGTTCGCATGGGGCTGCGGATGTTGTTTGATTCTGCGCCGGATATCGAGGTGGTGGGGGAGGCCGCGAACGGAGCCGATGCGGTGCGATTGGTGGATGACGCCGTGCCCGATGTGGTGCTCATGGATCTGCGTATGCCGGGGCTGGATGGCGTGGCCGCGACCCGGCGGATCATGTCGGCCCGGCCGTCGACCCGGATTCTCGCGCTCACCACGTTCGATGACGATGACCATCTTTACCCGGTGCTCTCCGCCGGGGCCTGCGGCTTCCTGGTCAAGGACACCGCTCCGGCGGATCTGCTGGACGCCGTGCGCCGCGCCGCCGAAGGCGATCGTGCCTTCAGCCCCAACGCCCTGGCCCGCCTGGTCGACCAGGCCATGGCCAACCGGACGACCGCCGCTCCGCCGCCACTACCGCTGACCCGCAGAGAACACGAGATCCTCGCCCTGATCGGCGAGGGACTGTCCAACCCCGAAATCGCCGTCCGCCTCAACGTCGGCGTCACCACCGTGAAGACCCACGTCTCCAGTGTCATGATCAAAACCGGCTGCCCCAACCGCATCCGCCTGGCCATCCTGGCTTCCCAACACAATCTGACCTGACCACGCGTTCCGCCTTCAGCGACGGGAACGCGAAGGGCGGGGTCGAGGGGGGACGCATACTCCGAGCCCGACGCTGAGGCGCCCTCAAGGTGTGCCGAGCCCGACGCTGAGGCGCCCTGGAGATACCCGAGCCTGACGCTGAGGCGCCCTGGAGACACCCGAGCTGACGCTGAGGCGCCCTGGACGGTGCGCCTAGCCCGACGCTGAGGCGCCCTGGAGATACCCGAGCCTGACGCCGAGCCGCCCTACGGGGGCGACGATCGCCCTTGTGCCGCAGCCGGAGCGAAACCCGCTCATCGTCTGCATCATTCGGGCAGCCAGCACCGCGCATGGGATGCGGCCGTCAAGAATCGCCGTCAGGGTTTGGCCGTGCGACGGCTGCGCAGCGCGATGAAACGCGATGATCGGCAGCACCGGAGATGGACAGATAGCCGCTGCCGTCTGACCGACTGTGCCGCGCGATGCGCTCGCCATGCGCTCGCCATGCGCCAGTTCGGGCGGCTGGCGTCCGTGCGTACGGGGCCGTCAGGGTTTGGCTGTGCGGCGTTTGAGCAGCCAGACGAAGCCGATGATCGGGAGGACCAGGGGGATGAACAGGTAGCCGCT
The DNA here is from genome assembly GCF_016862995.1 of Acrocarpospora phusangensis. Lineage (GTDB taxonomy): Bacteria > Actinomycetota > Actinomycetes > Streptosporangiales > Streptosporangiaceae > Acrocarpospora > Acrocarpospora phusangensis. The sequence goes on from NZ_BOOA01000070.1 coordinate 39,779, forward strand.
GCCGTAGCCGGACCAGACGGTGGCGTGGGGGAACGCCGCTGGGTCCAGCAGGCTGAGGGTGCCCACGATCAGTACGCCTGCCAGTTCGAAGCCGCAGGCCACGAGGGCGAGCCGTCGATGCCCACGGGCGAGCGCGACTGTCAGCAGGATGTACACGACCGCCGCCACTGCGGACAACAGGTAGGCCACGGGTGCCTCGCTGAATCGCGTCGCGATCTGGACACCCGCCCGGGACGTGGCCGCGATCGCGAAGACCGCGTAGACGGCGACCAGCACCCGGCCGGGCCCACCGCCCAGTCGCGGCGCAGGCGTCCCGTCGGCGCCGCCGCCGGTTTCGCCTCCGGTCTTGGCGATCCGGTTCACGCGGTGCCGTTCCAGATCTGGAGCAAGCGCCCGGTCATGACCGCGACCGTG
>NZ_BOOA01000071.1 GCF_016862995.1 Acrocarpospora phusangensis
CGGCGAGAACGGATCGCCTTGATCAACGGTGCCGAGCGGTTTCCATCTCGTCTGGTGGCGTTCAAGTCGTGAGGAGGGGCCGGTCGTTTGGCGCCGGGACGGCGAGAAGTGATCGCTGGCGTTGGCGGCGCCGGATGACGGCGAGAGGCTTTGATGTTCCAGCCGAAATTGTCGGTGGTCCCTTCTATCGTGGGTTCTCGAACGTGCGTGCGATACCAGGGAGGCTGTTGTGGTTTCTGATGCGGTGACGGCGGAGCGGTTCATGCGGGCCGCGATGCTGGGGGTCGCGATGGCGGTGGAGGCGCAGCGGATCCTGCGGGTTCACATGACCGCCATGGAGGAGGCCGGCGGGGAGGGGGCGGTGGACATTCCGTTCCCTGATTCGACGGTGATGGCGGCCGTGCTGGACGCGGCGGCCACGTGTTTCCCTGAGGCCACCGGGCCGCCGGAGTCGGCGCGTCAGGCGGTGCTGCGTCCGCTGTTAGACCTGGCGGCGCTTGCCGACGCGTCCTGAAGGGTCCGGCCGTATGGGTCGGGGGAAAATGGGACGCGGTTGTGGAGGGGACCGGATACCTTCCATGCATGCGCATACTTTCCGTGAACGTGGGGCAAGCGGTCGATGCCGAGTGGGCGGGCAACACGAAGCGGACGGCCATCGACAAACGACCGGTCGAGGGGCGGGTCGCGGTGATGGTCAACGGGCTCGGTGGGGACCAGCGGGCCGACATGGTGGCGCACGGATCGCCCGACCAGGCCGTTTACGCGTACGCGCGGGAGGATTACGACTGGTGGGAGCCCCAGGTTGGGTTCGACCTGTGGAACGGCAGGTTCGGGGAGAATCTGACCACCTCCGGGGCCGATTTGGGCAAGGTCCAGCTGGGGGAGCGGTGGCGGGTCGGGACCGCCGTACTTGAGGTGACCTTTCCGCGGATTCCGTGCGTGGTGTTCCGGAACTGGATCGGCGAGCAGGGTTGGATCAAGAAGTTCACGGCCGCGGCGCGCCCCGGCGTTTATTTCCGCGTGATCGAACTTGGCGAACTGGGCGCAGGTGACCCGATCGAGGTGATTTCCCGTCCCGACGACAGCGTGTCCATCACCGACGCCTTCCACGCGTACCACGGCGATCGCGACCTCATGCGCAGCATCCTGGCTTACCCGGGTCACGCGCCGGGCTGGGACCGCGTCGCGAAACGCGTACTCAAGCACGAGCCCAAGCCCTAGGCAGGCCTTTACATCCCGTCAGGACGTGCGGCGTCGCCTCTTTGCGGCGTTTCCGGCGCCGTTTACGCAGGTGACGTGGCTCGCTGCACTGGCGCTAAATGAGACGGCCTATGCGGTGGCCGCGTTCTTGATGCCGGGGAGCGGACGGGCCTCTGCGTGATGTGAGTGGTGGTCAGGGCCCTCATTTTGGGGGTTAGGCGTAGGCCGAGCTGGTTGCGTGGTGGCGTGACGTCGTGGTGGTTGGGGGCGAAAACAGGGCTGGTGGGGCGGGGTTTATTCGTTGGAGGATGGGCCGGGGGATTCGGTAGGGTCCTTACTCTTTGCTTGGAATCGCGAAGGGAGACCTCATGGGCGACGATGGCCCGAATGTGTGGGTTCAGGCTGACATCGTGACGCCGATGGCCATCCGGGTTGCCGCCACGCTGCGGATCGCCGATCACATCACCCAGGGCACCGCTACCGCCGCCGACCTCGCCAAGATCACCGACACCCACCCGGACGCGCTGGAACGGCTGCTCCGCCACCTCGTGCACGCCCGCATCCTCACCTGCGACCAGGACCGCTACGCGCTCACCTCCGGCGGAGAGACACTGCGCGACGACCACCCCGGCGGCCTGCGCCCGATGCTGGACGTCACCAGCATGGTCGGCCGCGCCGATCTCGCCTTCGTCCACCTGCTGCACAGCATCCGCACCGGCGAACCGTCCTTCCCCCGCCAGTACGGCCGCGATTTCTGGGAGGACGCCGCCGGCGACCCCGCCCGCTCCCTCGGCTACGACACCCAGATGGGCGTCGACGTCTCCGGCGACGCCCCGGCCATCGTCGGCGCGTTCGACTGGGGTTCGCTGACCCACATCATGGACGTCGGCGGCGGCAACGGAACCCTGCTGGCCGCCATCCTCACCGCCCACCCCCACCTCCGGGGCACCGTCTTCGACCAGCCCGGCACCGCCGCGGCGGCCCGCGAGACCCTCACCCGAGCAGGGCTGGCCGACCGCGCCGACACCGTCGGCGGCAGCTTCTTCGACCCCATCCCCCAGGGCCCCGACGGCTACCTCCTCAGCGCGATCATCCACGACTGGGACGACCCGTCCTCGATCGCCATCCTCCGCCGCTGCGCCGAGGCCGCCACCCCCGGCGCCTCCGTCTTCGTCATCGAGAAGATCGGCGCCGACGGCGAATCCATCAGCACCGGCATGGACCTGCGCGTCCTGGTCTACATGGCCGGCAAGGAGCGCACGGTCACCCAGCTGACCGCCCTCGCCACCGAGGCCGGCCTTCGCCTCCATGCCGTCCACCCGGCCGGTGACTGCGCCATCCTGCAATTCACCCCCGCCGCTCAATAACGTCGGAAATAAGAAACGCCCGGCCGAATCCGGCCGGGCGTTTCACATTTCAGGGGTTTCGATGGGCTTTACTCACCAGGTCAGCGGAGGATCGAGTACAGGGCCTTGGTGAGGGACGCCTTGCTGTCGTCGCCGTCGATGGACCACATCATGGATCCGCCGAGGCCCTTCAGGCGGATGTAGGCCGCCTTCTCGATCAGCACGGCCGGGTCGTCGTAGGACCAGAACTCGTTGCCGTCGTAGAGCCACTGCGTGCCGGTGAGCAGGTCGCGGTAGCGCTTGCCCGGCTTGTTGACCAGGTCCTTGTAGTCCTCGGTGCCAGCCGCCCACTTGCCGGGCGCGGGGCCGGTGGCGGGCTTCCAGAGGCCGTTGCCGCCCGCGGTCACGCCGGTCCAGCCCTGGCCGTACGCGGGGACGCCCACGACGAGTTTGCGCTTGGGCGCGCCGCGCGAGATGTAGTCCCTCACGGTCTGGTCGACGCTGTACTTGACCGGGTTGGGGTCCTTCCTGTCCGTGAACAGGTTGCCGTTGTGGCCGGTCTGGAGCTCCCAGGTGCCGTGCAGGTCGTACCCCTGGATGGTGGCGAAGTCCAGGTAGCTGAAGGCCTTCTTGACCTCGAAGCCGGCGTCGATCTTGGCGGCGGCGGCCGGGAGGAAGGCGGTCAGCTCGTCCTTGCGGTCGAAGGCGTTCATCTGGCGGCGGAGTTCGGCCAGGAACAGGGTGAAGTTCTGCTTGTCCTCGGGGCGGATGATGTTGCCGGCGTTGCCCTCCGAGCCCGGCCACTCCCAGTCGAGGTCGATGCCGTCGAAGACGCCCGCGCCCGCGCCGGGGGCCGCGCCGGGCAGGTTGCCCTTGAGCCACAGGTCGATGCAGGAGGCGGCCAGCTTGGAGCGGCCCGCGGGGGTGAGGACGGCGTCGGAGAAGTACGCGGAGCCGGTCCAGCCGCCGAGCGAGATCAGGACCTTGAGCTTGGGATGCTTGGCCTTGAGCTTCTTGAGCTGGTTCATGTTGCCCTGGAGCGCGCCGGTGCCGTCGTCGGCGACGCCGTCGACGCTCTGCTCGGCGGGCACGCCGCGCTGCCAGTCGGCCCACGGGTCGGCCGAGAAGCACTCGCCCTGCTGGTTCACGAACCCGAACGCGTAGTTGATGTGGGTGAGCTTCGCGGCCGCGCCGCTGGTGTCCACGTCCTTGACGTGGTAGTTCCGGCCGTAGATGCCCCACTGGATGAAGTAGGCCACCCGTTTGAACTCGGTGTCGTGCCGTCCGGAGTGCGCTTGTGCCGGGGGCGCGAGAGCCACCCCTAAGAGGCCGGCGACGGCGGCGGCGAGCAGAGGGCGAAGAATTCTCGTCACAGGTGTCTCCGCTGGTGAAAGGAGAAACTTATAGGAAAGTTTCCTTTAAGTTTCTGGGATCATAGATTCCCCCGGCGTTCCCGTCAATGATTCCGCCTCGGGCCCGAAGGCGGGTATGTCTTCGCTGACGTGCCCGAACAAGCCGTGATTTTGGGGGAACTGTCATGACAGATCGCATCGGGGCGCGACGGCAGCAGCGCGCGATCACCGTGCTCGGCGGGCCGACGACGGTCATCGACCTGGGTGGGCTGCGCTTCGTCGCCGATCCCACGTTCGACGATCCGGGTCCGGAGGGGTACCTGACCAAGCTGGCGGGACCGGCCGCCACCGAGGGGGACCTGGGCCAGGTGGACGTGGTGCTGGTGAGCCACGATCTGCATCCCGACAATCTCGACGTCCGGGGCAAGGCGTTCGCGCTGGCCGCGCCGCTGGTGCTGACCGGGCCCGTGAGCGCGCGGCGGCTGGGGCCGCCGGCTGTCGGGCTGGAGCCCTGGAGTGTGCATCAGGTGCCCCGGCCGGACGGCGCGGGCAGTCTGGAGGTGCGGGCGGTGCCGGCCGTACACGGGCCGAAGGACGGGGTCCTCGATTCGGACGGACATGTGAACTGCGAGGTCACCGGGTTCGTACTGGCGGGAGAGGGCCTGCCCACCGTCTATGTCAGCGGGGACAACGCTTCCGTGGGGACGGTCGCCGAGATCGCCCGGAGGGTGGACCGCGTGGATGTGGCGGTGCTGTTCATCGGGGCGGCCCGGATGCTGACCAAGGAGGACGGCCGGCCGCTCACCCTGACCGCGGAACGCGCCAGCGCGGCGGCCGAGGTGCTGGGCGCGCCCGTCGTCATCCCGGCGCACTACGACGGCTGGGCGCACTTCAGCGAGGGGAGCGAGGACATCGACCGCGCCTTCCACGATGCCGGCCTGTCCGCGGTGCTGCGCCGCGCCGGACACGGCGAATGGATCACGCTGCCTTAGGACGCTGCCGCAGCGCGGGGTTCGGGGCGCTTCGGCCCGGATGGCTGCGTCGACCGCGCCGGAGGCGGGGCGGAGCATCGGAGCGGTCGCCCCTCCGCGCCGCCTGATGACGGACAGAGCATCGGGGCGGGGACGGGAGAATGGGGCGGTGCCCTCTGTGCTGCCTGATGGCGATCCCGTGCCGGACTCCGGCGAACTGCCGTCCAGCGCATTCGCGACCCTCGGGAAGCGGCCGTTCGGCTTCTACGTGCACATCCCGTTCTGCGTGACCCGCTGCGGGTACTGCGACTTCAACACCTACACGGCCGCCGAGCTGGGCCCGGGCGCGTCCCACCGCGACTACGCCGACACCGCCATCGAGGAGGTACGGCTCGCGCGCCGCGTGCTCGGCGACACGGACCTCCCGGTGGAGACCGTCTTCTTCGGCGGCGGGACCCCCACTCTGCTGGCCGCCGATGATCTCGTCCGCATCCTCCGGGCGATCGACACGGAGTTCGGAATCGCACCCGGAGCCGAGATCACCACGGAGGCCAACCCCGAGTCGGTCGGGCCGCGGTCGCTGGAGACGCTCCGGGCGGGCGGGTTCACCCGGATGAGCTTCGGCATGCAGAGCGCCCGGGAGCACGTGCTGCGCGTGCTCGACCGGCAGCACACCCCGGGCAGGGCCGCCGAGGCCGTCCGGGAGGCGAGGGAGGCCGGGTTCGCGCACGTCAACCTGGACCTGATCTACAGCACACCGGGGGAGAGCGACGACGACTGGCGGGCCTCGCTCGACGCCGCGATCGAGGCCGGGCCCGACCACGTCTCCGCGTACTCGCTGATCGTCGAGGACGGGACCAGGCTGGCCGCCCGCATCCGCCGGGGCGAACTGCCCATGCCCGACGACGACGTCGCCGCCGACCGCTACCTCATCGCCGAAGAACTCCTGTCCAAGGCCGGGTACGGCTGGTACGAGGTGTCCAACTGGGCCACCTCCGAAGCCGCACGATGCCGGCACAACCTGCTCTACTGGACCGGCGGCGACTGGTGGGGCGTCGGCCCCGGGGCGCACAGCCACGTCGGCGGCACCCGCTGGTGGAACGTCAAACACCCCGCCGCGTACGCCTCCCGCCTCGCCGAGCACAGATCCCCCGCCCACGCCCGCGAGATCCTCACCCCCGCCGACCGCGCGGTCGAACGCGTCATGCTCGAACTCCGCCTGCTCTCCGGCTTCCCCCTGGCCGACCTCACCCCCGAGGCCCGCCCCGCAGCCGCCCACGCCCTGGCCACCGGCCTCCTGGACGTGAACGCCTTCAAATCCGGCCAAGCCGTCCTAACCCTCAACGGCCGCCTCCTCGCCGACGCGATCATCCGCGACCTGACCTGATTCCGGCCACGCGCCCGCAATCCGGCGCCGTCAACGCGGGCGACGCCTCCCGCCGCACCGGGGGCCGCCCGGAGCCTTAAGCCTCGGAGATGGCTGTGACGAAGTCGATCAGTTCTTCTACGCGGCCGAGGAGTTCGGGTTCGAGGTCGGCGTAGGTGGAGACGCGGCCGAGGATGTGGCGCCAGGCTTCGGCCGGGTCGCGTCGCCAGCCGAGTGCGGCGATCACGCCTTCCTTCCACGGGATCCCGCGCGGCACCGAGGGCCAGGCCGTGATTCCCGCCACCGACGGCTTGACGGCCTGCCAGATGTCCACATACGGATGCCCGACGACCAGCACATCCGGCCCCGACACCTGATCCGCGATGCGGCTCTCCTTGGATCCGGGCACCAGATGGTCGACCAGCACGCCGAGCCGGCGCCCCGGCTCGGGACCGAACTCGGCGACGATCTCGGGCAGGTGGTCGACCCCTTCCAGGTATTCGACCACGACCCCCTCCACCCGCAGGTCGTGCCCCCAGATCTTCTCCACCAGAGAGGCGTCGTGCACGCCCTCGACGTAGATCCGGCTCTCCCGCGCCACCCGCGCCCGCAGTCCCTCGACCGCGATCGAGCCGGACGCGCTCCGCCGCGGGCCCGCGGCGGCGGACGGCCGTACCAGCGTGACCGGCTTGCCGTCCAGCAGGAACGCGGCCGGCGCCAGCGGGAACACCCGCCGCCGCCCGTGCCGGTCCTCCAGCGTGACCGCTTCCTTGTCGCAGGCCACCACGGCCCCGCAGAACCCCCCGTCCGCGTCCTCGACGACCAGGTCGAGTTCCGCGGCGATCTGCGGGATCTTGCCCCGCCGTGGCCGTCGCCAGTCTTCGGAGAGCACGTCCCGCTCGTACATGCCGGAAACGCTAGTACATCATCTGGCGCTTGCGGGCGCCGCTGCGCTTGGCCAGCACCACGATGGTCACCACGACGGCGATCAGGAATCCGATGACGGGCAGGCCGAGCAGCAGGAGCACGCCGCCGACGATCTTCTCCGCGCCGCCGATCAGCTCCTTGCCGACGCCGAACCTGACGCCTTCGCCGTCACAGCTCACCTGGTACGACCCGGCGGACGGAACCCCCACCACGAACAGCATCTCCCACTGGGTGGAACCGATGGTGAGCGTCTGCGAGGCGCCCGGCTGGGTCAGCGTGATCTTCTGGCTCGGGTCGGCGCCCTGCACCTGGCACTCGACGTTGGTGGCCTGGTCGGCGGCGGCCCAGATGGCGGGCTTGGCGGCCGGGTCCAGCTCCACCCGGACGGTCTCGCCGCTCGCGAACGTGGTCGTCGGCGCGGCCTCGTTGATCGTGGAGAAGATGCCGCCGGCGAATCCGACGATCCCCACCACCAGCAGAACCAGGAAAAGAACCCAGGAAAGGACGATCCACGTCAGTCGAGGACGGATCGGAGGCCGCGGAGCGGCGTACGGAGGCGGCGTCGGCGCATACTGGCCATAGTTTTGACTGTAGGGAGAACTCATAACACCAAAGTGTGGGTGTCCCCACTTGTGGGGCGTTTGCAGTCCACTTGGTCCTGTTGCCCGTCTGCTGTTATCGCACCCTGTGGGCGCGAGCCGTACACTTGGCACTCGGGAACAGCGAGTGCCAGGGAGGTGAGCACGTGGTTGACGACCGGAAGCTGGCGGTGCTGCGCGCCATCGTCGAGGACTATGTGTCCACCAACGAGCCGGTCGGCTCGAAGGCGCTGGCCGATCGCCACAACCTGGGCGTTTCGCCGGCCACCATCCGCAACGACATGGCCGCCCTGGAAGAGCAGGGCTACATCCAGCAGCCGCACACGAGCGCCGGGCGGGTGCCCACCGACAAGGGCTACCGCCTGTTCGTGGACCGGCTGTCCCAGGTGAAACCGCTCACCGGGGCCGAGCGCCGGGCGATCGAGACCTTCCTCGCCGGCGCCATCGACCTGGACGAGATCGTGACCCGCACGGTCCGGCTGCTGGCGCAGCTGACCAGGCAGGTCGCGGTGGTCCAGTATCCCTCCCTGACCAGGTCCACGGTCCGGCACGTGGAGATCGTGCCGCTGTCCGAGCGCCGGGTCATGCTGGTCCTGATCACCAACACCGGCCGGGTCGAGCAGCGGGTGGTGGAACTGCCCGACGCGATCGGCGACGACCGGGTCGCCCACCTGCGAGCGGTGCTCAACGCCTCGCTGGACGGCTGCGGCCTGTCGAACGTGCCGGACAGGGTGGCCGATCTGCCCGACCGGCTGGCCGCCGAGGACCGCCCGGTCGCGGCGACACTGCTGTCGGTGATCCTCGAGTCGCTGGTCGAGCGGCACGAGGAAAAGATCGTCTTCGCCGGGGCGGCCAACCTCGCGGCGGCCGACTTCAGTGTCGGCCTCCGCGACGTGCTGGAGGCCCTGGAGGAACAGGTCGTGCTGATGCGCCTGCTGGGCGAGACCGGCGACCTGTCCGAGCTGACCGTCCGGATCGGCTCGGAGAATCCGTACACCGGACTGCGCGGCACCTCGTTCGTCGCCGCGGGCTACGGTGCGGGCGACAAGGAACTGGCCCGGCTCGGAGTGCTGGGCCCGACGCGAATGGACTATCCGGTGACGATGGGTGCGGTGCGCGCCGTGGCGCGTTACGTCGGCCAGATCCTGGCGGGGTCATAAGTGGCCAAGGACTACTACGCGACCCTCGGGGTGCGCCGGGACGCCAGTCAGGACGAGATCAAGAAGGCTTACCGGCGGCTCGCGCGCGAGCTCCATCCGGACGTCAACCCCGATCCGCAGACCCAGGAGCGGTTCAAGGAGATCACCCAGGCCTACGAGGTCCTGTCCGATCCCCAGAAGCGCCAGATGCACGACCTGGGCGGCGACCCCTTCGGCGGCGCCGGGGGCGGAGCCGGCGGCTTCGGCCAGGGCTTCCCCTTCAGCGACATCATGGACGCCTTCTTCGGCACGGCGTCCGCCTCCCGGGGTCCCCGTTCCCGGGCCCGGCGCGGGCGCAACGCCACGATCCGGGTCGAGCTCGACCTGGCCGAGTCCGGCTTCGGCACCACCCGCGAGCTGGTGGTCGACACCGCCGTGCTCTGCGAGGTCTGCCAGGGCTCCGGCGCGGCCGCCGGGACGCATCCCGACACGTGTGACATGTGCCACGGCCGGGGCGAGGTGTCGCAGGTCACCCGCTCGTTCCTGGGCCAGGTCATGACCTCGCGCCCGTGCCCCCAGTGCGGCGGGTACGGCAGCGTGATCCGGCACCCGTGCCAGGAGTGCTCGGGCGACGGGCGAGTGCGCACGCGCCGTACGATCAAGGTCAGGATTCCGGCGGGTGTGGAGGACGGAACCCACATCCAGCTGGCCGGAGAGGGCGAGATCGGGCCCGGCGGCGGCCCGCCCGGAGACCTGTTCCTGGAGATCGTGGAACGGCCGCACGCCATATTCGAACGGCGCGGCGACGACCTGCACTGCACGGTGCAGATCCCGATGACCGCCGCCGCGCTGGGCACCTCCCTCACCATGGAGACCCTGGACGGCTCCGAGGAGATCGACGTCCGCCCCGGCACCCAGTCCGGCCAGGTCATCCCGCTGTACGGCCGGGGCGTGCAGCGCCTCAACGAGACTGGCAGGGGCGACCTGCTGATCCACGTCAACGTGGAGACCCCGCTCAAGCTGGACGCCCAGCAGGAGGAACTCCTCAGGGAGCTGGCCCGGCTCCGCAACGAGGAGCGCCCGCCGGGCAAGTTCACCCCCGGCCAGCAGGGCTTCTTCTCCCGCCTCAAGGACGCCTTCAACGGCCGCTGACGGCCGGAGAAAGCCGCAGAAAGCCGACGGGCCGGGCTCCCTCCAGAGCCTGGCCCCCGGGGGCAACCGCGCCAGGTCCTCCGGGCCGGTGGCCGCCCCGGCCCTTGTGGCCCCTTCCGCGCGGAAGGTAGCAGCTGGGCCTGGGCCTGGTCCTCGAACGAGCCGGGCTTGAACGGCGTGACCAGGATCGCGGCCACGTCGCCGCCGTGGCGGCCGCCACGGCTGCCCGGTGTGTTCGTGGGCTTCGGCGCTCAGCCGCGAGATGTCCATGCGGCGCGCCGCCGGGGCCCTCATGACATTCGTCCGCCTGTGATTGGGTGATCCATATGACCGTCCCCGTCTTCCTCGGCGACCCCGGCGCCGGCGCGCGGATCCTGCTCGACGGCCCGGAGGGACGGCACGCGGCGGCGGTACGGCGACTGCGCGCCGGAGAACGCCTGGATCTCACCGACGGCGCCGGCCGGGTGGCCGAGTGCGAGGTCCGCGAGGCGTTCAAGGACGCCCTGGAGCTGACCGTGCTGAACCGCTACGAGGTGCCCGCGCCGCAGCCGCGCCTGGTCGTGGTGCAGGGCCTGCCCAAAGGCGACAGAGGCGAACTGGCCGTGGAGACGATGACCGAGGCGGGCGTGGACGTGATCGTCCCGTGGGCCGCCGCGCGCTGCGTCACCCAGTGGAAGGGCGAACGCGGCGGCAAATCCCTCGGCCGCTGGCGTTCGACCGCCCGCGATGCCGCCAAACAGGCCAGGCGCTTCCACCTCCCGGAGATCTCCGACCAGGCCACGACGGCCCAGGTGGCCGCCCTGCTCGCCGGCGCCGCCCTCGCCGTCGTCCTGCACGAGGAGGCCACGGAGCCGCTGAGCCGCCTGGACCTGCCGGAGAAGGGCGACATCGTCCTCGTCGTCGGCCCGGAAGGCGGCATCACCGGGGACGAGATCACCAAATTCCAGGCGTCCGGCGCGATCCCGGCCCTCCTCGGACCCACCGTGCTCCGCACCTCCACGGCGGGCGTCGCCGCAGCCGCCGTCCTCCTCGCCCGCTCAGGCCGCTGGTAACCGGGCCCGACCGACAAGTCCCAACGGAATGAGGTCGCTGCGGCCGTCCTGCTCGCCGCTCAGGCCGTTGGTACCGGGCCCGACCGACAAGTCCCAACGGCGTGAGTCGCTGTGGCCGCCGTCCTCCTTGCCTGCTCGGGCTGCGGGTAACCGGGCCCACCGACAAGTCAGAGCAGAATGAACCCGGTCGCTCTTGGCGCCGGTGCGATGCGCACTGGTCACCCGCGTTGACGGCGCCGGACAGCGGCGGGAAGCGGCGACCTGGGGTCATTCCCGTAGACGCGCTAGGAAGCCGACGGCGTCAGGGCGGCTCCTGAGGATTCCGTGGCCGGGCCGCTGCTGGTCACCGGGCTCGGGGTGGCCGAGCATCCGTCTCCCGTGCAGCCGGACGGCGTCGGGCTCGGCGACGGCTGGGTCGGCGCCTCCGTCGGGGTCGGCTTCGGAGTGGGGGCGGTCGCCGACGGCGTCTCCTCCGGTGGGCAGTCCTCGTCGCCGGTGGGCTCGACCACGGTCGGCGTCGCCAGGGGGGACGCGCACGGGTCGGGCGTGGGCGCCGCGCTGGGCGGCGACGGCGGAGCGGTCTGGGTGGACTCCGCGGACACCTCGGGCGGGGTGGTGGGCGAGGCCGGGAGGATCGTGAGCGGGGCCGTGGGCGGCGGCGGAGGCGGCTGGTTGGTGGCGCCGATCTCGGGAAGCTGGCCGGTCTCGTTGCCGGTGGTCAGGCCGATGTCGGTGCCCACGCGGTCGCGAAGCCCGGGGACGACCATGACGACGGTGCCCGCCACCAGGGCGGCCGCGGCGATAGAGGCGCCGATCCGCCACCAGAACAGGTTGCGCAGACCGGCGAAACCGCGGTTCTCGATGCGCTGCCTGATGATCTCCAGGCCTTCGGGAGACGGCACGACCGAGTCCGCCTCCGCGCGCATGGCACGGCGGAGCAGATCGCCGTACTCGTCGGGGGGGATGGTCATGAGAACTTCTCCAGTACCTGCCGTAATGCGGCCATGCCGCGCGCCGTGTGACTCTTCACCGCGCCCTTGCTGATGCCCATCGCGTTGGCGATGTCGGCCTCGGAGAGGTCGCCGTAGTACCGCAGCACCAGGGCTTCACGCTGCCGGGTGGGCAGCCCGCGTAAGGCCTCGATGACCGCGGAGCGTTCGAGCTCGCCGATCGCGCCGTTCTCCGCGCTCGGCGCGTCGGGCAGGCCCTTCGGGGCGTACTTCTCGACGACGGCGCGATGACGCAGCACGGAGCGCGATCGGTTGACGACCGACTGGCGCAGGTAAGCGAGTGCCTTGTCGGGGTCACGCAGTCTGCGCCAGGCGCCGTGAATGGCGACGAACGCGTCCTGGACGACCTCCTCGGCGCTGGCCACATCGCGGACCAGCAACACTGCGAGACGCACAAGTGACCGATAGTGCGCGCTGTAGAGCGCCGTTACGGCCATGTCGGCATCCCACCCGACGGGCACCGCTCCCAGCGACCTTTCGGCCACGAGGGTCTCGGTGGTCACATCAGTAGGACGCTCGTCCTTGCCCGAGGGTTTACGCTCTTCCGAATCATTAGGGGGCATGGCCCAGTTGTGTCCTCGCCCGACACGGGGGTTTAGTTGACGGTGCAGTGTCGCACATAAACCCTATCCGGGCGGATCTTTCCGCGGGACCACCACGGGATTACCGATTGGCAACGCTAGGCTTCCCCGTGTGAGCGATTGCCTGTTCTGCAAGATAGTGGCCGGAGAGATCCCCGCCACGGTCGTCCATGAGAACGCGACCACGCTGGCATTCCGGGACATCAATCCGCACGCCCCGGTGCACGTTCTGGTCATCCCGAAAGAGCACGTCGAGGACTCGGCCGCGCTGGCCGAGGCCGGCCTGGCCAACGACGTGCTGCTCGCCGCGGCGGCCGTGGCCGCCAAGGAGGGCATCTCAGAGTCCGGATATCGTGTGACATTCAACACCGGCGAGGACGCCGGGCGGACGGTTTTCCACGCGCACGCGCACGTGCTCGGCGGCACCGGCCTCAGCCTGCGCCTCGGCTAGCATTGGTGAGAAATTAGGGAGGCGAGCAGGCCGCAACGGCCGCCCATGTCCGAGACGCGCGACACACAGAAGACCCACGCCAAAGTGGTCATCCCCGATGAGCACGCGATGATCAGCATTCTGGGCTCCCGAGACGAGCTGCTGAGAGTCATCGAGAAGTCGTTCCGGGCAGACATCCACGTGCGGGGCAACGAGATCACCATCACCGGCCCCCCGGACGAGAGCGGCATCGTGGTCCGCCTCTTCGAGGAGCTGGTCGAGCTGGGCCGGTCCGGCGCCGAACTCACCCCCGACTCCGTCGAGCGCAGCATCGCCATGCTCCGGATGAGCTCCGGCAAGCCCGCCGAAGTGCTGTCGATGGACATCATCTCCGCGCGCGGCCGCACGATCCGGCCGAAGACCGTGAACCAGAAGCGGTATGTGGACATGATCGACCGGCACACCATCGTGTTCGGGATCGGGCCCGCCGGAACCGGCAAGACGTACCTGGCGATGGCCAAGGCCGTGAAGGCGCTGCAGGAGAAGAAGGTCAACCGGATCATCCTGACCCGGCCCGCCGTGGAGGCGGGGGAACGGCTCGGCTTCCTGCCCGGCACGCTGTACGAGAAGATCGACCCCTATCTGCGCCCGCTGTACGACGCGCTCCACGACATGCTCGACCCCGACTCCATCCCCCGGCTGATGACCGCGGGGACGATCGAGGTGGCGCCGCTGGCGTACATGCGCGGGCGGACGCTCAATGACGCTTTCATCATTCTGGACGAGGCGCAGAACACCTCGCCGGAGCAGATGAAGATGTTCCTCACCCGCCTGGGGTTCAACTCCAAGATCGTGGTGACCGGCGACGTGACCCAGATCGACCTGCCCGGCGGGCAGGACAGCGGCCTCAAGGTCGTCCAGCACATCCTGGACGGCATCCCCGACATCCACTTCAGCAGGTTGACCAGCGCTGACGTGGTCCGGCACAAGCTGGTCAGCGAGATCGTGGACGCATACGGCAAGTACGACGCGGCGATGGCCTCCGACCCGCGTTCCACCGGCAACCGATCGAGGGGCCGGCGATGAGCATCGAGGTCGCCAACGAGTCCGGCGCCGAGATCGACGAGGGCACGCTGGTCGCGCTCGCGGGTCACGTGCTGGGCCGGATGGGCATCAACCCGCTGGCCGAACTGTCCATCCTGGTGGTGGACGAGGCCGCGATGACGGCGCTGCACGAGCAGTGGATGGGCGAGCCGGGGCCGACCGACGTGCTGGCCTTCCCGATGGACGAGCTCCGCCCGCACCAGGCCAAGTCCGAGGAGAGCACGCCCGACCCGGCGCTCCTGGGCGACGTCGTGCTCTGTCCCGCCGTGGCCGCCAAGCAGGCCGCCGAGGCCGGGCACAGCGCGCAGGCCGAGCTGGAGATGCTCTGCACCCATGGCATTCTGCACCTGCTGGGCTACGATCACGCCGAGCCCGAGGAGCACGCCGAGATGTTCGGCCTCCAGGGCGAGCTGCTCGAATCGTGGCGGGAGGTGCGCCCGAAGCCGTGACTAACGGCTGGTTGTTCTCGGCCGTCGCGCTCATCGTGACCGGCGGCCTGCTGGCGAGCGCGGAGACCGCGCTGACGCGCATCTCGCGCGTGCGCGCCGAGGAGTTCGTCAAGGAGGGCCGCCGCGGAGCGCGGCGGCTGCAGGCGATCGTGGCGGATCCGCCGCGGTACCTGAACCTGCTCCTGCTGCTGCGGCTCAGCTGCGAGCTGGCCGCCACCGTGATCGCGACGCTGCTGTTCATCGACTGGCTCGGCGACACCGGCCAGGCGTACGCGGTGGCCGCGGCCGTCATGATCCTGGTCAGCTACGTGATCGTCGGCGTCTCGCCGCGCACCCTCGGCCGTCAGCACGCCGAGCCCGTCGCGCTGGCCAGCGCCCCCATCGTGTACGGTCTGACCCGCATCTTCGGCCCCCTCCCCAAGCTGCTGATCCTGCTGGGGAACGCGCTCACCCCCGGCAAGGGCTTCCGCGAGGGCCCGTTCACCTCCGAGGCCGAGCTGCGCGACCTGGTCGACCTGGCCGAGGAGCGCCGCGTCATCGAGCCCGACGAGCGCGAGATGATCCACTCGGTCTTCGAGCTCGGCGACACCCTGGTCCGCGAGGTCATGGTCCCCCGTACGGACATGGTCTTCATCGAGCGGAACAAGACGCTGGCGCAGGCGCTGTCGCTGGCGCTGCGGAGCGGGTTCTCCCGGGTCCCGGTGACCGGCGAGAACGAGGACGACGTGGTCGGCATCGCGTACCTCAAGGACATCGTGCTGCGCATGCAGGACACCGGCGAGACCGACATCCGCATCGACGAGCTGATGCGCCCGGCCACGTACGTCCCGGAGAGCAAGCCCATCGACGAACTCCTGCGCGAGATGCAGGCCCGCCAGATCCACCTGGCCATCGTCATCGACGAGTACGGCGGCACCGCCGGCCTGGTCACCATCGAGGACGTGATCGAGGAGATCGTCGGGGAGATCGCCGACGAGTACGACCAGGAGGCCCCCCGGGTGGAGTGGCTGGACGAGGGCGCCGCCCGCGTCACCGCCCGGCTGTCCGTGGACGAACTGGCCGAGATGTTCGACACCGAGATCGAGGTCGAGGACGTCGACACCGTCGGCGGCCTGCTCGCCCACGCCCTCGGCCGCGTCCCCATCGCCGGCTCGGAGGCCCTCGTGGACGGCCTGCGCCTGACCGCGGAGAACCTCGCCGGCCGCCGCAACCGCATCAGCACCGTCGTGGTCCGCCGCATGACCGAGGACGAGCCGATGAGCGTCGCGAGCTGACCAGGAGGCTGGTCAAAAGGCGGATTGCTGGTCAGAAGCCTGATCGCCGGCCGCGGACCGGGATGACGCGGCGCGGCTGGCCGGGGTGGCCGGACTCGTCGAAGAGCAGCCACTCGGTGATCGCGATGTGGAAGACACGCTCGCCCGGGGCCAGGTGCACCGGGTCGGGGGAGTCGGTCTCGGTGGCGGTGCCGGCGAAGGTGGCGCCCCGGCCGCGGGCGGCGAGGATGGCCCCGGCGGCGCGGGGGTCCTGGCGGAGGTTGCGCGCGTGCATGCGGTCCTCGTGCGCGACGAAGTGCAGCCGGTCCGGGGCGAAGGTGGCGTGGAACGTGAGTGTGCACAACGTCGGGGAGCCGTCGGCGTCCAGGGTGGACAGTTGCATGAGCCGGCAGGTTGAGACATGTTCTATGAGGAGCCGCCGGTTGAGCGCGAGTTCGCTGATCACGCGATCAGGGTGACGCGGGCCGGTTGGATGCCCCTTGCACGCATTCCCGGCATATCTCGCAAGCGTTCTTTAAGCGGATTGCAAGCGCCCTCGTGCATCTTTTACTCAAGGCGCTCGGGAGGGGTTCGGAGCGCTGAGGGGATCGGAAGCAACGCCGGGAGGGGTTCGCGGCGGACCGGACGATCCTTGGGGGGAAACATCGATTAGAGGGCTCTCGTCTGACGAGGGCCCTCTAATGATGTTCCGGGCCGATTTCTGGCCGAGCTTTACCGCGTTCCGGCAGGTAGCAGGAGATTGCCGTTTTTGGCGATGGGGAAGGTAGCCCGTCGGCGAGGTGATTTCGGGCCCGCCGGGGGGATCGTGACGGGGGACGCGGAATGCGGATCGGTGGGCTCGCTGCTGCCTGTTGTCTGGTTGTCGTGGGATGCGGCGGAGGCACGGGGGCGCGGGTGGACGCGCGCAGCACACCCCAGAACGCACGGTTGCAGGCCATGCTGGCCACCGTCCCGGACATGCCGGCCGGCTTCTCCGACCGGGCCAGGGACCACTGGCAGCCGCCGTTCACGCCGGCCGACGGCAACTGCCGCAAGATCTTCGCGTTCGTGGAGGGGCGGCCGCCCAAGGAGGACCTCAGCGCGGTGTCGGCCGTCACCTACCAGGGCGCGGGCGTGGGGGCGCTGGCCGCGGTGAGCGTGGCCGTCTACCACGGGGACCTCTCGGCCAAGCGGCTCCTCACCATGCGGGACGCGGTGAGCAAGTGCGTGATCGCCGACGACAGCACGCCCGGCGGGAGCAACCGCCTGACGTCCTTCCCGCTGCCGATGAACGAGGACGGCTGGACGGGGCGGCGGCTGAAGGGGCGGGTGGGGGGGTATCCGTACGAGATGCATCTGGTGGTGGCGCGGCAGGGGCGTACCGTCATGGCGCTGGTGAACGGGGGGGTGCGGCCGCCGGACGTGAAGCGGACCGAAGAGCTGGGCCGTTTGCTGATGGCCAAGGTCGGTACCCTTGATCTGTGACGCTGGACGCTGAAGATACCAAGATCATTACTCTGGCCCGGTCGGCCCGTGCCCGCAGTGGTTCCGCCGAAGGGGCGGCCGTGCGGGACGAGACCGGGCGCACCTACGCGGCGACCGACGTCGACCTGCCCTCGCTCAAGCTCTCCGCCGTGCAGGTGGCGGTGGCCATGGCGGTGTCCAGCGGCGCGGAGTCGCTGGAGGCGGCCGCCCTGGTGACCGAGGCCGACGACCCGTCCCCCGACGACGTCGCCGTGATCGAGGACATGGGCAACACGATCCTCTACCTGGCCGGCCCCGACGGGGTGTTGAAAGGCCGATATGTCTGACTTCCGTGCCGGGTTCGCGGCGTTCGTCGGACGGCCCAACGTCGGCAAGTCCACCCTGATGAACGCCCTGGTGGGCACCAAGGTGGCGATCACCTCCTCCAAGCCGCAGACCACCCGCCGGGTGATCAGGGGCATCGTGCACCGGCCCGACGCGCAACTGGTCATCGTGGACACCCCCGGTCTGCACCGGCCGCGCACCCTGCTGGGGGAGCGGCTGGACAGCCTGGTGCTGTCCACCCTGAGCGAGGTCGACGTGCTCGGCTTCTGCGTGCCGGCCAACGAGCCGATCGGCAAGGGCGACCGTTTCATCGCCGAGAAACTCGCCGCGGTGAAGAAGACACCGGTGATCGCCGTGGTCACCAAGTGCGACCTGGCCACCCGCGAGCAGATCGCCAACCAGCTGCTGGCCGTCTCCGCGCTGGCCGAGTTCGCGGAGATCGTCCCGGTCTCCGCCGTGGGCGACGACCAGCTGGACCTGCTCACCGACCTGCTGATCGCCCGTATGCCGCAGTCCCCGCCGCTCTACGCCGACGGCGAGCTCACCGACGAGCCCGAGCAGGTCCTGGTGGCCGAGCTCATCCGCGAGGCCGCCCTGGAAGGCGTCCGGGACGAGCTGCCGCACTCCATCGCCGTCGTGGTGGAGGAGATGAGCCCCCGCGAGGGCCGCGACGACCTCCTCGACATCTACGCGTTCATGTACGTCGAGCGCCCGTCCCAGAAGGCCATCGTGATCGGTCCGGCCGGCGCGCGTCTCAAGGATGTCGGCACCCGCGCCCGCCACCAGATCGAGGCGCTGCTCGGCAGCCGCGTCTACCTCGATCTGCGGATCAAGGTCGCCAAGGACTGGCAGCGCAACCCCAAGCAGCTGCGCCGCCTGGGCTTCTACGACTGACGGGCGTTCACGGCCGCCGCCGGATCAGCGCGGCGGCGGCGAATCCCGCGACCACGATCGAGGCCAGCAGGGCGGCGAACCAGCCGTACAGGATCGTGGGGTGCACCTGCAGGACGCCGGAGACGCCGAAGCTGAGGCGGTCGGCGAGGCCGCGCGGGTCGGTGAGGAACATCGCCAGGGAGAAGGCGGCCACGGCGCCGGGCAGGATCGCCAGACCGGTGAAGAGCCAGCCCTTGGCCATGCCGATGATGCCCAGTGTCGAGGCGGCCAGCCCGGAGGCGACCACGAACCAGCCCGCGCCGTCCTCCGTGCCGTGCACGGCGTGGGTGAAGCTGGTGTGGAACAGGTCGATCTCGGCGGTCATGCCCGCCCACGGCAGCACGCCGGTGACGGCCAGGGCCAGACCGGCGACCACGACGCCGAGGGCGGGGATCAGGCTCGGTTGGGGTGCGTCTGCCACGATTCCACCCTACGGGAGACTCTTGTCGGCGAGCCGCTCTCCCCATTCCAGACGCCGCCGGAGTTCGACCGTGTCGGCGGCGAGCGCGGACACCAGCGTGCCGGGGCCGGCCAGGGGCAGCACCGCGCAGCCCTCGGCCAGATGGACCTCCCTGGGCAGGTCCCCGACGAGGAGCGTGCTGCCGGCGCAGCGGGCCGAGGCGAAGACCGCGGGGCTGCCGTGCAGGGCCGGGTCGCCCGCCGTGACCTCCTGGCGGAGCAGCGGAACGCCGTCCACGGTGGCGTCGAAGCGGGAGCGGCAGCGGCCGGAGGGTTCGCCGTACCGGCCGAAGACGATCTCCTCGCGCCAGAACGCGGTCGCGTCCCCGGCGAGGCTGAGCAGGACGTCCACCCGCAGGTCGCAGCCGTCCGCCAAGACGAGGGGCTCGGGGGAGTAGCGCAGGGAGGCGCCGGGGCCCACCCGGGCGGTCACGGTCAGCCGGGAGCGGCCCGGCAGGGCGAGCGTGCTCGCCACCGAGAACACCGACAGCGACGTGCCCGGCGCCACGTCGATGCTCAGGCCGAGGTGGTCGCCGTCGAGCGGGCCCGCCGCCGTGGCGACCAGGTGCACGACGCCGGGCGCGGTCTGGCGCAGCGTCAGGGGCGGGTCGGAGCGCAGGGTCTCCAGCCGGGTGCCGCCGGGGCACGCGGCGTCGTACTCGGTGCGGATGACCGCCCGGGCGCGAAGCCCGGGCGGTTCAGACCGAATGGGCGTGTTCGTGGTGCCAGGCGTCGACGATGCCGACCACCCATTCGGCGACCGAATGGGCACCCTTGTCCTCCCTGATCGACGTGAACAGCACGGGTTTGCCGTCCCGGACCTTGGCCGCGTCGCGGGACATCACGGTGAGGTCCGCGCCGACCATCGGGGCCAGATCGGTCTTGTTGACCACGAGCAGGTCGGCCGTGGTGACGCCGGGACCGCCCTTGCGCGGCACCTTGTCGCCGCCGGACACGTCCAGCACGAAGATCTGCCGGTCGGCCAGGCCGCGGCTGAAGGTCGCGGTCAGATTGTCCCCGCCGCTCTCCACGATCACCAGGTCGAGCGGCCCGAACCGCTCCTCCAGTGTCTCTACCGCGTCGATGTTGGCGGCGATGTCGTCCCTGATCGCCGTGTGGGGGCAGCAGCCGGTCTGCACCGCGAGGATGCGTTCGGCGTCGATGACGCCCGCGCGGCGCAGGAAGTCGGCGTCTTCGGTGGTGTAGATGTCGTTGGTCACCACACCGAGCCGCAGCGACGGGCCCAGGCTGCGGCAGAGCGCCGCCACCAGGGCCGTCTTGCCGCTGCCGACCGGGCCGCCGATGCCCAGGCGCAGCGCCCGGCCGTGCCCGTCCGGCGCGTGGTGGTGGTCGTCATGGTTAGCTGACAAAGAGCCTTACCTCCGTACGTAGGTGCTGTTCAGCCAGCAGATCGAGAGCGGGGGCGGCATGAGCGGGCAGGTCCGACCAGTCGTCGGCCTGGATGACGCAGGCCTCGTGGGCCGCGTCGTTGAGCGCGGGGGCGAGATCGGCGAGCAGCCGGTGCACGAGCACGGGGTCGAGCCCGAGCAGCCGGACCGCCGCCGTCGCCGGAGCGGTGACCGAGGTGTAGGCCGCGGCCAGCGCCGCCTGGCGCGGCTCACACCCCGCCGCCGCCGCGGCCGCACCCAGCGCGACAGGGTGATGAGCCCCATCGGGTACGGCCAGCGCCAGCGAGTCCAGCGCCTCGGAAGGCCAGATCCGGCGCGTGGTACGCACCAGCAGCCGGCCCTGGGTCCGGCTGGCCTCCCGTTGGGCCGGTGCGGAGATCCGGCAGTCGGCCTCGGCGTCCAGCCGCTGCCACCGCTCCGGGGCGGGGCGGGCGCCGACCTCGCAGGCGGCCGCGGCCAGAGCCGCGGTGACCACTCCGGCTGTGGCGAGCCGGCCACGGAGGAACCGCGCCAGGTCCTCCGGGCCGGTGATCGCCCCGACGCGTACGGCCTCCTCCGCGCCGCCCGAGTGGGCGTGGCCGCCCGCGGGCAGCCGGGAGTCGGCCAGCAGGAGCATGGCCATGTCGCCGTGCATCCGGATCCTCTCGTCAGAACAGGAAATATCGCTGGGCCATGGGGAGCGTCTCCGCGGGAGCGGGTTCGATCAGCTCTCCGTCGATCCGGACCTCGAACGTGTCCGGCCGGATGTCGATGTCGGGCAGCGCGTCGTTGCCGAGCATCGCCTCCTTGCCGCGGGAGCGCACGTCGGCGACCGGGACCAGCCGCCGGTTCACGTTCAGCCGGCCGGCCAGGCCGTCCTCGATCGCCAGCGGCGCCACGAAGTGCACCGAGGTGGCGGCCGGGGTCACGCCGTACGCGCCGAACATGGGCCTGGGCAGGACCGGCTGCGGGGTCGGGATGGAGGCGTTGGCGTCGCCCATCTGCGCGTACGCGATGACACCGCCCTTCACCACCAGGTCGGGCTTGACCCCGAAGAAGGCCGGGCTCCACAGCACCAGGTCGGCGAGCTTGCCGGGTTCGACCGAGCCCACCTCCGCGTCCAGCCCATGCGCGATAGCCGGATTTATCGTGTATTTGGCGATGTAGCGCTGGGCGCGGAGGTTGTCGGCCGGGCCCGAGCCCGGCAGCGCGCCCCTGCGCCGCTTCATCACGTGCGCCGTCTGCCAGGTCCTGATGATCGTCTCACCGACCCGGCCCATGGCCTGCGAGTCCGAGCCGATCATCGAGATCGCGCCCAGGTCGTGCAGCACGTCCTCGGCGGCCATCGTGCTCGGCCGGATCCGCGACTCCGCGAAGGCCAGGTCCTCCGGGATCGACGGGTTCAGGTGGTGGCACACCATGAGCATGTCGAGGTGCTCGTGATGGGTGTTGATCGTGTGCGGCCGGGTCGGATTGGTCGAGGAGGGCAGCACGTTGCGATACGCGGCCACCTTGATGATGTCCGGCGCGTGCCCGCCCCCCGCCCCCTCGGTGTGGTACGCGTGGATCATCCGGTCGCCGATGGCGGCCAGGGTGGACTCCACGAACCCGGCCTCGTTGAGGGTGTCGGTGTGGATGGCCACCTGCACGCCGGTCGCGTCGCAGACCCTCAGGCAGGCGTCGATGGCGGCCGGCGTGGTGCCCCAGTCCTCGTGCAGCTTGAACCCGGAGGCCCCGGCGCGCAGCTGCTCCAGCAGCCCTTCCTCGCTGACCGTGTTGCCCTTGCCGAGCAGCGCCACGTTGACCGGCATGGCGTCCATGGACTCCAGCATCCTGGCCAGATACCAGACGCCGGTGACCGTGGTGGCCTTGGTGCCCTCGGCCGGTCCCGTCCCGCCGCCCACGAGGGTGGTCACCCCGGAGGACAGCGCCTCGTCGACGATCTGCGGGCAGATCAGGTGCACGTGCGAGTCGACCGCGCCCGCGGTGACGATCTTGCCGTTGCCGGCCAGGATCTCGGTCGAGGGCCCGATCACCAGGTCCGGGTGCACGCCGTCCATGGTGTCCGGGTTGCCGGCCTTGCCCAGGGCGACGATGCGGCCGTCCCTGATGCCGATGTCGGCTTTTATCACGCCCCAGTGGTCGAGCACGACCGCGCCGGTGATGACCAGGTCGGGCGCGCCCTCGGCGCGGGTGGTCCGCGCCTGGCCCATCGACTCGCGGATCACCTTGCCGCCGCCGAACACGGCCTCGTCGCCCGCGCCCGCCGGGCCCATGGCGCGGTCCTCGGTCACCTCGATGAACAGATCCGTGTCGGCCAAGCGGACGCGGTCGCCGGTCGTCGGGCCGTAGAGGGCGGCGTATCGGGCGCGGTCGAGGCTAGTCATCGAGAGGCCCTGCCCATTCCGTACGGAGCCCGGGGACGATCCTGTTCCCGGCCAGCGGCACCAGCGTCACATCACGTTCGACACCCGGCTCGAACCGGATCGCGGTCCCCGCCGGTACGTCCAGCCGGGTCCCCCACGCCGCGTCCCGATCGAACTCCAGGCCCGGGTTCGCGGCCGCGAAATGATAGTGCGAACCCACCTGGATCGGCCGGTCCGCGGTGTTCACCACGCGGACCGTCACCCGCTCCCGCCCGGGGTTCAGCTCCACCGGCTCCACGCCGGGCACGATCTCGCCGGGAACGCTCATGAGATCGGGTGGTGCACGGTGACGAGCTTCGTGCCGTCCGGGAACGTGGCCTCGATCTGCACCGACTCCAGCATCTCGGGCACCCCCTCCATGACGTCCTGGCGGCGGAGCACCTTGCGTCCCGCGTCCATCAGCTCGGCCACGGTCCGCCCGTCCCTGGCGCCTTCGAGGAGATAGGAGGCGATCAGCGCCGTGGCCTCCGGGTGGTTGAGCCGAAGACCCCGGCCCATGCGGTCGCGGGCCACGCCGGCCGCGACATGAATGAGGAGGCGTTCCTGCTCGTGTGGGGTGAGCCGCATGACGGGACGATAGGTACGCGGCGTTTCCCTCGTGTTACAGAGACATTTCAGCGGCGAGTCCTTTCATCCCACCGGCACCTGGGCGAACAGGGGGCTTCGGTGAAATCCCGGTAATGCGCATTTAACTCAGGCGAACTTACCGTGAAATGTCGCTCGATCACCTTGTCGGCAGATGGGTCGGTGCGGGGGCCGTATCGGCAAGGAGGAAAGTAATTGCGGAATACAACCTGGCGTTCCGGAGCCGTGGCGGTGGTTCTGGCCACCGCTCTCGCCGCCTGCGGCGGAGACCCGGCGACGACGGAGGGAACGGCCTCGGGTGGTGGCGGCGACACCATCAAGGTCGGCCTCCTGCACTCTCTCAGCGGCACGATGGCGATCAGCGAGGTCACCGTCAGGGACGCCGAGCTGCTGGCGATCGAGGAGATCAACAAGGCCGGCGGCGTGCTTGGCAAGCAGCTGGAACCCGTCGTGGAGGACGGCGCCTCCGACTGGCCCACCTTCGCGGAGAAGGCCACCAAGCTGATCGCGCAGGACAAGGTGGCCACCGTCTTCGGCGGCTGGACCTCGGCCTCCCGCAAGGCGATGCTCCCGGTCTTCGAACAGCGCAAGGCGCTGCTGTGGTACCCCGTGCAGTACGAGGGGCTGGAAAGCTCGCCGTACATCTTCTACACCGGCGCCACCACGAACCAGCAGATCATTCCGGGCCTTGACTATCTCAAGGAACAGGGCAAGAAGAAGTTATTCCTGGTCGGCAGCGACTATGTCTTCCCGCGCACCGCGAACAAAATCATCAAGGCGTACGCGGCGGCCAACGGAATGGAAATCCTCGGCGAGGAATACACCCCGCTCGGCCACACCGAATACTCCACGCTGACCAACAAGGTCGTGCAGGCCAAGCCGGACGCGGTGTTCAACACGCTGAACGGTGACAGCAATGTGGCCTTCTTCAAGCAGCTGAAGAGCGCGGGCGTCACCGCCGAGTCCATGCCCGTCCTGTCGGTGAGCGTCGCCGAGGAGGAGGTCACCGGCATCGGCGTCGACAACATCGTCGGCCACCCGGTGGCGTGGAACTACTACCAGACCACCGAGACCCCCGCCAACGCCAAGTTCGTCGAAGCCTTCAAGGCCAAGTACGGCGCGGCCAAGGTCACCTCCGACCCCATGGAGGCCGGCTACAACGCCGTCTACCTGTGGGCCGAGGCGGTCAAGAAGGCCGGCTCGGTCGAGGTCGAGGCCGTCAAGAAGGCGGCCGGCGGCATCGCGCTGGAGCGCCCCGAGGGCCTGGTGACCATCGACGGCGAGACCCAGCACATGTACAAGACCGCCCGCATCGGCATCATCCAGCCGGACGGCCTGATCAAGGAAGTCTGGAACTCGGGTGAGCCGATCAAGCCCGACCCCTACCTGAAGACGTACCCGTGGGCGGGAGGCCTGGCCTCCTAGCCGTCCCTCGAACGGGCTCCGGAGCCGCTACTAACTGCGGGGATGACCGCAGGCGGCTCCGGAGCCGAGGCACATCCACGGATACATCCAAGATTCATGGAAGGGGCACGGTGGAGGGATTCCTCAACCAGCTGCCGATCGGGCTGTCGATCGGCGCGGTCCTCCTGCTCATCGCGCTCGGGCTGACCTTCACGTTCGGGCAGATGGGCGTGATCAACATGGCCCACGGCGAGTTCATCATGGCCGGGGCGTACACGGCCTTTCTGCTGCAGGACTGGGCGGGGCGCAGCGCGGTGCTGGTGGCCCTGCCGGTCGCGTTCGTGGTGGCCGGCCTGATGGGGCTGCTGCTGGAACGCGCCGCCATCCGGCACTTCTACGGCCGCCCGCTGGACACGCTCCTGCTTACCTGGGGCGTCAGCCTGGTGCTCCAGCAGCTGGCGCGGGATCTGTTCGGGGCGCCGAACGTGCAGGTGCTCTCGCCCACCTGGCTGCAGGGGGCGATCGGGCCGATGCCGTACAACCGGCTGTTCATCCTGGTCCTGGCCGTCGGCAGCGTGGTCGCCATCTGGCTCTACATGAGCCGCAGCGCGCAGGGGCGGCGCATGCAGGCCGTCATGCAGAACCGGCAGCTGGCCGCGACCAGCGGCATCAACACCGGGCGGGTCGACCAGCGCACGTTCTTCATCGGCTCCGGCCTCGCCGGGATCGCCGGGGTGGCGCTGACCCTGATCGGCCCGGTCGGGCCGACGCTCGGCACCTACTACATCGTGGACGCGTTCCTGGTGGTCGTCGCGGGCGGCCTCGGCCAGCTGCGCGGCGCGGTCATCGCGGCGGCGGCGCTCGGCCTGCTCAACTCCTACGCGGAGTTCTGGACCAACGCCAGCCTGGCCAAGGTCATCGTCTTCGCCGTGATCGTCGCCTTCCTCCAGTTCCGTCCACAGGGCCTGTTCGTCCTCCGCTCAAGGGCACTCACATGACCGCAGTCCTGGAGAAGCCGACCCAGAAGCTCGCTCCCAAGGAGCCGCGTCAATGGAAGGGCGCGGCCGTGTTCGTCGCGGTCGCCGTCGTCGCGCTGGTGGTCATGCCGCTGGTGCTGGAGCCCTTCCGGCTGGGTCTGCTGGCCAAATACCTCTGCTACGCCATCGTCGCCCTCGGCATCGGCCTCGCCTGGGGCCAGGGCGGCATGCTCACCCTCGGCCAGGGCGTGTTCTTCGGCCTCGGCGGCTACGCGATGGGCATGTACCTGAAGCTCAACGACGCCGGCGGGGACCTGCCCGACTTCATGGTGTGGAGCGGGGTCGAGGAGCTGCCCGCGCTCTGGGCGCCGTTCGGCAACCCGGTCTTCGCGCTCGCCATGGTGGTGGTCGTGCCGCTGGTCGTCGCGGTGGCGCTGGGCACGCTGGTGTTCCGGCAACGGGTGCGCGGGGCGTACTTCGCGATCCTCACCCAGGCGCTGGCGGCCGCGCTGGTCATCCTGCTGATCGGCCAGCAGGGGCTGACCGGCGGCACCAACGGCCTCACCAACTTCTTCGACTTCTTCGGCAACGACGTGGCGGCCGAGTCCACCCAGCGCGGGCTCTACCTGACCGTCGCCATCGTGCTCGGGGTGCTCTACCTGGGGGCGTGGCAGCTGGTGCGCAGCCGGTTCGGCAGGCTTCTGCTGGCCGTACGGGACGGGGAGGACCGGGTGCGGTTCCTCGGCTACAACCCGGCCACCGTCAAGACGATCACGTTCGCGATCTCGGCGGTCATGGCCGGCATCGCCGGGGCGCTGTTCGTGCCCGTCGTCGGGATCATCTCGCCCGCGCTGCTCGGCGTGGTGCCGTCGCTGGAGCTCGTCGTGGCGGTCGCCGTCGGCGGGCGGTTCGCGCTGGCCGGGGCCGTGCTCGGCGCGGTCGTCATGGGCTACGCCAAGACCTACTTCAGCGAGGAACTGCCGGACGCCTGGCTCTACCTCCAGGGTGCGCTGTTCATCCTGGTCATGACCCTGGCCCCGAAGGGCATCGTCGGGGTCGCCGCGGCGCTGCGCGACCGGGTTCGGAAGGAGGCGTCGGCATGACGGCGCTGCTGGAGGTCCGCGACCTCTCCGTGGTGTTCGACGGCTTCCGGGCCATCGACGGCGTGGACTTCACCGTGCAGAACGGCGAACTGCGCTTCCTGATCGGCCCCAACGGCGCCGGGAAGACCACCCTGATCGACATCATCACCGGTCTCACCAAGCCGACCACCGGCAGCGTCGTCTTCGACGGCAGGTCGCTGGCGGGCAAGCGCGAACATGAGAGGGTGCGGCTGGGCATCGGCCGTACCTTCCAGACCTCGGTGGTGTTCGAGGAGCTCACCGTCCTGGAGAACCTCGACCTGGCCGCCTCGTTCCGCCGCCCGCTCTGGTCGCTGCTGGCGCGCAGAAAGGGTGTCATCGCCGCCGTCGAACAGGCCCTGGAGACCACCGGCCTGACCGACCTGGCCTCCCGCAAGGCGGGCGTGCTCTCCCACGGCCAGCGGCAGTGGCTGGAGATCGGCATGCTCATCGCGCAGGGCCCCCGGCTGCTCCTCCTGGACGAGCCGGTCGCCGGCATGTCCTCCGACGAACGCTCCCGCACCGGCGAACTGCTCACCTCCATCGCCAAGGACCACACCGTCATCGTGATCGAACACGACATGGAGTTCCTCCGCAGGTACGCCTCCCAGGTGACCGTCCTGCACGAGGGCAAGGTCCTGATCGAGGGCTCGGTGGACGAGGTGCGCGCCGACCCCCGCGTCCAGGAGGTCTACCTGGGCCGCGCCCGCGAGGAGGCCGCCCACGATGCCGTCAGTTGACCCGCAAGCCCGGAAGGCCGCCCCATGTTGACCGTCGACCGCCTCGAATCCGGGTACGGCCGCGCCCGCGTCCTGTTCGGCGTCTCCCTGGACGTCGCCGCCGGCCAGCTCGTCTGCGTCATGGGCCGCAACGGCGTCGGCAAGACCACCCTGCTCAACACCCTGATGGGCGTGATCCCCGCCACCGCGGGCACCGTCACCTTCGGCGACCGCGACATCACCAAGCTCAAACCCCACGAGCGCGTACGGCTGGGCCTCGGCTACGTCCCCCAGGGCCACGAGACCTTCCCCCAGCTCACCGTCCACGCCAACCTCCTGGTCACCCTGGACGCCTCCGGCAACCCCGCCTCCGCCCTGGACGAGGCGCTGGACGTCTTCCCCCGCCTCAAACCCCTCCTCAAACGCCGCGCGGGCTTCCTGTCCGGCGGCCAGCAGCAACAGCTGGCCATCGCCCGCGCCCTGGTCACCCGCCCCAAGCTCCTGATCCTCGACGAACCCACCGAGGGCATCCAGCCGTCCATCATCATCGAGATCGAGGAGGCCATCGAGACCCTGCACCGCTCCGGCATCGCCATCCTCCTGGTGGAGCAGTACCTCGACCTCGCCCTCCGCCTGGCCGACCGCTACGTCATCCTCGACGCCGGCCGCGTCGTCCACGCCGGCACCGCCACCGACCTCCAGGGCGAGGAGGCCCGCCGCCTACTCGCCGTCTGACACCCCGAGGAGGGGCGCCTCCGGGTGCCCCTCCTCTTCCACGCCCTCCACGGCATCGGCGTGATCGCCCTCGCCCCGATCTTCGCCAACCGCCCGGCCATCACACCCACCTGAGGCCCCACACGCCTCCTGCCTGCGCGGTTCGGTGGCTCGGGTGGGACGTTAAGGTGCGGGAGCGACCTACGCTTACCATCGGGGCTTTTATGTTGCGGGCATTCTTCAGGACCGAGGCGGGCAGTACCAGCGTGCTGCTCGGGGCTACCGTGTTGGCGCTGGTGTGGGCGAACTCGGCGTGGGGCGCGAGTTATGAGGCGTTCTGGCATACGCCGGTGGGGTTGTCGTTCGGGGACGCGGATTTTTCGCTGGATCTGCGGCATTGGGTCAACGACGGGTTGATGACGCTGTTCTTCTTCCTGATCGGACTGGAGATCTCGTACGAGGTGCGGCTCGGGCAGTTGAGGGATCGGCGGTTGCTCGCGGTGCCGGCCGTTGCCGCGTTCGGGGGGCTGCTGGTGCCGGCGGGGGTCTACCTGGCGTTGAACGCGGGAGGGCCGGGGGCCGGGGGCTGGGGGGTGCCGATCGCCACGGATACGGCGTTCGTGCTCGGGGTGCTGGCCGTGGTGGGGGCGCGGTGTCCGGAGCCGTTGCGGGCGTTTCTGCTGACGCTGGCCATCGTGGACGACGTGCTGGCGATCATCGTCATCGCGATCTTCTATACGGCTGAGCTGTCGGTGAGTGCGCTGATCACCGCTGCGGTGCTGCTGGCGGCGATCGTCATGTTGCGGTGGCTGAAGATCTGGCGGGCGCCTGCGTACATCGTGCTGGGGTTCGGGCTCTGGGTGGCGACGCTGGAGAGCGGGGTGCATCCGACGCTGATCGGGATCGCGCTCGGGGTTCTGGTGTTCGTGTACGCGCCGAGCGAGTACAAGTTGTTGTCGGCGGGCGAGGCCGTACACGAGTTCACGCATGAGCCGAACGCGCGGGCCGCGCGGGAGGCGGCGCGGCGGGTGCAGATGGCGGTGTCCGTCAACGAGCGGCTTCAGTTGCGGATCCATCCGTGGAGCAGTTATGTGATCGTGCCGTTGTTCGCGCTGGCCAACGCGGGTGTGGTGCTCGACTCGGAGGCGCTGCGGCAGGCGGCCACGTCGCCGATCACGATCGGTGTGGTGGCGGGTCTGCTGCTCGGCAAGTTCGCCGGGATCGCGCTCGGCACCTGGCTGCCGCTGCGGTTCGGGTGGGGGGTGCTGCCGGGCAACCTGGTGTGGGGGCAGTTGCTGGGCGGTGCGGCGGTGTCGGGCATCGGGTTCACGGTGTCGCTGTTCATCGTGGACCTGGCGTTCGACGATCCGGCCATCCAGAGCCAGGCCAAGATCGGCATTCTGGTGGGGTCGCTGCTGTCCGCGCTGGTCGGCTGGACCATCTTCCGGATGGCCTGGGATCGGGGCGGGGTGTGCGCGCCGCCCGAGACGATCATCGAGCCGGTGGAGGAGCTGCCGGAGCTGCTGTCGGTTCCGGTCGGGCCGGACGACCATGTACGCGGGCCGGACGACGCCAAGGTGACGATCGTCGAGTACGGGGACTTCGAGTGCCCCTACTGCGGCCGACTCCATCCGATCATGGAGGAGCTGCTGTCCCGGAATTCCGGGGCGCGGCTGGTGTTCCGGCATTTCCCGTTGCGGACGATTCATCCCCGGGCCGTGCCCGCCGCGCTGGCCGCGGAAGGCGCCGCCCTCGGGGGGAAGTTCTGGGAGATGCACGACACGCTCTTCACGAACCAGCGTTTCCTCACCGACGACGACATCGCCCGGTACGCGGCCGAACTGGACGTGGAACCGTGGCCGGACGTGCCGGGACAGCTCGCCAGGATCGGCCGCGACGAGGAGTCCGGCCGCGCGAGCGGGGCCCGGGGCACGCCGACGCTCTTCATCAACGGCGTCCGGTATCACGGTGGCATGGACCTGCAGTCCATCAGCCGGGCCGTGGCGGAGGCCGAGGCGCGGGCCGACGCGGAAAGCCGCGAAGCCTCGTAACGCGGAAGTCCGGCCGCGGAAAGCCGCCGCGAGCCTCGTGACCCGGAAGTCCGGCCGCGGAAATCGGCGCGCGAATCCTGGCGACGCGGAAGTCCGGCCGCGGGAAATCGGCCCGCGAATCCTCGTTACAGGGAAGCCTGGCGGAAATTCGGCCGGCACATCCTCGTGACGGGGGAGTTCCGCCGCCACGCTTGCCGACCGATCGGGTCTGACAGATCACCACATCCCAAGCCGGGCGATCTTGTCGCGACGACGGGACAGACGAGGCGGGAGTCAGAACGGGGTTCGGTCGAGCCAGGTCGTCCAGACGTCCTCCGCGCCGAGCACCTGCAGGTCCACGTCGGCCGGGCGGCGGCGGAGCAGGGCCAGCAGCAGGTCGACGGAATGTCCGCGCACCGCGGTCGTGCCCTTGCCGTGCCCGTGTTCCCAGGTGACGACACCGTCATCGGCAGCTCTGATCATCCACTCGCCGGACGGGCCGAGGTCGTCGGTGGCGTGGAGGTGGAGCGTGACGCCGGGGTCGAGCACGGCCGGTTGGCGCGGTCCGGCCGTCGCCAGGTCGAGCCATTCGCTGATGGCGTCCGCGGCGAGCGGGGCCGCCAGGTCGTAGGGCAGGCCGAGGGCGAGCGCGGCGTCCGCCCGGTGCACCGTCGCCTCGTGCAGCCGGCGGCGTACCCACCAGGTCGCCGGGCGCGGGCCGAGGAACGTCCAGGCCGGGGTGTCCGGGCCGACCTCGGCGATCGCGTCGGCGAGGGCGCGTGGCCCGCCGTGCAGCCAGGTCAGGGCGCCGTCGACGTCCTCGGGCGGCTTTCCGTCGCGGACCGTGCGGGGATCTAGATAGCCGTCGACGCGGTCGCGTACCATCTGGGCCGCCCAGCGATCGCCCCGGCCGACGTGCCGGAACAGCTGCTTGAGCGTCCAGCCCGGACAGGTCGGCACCGGCGTCGCCGGATCCGCGTCGCGGATGAGTTCACCGAACAACATGTTCTGCTCGACCAGAGCTGCGGCGTAGTCCACGAAATGATCCTCTCCTACGCGGCCGATCTTCCCAAGGTACGCCGTCACAGGCCGGCCCTCTGTCTTGTCATTCGAGGGACGGACTCACGGAGTGACAGGAGCGGGACCTTGCCGGTGGCGACCAACGGAATGCGAATACGGGTCCGGATGAGCGCGCGTCCCATCGACGAGCCGCACCGGGTTTCGAGCCAGCTTGAGCTGCTGTTCGACCTCACCTTCGTGATCGCGGTGGCGGCCATGACCGCGCGGTTCGCGCACGCGATCGCCGACGGCCACGGCCTGGCGGGGGTGCTGCCGTTCCTTCAGGTGTTCTTCGCGATCTGGTGGGCGTGGATGAACTTCACCTGGTTCGCGTCCTCGTACGACACCGACGACGTCGCGTACCGGCTGCTGACCATGGTGCAGATGGGCGGCGTGCTGGTGCTGGCCGCGGGGGTGCCCGCCGCGCTCGGTCACGCGGACTACACCTTCGTCACGCTCGGCTACCTCGTCATGAGGATCGGACTGATCGCCCAATGGCTGCGGGCCGGGTTCGAGGACCGGGCGAGGCGCCGCACCGCGCTGAGGTACGCGGTCGGCCTCGGCGCCCTGCAGGTGGGATGGCTCCTCCTCGCTCAGCAGGACACGCTTCCCTCGTACGCCCATGCGCTGGCCTTCGCCTGCCTGGCCGTCCTGGAACTCGCGGTACCCCGGTGGGCGGAGCGGATCACGCCCACCACCTGGCACCCGCACCACATCGCCGAGCGGTACGGACTGTTCGCGATCATCCTGCTCGGGGAGAGTGTGCTCGCCGCGAGCCGAGGGGTCGAAGGCGCTCTGGAAACGGGTGCGGTCAGCAGTCCCTTCGTGGTCGTCGCCGTCTCCGGACTTGTCCTGCTCTTTGCGCATTGGTGGCTTTATTTCCTCGTACAGGCGGGGGAAGGACTCAATGACCGCCGTCATCGGTCCTACCTGTGGGGGTATGGCCATTTCGGGATCTTCGCGGCTCTCGCGGCCCTTGGCGCCGGGCTCGAGGTCGCAGTCGAGCAGAGTGGGCACGGGGTGGTGGCCTCACCACTGGCGGTCGGCTATGCCGTCGCCGTCCCGGTCGGGGTGTATCTCGTCCTGCTGTGGGCGGTGCAGGCGCTGGTGATGGAGCCGGTCTTCCATCCCGCCGCGGTTCTGGGGAGCGTCGCCGGCATCCTGTCGCTGCCGCTCGCGTCGAGCCGGATCGGCGTGGCCGGCGTGGTGGCGGGGATCGCCGCCATCTGCGTCCTGCTGGTCGCCGTCACGATCGCGGGCAAAGCGTCCAGAACCTAGGCACGCAAGAAAGTCCGGAAAAGTGCCGCCGGACTGTCACACGTCGGGAGGTTGCCCTGTCTTAGCTGGCGGACCGGCGGCAACCAGCGCCCCCGGCGGACAGGAAGGCTTGTCATGAAGATCGTGGTAATCGGCGGGACCGGTCTGATCGGGTCGAAGGTCGTGAAGAAGCTGGGCGAGCACGGCCACGAGGCGGTCGCGGCGTCGCCGAACACCGGGGTCAACACGCTCACCGGGGAGGGTCTGGCCGAGGTGATGGCCGGGGCGTCCGTGGTGGTGGACGTGTCGAACTCGCCGTCGTTCGAGCGGGCCGCCGTGCTGGAGTTCTTCACCACCTCCACGCGGAACCTGCTCGCGGCGGAGGCGGCGGCGGGCGTCGGCCACCATGTCGCGGTGTCGATCGTCGGGACCGAGCGGCTGCCGGAGAACGGCTACTTCGCGGCAAAGATCGCCCAGGAGGAGTTGATCGAGAAGTCGCCGATCCCGTACTCGCTCGTGCACGCGACGCAGTTCTTCGAGTTCGTCCGCGGCATCGCCGACGACGCCGCGATCGGGGACGAAGTGCATGTCGCGCCCGTCGGCTTCCAGCCCATCGCGGGTGAGGAGGTCGCCCAGGCGGTCGCCCGCGTGGCCGTGGGCGAGCCGCTCAACGGCCGGGTCGAGGTGGCCGGACCCGAACGGGTCCAGATGGACGAGTTCTTCCGCGACGCCCTGTCCGCCTTGGGCGACACGCGCGCAGTGGTCACCGACCCGCACGCGCGCTACTTCGGCAGCGAGCTGACCGAGCGTTCGCTGGTGCCCGACGAGGGCGCCAGCCTCGGCCAGATCCGGTACCGCGACTGGCTCGCAGCCCAGTAGCGGCACCGTCTCGCCTGAGATCACGAAAGGGAGGCCCCATGAACGAGATCGACCCGG
This sequence comes from Acrocarpospora phusangensis, assembly GCF_016862995.1. Classification (GTDB taxonomy): domain Bacteria; phylum Actinomycetota; class Actinomycetes; order Streptosporangiales; family Streptosporangiaceae; genus Acrocarpospora; species Acrocarpospora phusangensis. Next base: position 33,749 of record NZ_BOOA01000071.1, read on the forward strand.
CCACCGCCGGAGCCAAGCCGAGATCGACCGCGTGGCAGACGGCCGTCACCACGCTGCAGGAGGCCGAGCCGCCGTTCTACCCGGAGGGGGCGACCGTGACGACGATCGTCGTCGAGTACCCGCCCGGGGATCCCGGGACCCCGCCGCATCGGCACTACGGGCCCGCGTTCGGCTACATCGTGCAGGGCGAGATGCTGCTGGAGATCGAGGGCGAACCGGAGCGGGTCGTACGCGAAGGGGAGGCGTTCTGGGAGCCGGGCGGCGACGTCATCCACTACCAGGACGTCAACCTGCGCGACGACATCCCGCTCCGGTTCACCGTCACCATGATGTGCGAACCCGGCAAACCCATGCTCACCCTGGTCGACGAGGAAGAACTCGCCCAGCGCAGGGACCGCCGCGCCCCCAGACCCAATCACTCCAGGGAGAAATGAATGACCACCCCGAGCGGTGACGAGTTCCTGTACGAGCTGCACGCCGAAGTCGAACTCGAAGTGACGTTAATCGAGCGAAGCCACGCCGAGGAGGCCGCCGAACTGCCGGTCTCCGAATGGCTGTACGACCCGGCGGACGTCGAACGCGAGGAGGTCGGGCTGCGGGGTCTTCTCGACGCCATCGAGGTCCTGGAAGATCCCGGCAACGCCTGACCTCCCCGTATGAAGCGAGATCGATGACCGCCGCAGCCATCACAACCGAGCACCCGCAACGGGCGCTCGAACTGGAACACGCGACCCTGCCGCCATACCTGTGCGCGCTGCACTCGCTCGACCTGGCCGGCGTCCTGTGGGCCATCGGCGGCCTGCCCGTCCATCGGGCGGACGGGCAGGCCCTGGAGACCCGCAACCGGAAGATCGGCTTCCGTGAGGAGCCGCCGGAGAGCGACCGCTCATGACGGAAGCGGCAGCCGAGTCGCTGGCCGACTTGCTCGACGAACGCCGGCACCTTCTCAACGTCGCCCTCTGGATGTTCGGCTCCGCCACCGCGGCCGACCAGATCGTCCAGGAGACCTACCGCCGCTGGTACGCCCTCGACGACACCCGGCGCGCCGCCATCACGACACCCAGAGCCTGGCTCACCCGCGTGACCGGCGGCATCTGCCTGGACCTCCTCGCCACCACCGCCACCGGCGCCGCCGCCACCCTCAGACCCGGCCCACCCGCCTTCGTGGAGGTACGGCACCGCCCCGGCCAGACCACACCCGACCTGCACAACCACGCCGTACGCGGATTCGCGGCCGCCTGCCACACGGGCGACACCACCGCCATCAGGAAGACCCTCGCCGTGGACGCGATGGTCGTGAGCGACACCGGCGGCAAACTACGCACCCCCGCACATCCCACCTACGGCGCCGACGCGGTCACCCGTTTCGTCGCGCCCCTGCTGACCCGCCATCCCGGCACCGACATGACCGTCGAATCCGTCAACGGCCGTACGGGCCTGGTCCTACGCCGCTCGGGCCGGGCCGTGGCCGTCACCACCCTCAGCGTCGCCGGCTCCGAGATCACCGCCATCTGGATCGTCCTCAACCCCGACAAGCTCCACCACTGGCACCACCCATAACCACCAGGGCACGAAAGGCACCCCCGGTGAGCCACCGCACCCCCATCCCCTCCCCACCCCCGAACACCTCCTCGCCGCCGCCCATGCCGCCTGCTTCCACGCCACCCTCACCCAGATCGCCCGCCACCACTCCCTCAACCCCGACCCCATCACAGTCGAAGCCACCGTCGCCACATTCGGTGAGGAGATACGTCGGCGACCTGCTACGGCGGTTCGTGGCGGGTGGCTGGCTGAAAGCCGACGATCTGGAAATGGAATGATCGACGTGATGCCAACCCGCCTGGGTCACTCGGCCCGATCGAGCGTTCGAGTCATCCCGTGGGCAGAATTCCATCTATGGATTAAAAGCCGGGGCTCGCCGGACCGTGAATTCATCATGAGCCTCTCAACCGGCGGCAAAGGGCCTCTGATCTGGGCATATTGCCTCTGAGTGGCGAGTTGCCGTAGGTAGACGCTCGTGATGGGGGGATCGGGGCATGTGTGGGATCGCTGGGTGGGTGGACTATGAGCGGGATCTGACCAGGGCGGCGGAGATCGCGCGGGCCATGACGGGGACGATGGCCTGCCGGGGGCCGGACGATGAGGGGGTGTGGTTCGCGCCGCATGCCGCGATCGGGCATCGGCGGCTCGCGATCATCGACATCGCCGGAGGACGGCAGCCGATGATCGCGGAGGAGGAGGGGCGGGACGTCGCGGTCCTGACGTACAGCGGGGAGGTCTACAACTTCACGGAGCTCCGGGAGGAGCTGGCGGGGCGGGGGCACAGCTTCAGGACGCGGAGCGACACCGAGGTGGTGCTGCACGCGTACCTGGAGTGGGGGGACGATCTCGCGGAGCACCTCAACGGCATGTACGCCTTCGCGATCTGGGACACCCGGCGGGAGGAGCTGCTGCTGGTACGGGATCGTATGGGCATCAAGCCGCTCTACTACTACCCGACCGCCCACGGAGTGCTGTTCGGCTCCGAGCCGAAGGCCATCCTGGCCAACCCGCTGGCCGAGCGCGTGGTCGACGCGGACGGCATCCGCGAGCTGATGGCCTTCGTCAAGACGCCCGAGCACGCGATCTTCAAGGGCATGTACGAGGTGCGCCCCGGCTCCATCGTCCGGGTGAACCGGGACGGCATCGGCAAACGCCGCTACTGGAAGCTGGAGTCGGCCGAGCACACCGACGACGTGGACGCCACGGTGGCGACCGTACGCGGGCTGCTGGACGACATCGTCGCCCGGCAGCTGATCAGCGACGTGCCGCTGTGCACACTGCTGTCCGGCGGCCTGGACTCCAGCGCGGTCACGGCGCTGGCCGCGAAGGACCTGCGCGAGCAGAACCTGGGCAAGGTCCGCTCCTTCTCGGTGGACTTCGTCGGCTACACCGAGCATTTCAAGCCTGACACGATGCGGGCCACGCCGGACGCGCCGTACGTGCACGATCTGGTGCGGCACGTGGGGTCCGAGCACACCGACATCGTGCTGGACTCGGCGGAGCTGATGGAGCCGGCGGTGCGGGACACGGTGCTGCGCGCCCGGGACCTGCCGCTCGGGCTCGGCGACATGGACACCTCGCTCTACCTGCTGTTCAAGGCCATCCGCGGGTACTCCACGGTGGCCCTGTCCGGCGAGTCGGCCGACGAGGTCTTCGGCGGCTACACCTGGTTCCACGACCCGGTGGCGGTCAACGCCGACACGTTCCCGTGGCTGGTGGTGGCCGACGTCAGCGGCAGCGCCAACCTGGACCTGCTGAACAAGGACGTGCGACGAGCGCTGGACGTCCCCGGCTACCGGGCCGACAGCTACCACCAGGCGCTCGCCGAGGTGCCGCGGCTGGCGGGGGAGACCGGCCTGGAACGGCGGATGCGGGAGATCAGCTACCTGAACCTGACCCGGTTCGTGCAGACCCTGTTGGACCGCAAGGACCGGATGAGCATGCGCGTCGGCCTGGAGGTCCGCGTGCCGTTCTGCGACCACCGCCTCGTGCAGTACGTCTTCAACGCGCCCTGGGCGCTCAAGACCTTCGACGGGCGGGAGAAGAGCCTGCTCAGGGCGGCCTGCGCGGACGTCCTGCCCGAGTCCGTCCTGAAGCGGGTGAAGAGCCCGTACCCGTCCACCCAGGATCCCGGGTACGAGCTGGCGCTGCGCGAAGCCGTACGGGAGCTGCTGCGCAACGAGGACCTGCCCAGCCAGCAGCTCGTGGACCTCGCCAAGGTGCGGGAGGCGATCGACCGGCCGGTGGACGGGACGACCTCGCTGGAGACGCGGGGGCCGCTGGAGCGACTGCTCCAGCTGGACGCCTGGTTCAAGGAGTACCAGGTCAAGCTCAGCCTCTAGAGCGTGAGCTGCCATTCGTGCCAGATGTCCAGGAGCCGGTAGCCCATCCGCTCGTTGATGGCAATCATGTGGGTGTTGCTGACCGCGTTCCAGGTGATGATCCGGGTGGCCGAGGGTTCCCGCTCGTGGAACCAGGCGGTGTTGGCCAGCTTCACGGCCTGCCCGAGCCGGTGGCCGCGGTGCTCCCTGAGCACCGCGGTGTCGGTCTGGCGGCCCCAGCCGTTGCGCGGGGTTTCCGCGATCAGCCGGGTGAAGGCCACGACACGGCCGCTCGCCAGGTGGCGGGCACCCGTGTGGTAGGCGGTCTGGTGGTCGTTCCCCGCGCTCGCGTCGAACCGGCGGACCCGGTCGGCGTCCCAGGCGGACGGCTCGACGTCCATGTCGTCGCTGGGCGCGTCGTTCATGGCGGCCATCAGCGCGGCCACGTCGTCGATCATGTCCTCGGGGGCCGCGTCCACCCAGTGTTCCAGGCGGTAGCCGGGGGCGAGCTCCGCGACACCTTTCTCGTACGCGGCCCAGTCCACCGTGGCCAGGTCCAGGACCCGCCTGGCCTCGACGGCGACGGCCTGGAAACCGTGCCGGCGCACGAACGCCCCACCGGGGGCGTCGGGACGGGCCTCGGCGAAGACCACCTGGCGGCCGAGAGCCCGCGCCCGGCCGAGAGCGTGGTTCAGGAGCGCGGTGCCGACACCCCGGCGACGATGGGCGGCGTCCACGGCGAAGAACCGTAACGCGCACATATGCGTGTTATCAAAAGTCGGGAAATGTACGACGATGCCGCCCACGACCTGGCCGTCCACCCGCGCGACGTACGTCTCGGAGTGCTCGCCCATCCAGCCGTGCTCGGCGACCGCGGCGAAGCGGCCCATCGACGACACCGGGCCGGGTTCGTCGTATTCGGCGAGTACGGCATGGAACGCGGACAGGCGGTCGCCGGGATCCGCGTAGTCGAGCGTCTCGATGTTCATCGGGCCAGCAAACCCGGTGACGCCGACGTGGTGCCACTCAATTAAGGCGCTGCCCGGTTCGCCGGCCGCCGGGCCCCTACTGCCGGTACCCCTCGACCTCGCTCACCGGGCGCGCCTCGGCGTTGTCGGGGTCGTCACCCACGCGGCGCTTGGCACGGCGCTGGCGCAGCAGGTCCCAGCACTGGTCCAGCGACTCCTCCAGGGTCTTGATCCGGGCGTGCTCCTCGCTGCTGGACAGCTCGCCCGCGGACAGGCGGTCCCGGAGCTCGCGCTCCTCGTCCACCAGCTCGCTGATCTTGGAGAGGATCTCGTGGTCACGCATGCCGTGCCCCCTTCTCGCGGTTCCCGCCACTCTACTGGCGATCACCCGGCCGGCCCGCGCGTGGTTTGACAGATTTGGGAGTTTTGAGAAGGTGTTGCCGGAGACGGGGAGATCATGGTGAGCCATACCCAGGCCGAAATCGAGAGCCAGCCGGACATCTGGACGCGGACGCTGGAGGTGCCGCGCGGGGATCTGCCGCGGGCCGGGCTGAACGTGCTGGGCGTCGGCTGCGGGACCTCCTACTACATCCTCGACGCGTACGCGCGCCGCCGGGAGATGCTGGGCCGGGGGCGTACCCGGGCGTGGATCGCCACCGAGCTGGCCGACGAGGATCCGTACGACATGGCGATCCTGCTGTCGCGGTCGGGCACGACCAGCGACCTGCTGCCGCTGGCGGAGCGGCTGTCCGAGCGCATGACCACGATCGCGATCACCGGCACCCCGGACTCGCCGATCACCCGGCTGACCCACCGGCGGGTGGTGCTGGACTTCGCCGACGAACAATCGGTGGTGCAGACCCGGTTCGCCACCGCGGCCCTGACCCTGCTCCGCGCCTCCATCGGCGACGACGTGACCGGGCTGCCCGCCGCGGCCGAGCAGGCCCTGCGGGAGCCGCTGCCGGACCCCGCCGACTTCGACCACGTGGTCTTCCTGGGGACGGGCTGGACGCTCGGGCTGGCCGACGAGGCGGCGCTCAAGTGCCGGGAGGCGGCCAAACTCTGGACGGAGTCGTACGCGGCGCTGGAGTACCGGCACGGGCCGATCGCGTGCGCGGGGCCGCGGACGCTGGTGTGGTCGTTCGCGCCGTTGCCCGGCGACGTCACCGGCGCGATCGCCGGGACGGGCGCCACGCTGCGGGTGGCGGCGGCCGATGCGCAGGCGGAACTCGTCATGGTGCAGCGCCTCGCGGTCGCCTTCGCGCGGCACCGGGGGCTGAACAGCGACAATCCGGATCATCTCACCCGATCGGTCATCGTCGACCGCTGACCACCGCTCCACGTCTGCTACTGTGCAAGACATGCTGCGCGGACTGCTTCTTAGCCGCCGCGGCGAGGGCCTGTAGGAGTTAGGCTGGCTCCCTCGTCGCGGAGCGAGCCATGCGCGTCGGCCACTTTCGTGTGAATCCGACATCTAGGAGCCTTTCCGTGTATCCCCAGCAGCAGCCCAGTCCCATGCCGTTCCAGCGCTACACCCCCTTCGAACCCGTCCGG
>NZ_BOOA01000072.1 GCF_016862995.1 Acrocarpospora phusangensis
CCGCCGGGCGCGCGCTGGCCGCCCTCTACCGGCGTGACACCCCGCTCTCCGCGGAGGAGCTGGCCCACGCCGCCGGCCTCGTCGACGACGCCGGCGGGCGGAGCTGGAGCCAGTCCACCGCCGACGCGCTCCTCGCCGAGGCCCTCACCCATCTGGAGGCCGCCGGCCTGTCCTCCGTCCCGGCCGGCGAGCTCGTCACCCTGGCGGGACTGATGACCCGCCGCACGCTCTAACGTCACCGGCACCGCGTCAACCGCACCCGCGTCACCGGCATCGCGTCACTCGCGCCCGTGTTGCCCGCGTCACCGGCATGCGTCACCGGCATGCGTCACCGGCCTGTGTCACCGGCCTGTGTCACCGGCACTCCGCGAGCATGCGGGACTTGTCCGCGCGGGTGACCGGGAGGTCGTATTTCAGGGCGACCTGGGCGAACCGTACGACGTAGGCGCAGCGGATGCGGTGAGAGGGGGGCAGCCAGGCGGCCGGTCCCGAGCCGCCTTTGTCCTCGTTGGCGGGGCCGTACACGGGGAGCAGGTTGAGCGGGTCGTTGGCGATGCGCAGGCGTTTGGCGCGACTCCAGCGGGACGCGCCCATGCGCCATTCGTAGGAGAGCGGCACCACGTGGTCGACCTGCACGCGGTCGGCGTCCGCCTTGCGGAACCTGATGGTCCGCCCCGTGTACGGATCCTCCAGCGTCATCGCCACCACCACGCAGCTGGAGCCCTCCCGGAAGCGCACGTCGTCGCCGTCCCTGGCGAGTAAGTCGTTGCGGGTGTCACACCCGTTGCGCGAGTACGGCACCGCCCCGGCCACGTCGGCCCAGTTCTCACCGAACCGCTCCCGCCGGTAGCCGCTCTTGGGGCCCATCCCCGCCACCCGCAGCCCTCTGATCAGCCGCACGGCCCGGGCCCGGTCCCCCGCCGAGGTGATCGGCATCAGGCCGGGCCTGGTGCCGTCCGGGTTGTCGAGGGGACTGGCGCGCAGGGCGGCGCTCTCCCGCGAACCGGTCTGCGCGGCCAGCGACACCACCAGGGCCCCCGCCAAGACCACGGCGACCGCGTTCCCTGTCCCCATGTCCGGATGATGACCGACGAACCGGCCGTAAAGCCACGGTCACGTCACATCCCCTTGACGACCAACACATACGGGTATAAATAAAGATGAAACCAAACGGAAACGGCGGTGAACCAACATCGTGTACGCGGAGGAGCGTCAGCAGGAGATCCTGCGCCGGGCCCGGCTCGCCGGGCGGGTGGACGTGGTCACGCTGGCCGAGGAGCTCTCGGTCACCACCGAGACCATCCGGCGGGACCTGACCACGCTGGAGCGGGCCGGTCTGCTGCGGCGGGTGCACGGCGGCGCGATCCCGGTGGAGCGGCTGGGCTTCGAGCCCGCGCTGGCCGCCAGGGACGAGGTGATGACCGCCGAGAAGGAGCGCATCGCCAAGGCGGCCCTGGCCGAGCTCCCCCAGGACGGCGCGATCATCATCGACGCGGGTTCGACGACCGGCCGCCTGGCCCAGGTGCTGCCCGCCGACCGGGAGCTCACGGTCATCGTCAACTCCCCGCCGCTGGCCACCGTGCTGGCGACGCGCGGCAACCTGTCGGTGATCATGCTCGGTGGCCGGGTGCGCGGGCGCACCATCGCCACCGTGGACGACTGGGCGCTGCGCCCCCTCGACAACCTGCACGTGGACGTGGCCTTCATGGCCGCCAACGGCTGCACCGTGAACCGGGGCCTGACCACGCCCGACCCGGCCGAGGCCGCCATCAAGCGGGCGATGATCGGCGCGGCCCAGCGCACGGTCCTGCTGGCCGACCACACCAAGTTCACCAACAGCTACCTGGCCAGGTTCGCCACCCTGGGCGACATCGACATGGTGATCACCGACACCGGCCTGGACAGCGTCCTCGCCGCCGACCTGGCCGCGGCCGGGCCCGAGGTGATCCGCGCATGACCGGCCAACCGGCCGCCCGCGGGGTCCGGGGATGATCCTCACCCTGACGCTCAATCCCAGCCTGGACCGCACCATCGAGGTGGACTCGCTCACCCGGGGCACGGTCATCCGGGCCGCGACGGCGCACCTGGACCCCGGCGGCAAGGGGGTGAACGTGTCGCGCGCGCTGCTGGCCAACGGGATCACCTCCTGCGCGGTCATCCCGTACGGCGGGGACGAGGGCAGGCGGCTGGTGGACCTGCTGTTCGACGAGGGCCTGGACATGATCACCGTGCCGGTGACAGGGGCCACCCGGTCGAACGTCACGATCGCCGAGCCGGACGGCACGGTCACCAAGATCAACGAACCGGGCACCGCGCTCTCCCCCGGCGAACTGGACGCGGTCGCGGACGCCGTGCTGAAGGCGGCGCACTCGGCCGACTGGGTGGTCGCCTCCGGCAGCCTCCCCCCGGGCGTGCCCACCGACGTGTACGCCCGGCTCTGCGCGCGGTTCGCCGCCGCCGGGATCCTGGTCGCGGTGGACACCAGCGGCCCGGCCCTGCGCCAGGCCATCGCCGCCTCCCCCGCCCTGGTCAAGCCGAACCGGGAGGAGCTGGCCGAGGCCACCGGCGCCCCGATCTCCTCCCTCGGCGACGCCGTCGGGGCCGCCCTGACCCTGCGCGAGCAAGGCGCCCGCGCCGTCCTGGCCAGCCTCGGCGCCGACGGCGCGATCCTCCTGACCGGCGGCGACGGCACAGACGGCGGAACAGACGGCGGAACAGGCGACGGAACGGTCCGGGCCTGGTACGGCCACGCCCCCGTCCCCGAACCCCGCAGCACCGTGGGCGCGGGCGACGCCATGCTCGCCGGCCTGCTCGCGGCGGGCGGCCCGGCCGGCGGCGGCGCGGCGCTGGCCGAAGCCGTCGCCTGGGCCACGGCGGCGGTCGGATTACCGGGCAGCCGCATGCCGGTCGCCTCGGACATCCGCCGCGACACGGTCACCGTCCAGGAGATAGACGTCCGGCGCGCGGGCGTCCGGCGACCCGGACACGGGGAACCCGGACGCGACCGCGAAGCCGGACACGCTGAACCCGGGAGTGACCGGGAAGCCGCACCCGCGGACTCCCGAGACGACCGCGAACCCGGGGCGTCCCGCGAGCCCCGCGAACTCGATCTCACCAAGCCGCTCCGGTCCGGGGGCTGACAGCGGCATGTTTCCACCCCCCTCCCCGAAGGAGCGTCAGAACATGACGACCGAGTACACGCCGGCGGTCCAAGGAACCGGCGTCAAGGCCACCATCCAGCGCCTCGGCGGCCACCTGGCCGGGATGATCATGCCGAACATCGGCGCGTTCATCGCCTGGGGCCTCATCACGGCTCTGTTCATCCCGACCGGATGGCTGCCGAACGAGCAACTGGCCGAGCTGGTCGGCCCGATGATCAAATTCCTGCTGCCGATCCTGATCGGCTACACCGGCGGCCGGATGGTGCACGGCCAGCGCGGCGCCGTCGTGGGCGCGGTCGCGACCATGGGCGTCATCGTCGGAACCGACGTGCCGATGTTCCTGGGCGCGATGATCGTGGGCCCGCTCGCCGCGTACATCATCAAGCAGGTGGACGCGTTCACCGAGGAGCGGACCCGGGCCGGGTTCGAGATGCTGGTGGACAACTTCACCGCCGGCATCATCGGCGGCGCGATGGCCGTGGCCGGCGTGTTCGCCATCGGCCCGGTGGTCGAGTGGCTGACCGAGCGGGCCAGCGAGATCGTCGACTTCCTGATCGGGCAGCAACTGCTGCCGCTGGTGTCGATCCTGATCGAGCCCGCGAAGGTGCTGTTCCTCAACAACGCCATCAACCACGGCGTGCTGGGGCCGCTCGGCGTGGCGCAGGCGGCGGAGACCGGCAAGTCCATCCTGTTCATGCTGGAGAGCAACCCCGGTCCCGGCCTGGGCCTGCTCCTGGCCTACATGCTGTTCGGCCCGCGCGCGCTGCGCCCGAGCACACCCGCCGCCATCGTGATCCACTTCCTGGGCGGCATCCACGAGATCTACTTCCCGTACGTGCTGATGAAGCCCCGGCTGATCCTGGCCGTCATCGCGGGCGGCGCGGCCGGCGTGCTCACCTTCCTGGTGACGGGCGCGGGCCTGGTGGCGACGCCGTCGCCGGGCAGTATCTTCGCCTACCTGGCGGTGACGCCGAGGGGCGGCTGGTTCGGCGTGCTGCTCGGCATCCTGATCGCGACCGCCGTGTCGTTCATCGTGGCGGCGGTGCTGATGGGCTTCGGGCGGGGCGAGAAGGCCGAGGACGACCCCGAGGCGCCCGCCGCGGAGAGCACGCCCGTGACATCGGAGGCCTGATATGGCGAGCATCGAGAGCAAGGACATCCGCAAGATCATCGTCGCCTGCGACGCCGGCATGGGCAGCAGCGTGATGCTGGCCGGGCAGCTGCGCAAGGCGCTGAAGGGCCAGGACATCGAGGTGGCCCACATCCCGGTCAACTCGATCCCGGCCGACGCCGACGTGGTGCTCTGCCACGCCGGCCTGGCGGCCCGGGCGCGGGCGTCGGCGCCGGACACGGTGCTGATCCCGTTCCAGATCTTCATCGGCGACCCGGCGGTGACCGGGCTCGTCGCCACCATCAAGAAGGGCGGCACGGTGCATGACTGAGGGCATGGCGGGAGGCGTGCTGGACCCGCGGGCCGTACGCCTCTCGGCCACGGCCTCCGGCCGGGACGACGCGATCCGCCAGTGCGGGGAGGCGCTGCTGGCGGTGGGCGCGGTGCGGGAGCCGTACGTGGGGACGATGCTGGAGCGCGAGCGGTCCATCTCCACCTATGTGGGTGAGGGGGTGGCGATCCCGCACGGCACGCTGGCCGGCAAGGACGCCGTGCTGCGGGACGCGCTGTCGTTCCTGCGTTTCCCCGACGGCGTCGACTGGGGCGGCGAGCGGGTGACGATCTGCATCGGCATCGCCGCCGCCGGCGACGGGCATGTGGCGGTCCTGGCCGAGCTGGCCGAGATCCTGCTCGACCCGGACCGCGCCCGGGTGCTGCGGGAGACATCCGACGTCGACGACGTCATCGAGATTCTGGGAGGTACCGCGTGAAGGTCGCGCGTTTCCACGCTCCCGGCGACCTCCGTATCGAGGAGGCGCCGGAGCCGGTGGCCGGGCCGGGCGAGGTCAAGATCAGGGTGCGCAACTGCTCCACCTGCGGCACCGACGTCAAGATCTACAAGCACGGCCACCACCACATCGACCCGCCCCGGGTGATGGGCCACGAGATCGCCGGGGAGGTCGTCGAGTCGGCGGCCCCCGGCTGGGCCCCCGGGGACCGGGTGCAGGTGATCGCGGCGATCCCGTGCGGGCGCTGCGCGGAGTGCCTGCGCGGCCGGATGACGGTCTGCCCGAACCAGGAGTCGATGGGCTACCACTACGACGGCGGCTTCGCCGAGTACATGGTGGTCCCGGCGAAGGTGCTGGCGGTGGACGGCCTCAACCGCATCCCGGACGGGGTCGGCTTCGCCGAGGCGTCGGTGGCCGAACCGCTGGCCTGCGTGCTGAACGGCCAGGAGCTGGCCCGGGTCGGCCCCGGCGACGACGTCCTGATCATGGGCTCGGGCCCGATCGGCTGCCTGCACGTACGGCTGGCGCGGGCCAGGGGCGCCGCCCGGGTCTTCCTGGCCGACATCAACCCCGACCGCCTCGCGGTGGCCGCCGGTCTGGTACGGCCCGACGCGGCGATCCACGCCGACGTCGAGGAGCACGTGGCCAAGCTGACCGACGGCCGGGGCGCGGACGTGGTCATCACGGCCGCCGCGGCCGGGGCGGCGCAGGAGCAGGCGATCCGGATGGCCGCCCGCCAGGGGCGGATCAGCTTCTTCGGCGGCCTGCCGAAGGACAACCCGATCATCGCCTGCGACTCCAACCTGGTGCACTACCGGGAGCTGACGATCGTCGGCGCCAACGGCTCCAGCCCGGCGCACAACGCCCGCGCGCTGGACCTGATCGCCACGGGCGCGGTCCCGGTGGCCGACCTGATCACCGAGCGGCTGCCGCTGACCGACGTGCTGGCCGCGATCGACACGGTGGCGCGCGGCGCGGCGATCAAAGTGACCATCGAACCCTGACAGAGCTCCGAGAACGGGAGTGTGAGACATGCCAGAGCGGACCGTGACGATCGCCTCGGCGACCGGCCTGCACGCCAGGCCCGCGAAGCTGTTCGTGGAGGCCGCCACGCGCCAGGGCGTGCCGGTGACCATCCGGCTGGGCGAGGGGCGGGCGGTCCCGGCCAACAGCATGCTGTCGGTGCTGACGCTGGGCGCGACCCACGGCAGCGAGGTGACCCTGCACGCCGAGGGCCCGGGCGCGGAGGCGGCCCTGGACGAGCTGGCCACCCTGCTGGCCACCGACCTGGACGCCTGAGCCGCGACCCCGGCCACCCAGCCATCCCAGCCACCCCGGCCGGGCCGTCAGCCGCCGGACTCCTGACCATGCGCCAGGCGTCCGGCGTCCGGGCGTCCGGGCGTCAGGCGTCAGGCGTCAGGCGTCAGGCGTACGTGGCGATGCCCAGCTGGACCGCGACGAGCAGGCCGCACCCGGCGGTGAGCCAGCGCAGGCTCTGGCCGGGCAGGCGGCGGGCGATCAGCGGGCCGAGCCGCCCGCCGAGCAGCAGGCCGGCGGCCAGCGGGAGCGCGGCCGACCAGTCGACCGGCCCGAACACGGCGAAGCCGAGCGCGGCCACCCCGTTGGCGAACGAGCCCAGGACGTTCTTCACCGCGTTCACCCGGGCCGGGAGCTGGCGCAGGGCCGCGCTGAGCACGGCGAACATGATCACGCCTCCGGCCGCGCCGAAGTAGCCGGTGTAGATCGCCACCGCGAACACGCCGAGCCGGACCGGCAGGCGCTCGTGGGGGTGTGGGCGCGGCGGCCGGAGCAGCAGGAGTGAGGCGGTGGCGATCAGCAGCGGGGCCGCGTACTCGAACGCCTGTGGCGGCGTGAGCAGCAGCAGGCACGCGCCCGCCGCCCCCCCGAGGGCGGCGGCCACGCCCAGCCGGCGCAGCAGCGGGCCCTGCCCGGACAGCTCGGGCCGGGATCCCGCCGCCGCGCCGAGTCCGGTGAAGACGAGCGCGACCGTGTTGGTGACGTTGGCGGCCAGCGGGGGCAGCCCGAACGCCAGCAGCGCCGGATACGAGACGATCGACGCCAGGCTGACGACCGTGCTCACCACCCCGGCGAGCACACCCGCGGCGAACAGACCTGCGACCTCCCCGGCGACCATCCAGAAACCCAACCACATCGGTCGGGATAGGGTCGCACCGGCCCCGGGGAAACGCCCGCGTCACCAGGGCGGTGAGGCTGGAGGTCACCGCCCGGCGTCATGGGCGCCGGAGCCGGAGAAGGCCGGCGGAACCGGTCAGTAGCCGGCGTCGCTGTAGGTGTCGCCGCCAGTGTCCCCGCCAGTGTCCCCGGCCGTGTCCCCCGCCGGGTCTCCGGCCGGGTCCGGGGCCGGGCTCTTCACCCGGTGGTCGCTGAGGTGCAGGTCACCGCCGAGCTTGCCCTTGAGCGCGTCCAGGACCTGCCGTTCGCCCAGGACCGTCCAGAGGTTGCCCACCAGGTGCGGGTTGTACTCCGGGGCCTGGTCCATCCATTCGTCCTTGCCCTGCTGGGTGGAGAAGGTGTTCACGAAGAACTGGCCGACGGACGTGGTGCAGGCGCCGGTCCGCAGTTCCGCGGCGTCGACCTGGATCTCCGGCGTGCAGCCGACCTTGGCGGCGAGCTGCTCGACGGTGGGGGGAGGACCGAGGACGGCCTCCGTGCCGGTGGCCGTCTCACCGCCGGCCTGGCTCCCTGAGCAGGCCACGGTGGACAGCAGTGCGATTGCCGAGACGGCGAGCGCGAGGTGGCGCGAACTTGTCAACACAATCGAGGTACGCAGGACTTCCGCGTACGGTTCACTCTACAAATATTCCCATTCGTAATTTTAACGGCATAAATCGGGCGTACTGGGAATGTAACTAAGACCCGGGTGATTGAATGCAAGTGGCGCCAAAGCGCCCGGCGGCCCGGAGAGACGGCCCTGAGCGCGAGCGGCGGCACTCGGCTCCGGCGACCAGGAAACCCGGCCGCTCTCCTAGAGCACCGGGGGAGACCTTGCCTTCATCGCTGCCTGACCTGGCCCTGCCCATCCCGCTACCCGCCCGTCCCGAGGCCCTGTTCCGGGCCGGCGACGCCGCGCCTCCCGCGCGTACGCTGCTGGACGTCTTCGACTCGACCGTACGGAGCCACCCCCGGGCTGCCGCGCTGGACGACGGCGCGGTCGCGCTGACGTACGCGCAGCTGGCGTTCGAGGTGACCCGGCTGGCGGCCGAGCTGGTCCGGGCGGGCGTCGGGCGCGGGGACCGCGTGGGCGTGCGGGTGCCGTCCGGGACGGCCGACCTGTACGTCGCGATCCTGGCCGTGCTGCGGGCCGGCGCCGCCTACGTGCCCGTGGACGCCGACGACCCCGACGAGCGGGCCGAGCTGGTCTTCGCCGAGGCGGACGTGTGCGCGGTCGTGGGCGAGAGCCGTACGCTCACGATCCGGCGGGAGCCGGAGGGGGCGCGGGGGCGTCCCGAGCCCGGGGACGACGCGTGGATCATCTTCACCTCCGGGTCGACCGGCAGGCCCAAGGGCGTGGCCGTGTCGCACCGCAGCGCCGCCGCGTTCGTGGACGCCGAGGCGCGCCTGTTCCTCACGGCCGAGCCGATCAGCCCGGGCGACCGGGTGCTGGCCGGTCTCTCGGTGGCGTTCGACGCCTCCTGCGAGGAGATGTGGCTGGCCTGGCGGCACGGCGCCTGCCTGGTCCCGGCGCCCCGGGCGCTGGTGCGTACCGGCATGGACCTGGGACCGTGGCTGATCGACAAGGGCATCACGGTGGTGTCCACCGTGCCCACGCTGGCCGCGCTCTGGCCGGTGGAGACGCTGGACGAGGTCCGGCTGCTGATCTTCGGCGGCGAGGCGTGCCCGCCCGAGCTGGCCGACCGGCTGGCCGTGCCGGGACGCGAGGTGTGGAACACGTACGGGCCGACCGAGGCCACCGTGGTGGCCTGCGCCGCGCCCCTAGGCCAGGAGCCGGTCCGGATCGGGCTGCCGCTGGACGGCTGGGACCTGGCCGTGGTCGGCCCGGCGGGCACGCCCGTCGCGATGGGCGAGATCGGCGAGCTGGTGATCGGCGGGGTGGGCCTGGCCCGCTACCTGGATCCGGTCAAGGACCTGGAGAAGTACGCGCCGCTGCCGGCGCTCGGCTGGGAGCGCGCCTACCGCAGCGGCGACCTGGTCAGGGCCGAGCCGGAAGGGCTGATCTTCGTCGGCCGCGCGGACGAGCAGATCAAGATCGGTGGCCGCCGGATCGAGCTGGGCGAGATCGACGCCGCGCTGCGGGCGCTGCCCGGCGTGGCCGGGGCCGCCGCCGCGGTGCGCACCACCGGCGCGGGACACCAGCTGCTGGTCGGCTACGTGGTGACCGGGCCAGAGTTCGACCCGGCTTCCGCCAGGGAACGCCTGCGCGAGGCCCTCCCGGCCGCGCTGGTCCCCCGGCTGGCCGTGGTCGAGGACCTGCCGACCCGGACCTCCGGCAAGATCGACAGAAACGCGCTGCCGTGGCCGCTGGCGGCCACCGAGGACACCGGCGGCCTGTCCGGGGTCGAGAAGTGGCTGGCCGAGCGGTGGCAGGAGATCCTGGGCGTCACGTCCGGCGACCCGGCCGCCGACTTCTTCACGCTGGGCGGCACCAGCCTGGCGGCGGCGCGGCTGGTGTCGGTGCTGCGCGACCAGTACCCGGCCGTGGCCGTCGCCGACCTCTACGAGCACCCGACCCTGCGCGGCCTCGGCGCGTTCCTGAAGGCCATGGACGGCCCGGACACCGCCGCCCACGACCGCACGGTGACGCCGCTGCCGCGCCGGGCCGCGCTGATCCAGGCCGCGCTGACGATCCCGCTGCTCACGGTGGGCGCGCTGCGCTGGATCGTGGGCCTGGCCGCGCTCGGCAACCTCC
Source organism: Acrocarpospora phusangensis (assembly GCF_016862995.1). Classification (GTDB taxonomy): domain Bacteria; phylum Actinomycetota; class Actinomycetes; order Streptosporangiales; family Streptosporangiaceae; genus Acrocarpospora; species Acrocarpospora phusangensis. The sequence continues at coordinate 9,970 of NZ_BOOA01000072.1, forward strand.
TCGCCCTGCCCTGGATCCCCGTCGTCTCCTGGTGGTACGTCGCCTTCGGCTGGCTGCTGGTGGTCTCCCCGCTGGGGCGGATGAGCCTGGCGGTGGCCGTGGCGCGCGGCCTGCTGCGGGGGCTGCGGCCCGGCGCGTACCCGCGCGGCGGCGGCGTGCATCTGCGGCTGTGGTTCGCGGAGCAGTTCGCGGCCAGGATCGGCGTGGCGGAGCTGTCCGGCGCGCCGTGGATCACCCACTACGCGCGGGCGCTGGGCGCGCAGATCGGCCAGGACGCCGACCTGCACACGCTGCCGCCGATCACCGGCATGCTGCGGCTGGGCAAACACGCGGCGGTCGAGCCCGAGGTGGACCTGACCGGCTACTGGCTGGACGGCGACCTGCTGCGGGTGGGCGAGATCAGGATCGGCGCGGGCGCCACCGTCGGAGCCCGCTCGACCCTCTTCCCCGGGGCCAGGATCGGCAAGAACGCGCAGGTCGTGGCCGGTTCCGCGGTCCGCAAGCCGGTCCCGGCCGGGGAACGCTGGGCCGGCGCCCCCGCCGTGCGGACCGGGAAGGCCCGCCATCCCGCCCGCCGTCCGCCGCGCTCGCGGCGCTGGGTCGCCCAGTACGGCGTCTCCGCCCTCGGGCTGAGCCTGCTGCCGGTGCTCGCCGCGGTGCCCGGCCTGCTGGTGCTGCGCGCGTCCATGGGGTCGGCCCCCGGCTCCGCCCTCGCCGGGGCGCTGCTCGGCGTGCCGCTCGCGACCGTGCTCTCGATGGCGACGTTCGCGCTGCTCACCGTGGTGGCGGTGCGCCTGCTCGGGATCTGCCTGCACGCCGGCGTGCACCCGGTGCACAGCCGGGCCGCCTGGCAGGCGTGGCTGACCGCGCGCCTCATGTCGATGGCGCGGGTCTGGCTGTTCCCCCTGTACGCGAGCGCGTTCACGCCGGTGTGGCTGCGCGCGCTCGGCATGAAGGTGGGCCGGGACGTGGAGCTGTCCACGGTGCTCGCGCTGCCGTCCATGACCACGGTCGGGGACGGGGCCTTCCTGGCCGACGACACGATGGTCGCGCCGTACGAGCTGGACGGCGGCATGATGCGCATCGACCACGTGCGGATCGGCAAGCGGGCCTTCCTCGGCAACTCCGGCATGACCGCGCCGGGCCGCAAGGTGCCCAAGGACGGCCTGGTGGGGGTGCTGTCCTCGACGCCGAAGAAGGCCAAGGCGGGCTCGTCGTACCTGGGCATGCCGCCGGTCGAGCTGCGCCGTACCGCCGAGGGCGCCGACCGGGAGCGCACCTACGACCCGCCGCTCCGCCTGAAGCTGGCCCGCGCCGCCGTGGAGAGCTGCCGGATCATCCCCGCGATGGCCACGGTCGCCGTCGCCGTCCTGGTCCTGGCCGCCCTGGAGGCCCTCGCCGTCCGGTACGGCTTCGCCGTCGCCGCCCTGCTCGGCGGCGTCGTCCTGGCCGCGGCCGGCATCCTCGCGGCCACGGTCGCCGTGATCGCCAAGTGGGCGCTGGTGGGCCGCATCCGCCCCGGCAACCGGCCGCTGTGGAGCTCCTTCGTGTGGCGCAGCGAGCTGGCCGACAACTTCGTCGAGGTGCTCGCCGCGCCCTGGTTCGCCCAGCCGTTCCTCGGCACCGCGCCGCTGAACCTGTGGCTGCGCGCGCTGGGCGCCAGGATCGGGCGCGGCGTCTGGTGCGAGACGTACTGGCTGCCGGAGATCGACCTGGTCACCCTGGGCGACGGCGTCTCGGTGAACCGCGGCTGCGTGCTCCAGACCCACCTGTTCCACGACCGGGTGATGAGCATCGATACTGTCGTCCTGCGGGACGGCGCGACGCTCGGCCCGCACGGGGTCGTCCTGCCCGCCGCGGAGGTCGGGGAGAACACCACGGTCGGACCGGCGTCCCTGGTGATGCGCGGGGAGTCGCTGCCCGCCCAGACCCGCTGGTTCGGAAACCCGATCGCGGCGTGGTTCTAGTGGAGCGCGGTGTCCTATTTTCCCAAGCGTGGTAACGAGGGCTACCGCGTCCTGCACTACGATCTCACGCTCGACTACCGGGCGGCCGCCAACCGGCTGAGCGGCACCGCCGTGCTGGCGGCCGTGGCGACCGCCCCGCTCAAGGGGTTCGCGCTCGACCTGGGCCCGTTCCGGGTGGACCGGGTGCAGGTGAACGGCGCGCGGGCGCGGTTCACCCACCGGGACGACAAGCTCAGGGTCACGCCGCCGGGCTGGCTGGCGGAGGGGCGCCCGTTCTCGGTGGAGGTGCGGTACCAGGGCAGTCCCAGGCCGGTGCCGAGCCCGTGGGGGGAACTGGGCTGGGAGCAGCTGGCCGACGGGGTGATCGTGGCCAGCCAGCCGACGGGGGCCTCGTCGTGGTTCCCGTGCAACGACCGGCCTTCGGAGAAGGCGACGTACCGGTTCGCGGTGACGGCGGCCTCGCCGTACCAGGTGGTGGCGAACGGGGCGCGGGTGTCGTCGGTGCGGGGGGCGTCGGCGACGACCTGGGTGTACGAGCAGGGCGAGCCGATGGCGGCCTACCTGGCCAGCGTGCAGATCGGGCGGTACGTCTCGGTGGACCTGGACGGGGTGGTGCCGCAGCGGGTGTACCACCCGGCCCGGCTGGGGCCCAGGATCCGGCACGACTTCGGCCGGCAGGACCGCATGATGGCGGTGTTCGCGGACCTGTTCGGGCCGTACCCGTTCGGGGCGTACACGGTGGTGGTCACCGACGACGAGCTGGAGATCCCGGTCGAGGCGCAGGGCATGTCGATCTTCGGTGCGAACCACGTGGACGGGCGGCGCGGGAGCGAGCGGCTGGTCGCGCACGAGCTGGCGCACCAGTGGTTCGGCAACAGCCTGACGCTGGGGCACTGGCGGGACATCTGGCTGCACGAGGGGTTCGCCGCGTACGCGGAGTGGCTCTGGTCGGAGGCCTCCGGCGGGGAGCCGGCGGCGGCGCACGCGCGGCGCTGGCACCGGCGGCTGACCGCCGCGCCGCAGGACTTCGTGCTGGCCGACCCGGGGTCGCGGCGCATCTTCGACGACCGCGTCTACAAGCGCGGCGCACTCACGCTGCACGCGCTGCGCCGCACGCTCGGGGACGTGCCCTTCTTCTCCATGCTCCGGGAGTGGACGGCCGCGCACCGGCACGGCGTGGTCACAACCGGCATGTTCACCGATTTAGCGCGACATTTCACGCCAGAGCCGCTGGAGGGGCTTTTCGCCTCCTGGCTCTACGCGCCCCGGCTGCCCGGTCTCCCCTGACCGTGTCCGCCGTTCGCCCCTCTTGAATCTCTTTCGGTTTTGCGGGTGGAACGTGTGAACCTGTGTGACTGATGGGGCGTCATGATTGTCAGGGAGGCCCGAATGGACGTCCTGGACAGCCTCGTCGACACCGAACTCCATCTGGAACTCGTCCTCGTCGAGGCCCTGCACTGGGAAGCAGAACGGCTGGCCGCCCCAGCCGATCGCTGAACCCCGGCGCCCGTCCGCCACGGTGGCGGGCGGGCGCCCGATCTTTTTCCGCCCGTACGGGAATCCTCGCGGCCGGGCCGGTTGTTCACGCTCCTATACCCTAGGGGGGTATCAACTCTGGAGGCGGACATGGAACATCGGACCGGAGCGAGCTGGGCGACCGCCGCGTCGGCGACGCTGCACTGCCTCACCGGGTGCGCCATCGGCGAGATCCTGGGCATGGTGATCGGCACCGCCCTGGGCTGGCACAACGTCCCCACCCTGATCCTCGCCATCACCCTGGCCTTCTTCTTCGGGTACGCGCTGACGCTGCGCGGCCTGCGCCGGGCCAGGCTCCCCTGGCGGCGGGCGATCCGGGTGGCCCTGGCCGCCGACACGCTGTCCATCCTGGTCATGGAGATCGTGGACAACGGCGTCATGCTGGCGGTGCCCGGCGCGATGGACGCCGCCCTCACGAGCGCGCTGTTCTGGAGCGCGCTGATCGGCTCCCTCGCGGTGGCGTTCGTGGTCACGCTGCCGGTCAACAAGTGGATCATCGGCCGGGGGCGGGGGCACGCCGTGGTGCACAATTACCACCACTGATCGAGGGCATGTGGTCGAGGGGGATGTCATGGCGGATGTCATAGTCGTCGGCGGCGGGGTCGTCGGGCTGACCACGGCGGTGTGCCTGGCCGAGCGCGGGATGCGGGTGCGGGTCTGGAGCTCGCTGCCGCCGGAGCGCACCACCTCCGCCGTGGCCGGGGCCATGATCGGCGGCCCGGTCCGCAACGAGCCGCTGGAGCCGTCGCTGCGGTGGCAGCGCACCTCCCTGGACGAGTTCACGGCGCTGGCCGGGGATCCGGCGACCGGGTCCCGGGTGGCGCGCGGCCGGCTGGTCAGCCGCCTGGGCGACGCCATCCCGCCGTGGGCGACCGCGCTGCCCGGCTTCCGGCCCTGCACCCCCGACGAGAGCGCCGGCTTCCCGATCGCCTTCTGGATCACCTCGCCCCTGGTCGACATGCCCGTCTACCTGGACTATCTGACCGGCCGCCTGGCCAAGGCCGGCGTGGAGATCGAGATCCGCGCCGCCGAATCCCTGGCGGAACCGGCCGCGGAGGCCCCCGCCGTGGTGAACTGCAGCGGCGTCGGGGCCGCCGCCCTGGCCGGCGACGACCGGGTCCAGCCGGTCCGCGGCCAGCACGTCATCGTCGAGAACCCGGGCCTGGACGACTTCTTCTACGAGGGCGGCGCCGACACCGACTGGGTCGGCTACATGCCGCACCCGAGGCGGGTGGTGCTGGGCGGCACCGCCGAGCCCGGCGACTGGAACCTCACGCCCGACGACGCCCAGACCCAGGCCATCCTCGCCCGCTGCGTCGCCGTCGAGCCCCGCCTGGCCGGCTGCCGGGTCCTGGGCGTGGAGGTGGGCCTGCGCCCCGGCCGTCCCGCCATCCGCCTGGAAGCCGACCCCTCCTCCCCCGGCCTGGTGCACTGCTACGGCCACGGCGGCGTCGGCGTCAGCATGTCCTGGGGCTGCGCCCGCGAGATCACCGCCATGATCGCGGGCGACTGACCCGTCACTCCCCCGCCAGGTGGCGCTCGATGGTCTCGACCTTCGCCGTCAGCCTGTCCCCCTGCCCGCCGCGGATGTCGGCCTTGAGCACCAGGCTGACCCGCGCGGAGCGCGCCTCGACCGCCCGCACCGCCGCGTGCACGACCGCCATGCCCTCCTCCCAGGTGGCCGCCTCGATGGTGGTGAACATCGCGTCGGTACGGTTGGGCAGACCGGACGCCCGCACGACCCGCACGGCCTCGGCCACCAGTTCGCCGACGTTCTCCCCGGCCCCGATCGGCGTGACGCTGAAGGCGATCAGAACAGACATCAGGAACTCCCTCGCTCAATAGGTGATCAGCTCCATCGTGGCACGAAACGGCACTTTCCTCTGGTAAGTTCCCTACCGTGAGTGCGGTGGACCCGGACGGGCTGGAGCGGCACTGTCCCGCGTTCCAGATCGCCGTCGAGCTGGCGGGACGGCGCTGGAACGGCGCCATCCTGCTCGCGGCCGAACGGGGAGCCGCCCGCTACCGCGAGTTCCTGACGGCCGTGCCGGGCATCTCGGAGCGGCTGCTGACGCGGCGGCTCCGGGAGCTGACGGACGAGGGCGTGCTGGCGCGGACGGTCGTGCCGAGCACGCCGGTGCAGATCACGTACGCGCTGACGCCGAAGGGCGCGGAACTGGCGGACGCGGTGCGGCCCCTGATCGCGTGGGGCGAACGGTGGATCGGGGAAGGAACGCGGGCCGATGGGTGATGTCGATGGGTGATCACGGGCACGAGTTGTGGTTCGGGGCCGGGCTCACCCCGAAGGCGTCCGGCGCCGACCGGCTGATCCGGCAGGCGGTGGCGGCCGAGGAAATGGGCCTGGACCTGCTGGGCGTGCAGGATCATCCGTACCAGCCGTCGTTCCTGGACATGTGGACGCTGCTGCCGGCGCTGGCGGCGCGGACCTCGCGGATCCGCCTGTTCCCCGACGTGGTCAACCTGCCGCTGCGCCCGCCCGCCGTGCTGGCGCGGGCGGCGGCGTCGCTGGACGTGATCAGCGGCGGGCGGCTCGAACTGGGCCTCGGCGCGGGCTTCTTCTGGGACGGCATCGCCGCGATGGGCGGGCCGAGGCACACGCCGGGCGCGGCCGTCGAGGCGCTGGCGGAGGCGATCGCCGTGCTGCGGGCGCTGTGGACGCCGGGCGACCCCGTCGTGCTGGACGGCGAGCACTACGCGCTGGACGGCGCGCGCCCGGGGCCGTTCCCGCCGCACCCGATCGGGGTGTGGGTGGGGGCGTACAAGCGGCGCATGCTCGAACTGACCGGGCGGCTGGCCGACGGCTGGGTGCCCTCGCTGGGATACGCCGCGCCCGCGGAGCTCGCCGGGCTGACGAAGATCGTGGACGCCGCCGCCGAGGAGGCGGGCCGCGACCCGGGCGACGTGCGCCGGGTCTACAACATCGCGGGGCGGTTCTCCTCGATCGGGACGGCCGCCTTCCTGGACGGGCCGCCCGCGCAGTGGGCCGAGCAGCTGGCCGGGCTCACGCTGAGCCACGGGTTCAGCGTCTTCGTGCTCTCCGCCGACGACGAGCACACGATGCGGACGTTCGCCGCCGAGGTGGCCCCCGCCGTACGGGAGGCGGTCGGCCGGGAGCGGGCCACACCGGCGGCCGGACCGGAACCCGCCGTGACCCTCGGGAAGATCGGGCCCCTGGACGAGGCCAGCCGGCCGCGCCTGCCGAAGCGGGACCTGGCCGCGCTCACGCCCGCGCAGCGGGCCAACGGCCGGCGGCTGGTGCAGATCCACGACCACCTGCGGCGGGAGCTGGCCCAGATCCGGGACGCGCTGGAGCAGGTCGCCGCCGGGCAGGGCGAGGCCGCCGCGCTCCGGTCATTGATCAACGAGCTGACCATGCGGCAGAACTACTGGACGCTCGGCAGCTTCTGCGCCTCCTACTGCCGGATCCTGACCGCGCACCACGGCATCGAGGACGCGCACATGTTCCCGGCGCTGACGGCGGCCGAGGGATCGCTGGCCCCGGTGGTGGCGCGCCTGGAGCGGGAGCACGAGATCGTCGCCGAGATCCTCACCGGCCTGGACGCCGCGCTGGTCATCATGATCGAGGACCCGTCGCACCTGGGCGCCGTCCGCGACCAGGTGGACCTGCTGTCGGACGTGCTGCTCTCGCACCTCGCGTACGAGGAGGAGGAGCTCGTCGAGCCGCTCTCCCGCCTGGATCTCGAAATCTGACCACACCAACCCGTTACGCCACCCGCCCCACCCGCGTCCGGCCCGGACGCCCTATCCTGTACGGCTGACGCGAACACGCGGAAAGGGAGCGTTTCGATGGAGGTTTCGCTGCGGCCGGTCCGGATGATGGATCTCGACCTCTTCGACCGGGAACGCGCCAACCCGGAGGGGACGGGCGAGTTCCAGTGGTTCGGTCATCGCCCCTCGCACGGCCTGCGGCGGGAGTTCGCCGAGAACGGCCTGCTCGGGCACGACTCCGGCCGGCTGACCATCGAGGCCGACGGGCAGCCGGCCGGCTATGTGACCTGGTGGATGAACTCGTGGGGTCCGGACGCGACCTCCTGGTGCTGGACCATCGGCATCTGCGTCTTCGCCGACTTCCGCGGCAAGGGCGCGGGGACGGAGGCGCAGCGGCAGCTCGTCGCGTACCTGTTCGCGCACACCAGGGCCGAGCGGGTGCAGTGCTTCACCGACGCGGGGAACTTCGCCGAGCAGCGCGCGCTGGAGAAGGCCGGTTTCACCCGGGAGGGCACGCTTCGCCGGGCTCAGTGGCGGGGCGGCCGCTGGCACGACCAGGTCCTGTTCTCCGCCGTCCGCCCCTGACCCGCCCGGCGGCCACCGCGATCAGCAGGTACGGCCCCGCCGCCACCGTGAACAGCAGCCAGGGTTGCGCCCACACCGAGCCCAAGGCGTACGTGGCGAAGGAGAGCACGGCGAAGACCTCCGCGCCGAGGCCGGACATGGAGGTGACGGTGGCCCGGGTGCGGTCGGTGAGGTCGTCCTGCAGGTCGGCCTCCATGGCGGCGGTGGCCCATTCGACGACGCCGTACGCGACGGCGACCAGCGCCAGCGCCCACGGGGTGCGCCAGGCGGCCCCGGCGGCGAGCAGGAGCGCGGCGGCGGCCAGGCCGTGCGCGGTCCAGCGTACGCCCCGGCCGGCCAGCCATCCGCCCGCGGTGGCGGTCGCGAACAGCATGAGCATGACCCAGGGCACGCCGGCGGTGCCGACTCCGGCGTCCACGGCGAGCAGCGGCAGGTACTCGTCGAGCGCGGAGACGCCCATGACGGCCGCGACCAGGATCAGGCTGTGGCGGAGCCGGGGCGAGGCGCGCACCTCGCCCAGGCCTGAGCGCAGCACGGCCACGTAGCCCTCTTGCGGCTCGTCCTCCTCCTCCGGGAAGGACCCTGTCCGGGATTCCGGCAGGGTCCGGGCCAGGGCCGCGGCGGCGAGGCAGGCGGCCACGCTGGCCAGGCCGGCCAGGAGGTAGCCTCCCGCGGCCATGGCGGGGGCGGCCAGCGCGGTGGCGATCATCCCGGCCGTGGTGCCGACGGCGTTCTGGCGGCCGGAGACCTTCGCGTACGAGTCCGCCGCGCCCAGCCTGGCGAGTTCCTCGTACATCAGGGCCTGGAGGGTGCCGGAGGCGGCGGCCGTGCCCGCGCCCCACAGCACGAAGCCGGCCGCGAAGGCGGGATAGCCGGGGAAGAAGGTCCACAGGGCGAAGCCGGCTCCGGTCACCGCGGGGGCGGCGACGAGCATGGCCCGGCGGGAGAAGACGTCCGCCCACACACCCGACGGGATCTCCAGGGCGAACGACGTCACCGACCAGATCGCGAACAGCGAGGAGATCTGCGCGGGAGACAGCCCGGCGTCGGTGAACAGCACCGCGTACACCGGATAGAGCAGGACGAAGTCCGTGCAGAACGCGTAGGCGTAGAGCCTGCGCGTGAACCGTGCCTCAGGTGAGGATCAATGTCGCCAGGTCATGCTCCGCACCCTATCTCGGACCGGGCGCCCGCCGGAATACGAAAGGCTGGCTCTCCCGGCCGGGGATGACGAACCAGCACTCCCCCGTGCCGTCCCCCTCCAGCAGCCGCAGGAACGCCTCGACGACCTCGGACACGGGCAGGATCGGGAAGCCCAGCTCGCTCAGGAGCTCCCGGTGCTCGCCCAGGATCGCCGTGTCGGCGAACGACGGGCAGAGGCCCTGCACCCGCACCCCGGCCGGGGCCAGCTGCTCCGCCAGGCTGCGGACCAGCCCGACCACCGCGTGCTTGTTGGCCGCGTAGATCGGATCGGCCGGCACGCCGACGACGCCCGCCATGCTGGCCGTGGCCACGATCGTGCCGCGGGAGCGGGTGAGCGCGGGCAGCGCGGCGTGCGCGCCGAACACCACGCCGTCCAGGTTCACGCCCATCGCGCGGCGGTACCTGGCCAGGTCGAAGTCCTCCCCGAGGCCGCAGCCGGAGGTCACGCCCGCGTTCAGGAATGCCAGGTCGAGCCCGCCGTACGCGGTGACGGCCGCGGCCACGGCGGCCTCGTTGTCGGGCAGGCTGGAGACGTCGCAGCGCACGTACGCGCCACCGATCTCGGCGGCGAGCGGGCGGCCCGCGGCATCGTCCACGTCGGCGATGACGATCTTCGCGCCGTCGGCGGCGAGGCGGCGGGCGACGGCCGCGCCGATGCCGTTGGCGCCCCCGGTGATGAGCGCGATCACAGTGGCAGTCCTCCGGTCGCCGCGTTGGTGGAGCCCGTGTCGCGGTAGGCGGCGATCACCCGTTCCGCGATGCGCATCTGGTGGATCTCGTCGGCGCCGTCGGCGAAGCGCGCCCAGCGGGCGTGCTGGAACATGTTCGCCAGCGGCGTGTCGGTGGAGTAGCCGAGCGCGCCGTGCACCTGGATGGACCGGTCGATGATGCGGTTGAGGCTGTTGGCCACGAAGTGCTTGGCCATCGACACCTCGGTGCGGAAGTCCTCACCCTTGTCGATCTTCGAGGCGGCGTGCAGCACCATCAGCTTGCACTGGTAGAGCTCCATCGCCGAGTCGGCGATCAGCCACTGCACGCCCTGCTTCTCGGCGAGCAGCGAACCGTGGCTGTACCGGTTGAGCGCGCGGTCCACCATCATGTCCAGCGCCGTCTCCGCCTGGGCGATCCAGCGCATGCAGTGCGCGAGCCTGGCCGGCCCGAGGCGGTACTGCCCGAGCCGGTGGCCGTTGCCGCGCCCGCCCAGGATCTGCGCGTCCGGCACCCGCAGGTCGGTGATGACGATCTCGCTGTGCCCGGTGGAGCCGTGCATGGTCTCCACCTCGCGCACGTCGTCCCAGCCGTCCTGCGGCAGGTCGATCAGGAACGCGGTGGTGCCGCCCCGCGACCCCGGTGGCACGTCCGGCTCCGTCCTGGCCATGAGGATCGCGAAACTGGCCCGCCGCGCGTTGGAGATGAACCATTTGTGACCGTTGATCAGCCACTCGTCCCCGTCCTGTACGGCGTGCGTCCGGATCAGCGTCGGATCGGACCCCGCCACCTCCGGCTCCGTCATGGCGAAGCAGGACATCTTCGTGCCCTCCAGCAGCGGCCGGAGATACTTCTCCTTCTGCTCGTCGGTGCCCCAGTGCAGCAGCGTGTGCATGTTGCCCTCGTCGGGCGCCGCGCAGTTGAGCACCCACGGCCCGAGCCGGGTCCTGGCCGCCTCGGCCTGCACCATGGCCAGCTCGACGTGGCCGAGGCCCATGCCGCCCCACTCGCGCGGCATGTGCGGCAGCCACAGCCCCTCGGCCCTGGCCTGGCGGCGCAGGTCGAAGATGATCCTCAGGTAGTCGTCGCGCGGCAGGTCGCCGGGGACGGCCGGGACGATGACGTCCTGGACGAAGGCCCGGACCCGGCGGCGGATCTCCTCGTGCTCCGGCGCGAGGGTGAAGTCGATCGCCATGTCCGCCTCACTTCCTGGCGCGCAGCCAGTTCAGCTGTTCCCGCTCCTGGAAGGGCCCGCCGCCCTCGTGGTCGTTGAAGGGGTACTCGACGATGCTCTTGTCCTCGCCCTTGTAGTGGTTGAAGGCCGCGAACACGGTGGACGGAGGGCACACCATGTCCATCAGCCCGACCGAGAACAGCGCGGGCGCGCTCGCCCGCCGCGCGAACGACACCCCGTCGAAGTACGACAGGGTCCGCATGACCGGCGCCACCTTGTCGCGGTGCACAGTCAGATACCGCACGATCTCCGGGTACGGGTCCTTCGGCGTGATCTCGATCGCCCGCCCGAAGTCGCACAGGAACGGCACGTCCGGCATGGCCGCGGCCACGTCAGGCACCAGGCCGGCCACCGCGATCGTGATGCCGCCGCCCTGGCTGATGCCGGTCACGGTCACCCGCTCCGGGTCCACCAGCGGATGCGCCCGCGCCGTCTCCACCGCCCGGACCGCGTCCGCGAACACCCGCCGGTAGTAGTACGTCTCCGGGTCCTCGATGCCCCGCGTCATGAACCCGGGATGCGCGGGCGCGGACCCGGCCGGGTCGGCGGTGTCCCCGGCCGACCAGCCGCTCCCCTGACCCCTGGTGTCCATGAACAGGTGGGCGTACCCGGCGTTGGCCCAGTACAGCCACTGGTGCGGCAGGCCGCGCCCGCCGCCGTACCCCTGGTACTGCACCACGCACGGGAGCGGGCCCGGACGCCCGGCCGGGACCAGGAACCAGCCGCGGACCGGCTGCCCCGCCCAGCCCGCGAACGTGACGTCGAACACCTCGACCAGTTCCAGGCCGGTGTCCACGGGCTCGAAGACCGGCGCGTGGGCGTGGCCGCGCGTCTCGGCCAGGGTCGCGGACCAGAAGTCGTCGAAGTCCTCGGGCTCCTCGACGACGGGGGTGTAGCGGCGCAGCTCGTGAAGCGGAAGATCAAAGAGGGGCATTGTCGCATCTTTTCAGCCGCACCCTGGGCAAAGTCAATGGTCACGTGCCCAATGCGGCCGACACCACAGAGCGGGCCTCGTCCTGGACCCGGGCCAGGTGCTCGGCGCCGCGGAAAGATTCAGCGTAGATCTTGTAGACGTCCTCGGTGCCGGACGGCCGGGCGGCGAACCAGGCGGACTCGGTGACGACCTTCAGTCCGCCGAGCGCGGCGCCGCCGCCGGGGGCCGCGGTGAGCACCTCGGTGATCGGCTCGCCCGCGAGCGTGTCCGCGGTCACCTGGGACGCGGACAGGGCCGCGAGCACGGCCTTCTGCTCGCGGGTGGCGGGGGCGTCCACGCGGGCGTAGGCGGGGTCGCCGTACCGGGAGACCAGGCCGGCGTAGACGCGGCTCGGGGTCTCGCCGGTGACGGCGGTGATCTCGGCCGCGAGCAGGGCCAGGATCAGGCCGTCCTTGTCGGTGGTCCAGACCGAGCCGTCCCTGCGCAGGAACGACGCGCCCGCGCTCTCCTCGCCGCCGAACCCGATCGAGCCGTCCAGCAGGCCGGGCACGAACCACTTGAAGCCGACGGGCACCTCGTCCAGGCGGCGGCCGAGCCCGGCCACCACGCGGTCGATCATGCTGCTGCTGACCATGGTCTTGCCGACGCCGGTGGCGGCGCCCCAGCCGGGGCGGTGCGCGTACAGGTAGGAGATCGCGACGGCCAGGTAGTGGTTGGGGTTCATCAGGCCGCCGTCGGGCGTGACGATGCCGTGCCGGTCGGCGTCCGCGTCGTTGCCGGTGGACACGTCGTACGCGTCCCGGCCGGCGATCAGGGACGCCATCGCGTACGGCGAGGAGCAGTCCATCCGGATCTTGCCGTCCCAGTCCAGCGTCATGAACCGCCAGGCCGGGTCCACCAGCGGGTTGACCACGGTGAGGTCGAGCCGGTGCCGGTCGGCGATCTCCCCCCAGTAGGCCACGCTCGCGCCGCCCAGCGGGTCGGCCCCGATGCGCACGCCGGCGTTCCTGATCGCGTCCAGGTCCAGCACCGAGCCGAGGTCGTCCACGTACGCGGCGAGGAAGTCGTGCCGGCCCGTGGTGGCGGCGGTCAGCGCCCGCTCGTACGGGATGCGCCTGACCTCCTTGAGGCCGCCCGCGATGAGGGCGTTGGCCCGGTCCTGGATCCACGAGGTGGCCTCGGAGCCGGCCGGTCCGCCGTGCGGCGGGTTGTACTTGAAGCCGCCGTCCGGGGGCGGGTTGTGCGAGGGGGTCACCACGATGCCGTCGGCCAGGCCGGTCGTCCTGTCCCTGTTGTAGGTCAGGATGGCGTGCGACACGGAGGGCGTGGGGGTGTAGCCGTCCCGGCTGTCGATCAGCACCCGTACGGCGTTGGCGGCCAGCACCTCCAGCGCCGACACCTTGGCGGGCTCGGACAGCGCGTGCGTGTCCGCGCCCAGGTAGAGCGGCCCGTCCACGCCCTGGGCGGCGCGGTACTCGCAGATGGCCTGGGTGGTGGCGAGGATGTGGTCCTCGTTGAAGGCGGTGTTGAGGGCCGAGCCCCGGTGCCCGGAGGTGCCGAAGGCGACCCGCTGGCCCGGCTGCTCCGGATCGGGGTGCAGCGCGTAGTAGGCCGTCACCAGCCGCGCGATGTCGGCGAGATCGGACGGCTGGGCGGGCTGTCCCGCTCGCTCATGAACCATGGCTGCTCACACTCCCACGATCTGGTCAGACCGGACACACGCCAAGTGTGCCAAACCGGCGATCATCGCTCGCGACTGGTGTGGACCGTTCTCTCGCGCCACACTAGGGGATAGTGGGGTAAACCATTTACTATAGGGAACCGTCAATCTGACTGAACTTCTCGAGGCCCCCTCAACCAGGCTCCCCTTCAGCGATCGGCGAGGCAATGTCAGAGCAGCCCAAACCAGGACATGAGCGGAAAGCGCAGCAGGGCATGGTGTCCATGCCCTCGGCGCGTCCCACCCCCGTCCCCGCGGCCCGCGCGGACGTCCCGAAGAGCCTCTACATCCTGCTGAGCATCCTGACCGCGTTCGTCGTCCTCCTCGCGGTCGTCGTCGCGCTGCTGCTGACACGCGCAACCGGGATCCGGCCATAGATCGGAATAGTGGATTCAGTGGATTTCTTCGCTCCCGAGTACGGGGAACCGTCCGGGAAGTCACCCGGGGACTCGCCTGAGCGGCTGCTGGCCCAGGCCGTCACCGCCACCTGCGCGGGCGACCCCGGCACCGCCGTCACCCTGCTCCAGCGCGCGGCCTGGCTGGCCCCGCACGGATCGGCGCTGCTGGTCCGCTGCCTGGCCTGGATCCGGCTGGCGCGGATCGGCCGCTACGCGAAATGGCCGGACGGCTGCGGCATGGTGACCCCGGAGATGGAGGCGCGCCGCGCGTGGCCGGACACCGCGCTCCGGGACGCGGCCCGCGTGAACGGCGCCTACCGGGCGGCCACCCGGGCCGGGACCGCCGATCTCAGCCTGGACGTGGACGCCGGGATCATCCTCAGGGTCCTCGCCGACCTGCCGGGCGCGCAGTCCACGCTGCGCTCGGCGGTGACCGCGGGCAGCGCCCCCGACGAGCTGCGCGGCCTGCTGGAGCACGTGCTCGGCAGGATGCCCGAGATCCGCGACCGGCTCGCCGCCGAACCCGGCCTCGGGCCCGCCACCGCGCTCGTCTGCCGGGCCATGGCCACGCTCTGCCACGAGGCCGGCCTGGACGAGCGGGCGTCCGCGCTGCTCACCGAGGCGGCCGACCACTGCGCGCGCGGGTCCGACGCGCACGGCTACGCGCTGGCCCTGCTGATGCGCGGCGACTGGGCGGCGGCGGTCCGCACCTCCCCGCTCCTGCTGGACCACTGGCCGGTGCTCAGCCTGAACGCCGGCACCGACCGTCCCGGCGTACGGGTGCTGCCGGGGCGCCGGATCAGGGCGGATCTGGCCGAACGGGCGTACGCGGAGGCGGAACGCGCCCTGCGGGAGAGCCCGCGGCCGGGGGTGGTCGCGCAGCGTCTGCTGGCCGCGTTGAAATTGCGCCGGGCGTACCTGGCGCGGCTGAACGGGGACGGCTCGGCCGTGGTGCGCTTGGCGGCCGAGGCGCTGGACATGGCGCGCGAGGCGGGTGACCAGGGGCTGCGCTGGACCGCGTGGACGCATCTGGCCCTGGCCTCGATCGCGGCGGGCGACCCGCCCAGCTCGGCCGGTTTCGTCGGTGGCGGCGGCTCGGCCGGTACGGCCGGTTTCGTCGGTGGCGGCGGTCCGGCCGGTACGGCCGGTTTCGTCGGAGGCGGCGGTCCGGCCGGTACGGCCGGTTTCGTCGGAGGCGGCGGTGCGGCCGATGGTGCCGGCTCGGCCACCATGGCTGGTCCGGCCGGTGCCGCCGGTTCGGTTCGTGCGGATGAGAGCGTCGGGAAGCTGGCGCGGTGGGCGCACGGGCCGGGCAGCCTGAGCCTGGCGGAAGGGCTCGGGGCGCTCTGTTCCCAGGAGGGGCACCACGCCGCCAGGGCCGGGCAGTTCGAGCGGGCGGCCGGGTGCCATCGGCTGGCGCGGGAGATCCACGCCGCGCTCGGGTACACGGGCAACGAGGCCCAGTGCGTCACCGACCTGGGCATGCTCCGGCTGTGGGCCGGAGACCGGGCCGGCGCCCAGGTGGCCCTGGCGGAGGCGGCGGCCCTGCTGGAGGCGTCCATCCGCCGCCGGCCCGCCCTCGCGCTGCGGGAGAGCATCCGGCTGGTGGGAATCCTCGTCCGGCATCTGAGCCTGCTGAACGCGGGCGGCGGTGATCCGGAGGCGTTGAGCCGCGCTGCGGAGCGCATCAGGTCGGCCGCGAGCCGGCTGCCGCTGCTGAGCGACGACGCGGCGTCCATCGCCATGGAGGAACTGAACTCCGCCGACTACGACGAGGAACTGAGCACCAGGGACTACGCCAATCCGGCCGCGACCCCGAACAACGGCCCGGACTCCTCGGGCACTGCTCCGGGTACCGTCCCGGACTCCTCTGGTGATGCCCTGACCGACATCCCGGCCTCCGCGACCGACGCTCCGGACGACATCCGGGACTCCGCGACCGACGCTCCGGACGACATCCCGAACTCCTCGGACGATGCTCTGGACGACATCCCGGGCTCCGCGACCGACGCTCCGGACGACATCCGGGACTCCGCGACCGACGCTCCGGACGACATCCGGAACTCCTCGGACGATGCTCTGGGAGACGTTCTGAACGACCACGCGGACAACATCGTGGACGACGTTCTGGATGACGACGGTTTAGATGACGACGTCGACGGCGCACTGGACGACATCCTGGACAGTGCCTTCGGCGATGCAGGCGACGGGGGTGACGGGCTCGACGGGCTCAGGGAAGCGTCCGACGCCGCCTTGTCGCCCAGTCTGGACGAGTTGCTCGGCTCGTGGATGCACGTCCGGCTCGCCCATGAGGTGCTGGAGGCCACGGCCGTCCAGGTGCCCGCGCTGCGGGCCGTGGCGGCTCGGGCCAGGGGCGAGACGCGGGAGGCGAACGCCTACTTCGCCGAGGCGATGCTGGCCGCCGAGAGCGCCGAGCCGGAGCGCCGGGACCTGCACCGGGCCTACGTGCTCGGCCAGCGCCGCGAATGGTCACGGGCGGCGGCGGCCTACCGCGCCTACCGAACCTCCCAGACGCGAAACTCACAGAACCCCCGCCTCCACGACCCCGGACCCAGACCCCAGGGCCCCACCTCGACCGGCTCCATCCCGGCCGGTTCCACCTCGACCGGCTCCATCCCGGTCGGCTCCACCTCGGCTGGCTTCATCCCGGCCGACTCAACCTCGGCCAGCCCCTCCTCGGCTGGCTCCACCTCGACCGGCTCCATCCCGGCCGACTCAACCTCGGCCAGCCCCTCCTCGGCTGGCTCCACCTCGGCCAGCTCCATCCCAGCCGATTCCATCGCGGCCGACTTCGCCATCTTGGCGAGTTCCGGCATGGGAGGCACCGAACTGGGGTCTGACCTGCTGGTTTCCGGGCATCCGCAGGCCGGTGACCATCTCGTGGCCGCCGCGACCTTCCTGCGGTACCGCGCGTACGCCGACGCCGAGACGGAGTTACAGGCGCTGCGCGGCCTGCTGGGCGAGGACTGGTGGCGGCGTTCTCTGGAACCGTGGGCCTCCCTGGAGATCGAGGCGGAGACCGCGCGCGGCCTGGCCGTCACCGCGCGGGCCGCCGGGCACGGCCCGGGGGTCGGGTTCGGCCGGGCGGTGGGCTTCTACCGTGAGGCCCTTCGCTCGATCGAGGTGATGCGCGGCGGCGTACGCGACGACTCGGCGCGCCGGTCGCTGGCCGACACCGACGTGGTCGCCCGAATCCAGTTCGGAGCGGCGCTCTGCCTGCTGGAGGCGAGCGAGGCCGCACGAGCCGAGGAGGCGTCGAGAGCGGACGACCTGGCCCGTGAGGCGTTCCAGGTCGGCGAACGCTCCCGGGCCCGCGCGTTCCTGGACCTACTGGAGTCGCGGCGCGCCACCGGCGAAGCGGAGCTCCCGGCGCTGACCCGCTGGCGAGCCGCCACCGCCGAGGTCGCCCTGCTCCAGCACCTCACCGCCGCCCGCCTGGCCGCAGGCTCCCCACCGGACCCGGCCCTCGAAGCCCGCTTCACCCCGGCGAACGAACGACTGGCCGCCCTGGAACGCGAACTGGCCAGGGAACACCCGGCGATGTGGCGCGCCCTCGACACCCGGGCCGAACCCCTAACCGCGGACGCCGTCTCCCGCCTCCTGCCACCGAACACCCTCCTCGTCAGCTACCTGCTGCGCGACGAACGCCTGCTGGTCTGGGCCATCGACAACTCCGGCCTGCGGGAAGCACGCGTCCTGGAGGCGAGGGGCACGGCGAGCAATGCCGCACCCACCACCGCGATCGGCACAGCAGTCACGGCTGGCGGCACAGCACTCAGCCCGGCAAGCAACACGACAGGTGGTGCAACACTCGACACCGCAAACGGCCGAACCGAGGAAACCGCAGGCAGCACGACAGGTGCTACAGCACTCGACATCGCAAACGGCCGGACCGGGGGAATCGAGGGGCTGGTTCGGGCGGTTCGGGAGGGTTGTGCCGCTGGGAGTGATCTGAGTGGGGCCGCGGCGGAGTTGGCCGGGGTGTTGCTGGGGCCGGTGCATGAGGTGCTGCTGGCGCACGAGAAGGTGCTGATCGTGCCGTCGGGGGCGTTGCACTCGCTTCCGTTCGGGGTGTTGCCGTGGCGGGGTGCGCCGCTCGTCGCGCAGCGTACTGTGTCGGTGCTGCCGGGGGCGGGCGCGCTGGCGCTGATGCGGCCGGTACGTCCGGAGAGCATGTCGGACGGGCGGCTCCTCGCGGTCGGCGATCCCGCTCGCATGCGGTTCCCCAAGTCGGCAGGGGAACCGGGCCGTTACGCGGCGCGGTTGCCCGGCAGTGGCCTGGAGGCGGAGGCGGTGGCGCGGCGGTTCCCCGGGCAGGTGGAGGTGCTGGTCGGGGAGGCGGCCACCAGGGACGCGGTGCTCGCGGCGGCGGCGAAGGCGACGGTCGTGCATCTGGCCACGCACGCCTGCCTGGACGAGGCGAGCCCGCTGTCGTCGGCGGTGCTGTTCGCGGACGGGCGGTCGGTGAGCGTGGCCGATCTGGCCGGGGTCTCGCTGCAGGCGGATCTGGTGGTGCTGAGCGCGTGCCGTACCGGGCGGGGCGGGGTTTCGGCGGGGGACGACGTGCAGGGGCTGCTGCGGGGGGTGCTGGCGGCGGGGGCGGGCGCGGCCGTGGTCTCGCTGTGGGACGTGCATGACATGGCGACGGCGCTGTTCATGGACGACTTCCACCGGCGGCTCCGGACGGCGGGCTCGGTGGCGGGGGCGCTCCGGCGTACCCAGGAGGTGTTCCGGCGGCGGAGCCGTACCCAGCATGAGAGGGCGGCCAGGCGGCTGCTCGCGGCGGCGGGCGGCGGCGCGGTGGCGGACGAGGGTCCGGAGTACTGGAGCTGGCTGGACCGGGCGGGGCATCCGGCCGTCTGGGCCGCCTTCGTGGCGGTGGCCGTCTGATGAATGAAGTCGAAGCAAGGTGAACGCCGGCACACGCTGATAGGCGCAGGTGATCGTGGGTGAATAACTGGGCACATTCCTGGCGTGTCCCCCCTGCCCAGTCACGAAGGGCTGGTCGGCGATCTCCGGAACCTGCGCGAACGCGGCCTGCTGCGCCTGCGCGACGCCGACCTGCCCGCGATCCTGCTGGCCGCCCGCCTCCGCCATCCCGGGCTGGACGCTGTCGGAGCCGCGGAACGGCTGCTGGCCGAGGCGGTGGAGCGGCTCGGGGAGGGCAGTCTCGGGCAGGCGGCGGCGTACACGTTCGGCCTGATCCAGGGCACGAGGGACTGGGCGGCCTCGGATCGGAGGCGGCGGGCCGCGCAGGTGTACGGCGTGAGCGTGGAACGTTTCCGCAAACACCAGGAGCGGCTGGTGCTGGCCCAGGTGGCCGAGCAGATGCTGGCGCTCTGCGGCGACGGCGGCCCGGCCGCGCCCGAACCGCGCACGATCGACCGGGCCAGGATCCCGGTCGCCGCGGGGGCCGCGCGGGTGACCGTGCAGGTGCAGCCGATCGAGCTGGTCACCGGGGTGGACATCCTGGTGTCGCCGGAGAACGTGTACCTGGAGATGTCCAAGCCGTTCATGCCCTCGGTGTCGGGGGCCCTGCGCAGGACCGGCGCCAAGCGCGGCCCTTCCGGCGACGTGGTGGACGACGTCATCCAGCGGGAACTCCACGAGTGGATGGCCGCGTACGGCCGGACCGGCCTGCCGGTGGCCCCCGGCACGGTCGCCCCGACCGGACCGGGCAGCCTGTCCATGAACGGCGTGCGCCGCATCTACCACGTGGCCGTCGCGGTACCCAGAACCGGCAGCAACCTGTACGACGTGGCGCCCCCGGCGATCGCCCTGGCCGTCGGGCAGGTGTTCCGGCTGGCGGCGGCGGAACAGGACTCGTTCACGCCGCCGCTGCGCTCGATGTGCTTCCCGCTGATCGGGACCGGCCGGGGCTCGCTGGCGCTGCGGACCGGCCTGCACTGGCTGTGGACCGCGATCGTGGAGAACCTGGAACGGCAGCCGGCCTGGGAGGTGCACCTCACCGTGCCGGTACCGGAGGTCGCGGAAGCGGTGGTGCGGGCACTGTCCCGCTGATCCGGGCGACTACCTCGGCGGCGCGCGGCGCGCCGGCCAGGGCCGCGCGCCACCGCGCGTGCAGGGGCGTCGTCCCGGGCGCGCAGAGCAGCGCGAACGGCCCGGTCACGTACGTCGAGGCGAGCGTGGGCAGCCACCCCAGCTCGGGCGAGCGGAACCCCCGCGCGGCCGGAACCTGCCCGTCGAACCCGGGCATCCGCCCGACCCGTTCCAGCAGCCCGTGGCGCAGCCAGCGCGCCAGCTCCACCTGCCCGTCCCGAGCCGCCTCCAGCAGAGCGACGATCTCCACGGCCATCGCGTACGACTCGGCCGCCAGCAGCCCCGCGCCGAACTCCAGCTCCCCCTCCCCCACGGCGAGCTGATCGAGATGGGCGCCCTCGTGTATCCCGAGCCACACCCGCCGCTGCAACTCCGGCTCCTTGCGCCCGACCGCGACCAGCACGTTCTCCGACCCGCCCGGGCAGGGCAGCCGCATCCAGGTCCGCCAGACCATGCCCGCGTACGCGTCCCCCCGCACGATCCGGTACCGCCGGGCCGGCTCGGGCCGGTACCGCTCGCCCCACCGCAGCTGGCCCCTGGCGGAGTCGCGTCCCCGCGACGACCCCGCCGGGACCCCCATCGGGACGGCGTCGCAGAACTCGGCGAGCAGCCCGCACAGCCGCCACACCTCCACGCCGACCGGAGCGACCGGACCGGGATCTCCCGCGTCCGGGTAGTACGCCGGCACCGTGCCGCCGAGGGCGCGCAGCGCCCGCAGCCGTACCGCGCCCGGACCGCCGTGCCGGATCCCGGCCGACCTGACCACCCCGTCCAAGCCGTCGAAGGCCCGCCCGAGCACCGCGCACCCCAGCGCGACCTCGGCCCACCCCCGCACGGCCCAGGCGGCGGCCTCCGCTCCGGAGGCCGGAACCGCCATGGCCGCGACCCCCCGCGACGCCGCCCACACGTGTACGGCGTCCCGGCTCAGCGCTCCCCCAGCCCCGGCCCGCCCGATCGCGTTCATGGCCACCCCCGTCTCGCGGAAAACCGAATGCTTTCCAGCGAATCGCGGCCGGGGGCGCACCGCCCGGTCACCGCCCGGTCGCCTTCAGGGCGAGATCGGGGCGGGCCTTGTGAGAGTCAGGTCATCCGCCTAAGGTTCGCTCAACCATAGTGAGATACATTCACTAGCAGACTTGTAGAAAATCGACACAAAGGGGAGTCGAGGAGTGTTGGCCCAAGAGCGCAGGCTCGCCGCGATCGCCGCGGCCTCGGCCGCGGCATTCCGCCGCAACGACTACCACCAGGTCAGGGCCGAGGACGTGGCCGAGCGGGTCAGGCTGCCACGGGGCGCCGACCGGGACAGCGGGCGCAGCGCGGTCTGGCTGTACAACGAGGTCCGCAGCCGGCGGGTCCTGGTGGCGCTCGCGGTCAAACACGCCTTCGACGAGTTCACCGCCGACGAGCCGGACCCCCGGCCGGCCCGGTCGATGCTGGACGCGCAGGCCCTGGTGACGTCGGCGCTGCGCCGGATCGCCCGCTTCCACCAGCTCGAACGTTTCATGCTGGCGCAGGTGCGGCTGGGCATCGGCGACATCTCCACCTCCGAGAAGCGCCCGTCGGCGGCGCAGACCCCGCCCGGCTGGCTGCCCGGCACGTTCGGCGCCGCCGCCGCCGCGGGCTGGGAGGGGAGGATCACCGCGTACGCCGAGTATCTGGCCCCGCGGCTGCGCGAGGCCGCCCTCACCGTGACCGTCCCCCCGGACGGCTGGGCCGTGACGAGCGCGGAGCGCCTGTCCGAGCTGGCGTTCCGGGCCATGGTGGACGACCCGGAGGGCCCGGTCGACCATCAGGCGAACGCGCTGGCCGCGTACTGGCTGTCCCGGGATCTGGTGCCGCTGGCCGGGGAGTGGGCCGACCGGCTGCACACGGCGGAGCGCACCTGCGAGCTGACCGAGCGGATCGGCCCCAACGGCCGGGCCCGGGTGCGCGCCCTGGACGTGGTCTTCCAGGTGCTGCTGGACGACAGCCCGCTGCTGGTGCGGGCCGCCGAGGTGGGCGGCGAGCTGACCGAGCTGATCGGCGCCAACCCGGGCGACCAGCCGTGGCGCTGCGACGTGGCCAGCCGCCGGGGGCTGGCGCTGCTGCGGCTGGGCGAGACGGACCAGGCGCGGGCCGGGTTCGAGGAGTCCGAGCGGATCGCCCGGGGCCTGCCCGGCACGCTCGACCGCGAGTCGTACATCACCAGGGCCGAGCACAACCTGGCCGAGGTGCTGGTCGAGGAGGGCCGCCCGGCGGAGGGCCGGCGCGCCCTGGAACTCGTCGCCGAGAAGCGGGCCGCGGGGGTGCCGGAGATCGGCGTCGGCCCGGCGTGGCGGCGGCTCACGCTGACCCGGCAGGCGCTGGCCGGGGCCGAGACCCGTTCCGGCCGGGTGGTGGCCGGGGTGGTGCAGGCCGAGCAGGTGGTGGCCGACCGGGAGGAACGCCTGGGCCCCGACAACGTGAACACCGCCTCGGCCCGGGTCACGCTCGCGGAGGCGCTGCTGGCGGCCGGGCATCCGGCGCAGGCCCGCCACCACCTCACCGAGGCCATGCGGCTGCGCGCCCTGCACCTGCCCAAGGAGGGCTACTGGCCGCAGTACGACCTGGTCAGGCTGGCCGAGATCGAGCTGTCCGCCGGGTTCCCCGCGCAGGCCGTACGGCTGCTGGAGGACTCGATCGTGGTGACCCCGTGGTTCGCCGAGCGGGTCTCCCCCCGGCTGCGCCGCGACGCCGTCCTGATCAGGGCCCGCGCCCTGGTGGCCGCCGGCGACGTGCCCCGGGCCCTCGACGACCTGGAGCGCCTGCCCCCGGACCGGTCCGCCCGCCGCGCCCGCGCCTCCGCCCTGCTGGTGCTGGGCGAGACCGAGGCGGCCGTACGGCTGCTCGGCACGATCGCCGAGGCCGAGCGCGAACTGGACGACGACCATCCCGGTCAGGCGGAGACGCTCCTGCTGACGGCGCGGGCGGCGACCGTCCTGGCCGACGACGAGACCGCGAACGCCGCGAGCGCGGCGCTGTCCGCCCTGGGCAAGGAGGCCATGGACCCGAGCCACCCGCTGCTGCTGGCCGGCCGCCTGGACACGGCGCTGCAACGCGCCCGCACCGGCCACGCGACCGAGGTCCGCGACCTGCTCGCCCCGCTGCTGGACCGCAAGGTGCTCCCCCACCGCAAGCCCGCGCTCGGCGACGGCCATCCGCTGCTGGCGGAGGCGCGGGCGCTGGCCACCCGGGTGGGCGACCCGCCGTCCACGCTGCCGGAGGACCGCCTCTGGGAAGATCTGTAACCTATCGCCAACTATATATCTCGTTCCACAAATTATCTGTCCTGCCTACATTAGGCTCGTACGTGACGGGTTGGGGGGCCCGGGGTTCCGTCACGAGGAGTCAGGTGCGATGGGTTTCCCCCCGCGAGAGGTCCCGCCGACCAGAAGGGACGCGGCGGTTCCCGAGACGCGCCGGGACGGGGCTCCCGCCGGGTTCGGGGGGCTGCCGCCGTCGCTGGCGGAGGCGTACGAGGTGGTGCGGCCGATCGGCACGCAGGGCGCGGAGGCCGACCTGCTGGTGGTGCGGGACCGGTCCGGCGGCGAGTTCGCGCTCTTCGCGCTCAAGGTGTACCGGCCCGGCTACCGGGCCGATCCGGCGGTGTGGTCGGCCGTGCGGGGGCTGCGGTCGCGGCACATCGTCCGCGTCCTGCGCACCGGCGAGGCGGCCGGCCGCGACTTCGAGCTCCAGGAGTACGTGCCCGGCGGCACCCTCGCCGAACTGCTGCGACGCGGCCCGGTCGACACCGTACGGGTGGTCGCCCAGCTGGCCGACGCCCTCGGCGAGCTACACGGGCTCGGCGCGGTCCACCGCGACCTGAAGCCCGCCAACGTGCTCGTACGCGGGACCGAGCCGCTCGACCTGGTGCTGGCCGACTTCGGGCTGAGCCGCGGGATCGACGCCTCCATCGTGTTCGGGACGGCCTCGCGCACCCTGGCGTACGCGCCGCCGGAGTCGTTCAGCGGCGCGGTCTCCCGGGCCTGGGACTGGTGGTCGCTGGGTGTGCTGGTCCTGGAGCTGGCCACCGGGCGGTCGCCGTTCGAGGGCATGACCGAGCAGGCGGTCATGCACCACCTGCTGACCAGGAGCATGGACGTGGAGCAGGTGGCCGACCCGCGGCTGCGGCTGCTCTGCCGGGGGCTGCTGCTGCGCGACCCGGCCGCGCGCTGGGGCGGCGAGCAGGTCGCCCAGTGGCTGGCCGGGGGCGCGCCGCCGGTGGCGGAGGACAGCGGACCGCGCGGCGACGGCACCCGCGTGCCGCTGCTGTTCCTGGGCGAGCATTACACCGCGCGGGTGCCGCTGGCGCGGGCGATGGCCGCCCGCTGGGACGACGCCGCCCGCCGTTTCCTGGTCACCATGGGCACGCAGGACCATCCCAGCGAGGGCTGGGGCACCCTGCGGGCCTGGCTGCGCCAGTTCGACGACCCGGCGTCCGACGACGTGGAAGGCCGCCAGGAGCTCATCGACCTGCGGCTGACCTCCGCCGCCCTCTCCCCCGACGTCAAGCTCCTCTACCTCCTCTACTGGCTGGACCCGTCGCTGCCGCCGCTCTACCGCGGCATGGCCATGACGACGGAGAACCTGCTGGAGCTGGCCGCCTCGGCGCTGGCCCGCCCGCGGGAGGGGCAGGCGGTCATGGCCGACCTGTGGACCCACCACCTGCTGCCCGTCCTGGCCGGGCTGACCGGCGCCGAGGAGCTGCGCGGCGTGGACGCCCGCTGGCGGCAGCTGGACGCGGCGTTCCCCGCCGACGGAGAGTTCAACGACGGAAAGTTCAACGACGGGGAGTTCAGCGACGGGGAGTTCGACGTCACGCGGGTGCGCGGCGGGCTGCTGGCGCTGGCCCTGGACGAGCACGGCACCGCCCAGACGCTGCGCCGCGCCACCGAGGAGGTCCGCGCGTCGCTGCCGGTCCCGGTGCCCTGGTTCGACGAACTGCTCGACTCCGGGGAGCCCGCGCGGCTGCTGGCCGCGCACCTGAGCACGGGCGCCGCGCGGGGCTGGGCCGAGAACGAGGCCCGCCGCCGGGCCCAGCAGCGCGCCGCCGACCTGGCCAGGCAGCAGCGCTGGCGGGAGCTGGAGGAGCGCCGCGAGGCGGGCAGGATCAGGGCGGTGAGCTGGGCGGCGCTGGCGGTCGGCATCTTCAGCGTGCTCTGGCTGGTCGTGCTCTGGCTGGCCGACGCGCTCCCCCAGGACACCTACGACGTGCGCACCCGTACGTTCGTCCCGGCGGAACCGTCGATCCAGTTCCTCGTGATGGTGGTGGTCTGGCTCTCGCTCGGGCTCGCCGAGATCGTGATGGCCCTGCAGATCGCCGGGGAGTACCACCCGCGCTACTCGCTGCTGGGGCCGCTGGGCCGGATCGCCGCCGGAGCGCGCGGACCGGCCGGGGCGATGCGCTCGCTGTCCCAGCTGGCCGCCGGCGGGCGGGGCGGCCTCGTCGCGGCGGCGGTGATCTTCATCTTCCTGCTGATCGTCATCAACATCGTGGCCGGGCTGCTGGTGCAGTTCCTGATCCTGCCCGTGGGCGTCGCCGTCGCGTACGGCCTGTGGACCCACCGGCGCTGGCAGACCTGGGAACGGGAGCTGGCCCAGGCCCGGACGACCACCCTCGGGGGGAACGCGTGAGCGGTGAGGTATTCCTGATCCCGGCCATCGTCGGCGTGGGGGCGGTGGTGGCGGTGGGATTCGCCAGCCGTACCGCGATCGCCGGGACGACGCTGGCGCTGGAGGGCGTCAGCGCGCTCGGCGAGCACATGAACGAGGTGGCCGCCCGCGCCGAGGAGGCGCACCGGGAGGCGTGCGCGTGGGGGGCGGCGGCCAGCGGCGTGCTGGACCGGAACGCGCGGCTGGCCGTCCTGGCGGAGGCCTGCGCGGGAATCGCCCTGGCCGGGCGGCTTCCCGGCCAGTTGGACCCGCATGGGCGTACAGCCGAGGAGTTGTTGCGCTGGTGCGGCGAGACCGACGAGAGCCTGCGCGAGGTGGACGCCCAGTTGAGCGCGCTCACCGCGGCGGCGGCGGCCGAGACCGTCTTCGACGACCTGCTGCACGCCCTCGGCGGCTCCGGCCGGGCCGGCTCCGCCGCCGAACTGGCCGCGCTGCTGGCCGCGCTCCCCGCCGCGCCGGACGGCTGGCGGGACGCGCGGGCCGCCCAGGAGCTGGCCGAGACGCTGGACCGCGTGCTGGGGAGGCTCGCGGCCCGCGTCTCGGCCCAGGATCTGCTCGCCATCCGGGAGGCCGCCCGCCGGATCGGCGCGGCGTCGGGACCGGCCGAGGCCCAGTCCCGGGTGGTGGACGTACGCCACCGGGTGCAGCAGGCCAACCAGGCCGCCGCCGGCCGCCGGGTCCGCGCGGTCGAGGCCGCCCGCCTCCTGCACGCCCTCCAGCGGGACGCGCCCGCCGAGCACGAGGACGTGCGGGCCCGCCTCACCGAGGTGGTGGCCGGCCGCGCCGACCTCGACCCGGCCCTGCGCGAACAGGCGCGCGCCGCCTGCGCCGCCGTGGTGGCCGCCGCCGACCGCGCGCACGTCAAGGAGAAGCTGCTCGTCGCGCTCGGCGACCTCGGCTACCAGGTCGAGGACGAGAGCGGCCACCCCCTGCGCCTGGCCAAGGAGGACTGGGACCAGCACGCCGTCCAGCTACTCCTCACCGAGGACGGCCAGGTCCGCTCCGCCGTCGTCCGCACCGCCGACGGCTCCGACGCCGACGCGGCCCGCGAACAGGAATGGTGCGACGCCGTCGACCAGGCCAGAACCCGCCTCTCCGCCGACGGCGTCGACACCGGCGTCACCCGCGAACTCCCCCCCGGCACCCGCCCCGCCCCCCGCGTCCGCCCCACGGGCGCCAAACCCCGCCGCCTCCCCCGCGCCCGCCACCGCGACCGCCCGGAGTAGTCCCGTGCCGCCCGCCTCCCGCGCCGGTCCGCGTCCCTGGCCGGGCCTCCCATGAGGGCGATCGCCTGGACGACCGTCGCCGGCCTGTGGACCTGGTGGCTCGACGGGGACCCCCTGTCCCTGCCGAAACGGTCGCGTTCCTGGCTGCCCGTGACTCTTTTCGCCATATTCGTACTGGCGCTCGTCCTCTTCCCCGGACAGCTGCTGGTCACCAGCGGCGTCGCCCTGGCCGGGCACGCCCGCTGGACGCTGCACCGTTTCATCCGTCGGCATCGCGCACGAACAGGAGCAGCCTCATGACGGGGGTATCGCCGGAGTGGCCGGCTTTCGCCAGGGAGATCGACGCGACCCTGGCCGTGCAGTCGCAGTACGTTCTGTATGGGAACCTGCGTGACCACTTTCTGGTGCGGCCGGGCGGGGGGTCGCCTGCCTTGCGGTCGTTGCGTGATCTGTTGTGGCAGGTGCTGGAGCCGAGCGGGTACCAGACGCTGCTCTGTTATGACCCGGTGGACGGGCTGATGGTGCATCCGCAGGAGCCGGACGCGCTGGACGCGGCGACCAGGCTGCTGGGGGGCAAGCCGGGGAACCAGCCGCCGTCGCTGGCCCGGTTGCGGGCGGATCTGACGGCGTTCGGGAGGCCGCAGGAGGCGGGGGAGACGCCGGTGCGGGGGGCGTTCGTGATCGACTACGCGTCGCGGCTGGTGGTCAGTCCGGAGCAGCTCGACCCGGCCGAGCGTGACTTCTTCCTGTTCTGCCTGAAGTCGTCGCGTACGGCCCTGCCGCTGTTCCAGCCCGGGACCGTACGGCCGGGCCCGCTGTACAACCCGGTCGTCTGGCTGGTGGACGGGGAGCGGGACCTGCCGTCGTGGCTGACGGCGGGGAACGAGCTGATCAGGGCGATCAGTGTGCCGAGCCCGGACTTCGGGGACCGGCAGGCCACCGCCAGGCTGCTGGCCGGGTCGTTCCCGGGCGGGCGGCCGGACCCGGAGGTGTGCGACGCCTTCGCCGAGCAGGCGGAAGGGCTGGCGCTGCGGCAGATGGTGGACGTGACCCGGCTGGCGCGGGATCGCGGTCTGGGGTTCACCCAGCTGCCGGACGCGGTGCGCACGTACAAGCTGGGGGTGCTGGACAATCCGTGGCGGCGCGGCTTCCTGCGGGAGCGGATCAGGGAGGGCGAGACCAGCGTGCCGGGGCGGATCGTCGGGCAGGACGCGGCGGTCACCAAGACGCTGGACATCCTCAAGCGGGCCGCGCTCGGGCTGTCGGGGGCGCAGGCCGCGCAGTCCTCGTCCCGGCCGCGCGGGGTGCTGTTCTTCGCCGGGCCGACCGGGGTGGGCAAGACCGAGCTGGCCAAGACGGTGGCGGCGCTGGTGTTCGGGGACGAGTCGGCGTACCTGCGGTTCGACATGAGCGAGTTCTCGGCCGAGCACGCGGGCGACCGGCTGATCGGCGCGCCGCCCGGATACGTCGGCCACGAGGCGGGCGGCGAGCTGACCAACGCGGTACGGCAGCAGCCCTTCCGGGTCGTCCTGTTCGACGAGATCGAGAAGGCCCATCCGCGTATTCTCGACAAGTTCCTCCAGGTGCTGGAAGATGGGCGGCTGACCGATGGGCGGGGCACCACCACGCACTTCTCCGAGTGCGTACTGATCTTCACGTCGAATCTGGGAATGGTGGGGAGCGAGGTGCGGCCGGGCATGCCGTACGAGCTGATCGAGCGGACGATCAAGGCCGCGATCGGTGATCACTTCACCCGGGTGCTGGGGCGGCCCGAGCTGCTGAACCGGCTCGGGGACAACATCGTGGTGTTCGACTTCGTCGGCGCGGAGGCGGCCGGGCGCATCTTCGAGCTGCAGCTGGCCAACATCCTGCGGGCGGTCAGCGACCAGCACGGACTGGAGGTGCTGGTGAAGGAGCCGGCCAGGAGCACGCTGCGGGAGTGGTGCACGGCCGACCTGGAGAAGGGCGGGCGCGGGATCGGCGCGGCGCTGGAGTCGCTGCTGGTCAACCCGCTGGCCCGGGCGCTGTTCGAACGCCCGCCCGGACGGCACGGCCCGGTCACGGTGACGGGCATGCGCAGGGACGGGCCGACCGTGACGCTGGAGCTGGCATGAAGGAGGCCCCATGGCTGACCTGACCTGTCCGTTCTGCGGCGAGCCCGTGCCGGAGAGCGCCCCGCTCTGCCTGACCTGCGGCGGGCCGCTGCTGACGGCCGCGCCGCGCGGCCCCGCGCCGGTCTGGGTGCAGGGGCCCGTCGGCGACGCCGAGACCGCGGTCGGCCCGCTGCCCGCCGGGCGGGAGAACTGCCCGAAGTGCGGCGCCGACGTGCCCGATCCGGGCAACCTGGTCTGCGTCGAGTGCCTGGAGCCGCTCGGCCGTGAGCCGGAGCGGGCGGAGCCGGTCATGGGCACCCGCCGCGACACGGCCCCCGCGCTCCGGCTGGAGTTCCCCGGCGGCCGGGTGACGGTGCCGGCGGGCGGGTCCGTCGTGCTCGGCCGGGACCCGGCCATCAGCGACCACGCGCAGGTGTTCACCCGTTTCGAGAACGTGTCGCGCCTGCACGCCACCGTCGCCGTCGACCCCGGCGGCACCTGCTGGGTGCGGGACGAGAACTCCACCAACGGCACGTTCGTGAACGGCTCCCGCGCCGGGGCGGGCGCGCGGATCCCCCTGCGCGCGGGGGACCGGCTCCGCCTCGCCGCCGACGTGGAGGCACGCGTGGAACTCGACGAGGACGGCCATGGATGACCGGCTGCGGGTGACCGCCATGAC
>NZ_BOOA01000073.1 GCF_016862995.1 Acrocarpospora phusangensis
TCTCAAGACCGACCAGAAGCCCGACTCCGGTCCGTCCGCGCGCCACTGCCCCGACTAGACGACCCGGCGGTATGACCGACAAACCATGAGCGCCCCGCCTCCCCGACCGGGAGGCGGGGCGTCGAAGTCTCACAATGGAGCGGGATCGGACATGTCGATGCAGGTCAGCGGGTTTGTTCGTGTATCTTGAACCACCCTGGACGGCCCCGTACTGCAACAAGAAGCGCTCTGTTGGGCCGGGGCTGAGGGACGGAGCCCCGGCGATTGGCCACAGCGAGGCGATCGTATGGGCTGCGGGGGCGAGAACAGGCGGCTGCTATGAATAGAAGGCTTCAATCTGCTCGGGCACAGAGAAGTCTGCAGCGCAACTCGGGCACGTCGTACGCCCGAACAGATAGGTCAGATGTTCAGCGGCCGCAGATTGCCCGGCGTTGACGGCCATGCGATACAGCCGGGAGGCCAGCGGCTGGAGGTCGGCGGGCGCCGCCGGACGGACACCGGTCAGCGTCGGCCCCTTGAAGTTGAGCTTTCGCACGCTCGCATGCGGATCGCGACGGCGAGTGCCAGGAGGCGTGTGGCATAAGTCGATCTCCAGGCACTCTGAGCAGGACGGGCAGATCGCGTCGTGGAGATCGGGGAGTAAGCAATGGCTCCACACCGGTACCCCCTCGAAGGCCAGGAGGTCCTCCAGCGGATAGAGATAGGCGCGTTCGCCGCCTTCGAACGATTCCGCCATCAGGTAGTGCTGAGCCATCCGGTGCAACTCTTCGAGAACTGCCGGGTAATGCTCACGGCAGTATCCAGATGGGTGAAGTTGCTCCTCACCGACGACGATACGGCTAGCCAACGCAATCGCCGACTGGGGATCGCCCAGCCTACGACCGGTGGCGATGTCTGCTAGGACAGGCAGAGCGGCAAAGCTGGCCGGATACACCGTTCCCTGGTGGCAGAGACAAGACCACAGCTCATGCCACGCTTCGACAGCCAGTTCCGGATTTGCGGCCTCTTCAAAGAATCGCGGGACGTCGGTTGCGGCGCCATAGGCATGCTCAAGGTGTGACCAGTCCGTGGACATGTCCACGATCATCCCATCCACGTCTGACCGACACCCGCACCTCCCAACTCTTAGCTTTCCCAGCCCATGCGTGCACCTCGGACGGTCTAGCCATCCCGTCAAAGCACGCTGAAGGCAGGGGATCTGCCTTAGTTCCGGACCAGGACGCTGCCGAAAATGGTGAATGCCCGCACCCGAAGTACCGGAGGCGGGCCGATGGAATCGCTCTCACGTACGTCGATCTGCCTCCGGCCAAACAAGGTGAACCCGGTCAGTTCGACGCTGACCCTGTCAGGAACGATGATTTCAATCTCCCCAAACAGGGCGGCACACTTGACCTGCTCTGCGTCAGGCGGCACGACCGCTCCGCTTAGATCGAACTCGAATCCCCCGAGCAACCATGGTCGGGCGATGATCCTTCCCCCAACCCGCTGCCACCCTGATCGATCGGGAAGGGTGAAGATCCTTAAGGGCCACTTGTCCTGGATGTGCGTGGTACTCGACGACTGCTCGGGGAGATCGCTGATCATCCTGGCCAGCTCATCGCGGGTCTGGGCGCCATAGGCCGCCTCGGTCCGAGAGATCAGTTCCTCCGGAGTGAGCCATCCCCCGATCGAGGCAGCCCGCAACCGCTCCACAACGGCGTCCCGCTCACTGTCGGACACCTCGCCGATCTCTGGGTCGCTCACATTCGCGAGGCTATGTTGAGCCGGTGACCCACACAAGGGAGCTGCGTTCCGGCACGGCATCTCGACATCAGGCCTCCGAGTGGTTCGGTTGCTGATCTAGGCCAGCGGCCAGGAGCGAGACATGCACTGTGCTCGGCCACCTGCGCCTCCAGTACGCCGGCAGACAGCCGCCACGTCACTCCCGCGTGCCGGAGGTCGTACGGCTTACGGGCGGGTTCCCACAAGAGGAAGCCGGGCCCTATCGGTGGCTACGTCGTTCTTGACCCGTTGTGTCGGAGAGCTTTGTGACCTCGCCGGACTTGGCGGTGTCGTAGCCGCCCAGTGAGGAGATCCTGTCACGCAGGGTCGGCGTGTGTAGTGCGGCGATGAGCTGAGCAGCCGGGCCGAGGGCATTGCCGGCCAGCACGATGTCGAAATCCTCCCAGGTCAGCGGGATGAACTCGAGGTCCATGTCGGTCGCGGCCGAGCGGACTCCGAGGCCGGCATCGACGGTGCCGGTGGCGACGGCCAGGGCAACCTCGAGATGCGTACCGGCCTCTGGTCCGCGGAGGCCGTCCGGGTCGTGACCGGCGGCGAGGAGCAGCCGGTCCAGAAGGATTCGGGTTCCGGTTCCCGGGCGTCGGATAGAGACCCGTCGCCCTGCGAGATCAGCGATGCCGGTGATGCCCTGGGGGTTGCCCGGAGGCACGATCAGCCCCTGCTCGCGTCGCCAGAGGTGGATCAGGTGCGGCTCGAGGCCCCGCAGCATGCCGAGCGCGAAGGGCGCGTTGTAGATCCCGGTGTGGTGCAGTAGATGGATCGCGGCACCGTCAGCGCGACCGTGGCGTACGGTGCCGAGGCCGGCGACACTGCCCTCGCCGGCGACGATTCTCAGCTTGCCGTCCAGCGCGCCGACGACGAGGCCGAGCGCGGGATCGTCGCTGCCGGTGAGAGTGAAAACCGAGTCCGCGTGCAGGAACCGCCGGGCCGCTAGCGCAGCGCCGGGGGTTACGCGTGCGCGGCGGCGGTCGGCCAGTTCGAGCACTCCGGCGTCGGCCAGCCGGCGCTGTGCTCGGCTGACCGTGGAGGTGGTGGTGTGCCACTGCTGCGCGAGATCGCGGATCCCTGGCAGTTCGTCGCCGGGGTGCAGGGTGCCCGCGCTTATCCGATGGGCGAGGTCGGCGCAAATCTCCCGGTATCGGGTCACGCTTGCATACTGCACACTCTATTTTGCACGGCTCTGCAGTACCTCAGAAGGGGTCACAGTGATGCGTAGAACGCTGACGGTTGTTTTCGCGTGGGTCGCGGCGGTCTTGCTGGCGGGGTGTGGGACCGCCGCGACCTCCGGCGGGACGGCGTCGGGGCCTCCGGCGGTGAAGTCGCTGATTTTGGCCACCACGACCAGCACCCAGGACAGCGGCCTGCTCGACGAGCTGTTGCCGGCTTTCACCCGCGACAGCGGCTGGCAGGTCAAGACCCTGGCGGTCGGCAGTGGGCAGGCCATCGAGCTGGGCCGTCGCGGAGAGGCCGACGCGCTACTGGTGCATTCCCCTGCGGCGGAAACGGAGTTCATGGCCGAGGGCAGCGCCGGCTCGCGGCGGCTGGTGATGCACAACGACTTCGTGCTGGTCGGTCCCCAGGCCGACCCGGCCGACGTAAAGGGCACGAGCAGCGCGGAGGCGATGAAGAAGATCGAAGCCGCAAAGGTCGTGTTCATCTCCCGGGGCGATGACTCGGGTACGCATGCCAAGGAGAAGGGCCTCTGGTCCAAGGCCGGGGTGACCCCGGACGGATCCTGGTATCAGTCCACCGGCCAGGGCATGGGCGAAACACTGCGGGTTGCCAGTGAGAAAGCCGGTTACACCCTGTCGGATCGGGCCACCTATCTCGCGCAGCGCGGCACCCTTGCGCTGGACGTGCTCAGCGAGGGCGATCCGGGCCTGCTGAACGTCTACCACGTCATCGAGATGACGAAAAAGGCAGGGGACCTGGTCCAGCCCGACGGTGCGAAGGCATTCGCCGACTGGATCGTCGGCCCGTCGGCGCAGCGGCTCATCGGTGAGTTCGGGCGAGCGAAGTTCGGCCAGCCGTTGTTCACCCCGGACGCCGGCAAGGACGAGTCGACCCTGGGCGAGTGAGCCTGGCGCGGGGAGGTCAATCGATGGACGTCCTGTTCAACGGGCTGGTGGACGCGATCAGGTTGCTGCTTACCGGGGACCAGGACAGCTGGTCGATCACCGCGCTGACTCTGCGCGTCTCGTTGACCGCAACCGCGATCGCCCTGCTGCTGGGATTGCCGCTGGGCGCGACCGTTGCGCTGGCCCGCTTCCCGGGCCGGCGGATCGCCCTGGCGGCAGTGAACACAGGGATGGGTCTGCCGCCGGTAGTGGTCGGCCTGTTCGTCACCGTGCTGCTGTGGCGCAGCGGACCGGTGGGCGGCCTCGGGCTGCTCTACACCCCGACCGCGATGGTCATCGCCCAGGCCGCGATCGCCACCCCGATCGTGGCTGCGCTGGTCGCGGCCGCCCTGCAACAGGTCGATCCCGACTTCCGGGTACAGATGCAGGCTCTCGGAGCGACCCCGATCCGCGCGCTCGCGGCGCTGCTGGGCGAAGCCAGGTTGCCGCTGCTGGCCGCGGCAATGGCCGCGTTCGGCGCAGTGGTCAGTGAAGTCGGCGCCGCGCAGATGGTCGGAGGGAACCTGGCCGGCCAGACCCGCGTGCTGACCACCGCTGCGGTACTGGCCACCAGCCGGGGCCAGTTCTCGCTCGCGATCGCGTTCGGCATAATCCTGCTGCTGATCGCGTTCGGCGTGAACCTGTCGCTGACCCTGATACAACAGCGGCAGACGGTGATGCGGTGAGCGGCCTGAGCGCCGGGATCGGGTGCCGCGGGCTGCGCGTGCACGCTGGCCGCCGGGAACTGCTCAGCGTGCCGGAACTGCACGTCGCGGCGGGAAGCACACTGGCCGTGCTGGGCCCCAACGGTGCCGGTAAGTCCACCCTGCTGCGCGCGCTGGGCCTGCTCAGCAGCCACCGCGTCAGTGGAGAGATCTTGCTCGATGGCCGCCCCGCGACGCGGTCACTGCTGCGCGACGCGATCGTGGCCGTGCTGCAACGGCCAATCATGCGTCGCGGCACGGTGGCCGCCAACGTGATCAGCGGGCTGCGTTTTCGCGGCGTGAGCCGCCGCGAGGCGCGTATCCGCGCATGGCCGTGGATCGAGGCGCTCGGCCTCGGGCCCCTCGTCGGCCGGGATGCCCGCAGCCTGTCCATAGGCGAGGCTCAGCGGGTCAGCATCACCCGCGCGCTGGCGGTCGGCCCCCGGGTGTTGCTCCTCGACGAGCCGTTCAGCGGGTTGGACAGCACCACCCGCGCCGACCTGCTCGCCGACCTGCGGGCCGCGCTGACCGGGCAGCCCACCGCCACGATCCTGGTCACCCACGACCGGCATGAGGCCCTCGCGCTGGCCGAGGACACCGCGCTGCTGATCGACGGCCGGATCCGCCAGCACGGCCCGACCGCCGAGGTGCTGGACCGCCCCGGTGACGCCGACACCGCCCGGCTGCTCGGTTACACCAACCTCCTCCCGCCGGCTCTCACCGGCGGTACGCACACCCTCGTGGCGCGGCCCGAGCACACCCAACTCGTCCTCGCCCCGTCCGACGGCCCCGCTGACCAAGCCCATGACGTACGGTCGGTGACCGGAACGCTGCGCCGTACAGTCGCGCTCGGCGTCGCCACCCGCGTCGACGTCGATACCTCCGCCGGCTCGTTGACCTGCCTGCACCCCGGCGACGTACTCGCCACCGAGCTTCCGCCGATCGGCAGCGACGTCCGTGTCAGGATTCGGCAGGCGCGGTCGTTGATCACGGCTGACCGAGACGAGCCGACGGAAACTCTGCCCGGTCCTGGAGATCGACAGGGAACTAGAGGACCGGCATTCGATAGTGAGCTCTAGCCATGCTCAAGGGGACAGGGTGGCAGTTCCCTCGACATCTGCGTCGACGCGCTCCAAAGCCATGCAGTTCCTCCGCCCGAAGCCCACGTCAACTTCGGCGCTGAACCCTCATAGATCGGACAGGCGGTTGACGCGGCGATATGGCAATTGGCCCTGTCAGCCGCCTGAGACGGCACAAAATGGTGAAGGCCCGAGACGGACCCAAACTCGCTGGTCCAGGTAAATTCACCCAGCAACGAGCGAAGCGGAGCCTGCCCAGCGAGCGCGAGGGGGTGAAATCCCCTTCGCAGCGGGGATCTGGGTGTCGGCCCTCCACAAACAGAAAGAGCCTCGCGAAGGTGCCCGTTGAGGCCACCGAGCAACTGGGCGGCTCTGGCTCAGCGTGCCTCTCGGCCGTGATAAATCGCGCTACGCTCCGGCCAGCCGAAATTGTCGGTGACGGACTCTATGCTTCCCGCCCATGAGAAGAGACGAGCCTTCTGTCGTGCGTACGAAGCGGATGGATGTGGAGGTGGAGGACTGTGGTCAGGTCTATCTCCTGGATCAGGGGAACCACGAGGCCGCTGGCAGGCCAGAAGACTCACCGGCTCAGTCCATTGGGCTCATCAACGTGGAGGGGAGAGGGATCGCCAGCCTGAACATCGCCACGCAGTGGGGGACGATTCCCTTCACGGTGACTGTCGCCGACCGGGATCCGGGTGCTGACTTCGACGGCTATGAGGACATCGTGGAGATCAGTTTCGAATCCCCGTCGGGCGAGGTCTTCCTGGTGGGATGGCTCATGGATTGGAACGACGAAATGGCGCACAACCTTTCCCCGCTGCTTTCCGGTCCCGGTGCGTACCGCTTGCGGTATCACGTCCGCGGAATGGATGAAGAGCGCTGCTCGGTAGATGACCACTACCTTCAGATCTGGCCTGCGCCACAGCATGATTCGGCCGTGCTGAAGATTACGAGTGAAACATTCCAGTGCTACCTGAAGCCTAGAGCCTGACTTGAATCGAGCCCGCACCGTCAGATTGGGAATCGGATACCGATCCTCTATGAGCAGGCCCTTTGGTGACCGCCCCGGAGCCGGAGAGTTCCGCCGGAGGCACGGCTCCTAGACAAGTTTGTCAGGCTGTGTCAGCCAGGCGTGGATCAGTTCGACGGCAAGCCAGTGACCACGAAGCTGTGCCATCTGTAGTGGCGTTCCGTGCTGGTTGGATGCGGCCGAGGGATTGGCGCCACAGGCAAGAAGGAACGCCGTCACATCTACGTGTAAGGGTTCACCGGTCTGATGGTGTCCGTCGATCTCCACGTCGATGGCGTGATGAAGCAGGGACCAGCCCTGTATCTCGGCGTCCTGAACGTCGTGGCCCGTATCGAGGAGGTCGCGAAGCGTTGGTAAGTCCTCAAGTTCGACCGTGTTATGGGCAGGGCTCCACTCCATCTGCAGAGTGTGCTGCCGCCAGTGGGGTGATGTGGTTGGGTGCCCGCCAGACTAACGGGTCCCCTGGAGGATGGGCTTGAGTCTCCAGTAAGGGGAGACACAAGGGTGGGGGCATGGACGGCGGCACGCTCTACACGATCGGGGCACTGGCCCGGCGAACCGGGCTTACGGTGAAGACCATACGGTTTTACTCCGACGCCGGAATCGTGCCGCCGACTGGCCGCAGCCCGGCCGGCTACCGGCTCTATGACCTGCATGCGCTCGCGCGTCTGACCTCATCCGTTCACTGCGTGACCTGGGCCTCGACCTCGCCGTCATCCGTCAGGTGCTGGACCGGGAGATCTCGGCGCCCGAGGTCGCGGCGGCGCATGCCAACGCTCTGGACGTGCAGATCCGCACTCTGCAGCTGCGTCGCGCGGTCCTGCGAGCGGTAGCCAAGCGGGTCTCCACCCCTCAGGAAGTGGACCTTATGCACAAGCTCGCGAAACTCTCCGACGACGAGCGCCGACGCCTCGTCAACGACTTCATCGACGACACCTTCGGGGGCTTGGACGCCAACCCGGACTTGGTGGACATGATGCGCTCGGCCATGCCAAACCTGCCGGACGACCCCGAACCCGATCAGGTCGAGGCATGGGTGGAACTCGCCGAGCTCACCCAGGACCCGGACTTCCGTACCGCGGTGCGCCGCATGGCCGAGTACCAGGCAGACGAGCGCGCCCGGGGCGACACCACCGGCCTCCACCACGACCTCACCGAAACCGTCCGCCGGCAGATCAACGACGCCCTCACCGCCGGCGTCGCCCCCGCTTCAGCCGAGGCGGAGGTCATCGTCGACGCCATCACCGCCCGCTACGCCCAGGTGTTCAGTCGTGCCGACGACACCGACCTGCGCCGCTGGCTGCTGACGCGCCTGGAGATCGCCAACGACCCACGCGCGGAACGCTATTTGCATCTCCTCGCCGTAATCAACGGATGGCCGGTCGCGCCGAGCCTGACACCGGTATTCGCCTGGTTCATCGAGTCCTTGCGGGCTGGTCTCAAGCCGTAAGCTGGCGCCGTACCTGCTCAGCCCGAGCCTCGCGGCCCGCACTCAGGCCGCAGGGTGGCGAGTCGTCCTCATGCGAACCGGATTCCGCAGGACATCTGGCGAGCGGATGGTCGCCCGCTTGTACGGGCGTGGAGCGCACACCGTGAGGAAGATCAAAGCCCAGGTCCCGATCTACCGAATGACCTGGGCTTTCGTGGGTGGAGCAGGTAACGGGAATCGGGCCCGCGCTGTCAGCTCGGGAACCGGGAACCTACCCAACGGGGTCGGGACGGTGCTGCGGGGATCGACGATCCACGTCCATGCGGCCCACGTGCCGTGCCACGCGCGGAGGTGCCAGGTGTTTCACGCCCCCTTGGGCATGTCATCCGCCCGCGGCGTCCTCGGCCTCCCAGCGCAGCAGGTCGCCCGGCTGGCACTTGAGCACCTCGCAGAGCGCGGCGAGCGTCGCGAAGCGCACCGCCTTGGCGCGTCCGTTCTTGAGTACCGCCAGATTGGCGGGCGTGATCCCCACGCGGTCCGCGAGCTCGCCCACAGACATTTTCCGCCTGGCAAGCATCACATCGATGTCGACGGTGATCGGCATCAGATCACCTCGTCCAACTCGGCCTGCATCTGTGCCGCTTCGACGTCGCGCGCGACGGCCTGGGCGAGCAGCATCCGCAGCACGAGCACGATGAGCGCGACCCCCAGGATGGCCACGCCAATCCCGCCCATGATGACGGTGACGCCCGGGTCGTCCCGCTGGCCCGGCGCATTGATGACCGTGACCGCGAACCACACGAGGGCAGCCGCCACGATCGCGCCGATCACGCCGTCCACGTACCGGAAGGCGGCGTCGGAGAACACGGTTCCGCGTCGCACCATTGTCACCAGCCGCCATACGCAGACTAGGGCGACCTGGACTGACACCATGCCCACGATCGTGATCACGCGCAGCGGGGTCAGCGGGAGCGACCCGTCCTCCGGGTCGCTCCCGCTGACCAACGCCCACACCATCAATGCCTGTACGAACACAGTGCCGGCAAGCACCACCACGAGCACGGCGCGCAGCGCATGCACGGTCAGCTTTCCCATTGACATCCTCCATCGATTTACGATGGGAATCTATCGAACATCGATAGATGAAGCAAAGGCTTGGGACGGAGGGTGGGGGGCGGTTCCACACCGTGGCGAGAGGCCGCTGCCCCCTCCCATGGCATGGCGTTCGCGCGGACCGTCTTGATCTTGTCGAAGTCGGGCTCGTTTGAGTACAACTCGGACGCCACCCGACTATGCCGAAGCCCTGGCCTTCCCTGAGCTTGTTCCGCCTTGGCGGACGCTGTGGTCCTGCCCCGGGTTTCCGATCCGTGATGCCCGCCGCCGACACGCGGTCACCGACTTCCGGCCGCAGCCGCGTATGGTGCCGGTTTCCCCGCTACCCAAGCAATGACGAGATCCGGCGCGATCTCGATGGCAAGGACCTGGCCTGCTGGTGTCCGCTCCCCGAGCCGGGAGAGATCGACTGGTGCCATGCACGAGTCCTGCTGGAGATCGCGAACGGAGACGACGGCGTCAAACCCCATCTCGGCAGAAGCCGCACAAGCCGCAGTCCACGCGCTCGCAATCACCCAACTGTCACGCGCCAGGAGCCCGGTATGCCACCTCCATCCGCGTGGCATCGTCGATCTCCTCTGGCGTCAGCAGGACAGCCGTCTTCGTTCGTACCGTCCCAGACGCCGATATTGTGAGACCCACAGCGGCCGAAGCCGCATTGTTCGGCAGGTCGACGATCACATACGTGTCTGTCTCACCGAACGCGAAATACATCTGCTCGACCCGCCCGCCGACGCTTTCCGCCATGCGTTCCACCGCTTGCCGGCGTCCGGTGCCACCATCTTGCAACACTCCTTTGAGGCCATCTGCGGTGTAGGTCGCCTGAATCAGGTACTTGGGCATGGTCGAGTCCCTCTTCTCGTGCCGCCACCCTGCGCCGGGGCGGCAATTGCAGTCATGGGGTCGAAGTTCTCGACTTAGGGTGACGGTAATCCCACCCCCTGTACTGGTTTCCCCTGTCGCAGTCTGATTCTTCTGTTCCGCGTCGGGTCCGACTGCATAGTCGCCGATGGACACGATGGCTGCGTTCAGGGTGTCGGTTCCGCTGGCGTGGATGGTCGTGCGTGTGCCGTTTGCCGCGCTGTAGAGCGAGCCCAGAGGCGGGAGGTCGATCACGCCCAGGATGGCCGGGTGCCGTCGATGATGCTCAGGGAGATTTCCGACGAGTGGGATGCCGTATCCATCGGATGACCTGGGCTCACATGCCTGGAGCGGGTGACGGGAATCGAACCCGCGCTTTCAGCTTGGGAATCGGATCTTGATCTTGGCGTCCTGAGCTGGGAAGACGGGGGTGCAGGTCTGGACTGGTCGAGTGACCGTGAGTCCCCCGTGAGTCCCTTGGTTACTCTTCTAACGGGCACGCAACGGGCATGCGAGGGGACGGGGGAGCTCCTGCTTGCTCGGCGTGCTCAGGGTACATTTTCGGCTCTTTCGGACGCCGACTCGCTTTCCTGGCTTCTCAACCACGCCTGCCATTGGCTCGGTTTGGGCTTGGACGCCTCAGGGTGATCCAGCAACCACAGGAGGTACCGGGCCCGTAAGCGGAAACCCTCATCAGGCTCATCGGCGATCTCAAGAAGGAGGCGACGCAACCGTGAGCCGCCGACCGCCCTGGCCAGTACGGCATATCCCACATCTTCACAACGGTGCTCACGCCGTACGGCAAGAAGAATCAAGTCAACCAGTTGATCGATCACCGCCGTTGCAAGATGCGGCACAGCCCTGGCCAGATCATCCAACTTACCGTGTTTCGTCCCCCAACCCTTGGCGGAGGCCATCCACTCGTCTGGATATCGAGCTTCCCACTCCAGATAGAGCAGGACATACTTCAGTCCGGCCCAATCGGCGTAGGACTCAGCGGGAATGAACTCCCACAAAGCATCCGGCAGGGTTCTTCGTCGCTCTGCAATGTATCGGTCTCCAGCCTGATCAGCGGCCGACAACCCCTCAGCTCGCCAGACCTCATTGAGGGCGTACAACGCCTCACTACGGCGCTCTTGAGTAACCCTCAGCCGGCCGCGCGCCCGCTCACGCCGAACGGGATCCTCCGAGATCAACTCGAACGTCCACCCCAAACACCGATCCCACTCCGCAGCGGATTCCATGATCTGATTATCTGAGCCATAGGCGGGTTGGACTACCTTCATCGGAAACTCTTTGTTGAGCGGGTGACGGGATTCGAACCCGCCCTGTTCGCTTGGGAATCGGATACCGATCTTCTATGAGCAGCCCCTTGGGTGACCGCCCCGGAGCCGAGAGTTCCGCCGGAGGCATGGCTCCTAGACAAGCCTGTCAGGCTGTGTCAGCCAGGCGTGGATCAGCTCGACGGCGAGCCAGTGACGACGAAGCTGTGCCATCTGTAGTGGCGTTCCGTGCTGGTCGGATGCGGCCAAGGGGTTGGCACCACGGGCAAGAAGGAACGCCGTCACATCTACATGTAAGGGCGCACCGGTCTGATGGTGTCCGTCGATCTCCACGTCGACGGGGTGATGAAGCAGGGACCAGCCCTGTATCTCGGCGTCCTGAACGTCATGGCCCGTATCGAGGAGGTCGCGAAGCGTTGGTAAATCCTCAAGTTCGACCGCGTTATAGGCCGACACGGTGCCTGCCAACAGCTCCAGCCCACGACATCTAGATGGAGATTCGAAACTGCAATTCCAGGTTCGGCGGCTCCACGCTGAATTTCAAGCTTCAGGATGTCGGCACGGCCCAGTATTTCTGGCACAGCTCCCTCGCCATGGCTACCGGAAGTGGATCAAGGTAACCGGGCTCTACGGCAGTTACAAGCTGCGGCTTGCCGGCGAACCGGGACGGTTCGGCAACCTCACCAATTCGGCCTCCGGCTATCGCGCTCCTGCACTGGTTCCGCCGCCTGCGCATCCGCTGGGAGGTCCGCAACGACATCCACGAAGTTTTCATGACCCTAGCCGCCGCAATCATCTGCTGGCGACGGCTCATGAGAAGCCGATAAGAGGTCAGCGATCGGACCAACCGCCGAAAGGTCTCCAACGGCGTTGGCGTAGTAAGCCGAGTCGGCCAGGTGGAATGCGATCTGCCGGAATGTCCAGCCCTCACCGGGTGACCGGTCGAGCTGGTCTGGAGTGAGCGCGGTCAGCCGATCGGCCCATATCCGACCAAGCCGGGTGAGTCGGCTCCTGGCTTCGTCCAGGTCTTGGTCAGTGAACGCCGCCAGATCGGCGGACGTCGTGCTCGCTGACGCGTGCCAGCGATCAAGGATCGTGGGATTGCCGGCCAGCCGTGCCTCCACCTCGGCGAGGTGATCGATGAGGTGATCGGTGACTCGGCGGATCGCCTTGTGAGGGGTGTAAACCCGCTCATCGGCGCGCACCGGGCGACCGTCCCACACCGTCCAGGTCGCCGCCAGGTCGAGTACGCGATCGATCATCGACGTCACGACCAGCGCCGGTTCGCGATCATCAGTGGTCGGAACCTCGTCGGACATCCACGCCCTCCAGCTCAATGCGTTCACGACCAGACAGGGCACACTCACCCCACCCAACCAGGCAGAGATCGACAACGACCCCGGAACGCAACTTAGCCTTCAGACACCTCGATGGCCATCGAAGCATGGATGCACGGCCGGTCAAGATCCATGGGACCTCTAATTGCACAGAAGATCGAAAAGGCTCCAGAAACAATCAAGGCCCAGGTCCGGAAACCATCCGTGACCTGGGTCTTCTAGGGTGGAGCGGGTGACGGGAATCGAACCCGCACTGTCAGCTTGGGAATCGGCTACTGATCTTGCCGTAGTGAACTGGGAAATAGGGTGCAGGTCAGGGCGGTCCAAGTGACCGTGAGGCCCTGTGAGAGACCGAGGTTCCCCGCCTGTTCTGGCACGCATCTGGCACGGAAAGCGCTCCTCGCCCGCCGATCAGCAGTAGGAACTTATCCTGGGCTGTCGACAGGGCTGTGGTCACAGTCATGATCGACGCGTACGACTCTTCCAGGAGTGCCTGTGATCATCGAGGATCTGTCCGAGCCGGAACTCGCCCTCTGGGAGGCGTTTCCCGCAGCGCGTCCTGTGGATCTTCCCGGCACCCCCGTTCGGGCTGCGATCATCGCCAGGATGTTGCTCGGCGCCCGGGAACGCCTTGCAGGGCAGACGCCCGGTATGCACCTGTCCGGCGCCCGGATCGTGGGCCGATTGGACCTGTCGTACGCCGAGGTACAACACCCTCTGATCTTGACCAAGTGCGAGTTCGAGGAAACGCCGGTCTTCACCGGAGCCCGCACCGGCCTGGTGGACCTCACGGCCTCCCGGGCACCCGGACTGCAGGCCGTAGACGCTGTGATCGGCGGGGCATTGCGCCTGGAAGGCTGCGAGCTGGCCGGCCCGATCCAGCTCGCCGGGGCCCACGTGTCCGGGACACTGAATCTCAGCGGCGCAGCGATCCACGCACTTCAGGCCGTCCATGCCGACGGCCTGATTGTCGACCGTGATCTTCTGTGCGCGAACGCCGTCATCGACGGTGAGTTACGCGTTGTCGGCGCCAGGATCGGCGGGACGATGACCCTCGATGGCGCACGGGTCGGACGGTCAGGCGGCTTCAGCCTCACCGCCGAGGGGGTCGTCATCGACGGCGGGTTGTCGTGTGCCCGCGGTTTCCGCTCCTGGGGGGAGCTGAGCGTGCAGGAGGCCCGGATAGGGCGCCGGTGCGTCTTCAGCGGAGCCCAGCTGTCCAACCCGGACGGCATCGCCCTGAACGCGGAGAGACTCAGTGTCGAGGGCGGGCTGCGCATCGA
Source organism: Acrocarpospora phusangensis (assembly GCF_016862995.1). GTDB lineage: Bacteria > Actinomycetota > Actinomycetes > Streptosporangiales > Streptosporangiaceae > Acrocarpospora > Acrocarpospora phusangensis. The sequence goes on from NZ_BOOA01000073.1 coordinate 14,022, forward strand.
TGACGGCTTCTCGACCGAAGGTGAAATCCTGCTGCGCGGAGCCCGCGTGGCTGGTTCGCTCCGTTTCGCGCAGGCGAGCCTCGCCAATCCGGGAAGACGCGCTCTGAACGCGCCGCTGATGGAGATCGGCAGCGGACTTCGGCTCACACCAGGTTTTGTGGCGAACGGAGAGGTCTTTCTGGACTCCACCCAGGTCCGCGGATCGGTCAACCTCGACGGCGGGACGTTGTCCAACCCGGGTGCGACGGCGCTTTCCCTGCGTCGGCTGGGAATCACCGGCAGGCTCAGCTGCAGCGAAGGCTTCCGTGCCGACGGCGAGATCGTGCTCATCAACGCCCGAATCGAGGGCAGCTTGGCGTTTCACGGTGCCGCCCTCAGTAATCCCGGCGGGCGGGTTCTGTCCCTGTGGGAGGTGATCGCGGGCGGGGGCATCGACTGCTGCGAAGGCTTCGCGGCCACGGGAGACGTCTCGATCAGGAACTCCCAGATCGCCGCCACACTGTGCCTTGCGGAGACCACCATCGACGGTGACCTTCACCTTCGTGGTGTAGAAGCGGCTTCGCTGAAGATCGGGCCCCAGACGGAACTGCTGCGGGCCGTCGACCTTCGCCACAGTCGGGTCGGCGTGCTCGATGACGCTCCCAGCCGGTGGCCTGCTCACGTCCTGATGAACGGCTTCACCTATGACAGCCTGGAGGCTCCCCTGCCTGTCCAGGAGCGACTTGACTGGCTGGCCAGGGAGGCCTACCAACCTCAACCCTATGAGCAGTTGGCCGCCGTCTACCGCCGGCAGGGCCACGATGAGGCCGCTCGGGACGTACTGCTGGCCAAACAGCGTCGCCGCCGATCGGGGCGGCGACTCGGGGCGCGGCTGTGGGGATATGTGCAGGACTGGACCGTCGGGTACGGCTACCGACCCTTCCGCGCTGCGCTCTGGCTCGCAGCCCTTCTCCTTGTCGGCACGGTCGTTTTCACCGCCCACCTGCCACCGGCCTTCAAGCCAGGCGAGGCTCCCCCCTTCAACGCCTTCCTCTACACCCTGGACCTGCTCCTCCCGATCATCAGCTTCGGACAGGAGAGCGCCTTCGGCCCGCGCGGCGCACAACAGTGGCTCGCCGCAGCGATGATCACTGCAGGGTGGATCCTCGCAACGACCATCCTGGCAGGCCTCACCCGCGCACTCTCCCGCCAATAACGCGACCAGAAGCGGCCACCTTGACGCCCTCTAAGCAGCCACTGACAGGGTGATCACCTAGGAGCTGGGGCCGCGGTCAGCAGAGCACCCTCGTCTCTGTCGTCACCCAGAGTTACTTTGCCCCGGGTGGCGTGGACCCGAGTGGGAGGCCTCCTGGCGCGCCCTGCTCTAAGGCTGCTCACCCGATATCGCCCAGCCATCGCTGAAAGCCATTGCTGACCGAACCGTGGCACCATGGCCTGGACCCTTCTGGTGTTTGCAGCCCCGCCATGCTGGGGCGAGAAGGCTGAACATGACTCCCTGGTCTTCCCCGGAACCAAGGGCGGGCCGATGCGGAGAAGCGGGTTCAACCGGACGTCGGCATGGCCTGAAGCGGTTTGGTTCATCGGCGTTCCGAATCCCCACTTTCACAATCTCCGCCATACGGGCAACATGTTCGCGGCGGAGTCCGGCGCTGGACTCAGGGACCTGATGGCCCGGATGGGTCACGACAGCATCCGTGCCGCGACCATCTATCAGCACGCCGTAGGTGGCGTCGCAAGATGATCACGGATGCCATCGACAGACACATCAAGGATCAGGACGACGACGGCACAAGCGGGATCTTGGTCCCCGCGCGCAATGGCCCGACGAGATCAACAAGCCTCATTAAAGATCAGAACCCAGGCTCCGAATCCATCGGATGGCCTGGGCTTACGCTTGTGGAGCGGGTGACGGGAATCGAACCCGCGCTGTCAGCTTGGGAATCGGTTACTGATCTTGGGGCCCTGAGCTGGGAACACAGGGCGCAGGTCACGGTGAGTCGGATACCGGTGCGTCTCCGTGAATGACCGTGGTTCCCCGCCTGTTCTGGCACGGATCTGGCACGCGTCGATCGCACTGACTAGCACTGACTAGGAGCGTCGGGCACTACCTCGACTGGTACACGCGGTCAGGCCGCTGGTCCGGTAATCCGCGCTGCGGTGACGTGAGTAGGGTCGCGGCTATGAGTCTGGAAGGTCGCTCGATAGTCGGTGACGTCTGTGCGGAATGTGGTGAGTCGCGGGATCGGCATGATCGGCAGGTCCGATTCCGTCTCCCGGATCCGGTGCTGGGACTTGATGAGGCTGAGCGGGAGGCCCTCACGTGGAGCACTGACGACATGATGCAGGTGCAGGGCTATGGCGCGTTCATCCGCTGCCTCCTGCCGGTGTCGTTGACGGGTGGCTATCGCGTTACCTTCGCTGTGTGGTTGAGCGTGCATCCGGATGTGTTGCAGAAGGCGTATGCGACCTGGTGGGAACCGGAGTACGCGACCTTGGAACTGCCCGGGGTACTGGCCAATGCGATCCCGCCGTGGGGAGATCAAGTCATGGCGGCCCCGGCGGAGGCGGTCGTTCAGGACCAAGGGCAACTGCCGTACATCACAGGTAGCCGGCATGCGGTCCTGTGGGATGTCCTTTGCCGGGAGTGGCCGCATACCGACGTGCTGTCCGGGCTGCCGTAGAGAAGGAGGAGACGGGGGAGCGGCCGAGCACGGCGCGCCGAGAATAGCCCTGAAGCCGCACTTACATCTTGCGGCGGATCACGTCCAGCGGAGTGGTGGCAGAGATCAACTTTCTCTCCTGGCCACGTTGCGGCATCCCCGCGACACGCTGTCAGCTCAGCCGTACAAAGACACTCGTTCGTCCTTGTGGTGATCGACTGTCTCCGTCAGGAACAAGTCGCGTTGCCACGGACCATGAGCGATGTTGACGGTCCACTGTTCGTAGTACCATTCGGTGCCGTAGCCGCTGAAACGGAAGTTGGCCCGGTAACGGGCACGTTCGCCCGGGCGGATCAAGAACACCCGGCCAGGGAAACGGCTTGTCGGGTGCGAGGCCCACACCGGGGTCCGCGCCACTTCAATGGCTCCTTCGGACAGCTTGAACCTCAGCCCGTGTAGTCGCGCCGGGAGAGCGTGGCCGCTTACGACGGAGTCCGGTACGTATCCCGTCCGTTCCGCCGCGAGGAGGTCGTGGACGACGAGCGGCTCGGCAGGCATCGGCGGCAACTCGAACGCCAGGGGAATCGTGCGCCGGCGCACGGCCGCGCCGGCGCCACGCGCTCGTTTACTCCACCGGGTCACGATCCGCTGCACAATCACCACGTTGGCTCCCTGGTCCCGTGGGACGAACGTCAGTCCTCGAATTCCGACTGCCCGATCCGGCCGATCTTTGCGGCGAGTTCGGTCCACGTCCGGGCCTCCATTACGCCGATACGGTCGTTCAACCAGCGAGTCACCTCAGCGGGACGCAACTCCGGAACGAAGAGCCAGTGTCGGCCGATGAGGAAAGGATGCCGGCGCAACTGCTCCGCGAGAGCCGAGGGGGTGCAGACGGTGAGCTGGAATCGCTCCTCGCCCGGCTCATTATGCGGGCCGGCGTATATCTCCAGGAGTTCGCAGGCGTGGCTGGGGTCGTCGATACCACGCCATTCGAGATCTGGCCAACGAAAGTCGATCACACGTGCCAACATCATCCAATGATCGCGCGTCTGCGTTGGGAGCCGGATACTTGGGCAGCCGGTGTCGGGATCACAGGAGGTCGAAATGGCTGCTTCGGTGCTCTATATGTCGATGTCGCTGGACGGGTACATCGCGGGGCCGAACGACGGGCAGGACAACGTCGGTGGCGACGGCTTCATCCGGCTGCATGAATGGGGCCTCACGCCGGACGGGGAGCGGCATCGGATGGATGGGGCGGCTGGGCGGTTCAACGACGAATACCATGCGACCGGTGCGGTCGTCGTGGGACGGCGGACGGCGGAACAAGTCGATCACTGGGGTGGCGATCACCACGGCCGCGGCGTGCCGATCTTCGTGCTCAGTAGTCGCCCGCCTGGCCCGTCCGTTGCCAACTATCCGCTGGTGACCTATGTGGCAGAAGGGATCGAGAGCGCGATGGCGCGGGCGAAGGCCGCCGCCGGTGACCGGGACGTGATGGTGCATGGCGCGTACACGGCTCAGCGGGCACTGCGAGCCGGGATGCTGGACGAGTTGCAGATCCACATGATCCCGGTGCTGTTCGGTGGCGGTCGCCGGCTTTTCGACGTGCTGCCGTCCCGTCTCGAACTGGACATCGTGCGGGTGGTCGACACGCCGGAGGCGACCCACATCCGTTACCGGGTCATCCCCTCGGTCGGTCAGTGATTCGCATTGGCGTGCACCGCCCACACCAATACTTTGCAGGTCATGGCTGAGCAGGAGACTCCGGAGCGGCACGCCAGCTGGCTTGAGCTGTTCTATGACCTGATCATCGTGGTCGCGGTCGCCCAGCTGGCGCACGTGCTCCAGCCCAGCCCGGCCACCTGATCGCGATCGCCGACGCGGGACTGTTCATCGTCCTGTACTACGCGGTGTGGAGCGTCTGGACCAGTTTCACCCTCTACGCCAACGTGGCCGGTGACCGTACCCGCCGCCGGTCCATGCTGATCGCCAGGTTCGGCACCGCGGGGATGGCCGCCGCCATCCCCGAAGCCGCCGGAGACCGGGCGCGCGTGTTCGCCATCGCGTATTTGGCCTGCCGGGTCCTCGCCACCCACACCTGGAGCGGGACCGGTACCTTCTCGGCGCCTGGCCCGCCGCCTCGTACGGTGCCGTCTGGTCCCCTGGATGATCTCGATCTGGGTGCCGGGCCGGTACTGGCTCTGGAGTTTCGGCGTGGTGGCCGACATCGTCATCTCGTACCTGCAGAGCCGCCACCCCGGAGCGGCGCCTGGCCGTGCTGCGCAGCGTGGCCCAGCACCAGCAGATGCGCGCCTACACGCAGGGCCGGGCGCCCCGGCGGATCACGCTCCCGGCCGGGGCCCGGCTCAACATCCCGCAGAGGGTCCACCGCACGGCGGTCGCGAGGTGGCCGTCGGCGTGTTCGGCCAGGGCGCCCAGGACGGGGGCGGTGGCCGCGACTCCGGCGGTCATCGCGAATGGGCGGGCAGCGTTGATCCGGGCCACCGACCCGCCGACACCGGGCACGGCGGCGGAGCCGTACCCTAGGGTCAGCCACCACAGACAGACCAGCAGGCCGAAACTGGACAGCGCGGCGACGCTGAAGGCGCGGGTCCAGCCGATCTCCTCCGCCGCCACCACGACCTGCAGGACGGCCTCGCCGAGCACGTTGATCACGAGCAGGCCGAGCCGTTCGCCCATGGCGACGCCGGCGGCGGTGCCCCATGGGTTGTTGGAGAGCATGATGCAGCGTCAGATTCGCCTCCAGCAACCCGGGCAAGGTCGATGGCGGCCGAGCCGAACATACTGATCTCCGTCACACCGGCGGCTGAGTCGGGCGCTGGTCTCAAGGACCTCATGGCGCGGATGGGGCATGACAATATCCGTGCAGCGATGATCTATCAGCACGCCCGTACGCGGTGCGGACAAGGTCATCGCGGCGACTATCGACAAGCACCTGATCGGCCACGATCAGGCTCGCGAAGACGACAAGGATGATCCGCCCGGGCTGCTGGTACCCGCTGGGTGATCCATAAGGCTAATGGCAAGTTAATGGCACGCAGAGATCAAATAGCCCTAACAAGATCAAAGTCTAGGCACCGAATCCATCGGATGACCTGGGCTTACACACGTGGAGCGGGTGACGGGAATCGAACCCGCGCTGTCAGCTCGGGAATCATCTGCTGATCTTGGTGCTCTGAGCTGGGGAAAAGAGGGTGCAGGTCAGGCAGGGTCCGGTAACTGTGCGTCCTCGTGATTGACCGTGGTTCCCCGTCCGTTCCGGCACGTATCCGGCTCGAGATCGGCAGGCCTGGCCGCCGCTGCCTGAGCATGTGCTCGCATTCCTTGGCGTGGTCGCGAAGGAGAATCGCCAGATGTTCGACTTGGGATGCCAGGCTTGGGCGGAGTGGATGAGCGGTCTGTTGGTGGTTGTGGCGAGTGTGAGCGCTTACGGCCACTCAACGCGGACTAGATAGACTTCGCGCTGCCGGTCCAGACCACGTAGGTGGCGAGACCACGTTCTCCGAACGGGTGCGTAAGCATGTTCGCTCTGGGGTTCCTGGAGTCGTATGGCTTGCCGCTCCAAGGAGCGGTCTACCGGAGTGCGAAGAGCTCCGTGAGGGGCCGCAACGCGTGATCAGGCAGCGCGGCGATCTGTTCCTCGGCTACGGGATCGATTATGAGCCTGAACACCTAGACGTCGATCCCGCGGGCGCCAAGGATCTCCCGCCACGGCCGCCCCTGGGGAACGGGCTCGCCGGCCAGAGCCTGCCGGGCTCGGACGTGCATCTGGCGACGCCCCTCGGGATCCTTCGCGGTGTCACAGGCGGAGATCCACCAACGGTGCACGAAAGTGTGTAGCGCCCCAAGATCCAGGCTGACCTTGACCTCGTCGAGTACGGCCTTCAATCCGGCGTCAAAAGCCTCGCGATCTTCCGGAACGATCAGCGCGGCACGGATGGCTCGCAGGTTCTTCTCAGGTGGACCTGCACCGACAGAGATGAAGTCGTGCGGTTGTGCGCTCATGCCGTGCTCCCTTCTATGGCCCAAGACTACAGAGAGGGGGCGACAACCTTCAGGCACAGGCGAGAAGCCAGACCTGTGCGGCGCGAAGCCAGCAGGTGACCGGATCCGTTGGGAAGATCGGGCTTCCACTTCAAGCGGCCACATGGCCCTCATGCCAGCACGACGATCACCCCAGAGCCTCCATCAGACTCGGACTGCTTCGGTTTGCGAAGATGTAGGAGAATAAGCGACGGGATAGAGAGCATGGCCGAGCCTACTGGTTAGTATTCGATCACCATGCCGCGCGACATCGCGGAGGCCACTCGGCCCCGGAGCGGCCCTTCGGGCCTGTCCGCCTACGTTGCCGCCGCCGTCGCCCGCCAGATCGAGCGCGACAACCTCAGCGAACGCATCCAGGTCGCCGAGGCCGAGCACGGCCCCATCACCGATGATGAGGTCCAGGCGCTACGCGACCAACTCCACCAGGCCCGGCGGGAACAGGCCCACCGTGTAGCGGGCGCCGCGTGACCCGTTCCCCCCTGGCGGCACCCTGGTCCTCGACAGCGAGAGACTGGCCAAGGCCGTCCAGCGCGACCGCGCGGTCACCGCCTGGCTCGCCCTCGCCGACGACCTCCGCGTCATCGCATCCGCCGCCACCCTCGTCGAAGTGGTCCACTCCCGCATCAACCGGCCGGCCCTGGAGTGGGGGCTGTCCCGCCTGGTCGTCGAAGCGGTCACCGAGCCGATCGCCGCCACGCCGCCGCACTTCTGTCCGACACCGTCCTGCACGGGCACAAGTACGCCATTGATGCAATGCTCAGCGCCACCGCCCTCGCCGCCCCCGACCCAGTCACGGTTCTCACTCCGACCCTGAGGATCTCGCCGCCCTGTGCGGCGGACGCGTCGTCATCATCAAGGTCTGAACTGCCCGGAGGGATTGCACGGCTCCAGAAACGATCAAGGCTCAGGATTGAAATCCATGTCCCGACCTGGGCCTTCGCGTATGGAGCGGGTGACGGGAACCGAACCCGCACTGTCAGCGTGGGAACTGCTCCGATCACAGCATGTGAGGCCGTTGACCTGAGCCTCGGACTGGTTCTGAGTGACCGTGGTTGCCCCCTCGTCACCCTGTCTGATTGCAGGCCAATTTCACGATGATCAAGATGGAGCCGTGGAGGAATACCAGCGAGTTCTGATCGGACGGATGGTCGAGCGACTGGATGCGTACGCCTCAGGTGAGGTTGCTCTGTCTAAGCTGATTCAAGATCTTCGGGGGTTGTTCGACGTCTCTGATCCTCGGGAGCGGAGCATTCGGGATTCGTTCGAAGAGTTGTGGGCCGATCTCGATGCGGAGTGTGAGCTTAGGACGGAGCTGTGGGCTCCGCCTGGGTTGGCTGATGATGCTCACTTACGCCGGACGATCGACGCCCTGCGCTCATGGGCTCAGCGCGTAGCTGCGGGAGACCCGCCGACGTCGTTCACGACCCAAGGCACCTGAGCGCGCCCAGCCGCGGAGCCTTCGGATTGCCCCCGAGCATTGGCAATGACCGGAACACGGGCAACTTGTTCGCGGCCGAGTCTGGCGCTGGCTTTAAGGATCTGATGGCGCGGATGGGTTACGACAACATCAGGGACGTGATGATCTATCAGCACGCGGTGAAGGGCGCCGATAGGTCGAGGCGCATCAGCGGTATTGACGACGAGGGCTCAGCAGGGATCTTGGTCCCGGCGGGCCAATCGCACATCAATTGCACGGAAGATCGAAAAGGCTCTAAAAACGATCAAGGTCCGGGTCCCGAAATCATAAGTGACCTGGGCCTTCTATGTTGGAGCGGGTGACGGGAATCGAACCCGCGCTGTCAGCTCGGGAATCGTCTACTGACCTTGCTGCCCTGAGCGGGGGAAAACGGGGGTGCAGGTCAGGGCGGGTCGAGTGACTGTGATTCCCGTGAGTGACCGTGGTTCCCCGCCTGTTCTGGCATGCATCTGGCACGGGAAGCTAGCTCGTCGTCCATCACTTGACGGCAGCCTGGTTGCGCTGCCGCTGATAGCCGATCTTGTCGGTGGCGGAGTCTATGCTTCCTGCCCATGGCCAGAGATGAGACTCCTGTCGTGCAGATCAAGCAGATGGATGTGGAGGTGGATTACAGCCAGGCTTATCTCGTGGACGAGGGGTGTGACGCGTACGGCCAGTTTGATGATGTGCCGAGCCACCCTGTGGGGATCATCCGAGTGGAGAAAGGCAGTGCCCTCCTGATTGTGGGCCCTCAGTGGGGAACGGTGGAGTTCACGGTGGCTGTCGCCGATCGGGATCCGGGTGCTGACCTCGATGGCTACGAAGACATCGTCGAGATCGGCTACGAGTCCCCATCGGGCCGGCTTTCGCTGCAGGAGTGGGGAGGGGGGAGGACGCATCCTCTTCCTCCGCTGCCCGCCGGTCCCGGAACATATCGTTTGCGATACCACATCAGAGGAATGGACGAAGAGAACTGGGTCGAACCAGGTGATCACTACTTCCTGCAGATCTGGCCTGAGCCGCCACGCTATCCCGCCGTGCTTAAATCAACGAGTTCGTCCTTTCAATGCTGGCTGAACCCTGAATGATCCAGTCAAGTTGGCGTGGAATAGAGTGACCTGCATTATCAGCTTGGGAATCATCTGCTGATCTTGGGGTCCTGAGCTGGGAAGACAGGGGTGCAGGCCAGGGCGGGTCGACTGCCGTACGTCCCCGTGAATGACCTTGGCTTCCCGCCTGTTCTGGCAGGGATCTGGCACGGAAGGGCTTGCCGCTCATCGTTTGGAAGCGGCAGATTGCCGAGACGCTCGGATCTCCGAGAGAGGATCGAGAGGACAAAGCTTGGTGTAGCAGGAGCAGAGTTCGCAATCCCCTGACACGGGCTCCTACCGGACGGGTCGATAGCCGCAGGAGTATAAGAGGTAGGATAGGGAGCATGAGTGAGCCTACTGGCAAGTATTCGATCACCATGCCGCGTGACATCGCGGAGGCGGCCCGGTCCCGGAGCGGCCCTTCGGGCCTGTCCGCCTATGTCGCCGCTGCCGTCGCCCGCCAGATCGAGCGCGACAACCTCAGCGAACTCATCCAGGTCGCTGAGGCTGAGCACGGCCCCATCACCGAGGACGAGGTCCAGGCAATGCGCGACCAGCTCCAGCAGGCCCGGCAGGGACAGGCCCACGGCGGAGCGGACGCCGTGTGACCCGTTCCCCCGCCACCCCCGGCGGCACTCTGGTCCTCGACAGCGAAGGACTGGCCAAAGCCGTCCTGCGTGATCGTACGGTCACCGCATGGCTCGCTCTCGCCCGTGCAGATGACCTTCGGGTCATTACCTCTGCCGCCACCCTCGTCGAAGTGGTCCATCCCCGCATCAACCGGCCGGCCCTGGAGTGGACGCTTTCCCGCCTTGTCGTCGAGCCGGTCACTGAACCGATCGCCCGTCATGCCGCCACACTTCTTTCCAATGCAGGCTTGCACGGGCACAAGTGCGCCATTGATGCAATGCTTAGCGCCACCGCCCTCGCTGCCCCCGGACCGGTCACGGTTCTCACCTCCGACCCTGAGGACCTTGCCATTCTGTGTGGCGGACGTGTCATCGTCATCAAGGTCTGAGCTGCGCGCGAAGACGACGAGCATGACGGAGCGGTGGGAGCACTGTTCCCAGCGGGCTGATCGACCATGTGGTTGGGAGCGGGTGACGGGAATCGAACCCACGCTGTCAGTTTGGGAAGTCTCTCAACATCATGCCGGGTGACCTGCGCGTATGCCTGTCGAGTGACCGGGAGTACCCGTGATTCCCCGCTGCTGGCCGACCGTATGGGCACCCCGGCAATCCATCCATTGGCGGGGCTGTGCCCGCACGCGGTGTGCCGGTTGCCGTCGCCCGACACGTTCGTAGTGGGTGGGCTAAATCCTGTTTTGGCGAACATTTGAGATAAAATATTGGCTCCAACGACGATGTCGCATTAGCAGGAGCGTAAGGAGGGTAAATCCGGGGAAATGTCTTGCATTCGCGAGCGAGTGACGGCTTTTTCCTGAAGATGACGTCACGAAGGCGGAGAAACCGCAGGCCTCCCTCCGATCATGCACTTGACGCAGCTAACGCCTGGGTAGTTCCATGCATTATGGGTTGTTCATCCCATTGTGCCCACGAAGCTGCTGATGAGTTCGATTTCTGTCGGTCGTCCTGGCCTGGTTGGCGTGGCCGCGCATGGGAATGGGAGCTTGTCGTCGGATTGCTGACGGCGGCCAAGGTAGGCCGGGGCGGGGTCCTCCTGGTCGAAGGCCGATCCGGCGTCGGAAAGAGCCGCTTGCTCGACATAGCCGCAACCGCGGCAGCGAGGGCGGGGCTAGAAGTCGCCCAAGGAGCGGCGGACGAACTGACCCAGCTGATACCGCTGGCCCCGCTGACATCGGCGCTGGGCGAGCAGGGCCGCGCGCTTCCCGCGGACGATCACATGAACCTCTCCGGTCCGACCGATCGGCGACTACTGCTGGTGGAACAGCTGCAGGGACCGTTGGAGCAGCGGGTGGCTCAGGAACCGATGCTCCTGACGTTGGATGACCTGCACTGGGCCGATCCGATCACTTTGCTGGCGCTGCGGTCGATGACCAGAGATCTCGCCTCCTATCCGCTCGTCTGGATGCTGTCTCGCACCAGCGGCAGCGGCGACGGCCCCCACCTCGACTATCTGTTCAACGTGCTGGAACGTGACGGCGCGATCCGGATCACGCTGCAGGCGCTGGACGAGCGAGCAGTGGCGGACGTCGTCACCGACGTCCTGGGCGCAGCGCCCGAGCCGGACGTACTGGCCCTGGCCGACATCGTGGACGGCAATCCCTTCCTGCTCGTCGATCTCCTCGACAAGCTCAACAGCGAGGGCGTCTTCCACATCGCCGAGGGTCACGCACGGATGGTTTCGGCGCGGCTACCGCAGGCCCAGGCGGTCACGCAAAAACGCCTGGAGGAATTGTCCACACCAATCAGGCATCTGCTGCAGAGCGCCGGAATCTTGGGCCGCTCATTCTCGGTGAAGGATCTGGCCGAAATGCTCAGCGAATCAACCAGTGCGCTGTTGCCGATGCTGGAGGGGGCGATGGCGGCCGGCATCGTCGAACCCGCAGGAGACCAGCTCACCTTCCGGCACGACCTACTGTGGCAGGCGGTGGTCGAGACCATCCCCGCCCCCGTACGCCGGGCCCTGCACCACGACGCGGCGGAGATGCTGCTCAAACGAGGCGGGTCGGCCGTTCCCGCCGCCGCGCATCTGATTCACAGTGCCAGCCGCGGTGATGACTCCGCACTCCTCGGACTGGACCGAGCGGCGCGGGAGGTGCTGCGATCCTCACCACAGACCGCCGCCGACCTCGCCCTGCGGGCGCTTGAACTCAGCGGCTCCACCGACCCCGACTGGTTCGGTCGCGCCTCCACGGCGGTCGACGCCCTGACGGTCATCGGACGGCTGTCCGAAGCGGCCGATCTTGCCCGCGCCGCACTGGCCAGGGCCCCGGCGTGCCACGCCCCTCGCCTGCGGTGCGCGCTGGCGCACATCCTGCTGCTGAGCGGCCGACCGGCGGATGCGATATCCGAGGCCGAAAGCCTGCTCGCCCAGAATGAGCTGCCCGAGGACCTTCGCGGCTTCGCCGAATGGACGATGTTCTGGGGGCTCTTCTGGCTGAAAGACTTCCGGAAAGGACGGCATCGGGCGGAAGCCGTTCTGGCCGACCGTGAGCGGCACGCCGATGCCGCCGTCGTGGGAGCTCTGCTGCTGCTCGCTCGGTTGGCCGTGGTCGAGGGGCGGATCGGCGACTCGTACGCGCATCTTCGCGAAGCCCTGCACGTCACCGAGCACGGCACCGTTGAAGCCATCCACCGCCCGTACGCGCGCCTGATACTGAGCCTCCACCACAGTGCCGTGCGTGAGTTCGACGCGGCCGACATCGCCATCCAGGCCGCCGAGGAGGAAATCAACGACCTCGGGCTGACCGTGCTCGCCGCACAGCCCGCGTTGTTCCGCTCCGTTCTGAATCTGGGCGTGGGTCGACTTGATGACGCCGCCGCCGAGGCCCAGGCCGGGAAAATGATCGCCGAGGAGCTGGGCACACACGGGTTCATCCGCGTCGCGCTGTCCATACTCGCGGTCATCGCCCTGCGGCAGGGCGACATCGACGCCGCGGTCGGGCATATCGAACGCTTCCAGTCCATCCACGCCGCGCCCGAGATGCGATTCGGATCGGTGTGGGAGAAGTGGGTGATGGCGGCGGTGGCCGAGGCCCAAGGTGATCCCGGACGGGCGGTCGACGTACTCCACGCCATCTACACCAACGAGGAGGAGCGGCGCTGGGCACTCCTCACGACGCCTCTCACGGCCGCCTGGATGACCCGGCTGGCGCTGGCCGCAGCGAACCGTCCGTATGCGCAGGCCATCGTTGACACGGCCGAGTTCCTGGCCCGGAACAACCCGGACTTTCCCGTCTTCGCCATCACGTTCGCCCATGCCCGCGGCATTTTCCACCAGGACCCCGGCGCGTTGGCCGCCGCCGTTGATCAGCCCGAACCGTGGGCACGCGCCTCGGCCGCCGAAGACCTCGGCGTCTTGTGGGCCGGCGCTTCCGGCGCCGATGCCTCCGCGAAGGCCGTCGAGAGCTTGGTTGAAGCGCTCGACGGCTTCGAGCGCATGGGTGCGCTCTGGGACGTGGCCCGGGTGCGGGCCCGGCTGCGGGCGCTGGGTGTGCGGCGCCGTCACTGGGTTCAATCACAGCGGCCGTCTTCCGGATGGGACAGCCTCACCGACACGGAACGCGCGGTGGCCGGCCTGATCGCCCGGGGGATGACCAACCGTCAAGCCGCCGAGCGGATGTTCCTCTCCCACCACACGGTGTCCACCCATCTTCGCCGGATGTTCGGCAAACTCGGCATCGCATCCCGTGCCGAACTGGCCCGCATCGTCGCCGAAGAATGCCCTGAGCTCATCAAGGGCTCCTAAGCTCGGGAGTCGGTTACTGCAGCGCCGTTCTTATGACCTTGGCCTGCGCGTGGCCACCTCTGAACCACCGCGATGGAATCAGAGGCGCAGGTCAGGGCGGGTCAGTTGACCGTACGTCCACGCGAGCTCAACGTCTCACGGCCATACTTCATTGGCCTATTGGAGGCAGGGCCATCGATACCGCTGAGCGAACTGGGCCAGGATTTGGGACTGTAGTCACGCCATTTGTCGCGATCTACGACGCCAATGCCTTGTATGGCAACACGCAACGGGATCTGTTGATCCGGCTCGCCCAATCCGGCTAGGTCCAGGCCAAGTGGACACAAGGGGTTGGCGCCACGGGCAAGAAGGAACGCCGTCACATCCACGTTGTGGAGGTTCACCAGTCTGATGGTGTCCGTCGATCTCCACGTCGATGGCGTGATGAAGCAGGGATCATCCCTCTATCTCGGCGTCCTGAACATCCTGACCCTTATCGAGGAGGTCGCGAAGCGGAGGTTAAAGCCCGGCTCCGAATCCATCGGATGACCTGGGCTTTCGCATGTGGAGCGGGTGACGGGAATCGAACCCGCGCTGTCAGCTTGGGAATCGGATACCGATCTTGCCGCCCTGAGCTGGGAACGTTGATGCAGGTCAGAGTGGGCCGATTGACCGTGAGCCCCCGTGGGTGACCTCGGTTGCCCATCTGTTCTGGCACGGATCTGGCACGGAAGGCGCTCGTCGTGCGTGGTTTGGCCGCAGTCCGATGGCGATGTCGGCGGCCTGCTCCTTTTAGGAGTACACTTTTAAGGACTGTACTCCTAATAATTGAGGATCAAGATGGCGTTGCCGCGGCCGTCGGACATGTTCGACCGTGACTGGGAGTGGGAACAGCTCTCGCGGTTCGTCGCCAACGATGCCCAGGGCGCCACCCTCGGCGTGGTCTCCGGACGACGTCGGCAGGGCAAGACGTTCCTGCTGGAGGCCGTCTGCGAGGTGACCGGTGGCTTCTATTACGCCGCGACCGAGGCCGTGCCCAGGGCGGAAGCACTGCGCCAACTGGGGGAGGCCGTCTCCGCTTTCGCCGGGATGCCGGGGCGGGTCAGGTTCGAAAGCTGGGAGGAGGCGATCGACGGCCTGCTCTCCCTGGGCGCTGAGCGGACCATCCCCGTCGTCTTGGACGAGTTCCCTTACCTGGTACGCGACGCCAAGGACCTGCCGTCGGTCATCCAGAAAGCACTGTCGCCACGCCGCGAGCAGCGGGGTGCGTCCAGGTCACGGCTACTGCTGTGCGGGTCGTCGATCTCCTTCATGGGCGGCCTGCTCTCCGGTCAAGCGCCCCTACGCGGGCGGGCCGGGCTGGAACTGGTCGTGCCCACCTTCAACTTCCGGCTGGCCGCCGAGTTCTGGGGCTTGGCGGCCGAGCCCCGCCTGGCGGCCCTGGTCTATTTCATCGTCGGCGGTACCCCCGCCTACCGCACCGAGTATCTGGCCGGCATCGCCCCGGCGAGCCTGGCCGACTTCGACCGCTGGGTGGTCGAGTACGTTCTCAACCCGGCCAGTCCGCTTTTCCGCGAGGTACGCTTCCTGCTCGCCGAGGACCCTGCACTACGCGACACCGGCCTGTATCACACGGTCTTGGCTGCGGTCGCCGAGGGCAACGCGACCCGCAGTGGTATCGCGGGCAGAATCGAGCGCAAAGCCGTCGACATCTCCCATCATCTGACCGTGCTGGAGGACGCTGGCCTCCTGGTGGCCGACCCCGACGCCTTTCGCCGCAACCGCTCCGAATACCGGATCACCGAACCGCTGGTGCGCTTCTATCACGCGATCATGCGCCCTTACTGGGCGCAGTTGGAACGGGTGCGGCAGGGGCGTACCGAGCGGATCTGGCGTGCCGCCCAACCGCGCTTCCGCAGCAACGTGGCGGGGCCGGTGTACGAGCGAATGTGCCGGGTGTGGTGCGAGGACTTCGCGTCCGAGGAGACGCTTGGCGATCTAGCCGGAAGGGTGCAGTCCGGAGTCGTTCATGACGCCACCACCCGCGCGGGCCACGAGGTGGACGTTGCTGTCCGTGGCCCTGACGGCACCCTACTGGCCATTGGGGAGGCCAAGTGGGGGGATGTTGTGGGGCTCGGGCACTTGGAGCGGCTGGAGCGGGTGGCGGCGCTACTCGCGGCCAGGGGCGAGGCGCCGGGGCGGCTGCTGCTGTTCAGCGGGATGGGGTTCATGCCGGCGTTGCAGGAATCAGCGGCGCGCAGCGGCGGGCGGGTGCAACTGGTGGGACTGGAGCGCTTGTACACGGGTTCGTGACCGCGCTCGGGCCGGTTGAGATCCGAGGCGGAGATCGCGGAATTGGATGGCGGCGGATTCGGAGTAGCGCACCGATTCTGGCCGCAGCGGTGGCCTTAGGCGGCCAGGGGCTGTATGGGGCATGCTGGTGACGTGACGGAGCCTGACATCGCGTCCGCACTAGGTAGGGCGCGCCTGCAACGGGTCGCGGAGGGAATGTCGCTGTTGCGGGCGATGGCGGAGAAACTGCCGCGGGAAGCGAGTTGGGTGCTTCATCTGCCGGTTCCTCTCCAATCCAAAGAGCCGCGTGCGGCGGATCAGGAACTGACCAGACTGTTGCCCTCCACCGGGACTTGGTTCTCTGGCGTCCGCTACGACAAAGAGGGGAACCGCAGCGGCTTGGCGACACCCTTTCTGCAGCTCCCCGAACCGTATTCCCTGGAAGGGATAGCCGCTCAGCTCACCGCGCTGGATGTGCACGGCCGTACGGGGGCCTGGTGGCTGACCCACGTATGGCGGGGCGTGCAACTCGCCGACGCGGCGGAGAGCGCTTTACGCGTCTGGCAGATCCTTCCCGCGGCCGCGTGCGCCCGGTCTCTTCTCGAAGGGGCAGCCGCATTCTCCTGTGAGTCCGGTGACATGATCGGCGACTGGGACGCGTTCAAGCGCGAAGGGACGCCCACCGTCGAAACGATCCGGAACTTCGCTGAATCCTTCGGGCAGCGGCTCGCGAGAGTCCAGTTCGGAAGCCGTCTCGATGAGTCAGTGGAAACCAAGCCGCCGATTCAGAGCACCAACGCGATCACCTACGTGCGGCGCCTGGCGAAGAAGCGCCCGAACGACACGATCTACGACGCGTATGAGTGGCTCTGCGACGCTGTTCATCCCAGCTTCGGCGGCATGACGGTGTTCGTGGCCAATCAAGCGCAGCACTTCACACGTACGCATCATTTGACCCAGATTGCCTGGAATCCGCTGACGCACCCGTCCTACGAACCGGTAATCGAGCCCACAGTTGCCATCGCCGCCGCGGACACGATCGCGGTTGCCGCCGACGAGATCACCGCACGGAGTGCCGAGATGAAATGGCTGATCGACGACATCGGCCTCACCACCAAGGTGGCCTTCACCTCCCGGCTGCCTGACCATGTCGGAGCTAATCCGGAGCCTCGGCGCAACGACCGCTGTCCGTGCGGGTCGGGACGCAAATACAAGGCATGCGGACTTCACCGCTGGGGTGAGTCGGGTAGGCCCCCGCTGAACTGAATCGCAGCGGCGACTTGAGCACTGGTCTCAAAAGACCTCAAGTGCGATGAGCACGACTAAGCCGCATGGCGAGACAAGATCAAGACTCACGCCCCGAACCGGCCGCGTGGTGGGGTACACCGCCGTCCTGCACCCAGACTGCCGGTATCGGGCTTAGCGCTTCTGGCGAGCTTGTGGTGGCTGAGGTCTGAAGTGGACCGGGATCGGTGGAGGCTCTGATGTTCGCGCGGGGTCCGGAGCCGGTCTCAATGACCTGATGGCGCGCATGGTCACGTCAACATCTGCGCGGCCATGATCTACCAGCACGCCGTACGGGGTGCGGACAAGTCGATCACTGACGCGATCGACCGGCACATCAGCAGTGGCGATGACGAGGACGACGAGGGCACAGCCGGGGTCCTGGTCCCCATCGCGTACTGCACGTTAATTGCACGGAAGATCGAAAAAGCTCCAGAAACGATCAAGGCCAGGGTCGAGAATTGTCCTCTGACCTGGGCCTTCGTCATTGGCGCGGGTGACGGGAATCGAACCCGCGCTGTCAGCTTGGGAATCATCTGCTGACCTTGCTGCCCTGAGCTGGGAAAACGGGGGTGCAGGTCAGGGCGGGTCGACTGCCGGTGCGTCCCCGTGAATGACCGTGGTTCCCCGCCTGTTCTGGCACGGATCTGGCACGCATCGATTGCCCCTGACCAGGAGCGTCGTGCGCTACCTCGACTGGGACACGCGATCACGACGCTGACGATCAGGGCCATGACCTCACCAGGAAGGGTACAGATGGTCGGTCGAAGCGGTCAGTGTGGGTCTGGCGTACTGGCTGCGTGAGAGGCGTACGCCGGTGGTCCGTGAGGCCAAGGCGAGGGCGCTGGAGATGAGGTTGACGGCGTATTCGTCGTCATCTGGGTATAGCCCGAGCTCGCGTACGTCGGTGAGGAATCTGTCAGGGTCGTTGCCCTCGCGGAACCGGTAGCTGTACAGGCTGAACGTGGTGATCAGTTGCTCGTTGACCTCGTGGGTGAAGTCCGCGCCGTTGATGTCGGCGAAGACAGTGGCCACAGCCGTGCCCAGGGAGAGCGGTTCCGCCACGTTGGTTACGTACTTGGTCGCCCATCCGCTCTCGGCTAGTACGGTTCCGCCCTCGGCCGTGTAGGCAGCGACCCCGTATTCTCCTGATGTGCCCGGGGTGACCTTGATCCGTCGCAGAGCGTCCGCAGGGGACAGGCCCCGCACGAGGTTGATGCACAGAACGGTGGTGCCGACACCGTCGGTCCATGCGTCATGGAGCCAGGCGTAATCTCCTGCGGTCGCGCCGCTCAATGAACATCTCCCGGTGATCGCTCGGACGAGGCGATCTTACAGAAAGGTCCGACAAGCAGGGGACTGCCCAGCTGAAGGGCAAGATCTAAGTGGAATGGGCACGTAACTGACACAGAAGATCCTCCCCTGGACTGATCTTCCCGTCAGCTTCGGCCCACCGCGAAGCGGCAGCGGGTCGGGGACGGAGGGTCAGGCCCGTCTTCGCGTGTCCCTTAGCCGGTAGCTGTTCCTCGCCCATTGGACGCCAACGATCACAGACGGGCTTGAGCCGGAGGAGTCGATCTGCTGGGCTCTGTCTGGGACGTGGCAGGCGGGACGATCAGGCCCACCCCAGCCACCTACGGCTCCCAGGTTTTACAATCGCGATCATCCCGGAGCCGAGGTCCCCGCCGGAGGCATGGGTTATCACGGTATTGATCGCTTCGCCGCCGTAGGTCTAGGGTGCCCGATTGTGGCAGAGCTTCTGGCTGATCAGACGGCATCGCCCATGGGATCCACCTCGGCGAGAGGCGCGGTGGGTTGTGCGGTGTTGTTTATCTCGGTCGTGACCTGGGGGATTGCCTTACTCGGCATGATGGTCGTGGTGTGGAATCTTTGGTTCGATGAGTGCGGCCTTGATCCATACACGGAGTATGAAACGGCGGCATGCGCTCCGCTGGAAACCTGGTCGAGCATCACGTTGGTCGCGTGGCTTGCGTCCCCGCTTGGTTGGCTGGCGTCGGGGGTGTTCCTGTGGTGGTCTCCTGCGCATTTCGTTCGTAGTCGGCGGATGGCGTTGTGGGCCATGCCCGCCTTTCCGGCTGGGGTCGTCGCCATCGTGATCTCGATCTATGCGCTCTATGGGCCTTTACTTCCGTGATCTGGCAGCGGCCGACAACTCGTGCGGCCTGGTGGCGGCGGGCCTGTGGTCGGCGCGTGCGTTGGGTACGGCGGGGGCCGGCTACGGCGATGCCCGCGGCCGCCCAAGTCCAAGGCGGGCAAGCGCATGGTCGGCATTCCGCAGGCGATCCTTCCCGCTCTGCGCGAACACCTTCAGGTCTACGTGAAGCCGGAAGCCGATGCCCTGGTCTTCGCGGGCCTCAAAGGCGGTCCGATGCGGCGTAGCGGCTTCAACAAGGTGAGCGCCTGGATGGAAGTTGTCCGGGCAATCGGTGCATCGGACCTGCACCTTCATGATCTCCGTCGCACCGGCAACATGATCGCGGCTGAGTCGGGCGCTGGTCTCAAGGACCTAATGGCACGGATGGGGCATGACAACGTCCGTGCGGCAATGATCTATCAGCATGCCGTACGCGGCGCCGACAAAGTCATCACGGCGGCCATCGACAAGCACTTGATCGGCCACGATCCGGCTCGCGAAGACGATGAGGATGATCCGCCCGGGGCGCTGGTTCCCACTGGGTGATCCACAGGCTAATGGCACGTTAATGGCACGCGGAGATCAACTAGCCCCTACAAGATCAAAGCCCAGGCTCCGAATCCATCGGATGACCTGGGCTTACACACGTGGAGCGGGTGACGGGAATCGAACCCGCGCTGTCAGCTTGGGAAGCTGATGTTCTGCCATTGAACTACACCCGCGTAGGCGTCTTGGGAGACGACTGCGATCCAACTGTAGCGGATCCCGCGCCTGAGTGGTGCGCTCATGGGTGGCAGGGCGTGGGGAGGTCCTGGCCGGTAGAGTCGCACGGTGTTGCTTTCTGATCGTGACCTTCGTGCTGAGATCGAGTCGGGGCGGGTGAAGCTCGACCCGTACGACCCGGGGATGATTCAGCCGTCGAGTGTGGATGTCCGGCTGGACCGGTATTTCCGGGTGTTTGAGAACCATCGGTATCCCCACATCGATCCGGCGGTGGAGCAACCGGATCTGACGCGGCTGGTGGAGCCTGACGGGGATGAGGCGTTCATCCTGCATCCGGGGGAGTTCGTGCTGGCGAGCACGTACGAGGTGATCAGTCTGCCGGATGACATCGCGAGCCGGCTGGAGGGGAAGAGCAGTCTCGGCAGGCTGGGGCTGTTGACGCATTCGACGGCGGGGTTCATCGATCCGGGGTTCGAAGGGCATGTGACGCTGGAGTTGTCGAACGTGGCGACGTTGCCGATCAAGCTGTGGCCGGGGATGAAGATCGGGCAGTTGTGTATGTTCCGGTTGAGTTCGCCGGCGGACTTCCCGTACGGGAGCGCCAAGTACGGGTCGCGGTATCAGGGTCAGCGGGGGCCGACGCCGAGCCGGTCTTTCATGAGCTTCCACCGGACCAAGATTGAACGCGGGATGAACCCCCTGTGAACTGCCCCAAGTCGTCCGCTAGTCTCGGATACGCCTCACGTGTCAGCACGAGGCTACAGGGCAACCCCAAGGGTAAGAGTTCGTGACATCTAGGTATGCGCACCCTTAAGTTCGCATTCCACCTGGTTGCCCGTACTCTTCTCTGCGGACCGTCCCCGCACATCTGGAGATCGACGTGCGCCTGCGTCTCACACCCCGTGAGGACAGCTACTACGACTTGTTCGCCGACTCGGCGAACAACCTAGTCACCGCATCCCGGCTGCTGGTAGAGATCATCAGCGACGGCTCGGACAGGGATGCCCTGGCCGAGAAGATGCGCGCCTGCGAACACGCGGGCGACGAGCGTACTCACGCAATCATGAACCGGCTTAACGAGAGCTTCATCACGCCGTTCGATCGTGAGGACATTTATCGGCTCGCGTCGAATCTCGACGACGTGATGGACTTCATGGAGGCCGCGGCCGACCTCATCGTGCTGTATCAGATCGATCATCTGCCGAAGGAGGTCGTGCGGCAGGTCGAGGTTCTTGAGCGGGCTGCCGAGCTGACCGCCGAGGCGATGCCGCGGCTGCGGTCGATGGCGAACCTCAACGAGTACTGGATCGAGATCAACCGCTTGGAGAACCAGGCCGACCAGGTGTATCGGCGGCTGCTGGCCAAGCTCTTCGGCGGTGAGTACGACGCGCTGACCGTGCTGAAGATGAAAGAGGTCATCGATCAGCTGGAGTCGGCGGCGGACGCGTTCGAGAGTGTCGCGAACACGGTCGAGTCGATCGCGGTCAAGGAAAGCTAAGTGGAGCTTGCACTCGTCATCGGGGTTGTGGTAATCGCCCTGGTGTTCGACTATACGAACGGTTTCCACGACGCCGCGAACGCCATCGCGACCTCGGTGTCGACGCGGGCCCTGACGCCGCGGGCGGCGTTGCTCATGGCCGCGGTGATGAACTTCATCGGCGCCCATCTGGGCACGCAGGTCGCCTCGACCGTCGGCAAGGGCATCATCGATCCGCCGGAGGGCGCGCACGGGCTGGTCATCGTGGGCGCCGGCCTGGTCGGAGCGATCACCTGGAACCTCATCACCTGGTATTTCGGCTTACCGTCGTCGAGCAGTCACGCGCTGATCGGCGGGTTGATCGGATCCGCGCTGGTGGCCAGCGTCACGGTGCACTGGGACGGGGTGATGGAGAAGGTCGTCATCCCCATGATCCTGTCGCCGCTGGTCGGTTTCACGCTGGCCGCCGTGATCATGATCGCGATTTTGTGGATCTTCCGCAAGAGCAATCCGCGGAAGACGGGCAAGGGTTTCCGGTATGCGCAGACCGTGTCGGCCGCCGCGATGGCGCTCGGGCACGGGCTGCAGGACGCGCAGAAGACGATGGGCGTCATCTTCCTCGCCCTGGTCGTGGGCGGATACGCGAACAACGGCGAGGAGATCCCGCAGTGGGTCATCCTGGCCGCCGCGGGGGCGATCTCGCTCGGCACGTACGCCGGTGGGTGGCGGATCATGCGTACCCTCGGGCGCCGGATCATCGCGCTCGACCCGGCCCGGGGCTTCGCGGCCGAGTCCGCCGCCGCGACGGTCCTGTACACGGCGGCGATCGGGTTCGGCGCGCCGATCTCGACCACGCACACCATCACCAGCGCGATCATGGGCGTGGGCTCGACGAAGCGCCTGTCGGCGGTTCGCTGGGGGGTGGCGGGCAACATCGTGACCGCGTGGGTGCTGACGATTCCGGCGTCCGCCTTCGTCGCCGCGCTCTGCTACTTCGCGCTCCACTGGGCGGTGGAGTAGGGCCTCACGCCCGCTCGGCGTACATGACGTCGGTGTCCCAGCGGCTGAAGCCCAGGGATTCGTACAGTCTGATGGCGGCCTGGTTCTCCTCGTCCACGTAGAGCATGACCTGGGAGAGGCCGCGGGCGCGGAGGTGGGCCAGGCCGGCGAGCGTGAGCGCCTTGCCGAGGCCGGTGCCCTGCTCGGAGGGGTCGACGCCGACCACGTACACCTCGCCGATGGCGTCGTGCCCGTGGCCGTCGGCCCCGTGGACCTTCGTCCAGTGGAAGCCCGCCAGTCGCGATTCACGGAATGCTAGGAAAAATCCGGATGGGTCGAACCAGGGTTCCTTCTCGCGCTGGTCGAGGTCGTCGAGGGTCCACGCGCCCTGCTCGGGATGGTGGGCGAACGCCCGCCCGTTGACCGCGATCCAGGCCGCCTCGTCCTGTCCCGGCGCGAAAGTCCGCACCTGTACGCCCTCCGGGACCACGGCCGAGGGCAGCGGTGCGAACAGCGACCGCCGCATCTGCCACAACGACCGCACCCGGGCGAACCCGGCGGAAGCCGCCAGCCTGGACGCACCCGGATGATCGCCGTGCGCCCACAGGCGCAGCCTGCCCCCGCCCGGAAACGCCGGCAGATCCTTCTCCGCCGCGTTCCTGATGCTCTCGGTCAGTACGGCATCGAGCAGGCGACGCCCGAAGCCGCGCCGCCGGTACGCCGGGGTGATCACCAGTTCCCCGCTGGGGCCCGCCACGGGATCGGTCGGATCAAGGTGAGCGAATCCGGCCAGGGACTCGTCCGCGTACAGAAGAAAGGATTTCGCTCCGGTATCGCCGCCATATCGGAGGTGGAGCATCACGTGCTCATTGAGCGGGCGGACGCCGTCGCTTTCCGTCGCCTCCGCGACCAAACTCAGGACGGAGGTCACCTCATCGTCACTCAGTTGTTCCCTGATCACCACGTGCGCGTTCATGATTCGCACTCTACGGGTCCAGTATTGGCAAATCCCGCCAGGGAGGGGTCCCGCGAATCGTTACCTTTGAGACATAGGACGGCTAGATGGGTTCTCTACGCTCAGTGAACATGACCCCTGCTTCACTCAAACGACTCGCTGTGGCCACGGCCGCCCTGGCGGGTGCGTTAACGCTCGTGATCACCCCCGCGGGCGCGAATGCCACGCATCAGGCGAAAGCCAAGGACAAAGACGAGCTCATCCCGATCCGGGTGCTGACGATCAACGACTTGCACGGCAACCTGGAGCCCCCGACCGGGTCGAGCGGTCGTATCGCCGACGAGACGGGGACCATCGTCGACGGTGTCGGCGGCGCCGCCTACCTCGCCACCTACGTCAAGCAGTTCAAGAACCGGGACACCGTCCTGGTCGCGGCCGGCGACCTGATCGGCGCCAGCCCGCTGATCTCCGCCGCCTACCACGACGAGCCGACCGTCCAGTTCCTGGACAGCCTGGAACTCGCCACCTCCAGCGCCGGCAACCACGAGTTCGACGAGGGCTTCGACGAGCTCGAGCGCATCATGAAGGGCAAGTGCCACCCGGTCGACGGGTGCTCGCCCGCCGGCAAGTGGAAGGGCTCCGACTTCGAGTTCATCGCCGCCAACGTCATCGAGACGAAGAAGAACAAGACCGCGCTGGCGCCGTACTACGTCGAGCGGATCAACGGAGAGAAGGTCGCCTTCATCGGCCTGGTCACCCAGACCACGCCGTCGATTGTGACCGCGTCCGGCATCGAGGGCCTGGAGTTCACCGAGGAGGTCGCCGCGGCGAACGAGACCTCCCGGCTGCTCAGGCAGAAGGGCATCAAGGCGCAGGTCGTCCTCGTGCACGAGGGTGACCAGGTCACGCCGAACCAGAGCCCGGACGCCTGCCCGATCCTGCCCGGCCTCGGGACGCGCATCGTGAACGGGCTCGACGCCGAGGTTGACCTGATCATCAGTGGGCACTCGCACCAGGCGTACATCTGCAAGGCTCCGGACTCGAACGGGCAAATGCGGTACTACACGCAGGGTTCCTCGTTCGGGCGGGTGCTGACCCAGATCGACTTCCAGATCGACAAGGCGACCGGCGACATCGTGCGGTCCTCGGTGGTCGCGGACAACCACGTCGTTCGGCGGACGGTCACGCCCGACCCGGCGACTGTCGCGTTCATCGATCTGTGGAGGTCGCGGACCGCCGGGGTGGCCAACAGGCCGATCGGCAGCATCACCGGGGATTTGCCCAACGTGGCTTCTCCGTCCGGGGAGGTTCCGCTGGGGAACCTGATCGCGGATGCTCAGCTGGAGGGGACCAGGACCGGGGGCAACGCGCAGATCGCGTTGATGAACCCGGGTGGTATCCGGCAGGGGATCACGTACGCGGGGTCGCCCGCCGGTGAGGGGGACGGTGTCGTCACCTACGGCGAGGCGTTCGCGGTGCAGCCGTTCAACAACCTCATGCAGGTGGTCACGTTGACGGGCGCTCAGTTGAAGACCCTGCTGGAGCAGCAGTGGGTGGGCGGTCCGAACAACCAGGCGTTCACCAAGATTCTGCAGCCGTCGTCGAACTTCACGTACACCTACAGTGCGAGTGGTGCCTGGGGGTCGC
The DNA here is from genome assembly GCF_016862995.1 of Acrocarpospora phusangensis. GTDB lineage: Bacteria > Actinomycetota > Actinomycetes > Streptosporangiales > Streptosporangiaceae > Acrocarpospora > Acrocarpospora phusangensis. The sequence goes on from NZ_BOOA01000073.1 coordinate 39,197, forward strand.
GGGTTTCGAACATGAGGATCGACGGGGTTCCGGTTACGGACACGCAGAGCATTCGGGTTGCGGCCAACAACTTCCTGGTCGGTGGTGGGGACGCGTTCCTGGCGTTCCGGGATGGGACCGATCTGTGGAGTGGGCCGCTCGACATCGACGCGTTCGCGGCTTACCTGGGGGCGCACTCGCCGGTGACGCCTCCGACGCCCAACCACATCACGGTGATTCCGTAGGTCTCTGACCCGTTTCCGGTACGGCCAAAGGCGTCCTTGCCGGGAACGGGTCTTCTTTTTGAACGAACGGTGGTTCTCCCCACCCGCCCACCCTTTTTGCCGCTGCGCGGCGGGCTGGCGGTGAACGGTGGTTCGCCGCCCCCGGAGGGGCAAGAGGGTGGGTGGGT
>NZ_BOOA01000074.1 GCF_016862995.1 Acrocarpospora phusangensis
ACGGAGCTCGTGGCCGGGTCCAGCGTCTTCGCGTCGGCGCTTGCGCCGGAGGCCGGGCCCGGGACGGAGCTCGCAGTCGGGTCCAACGGCTTCGTGTCGGCGCTTGCGCCGGACGCCGAACCCGCGACGGAGCTCGGAGTCGGCGAGTCCGCGACCGTATGAGGAACCTGCGGGCCGGAGACGGTGCCGGCGGCCGGGCGAGCTTCCGGGGTCGGAACGACGGGAGCCGGGTTCGCGCCCAGGAAGGGAGGCTCGGAGTAGGAAACGGCGGGAGCGGCTGGGCGCGTGGGTTCCGCGTACGCGGCCGGAGCCGGGGTGGGGTTCGGGCCTGCGAACGTCGGGGAAGCGGCGGCCGGGTAGGGGAGCGGGGTGGCTTCCGGGAGGGGTCTGACGGGGGAGGCAGGGGCCGGGTCCTCGGGGAGGAAGGCGGGGACCGGCATGGGGCGGTGTTCGGGGTGGAAGGCGGCCGGGCGGACCGGCGTGGGGGAAGGCAGGGGAGTGGGCTCGGTGTAGCGCTGGAGGTAGGCCGGGTCCTGGTAGGAGGGGTCGGTGAAGCCACCGGGCTCCGCGTACGGCGCGGCCGGCTCCGGCTCGAAGCGGGGCTCGAACGCCGGCACGGGCGCGAGCTTGCCCGCCAGCCGGGGCACGAAGGGGCGGACGGTCGCCTCCTCCTGGGGCGGGTCCACGTATTCGGCCGCGGACAGGCGCAGCGCCTCGTCGTCGTACGGGGTGATGTGCCGGCGGCGCGGGTCGAAGAGCCATTCGGCGTGCCGGGTGTGCCCGTTCCACACGAACCCGAGCTTGATCCGCCACAGGTTGTCGTCGCGCTTGCAGGAGTCCCAGTCGATTTCGTCGGCGGGCACGCCGCGGCGGGTGAGCCGCTCCGCGACGAGTTCACCGAGTGTCGGGCGGGGGGTGTTCTCGCCGGGTAGCCGGACCGCGACGCGCTGCGCCTGCTGGGCCACGTACTCGCGCTCCTGGAGCACGGGGCCCTCGAACCAGCGCACACGTTCGACCGGTATGCCGGCGGTGGCCGCGATCTCCTCCGCGGTCTCGCCGGCGCGGATGCGCGCCTGGATCTCCTTGGGACGCAACGGGCTCTCCACTTCGATCTCGTACTGGCCGAGACGGGAGAAGTTGCCGCGAACCGCAGCGCGGAGCCGATCGTCGACGGGCAGCGTGAACCGGGTGCCCCTTCCGGCCGTGGCCAGAACGAGGTAGGTGCCGTCCTCGCTCACCGCGACGAGACGGAGCTCCTGCATGCGAGTCCCTTCGTCGTCGAGCTGAAATCTTCCCCCGGACCCTTGAGTGTCTCGCGTGAGCCGGTTGCCTTCCAGCACCGTACCCGGCATGTCCGAACATCGCCTTCTCCAGGGGCGTGGGAGTCGATGTGACGCCGGTCACATTTACCGGCTCCACCTTGCTACCGGCCGCCGGTGTTCAGCAAGCGATTAGGGGTCCTTCCCCGATTCTTCACAATGACGCCGCTCGTCGCGGTGGACTTCAGCCAAGTGAACAGAGAAGTGGGAGTCTCCGACCGGTTCCCGCCGAGGCGCAGCGCGGCCGCTCCGGACACGTGCGGCGCGGCCACGGAGGTGCCGCTGAGGCGGCGCAGCGTGTCGTCTGGCCAGGTGGAGAGGATGTCGACGCCGGGGGCGTACAGATCGACGCAGCGGCCGTGGTTGGAGAAAGGTGCGCGTTGGTCGCTTTCGTCCGAGGCGGCCACGCCGAAGACGCCGGACGCGCCCGAGGGCGAGGTGCGGCACGCGTCGCCGCCTCCGTTGCCGGCCGCGGCCACCACGAGGACGCCGGAGCGGACCAGGGCGGTCGTCGCCGTGTCCAGGGCCCGGGAGCGGGGTGCGCCGAGGGACAGGTTGGCGATGGAGGGTCCGGCGGCGTTGGTCCGTACCCAGTCGAGTCCGGCGATCACGTCGGAGACCGTGCCGGAGCCGTCGCAGCCGAGCACCCGTACGGCCTGGATGCCGGCCGCCCTGGCCACCCCGACCGTCGCCCCGGCGATGATCCCGGCGACGTGGGTGCCGTGGCCGTTGCAGTCGAAGCCGTCCCCGCCGGTGGCGTCGAAGGCCACGGCGGCCCGCCCGCCGAACTCGCGGTGCGCCGCGTCGAGGCCGGTGTCGAGCACGTAGACGGTCACCCCGCGCCCGCCGTGCCGTCCGCCGTGCCGCCCCCGATGCCCGGTTCGCCCGTCGAGAGGCAGCTGCCGCTGGTCGAGCCGGTCCAGGCCCCAGCTGACGTCCTGGGCCGTGACCAGCCGGTCCGGTTCGACGCCGGTGACGCCGCGGTCGGCGGTCAGCCCGGCCGCCTGTTCCGGGCTGAGCCAGGCCACGAACCCGGCCAGCACGCCGGCGTAGTAGCGGGTGACCCGCAGCCGCGACCCGACCCGCCAGGCCTCCCCGACGTCGCGGGTGGTCACGATGTACGGCCTGAGCCCTTCGTCCGCCGCCCGCACCGCGAGGCCTCCCGGGCTCGCGGTCACGAGGGCGGCCGTGGTGGCCAGCGCCGTCGCCACGGCGGCCGTCGGGTAGAGGCCGAACCGGTTCATGCAGGAGCTCCTCGGTAGGGGGGCCGGGCGGCCCGCCCCCGCAATGTGCCGCCCGCGCGGAAACCCGGCGGCGCGGGACACGCGACGCCGCCGCACTCTTTACCCACCTCTGGGTTTAGGGCAGCACACCCGCCAGATAGGGATTGCCGAAGATCCGGTCCGGGTCCAGCTCGTCCCGCAGTTTCGCGAAGTCGGCGAACCGGGGGTAGACGCCGGTCAGGTAGTCCGCGTCGCGGGTGTGGAGTTTGCCCCAGTGCGGCCGCCCGCCCAGCCGCGTCATGATCTCCTCGACCCCGGCGAAGTACTCCGGGTGCGGCGTGGGCCGGTACATGTGGCACGCCACGTAGGCCGAGTCCCGCCCGTACGCGGTGGACAGCCAGGCGCTGGACGGGGGCGTCACCCGTACCTCGACCGGGAAGCTGATCCGCCAGTCCATGCGCTCCACCAGGTCCCGGGTCTCGCGCAGGGCCTGGCCGAGGTGTTTGCGGGGGATCGCGTACTCCGTCTCCAGGAAACGCACCTCCCGCACGCTGGTGAAGATCTTGTACGAGGTGTCCACCGACTCCGACGCGCTCAGCAGCCGCGCCGACAGCTCGTTGATCCGCGGGATCGCGCCGGGGAACCGCGCCCCGACCGCGCAGGCCATGCCGAACAGCGTGTTCTCCAGGAACACGTTGTCCAGCCAGTGCTTGACCGCGCTCGGCGGCGCGGCCGGGCCCTCGCTGCGGTTGTTCCTTTTGACCAGGCAGGTGTCGGTGTGCGGCAGCCAGAAGAAGTCGAGGTGCTCGTTCTCGGCGGTGAGGGCGTCGAGGCCGGCCAGGATGCCGCTGAACGACATCGGGTCGCGCCGGTTGCGCAGCAGGAAGGACGGCTCCACCCGGAAGGTGACCGAGGTGAGCACGCCGAGCGCGCCCAGCCCGACCCGGCACGCGTCGAACAGGTCGCCGTCCCGGACGGTGGTGATCGAGCCGTCGGCGAGCACGAGCTCCAGCTCGATCACCTGGTCGGCGAGCCCGCCGATGTCGCGGCCGGTGCCGTGGGTGCCGGTCTGGATCGCCCCGGCCACGGTCTGGGCGGTGATGTCGCCCATGTTGGCCAGCGCCAGGCCGCGCCGGTGCAGCTCCTCGTTGAGCACGTGGAGCGGCGTCCCGGCCGCGACCCGCACCCAGTCGCCGCCGTAGGCGAGGATCCCGGTCAGCCGGTGGGGCCGCAGCATCAGCCCGTCGGTGAGCGCCACGCCGGTGAACGAGTGGCCGGTCCCGACCATGCGCACGCTCCGCCCGGTTTTCGCCCCATCCCGTACGGCTTGCGCCACCTCGGCCGCCGACGCCGGAGTACGGACCTCGGCGGGCACGACCGCCTGATTCCCCGCCCAGTTAACGAAGCGCATGAATATGAACGGTACTCATGACCTTGTCTCGGAAGCCACCGTTGTCCGCAACCAGGATGAACCGGCCACACCCACCACCATCGCCAGCAACGCGCACACGTACGCGAAGCCGTACGCGTTGGAAGGCCCGTAGCTGTCGGTGAGGTGCCCGCCCGCCCACGCCCCGACGGCCACGCCGAACCCGATCGAGGTGGACAGCCAGGCCATGCCCTCGGTCAGCTGCGCCGCCGGGACCATGCGTTCGATCAGCGAGAACGTGGTGATCAGCGTCGGCGAGATGGCCAGACCGGCGAAGAACAGCGCCACCGCCATCGCGCCCAGGTTGCCCATGAGCAGCACCGGGGTCAGCCCGGCCACGAACACGACCAGGCCGCGGACCAGGCGGGTGCGCAGGGTGATCTTCCAGACCCGCGCGCCGTACCAGAGGCCGGAGACCATGCTGCCGCCGGAGAAGCAGGCGAGCAGGAACCCGGCCGCGGCCTTGTTGCCGTGCTCCTCGGCGAAGGCGACGGTGACGATGTCCACGCTGCCGAAGACCGCGCCCATGGCCAGCATCACCGCGGACAGCAGCGCCACGCCGGGGATGGCGATGGGCGTGCCACGCTGTTCCCGGTGCCGTACCACGGGCGGCTCGGTGCTCTTCAGCAGCGAGAAGGCCAGCGTGCCCACGACGGTCAGCACGGCCGCCACGATCAGCCCGGAGTACGCGTTGACGCTGGTGGCCAGCACGGCCGTGAACGCCGGGCCGGTCACGAAGATGACCTCGTCGGCGACCGACTCGAACGAGAACGCGGCGTGCAGCTTGCCGGAGTCGCCCCTGGTGTCGTCGCCGTTGGAGAGCAGGTGCGACCAGCGGGCCCGGACCATCGAGCCGAGCGAGGTGGCGGACAGGCCCGCGAGGGCGCCGGAGGCGTACAGCGTCCAGACGGGGGCGTGCGCGTGCGCGAGCAGCATCAGCCCCGACAGCGCGATCCCGTGCACGAACACGAACGGCACGAGCACCCTGGCCTGGCCGAACCGGTCCACCAGGCGGCCCGACAGAGGCGCGGCGACGGCGTACGCGAGGGACACGATGGCCGAGACGGCCCCGGCGGTGGCGAACGAACCGGTGATGGAGTGCACGAGCAGCGTGATGCCGATGCCGAGCATGGAGATGGGGATCCGCCCCACGAACCCCGCCACAACAAACGATTTGGCTCCGGGCATGCTGAACAGCCCTCGGTACGGCCCGACCATGACAGAACCCCTCTCGCGCGCCCTGGGCACGATGTAGTGCGTCCGGGCACGCCGACCGGGATCGGCTGCGGCCATGGGTGAGTGGCACGCGGACAGCTGGTTTTCCCCAATAGACCCGATCCGACCATGGCGCACCGCGCCGTCGGAAGGCAAGTGAGTTTTCCGCCGATAAGCTACTAGCGTGAACCGGGTGTCCGATCTTCCCTGGCTCACGCCGCTTCGCGGGCTCGTGGCCGGACTGGCCATGGCCATCACGGTGACCGTCTCCACGGGCAGCGTGATCCTGCTGGTCCGGGACGACTCAGGGGGCGACACGGAAACGGCGGTGGGCACCTCCCGGCAGGCGCTGGTCCCGGACCGCACCCTGCCGTCCGCTCCGCCCGTCGTCGGCGGCCCCAGCGTGCAGGTGACCCCGCCCCGGCTGCTGGCCATCGCCGGCGCGAAGGTGCCGGAGCAGGTCCTGCACAGCCTGGCCAAGGTGAAGAACGTGCAGAAGGTCGCCGTGGTCGACGGGGGGACCGTCCGGGTGGCCGGCACCCGTTTGCAGCTGCTCGCCGTGGACCCCGCCCAGTTTCGCTCCTGGACCCCCAAGGCCGTGGCCGACCATCCGGCCGTGTGGAGCGCGCTGGCGCGCGGCGAGATCGTCGCCGACAGCGCGGTGATGAAGCGGCTCAGCCTGGTCCTGGGCGCGCAGTACCAGCTCGACGGCGGGCCCCGGCTCCGGGTCGCCGCCTCGGCCGCGCTCGGCTTCCCCGGCGTGGACGGCCTGATCGGCAAGGAGCTGGGCGCGAAACTCGGGTTCGCCCCCGGCGTGGTCGTGATGGTCCACGGCGAGAACATCGACGAGGGACGCGTGAGCCGGCTGCTCGGCGGCGGCACCCAGCTGGTTGCCGTCGGCCGGGAACCCGAGCCCCGGCAGACCCGGGTCGCCGCCAGGAACGTCCTGGTCGGCCGCCCCGACAGCTACCTGGAGCTCTACCAGCGCGGCGCCGGCGTCTGCCCCGGCCTGTCCTGGACCGTGCTGGCCGCCATCGGCCAGGTCGAGAGCAGCCACGGCCGCAACAACGGACCCTCCTCGGCGGGCGCGCTCGGCCCGATGCAGTTCATGCCCGCCACCTGGAAGGCGTACGGCCTGGACGGCGACGGCGACGGCGTCTCCGACATCTGGAGCGCGTACGACGCGGTGCCGTCCGCCGCCAACTACTTATGCGCCAACAAGGCGGGCCAAGGCGGCGAACAGCTCAGGAAGGCCGTGTGGCACTACAACCATTCCTGGTCGTACGTCGACAAGGTGCTCAACTTGTCGCAGGCGTACGCGCTGGCCTACCCGAACCAATGACACAGCAGGTCGCGGGGCAGGCGGCCGGCTCGGGCTCCGCCATCAACTCCTTGATCATGGAGACGAACCGGGGGTGGGTGCCCGCCGTGCCCGCCCTGGCCATCCGCAGGCCCAGCTCCGCCGCCTTGGCGGCCGCCTCGGTGTCCAGGTCGTACTTGACCTCCATGTGGTCGGAGACGAACCCGATGGGCACCAGCACGACGGCCTCGGTGCCCTGGCGGGCCAGCTCCTCCAGGTGGTCGCAGACGTCCGGCTCCAGCCACGGCACCTGCGGCGGGCCGCTGCGGCTCTGCCACACCAGGTCGAAGTCATCCTTCCCGACCGCCGCCGCGACCAGCGCCGACGCGGCCCGCAGCTCGGCCTCGTACGCCCCGCCCCTCGGACCGGCCGCCGCCGCCATGGACAGCGGGACGCTGTGCGCCGTGAACACCAGCCGGGCGTCCTCGCCCGCCTCGGCCAGCGCCCCCCAGGTGTGGTCGGCCATGGCCGCGACGAACCCGGGATGGTCGTAGAAGTGCGGCAGCTTCACCAGCCGGGGCGCGTCCGGCACCGCGGCGGTGGCCCGCGCGATGTCCTCGATGTACTGCCGGCAGCTGGAGTACGAGCTGGTCGCCGCCGTCGCGAACGCGGCCGCGGTCCTGACCCCGTCGGCCGCCATCTGCCGCACGGTGTCCGCCAGGTACGGATGCCAGTTCCGGTTCCCCCAGTACACCGGCACGTCCACGACCTTCTCCAGGGCCGCGACCAGGTCCCGGCACTGCTGGTTGATCGGGCTGACCCCGCCGAAGCCCTGGTAGTGCGCCTCGACCTCCAGCAGCCGCTCGCGCGGCACCCCCCGCCCGCGCACCACGTTCTCCAGGAACGGCAGCACGTCCTCGGGTCGCTCGGGCCCGCCGAACGACACCACGACGAGCGCGTCATATTTGGCCATGCAACCAGGGTAGGCGGCGATCCCCCCGGTCTCCTTCTCGGTCCGTGCCGGGCCGGCGGTAGGTTCGAGAGATGACTTCGATCTTCCATGATCTGCGCTCCTACGTGGCGGCCCCCCGGGTGGCCGGGCTGCGGCTGTCGCCCGACGGGACCCGGCTGGTGGCGGTGGTCCAGTCCCTCGATCCGGACGGCAAGTCGTACGGCACGGCGCTGTGGGAAATCCCGCTGGAGGCGGGGGCGGAGCCGTACCGGCTGACCCGCTCGGCCAAGGGAGAGGGAGGCGCGGAGTTCACCCCGGACGGCGAGTTGCTGTTCGTCTCCGGCCGCCCCGACCCCGCCGAGAAGGACGGCGACTCCGAGGCGCCCGCGCTGTGGCTGCTGCCCGAGCGCGGCGAGGCCCGCCGCCTGGCCACCCGGCCTGGCGCGATCACCGGTGTGCGGGCGGCCGGCGGCACGATCGTGTACGCGGCCCAGGTGCTCCCCGGCGACGCCGGCACCGAGGCCGACCGCCGCAAGGCGCGCAAGGAGGCCGGAGTCAGCGCGGTCGTCTACGACGACTACCCCATCCGCTACTGGGACCACGACCTCGGCCCCGCGGAGTCCCGCCTGTTCCTCCTCGACGGCGCCGAGCTCACCCCGCGGCCGGGGCGCGCCCTCGACCAGGCGTCCTTCGACGTCACCCCGGACGGCGCCACCGTCGTCACCACCTGGCGCGTCGGCACCGGCGCGGGCAACTCGCGTTCCGAGCTGATCGCCCTCACCGGCGGCGAGCGCCGGGTGCTGGCCGCCTCCGAGACGCACGACTTCCTCGGCCCGGTCCGCGTCTCGCCCGACGGCCGCCACGTCGCCTGCGTCCGGGAGTGGCACGGCACCGTCGAAAGCCCGGTCGCCATGGAACTGTGGGTGGTCGACCTGGCCACCGGCGAGGGCCGCCCGCACGGCGGCGAGGTCTTCCCCGGAGCCCTCGCCTGGGGCCCGGACTGCCTCTACGCGGCGCTGGACCACCAGGGCCGCCGCCCGGTCTACCGGATCCCGCTGGACGGCGGCGACCCGGTCAGGCTCACCGCCGACGACGCTGCCTACGCCGAGCTCAACCCCGCCCCCGACGGCAGCCTCTACGCCCTGCGCAGCGCGATCGACGCCGCACCCGCGCCGGTCCGGATCACCCCCGACGGGACCGTCGAGCACCTGCCGGCCCCGATCCCCGCGCTGGACCTGCCCGGCACCCTCACCGAGGTCACCGCCAGGGCCGAGGACGGCGCCGACATCCGCGGCTGGCTGGTGCTCCCCGAGGGCGCCAGCGCCGAGAACCCGGCCCCGTTCCTGCTCTGGATCCACGGCGGCCCGCTGGGCAGCTGGAACGACTGGTCCTGGCGGTGGAACCCGTGGATCATGGCCGCGCACGGCTACGCGGTGCTCCTCCCCGACCCCTGCCTCTCCACCGGGTACGGCCAGGCGATGATCGAACGCGGCTGGGGCGACTGGGGCCCGGCCACCTTCGGCGACCTGATGTCGATCACCGACGCCGCGCTCAAGCTGCCGGAGATCGACGACCAGCGCATCGCCGCGATGGGCGGCTCGTTCGGCGGCTACATGGCCAACTGGGTGGCCGGGCACACCGACCGGTTCAAGGCCATCGTCACCCACGCCTCGCTCTGGAACCTGGAGCAGTTCGCCGGGACCACCGACGCCGCCATGTACTGGCAGCGCGAGTGGGGCGCGCCCGGCGGCCCCACCTACCAGCGGCTCTCCCCGGACCGCTCACTCGACAAGATCACCACCCCGATGCTGGTGATCCACGGCGACAAGGACTACCGGGTGCCGATCGGCGAGGCGCTGCGGCTCTGGTGGGATCTGCGCCGCTCCGACGTCGAATCCCGCTTCCTCTACTTCCCTGACGAGGGCCACTGGATCACCAAGCCCGGCAACGTCCTCGCCTGGTACGACACCGTCCTCACCTTCCTATACCGCCACGTCGAACCCGCCTTCGACCCCCCGGCGGTCACCGGGCTGATCGACCTCGGGGAGGAATGGGCGACTCGATAGCCTGGACGGCATGCGCCCCGAAGATCCGCTCGCCCTGCTCGCCCTCGCCAAGGACATCGCCGCCGAGGCCGGGGAGATGCTGCTGGCCAAACGCCCGGCCCGCCCCGAGGTGGTGGACACCAAGTCCAGCCCCACCGACGTGGTCACCGCCCTCGACCGGGAGAGCGAGGACCTGATCAGGGCCCGGATCAGGGCGGCCCGCCCCGGCGACGCCATCCTCGGCGAGGAGGCCGGCGCGGACGCCGGCCGGGGCCGCGTGCGCTGGATCGTCGACCCCATCGACGGCACCGTCAACTTCCTGTACGGCCTGCCGTCCTGGGCCGTCAGCATCGGCGTCGAGGTGGACGGCGAGATCGTCGCGGGCGTGGTGAACGCCGTCCCCACGGGCGAGCTGTTCACCGCGACCAAGGGCGGCGGCGCCTGGCTGGCGGGGGAGCGGCTGCGCTGCAACACCGGCGTGCCGCTGGACCGGGCGCTGATCGCCACCGGGTTCGGCTACGAGGCGTCCCGCCGGGTCGTCCAGGCCGAGGTGGTCGCCGTGGTGCTGCCCCGGGTGCGCGACATCCGGCGGGCCGGCTCGTGCGCGGTCGATCTGTGCTCGGTGGCGGCAGGCCGGGTGGACGGCTACTACGAGCGGGGCACCCAGTACTGGGACCACGCCGCGGGCGGGTTGATCGCGGCCGAGGCGGGGGCGCGTGTCGGGGGGCTGCACGGGAAGCCGGTCGGTCCCGAGATGGCGGTCTGCGCGGCGCCGGGGCTGTTCGAGGAACTGCACGACCTGCTGGCGTCCCTGGACCCGGAACGCGACGCCCCCACCGGCCGGTAGGCCGATGGGGGCGAGGGCAGGGTTTCGCCGGTCAGCGCGGAAGCGGGATGCCGTGGTCGTCGGCCAGCCTCCGGAGATCTTCGATCTCGGCGGTGAGCGTGTCGGCGAGGAAATCGTCGCCGCTGGTCCTGGCCTCCTGAAGTCCTTTGTAGGCCTGGTCGAGCCGGGTTTCGATTGTGGTCGTGAACTCGCCCATCTCACCTTCTTTCTCAGCGGTCCGCCTGGGGAGGACAACGCCTTCCCCGGCATCGGACAGAGGGGTGTGTGTGCTCCCTTTACCCACCGGGCGGGCAACCCTAAACCAGGAGATTTCGCGCTTCTTCCAGGGGATCTTCAGCCGCTTACCGTGGGCTTACTCGCGGAGGCGGAAGAATGGGGGCCCAGGGCGGTCACGAGGAGGAAGCCGATGCGAGTACTGGTGGTAGAGGACGAGAGGGTGCTCGCCGACGCCATCGCGACCGGGCTGCGGCGCGAGGCGATGGCCGTGGACGTGGCCTACGACGGCGCGGAGGCGCTGGAGAAGACCTCTTACATCGACTACGACGTGGTCGTGCTGGACCGGGACCTGCCCAAGGTGCACGGGGACGAGGTGGCCCGGCGGCTGGTGGCGGAGCGCTCCGCCACCCGGATCATCATGCTGACCGCCGCCGGCGACGTGGACGACCGGGTCGAGGGCCTGGACCTGGGCGCCGACGACTACCTGGCCAAGCCCTTCGCGTTCCTGGAGCTGATCGCCCGGGTCCGCGCGCTCGGCCGCCGCTCCGCCCCCGCCCTCCCACCGGTGCTGGAACGCTCGGGGGTCCGGCTGGACCCGGGCAAACGCCTGGTCACCAGGGACGGCGCCGAGATCGCCCTGACCAAGAAGGAGTTCGCGGTCCTGGAGGAGCTGCTGCGCGCCGAGGGCGCCGTGGTCAGCCAGGAGGACCTGCTGGACAAGGCCTGGGACGAGCACATCGACCCGTTCACCAACGTGGTCCGGGTGACCATGATGACGCTGCGCAAGAAGCTCGGTGAGCCCCAGATCATCGAGACCGTGCCCGGAGTGGGATACAAGCTGTGACTGAACCGCGCGACGTGGCGGACACCGCGCCCCGGCGGGGGCCGCGGATGGTCTCTCCGATGGGCACGGGCCCGTACCGCAGGCAGGCTCCGCCGCCCAGCGGCCCGCCCGCCTGGGACGGCCCGCCCCCGCCCGGAGCGCATCCGAGCCCGCCACCCCCGCTGGCCGACCGGATCAAGGCGCTGCCCGACCGGATGAGCATCCGCTGGCGGCTCACGCTCACCTACAGCACGCTCTTCTTCGTGGCCGGGGCGCTGCTGCTGATCGTGATGTACATCCTGGTGCGCCCGGTGGTGGACAGCGCGCTGCGGGTCAACCTGACCGTGCCCCCCGGCACCGAGCAGTGGCTGCAGGACTACTGGCAGCAGGAGATCATGGTGCGGAACGCCACCGCGACCACGACCGTGCTGAGCGGGCTGATCACCCGTGGGCTGATGGCGCTGCTCGGCATCGGCATCCTGGCCGTCATGCTCGGCTACGTGGTGGCCGACCGGGCGCTGCGGCCGATCACGCAGATCACCGCCACCGCGCGGAAGCTCTCCGGCAGCTCGCTCGCGCACGAGCGGATCGACCTGCACGGCCCCGACGACGAGCTGAAGGAGCTGGCCGACACCTTCGACGCCATGCTGACCCGGCTGAACATCGCCTTCGACGCGCAGCGCCGGTTCGTGGACAACGCCTCGCACGAGCTGCGCACCCCGCTGGCGATCAACCGGACCGTGCTGGAGGTGGCGCTGTCCGATCCGCAGGCCTCCGAGGACCTGCGGGTGCTGGGCCGTACCCTGCTGGGCACCAACGCGCGGAACGAGCGGCTGATCGAGGGGCTGCTGCTGCTGGCCAGGAGCGAGCGCGAGCTGTCGGTGCGCAAGCCGGTGGACGTGCGGGAGGTGGCCAGGACGGCCATCGAGCAGCTGGCCCAGCAGGCCGGCGAGGCGGACGTGCAGGTGGATCACGACCTCCATCCGGCCACCACAATGGGCGATCCGGTGCTGCTGGAGCGCTGCGTGGCCAATCTCGTGGAGAACGCCATCAAATACAACGGCGGCGAGGGAAAGGTCTGGGTGCGTTCGGGAATTGTCGAGGGGGGCACCGTTGTTCAGGTCGCGAACACGGGTCCGCACGTACCGGCGTACGAGGTGGACAGTATTTTCGAGCCTTTCCGGCGGTTGCATGCCGACCGGGTGGAATCGGCGAAGGGAGCCGGGCTCGGACTGTCCATCGTGCGCGCCATCGTGCGGGCGCACGGAGGCGTCGTGACGGCCGTCCCCCGGGACGGTGGAGGGCTCGTGGTGACGGTGCGACTCGCGGGCGGACCGCCCGTGGCAACACCGTCGGCGCGCTGATCCGACCCTGCTGCACATCGGCCCCGCACATGTGGTTGGATGTGCCGTCGAACGCGGTGGGTCATCCCGCCAATGCTGTGGTTTCGCCATATTTGGCTAACTGGAGCCTTGCCGGCGACGGCGCCATCGTGTCGGAAGGTTCGTCGTCCGCGCATCCGGGGTACCGATTGCAAAATCTCCCGGAAGATGCGGGCACAAGATTGGCCTTCCGAGCGTTAAGACGCGCGACGACGCGCAGACAGATAGATGAGGGGGATGGAGTACGCACATGGCTACCGACTACGACAGCCCGCGCAAGACCGACGATGACCTGAATGAGGACAGCCTTCAGGAACTCCAGGCGCGGCGCAGCGACAAGTCGTCGGGCAGCATCGACATCGACGAGACCGACCTGGCCGAGTCGCTTGAGCTGCCGGGGGCTGACCTGTCCAACGAGGAGCTCTCGCTCCGGGTGATTCCTCGTCAGGCCGACGAGTTCACCTGCTCCCGCTGTTTCCTGGTGCACCACCGCAGCCAGCTGGCCTCGGAGAAGAACGGGCAGCAGGTCTGCCGCGAGTGCGCCGCCTGATTCAGGGAAGGGGCCGTCGATGGCTTCTGAAGCGGATCGATCCAAGGAAACACCGGACGAGGAAAAGCCGGACGAGGTAGCCGAGCTCGTCGGCAAGCTCGTCGCGCAGGACGGGTCCCCAGCGGAGACGGACGGGGCCGAGCGGCGCCGGCTGCTCGGCCGTCTCAGCAAGGCACTGGCCGTCTCCGCCAGGAAGGCGGGCGCGTCCGGGGTCGGCAGGGGGCGCTGGCTGGCCGATGTCTTCATGAACATCGCGCCACGGCTTCCGATCCGGGATCTCGCGACCCTCCAGGAGCATCACTACGGCCTGACCGGCGAGCAGTTGGCCGACGACTTGGTCCGCACCGCGGCGAAGGCCACCACGGCCGTAGGCGCGGTCGGGGGCGCCCTCGCGGCGGCCGAGTTCGCCGCCCCTCCACTGCTGCTCTCCGCTCCGGCCCAGCTCGTCGCCGAAACCCTGGTCGTGGCCGCGATCGAGGTCAAACTCCTGGCCGAGCTGCACGAAGCCTACGGAGTCCAGGTGCAGGGCAGCGGCGGGCAACGCGCCGCCCAGTTCGCCGTGGCCTGGTCCAAACAGCGCGGGGTGGACCCGCTCAGCCCGGCGTCGGTCACGCTGGCACTCGGCGCGGCGGCCAAGGCCTCGCTGCGCAACCGCCTGATGCGCACGCTCGGGCGTCATCTCACCACGCTGGGCCCGTTCCTCACCGGCGCCGTCGCGGGCGGCGCGCTCAACCGGGCCGCGACCAAGCGCCTGGCCGCCGCCGTACGGGCGGATCTGCGCCGTCAGCGCGCTTTGCCACCCAGCCCCTCGGTTTGATATCAAACTGTAATGTAGTGGTCTAAACCTCTTGGCCAGGGCTGCCGACCTGCGGGAGATCATTCTCACAGTTTTGGTCCTGAATTGTGCACGTCCCAGGGGGTATGGGCCGTTACGGGGACCTTACGTATGGTGGTCCTAAGGCGATGCACTGGAGGGCTCATGCGTGGCACCAGCTCGTTCCTGATCGTCGCGAACCGGTTGCCGGTCGACCGTGTGGGCGAAAAACAATGGCGCCGTAGTCCCGGCGGTCTGGTGACCGCGATCGCGCCCGTCATGCAGCGCCGTGACGGGGCCTGGCTCGGCTGGACCGGAGCGGCGGGTGAGGAGCTCAAGCCGTTCGACCACGACGGCATGCACCTCATCCCGGTGCCGCTGTCCTCGATGGAGGTCGAGTTCTACTACGAGGGCTTCTCGAATGCGACACTGTGGCCGCTCTACCACGACGTGGTGGCCACGCCGATCTACTCCCGGGTGCTCTGGGACGCGTACCGCGCGGTCAACGACCGCTTCGCCCGCGCCGCGGCCGACGCCGCCGCGCCGGGCGCCGTGGTGTGGGTGCAGGACTACCAGCTCCAGCTGGTGCCCGCCATGCTGCGCAAGCTCCGCCCCGACGTGAAGATCGGGTTCTTCCTGCACATCCCGTTCCCGCCCGGCGAGCTGTTCCAGCAGCTGCCCTGGCGCAGGGAGTTGCTGGAGGGGCTGCTGGGGGCCGACCTGGTCGGATTCCAGCGTCCAGGCGGCGCGTCCAACTTCGTCCGGCTATGCCGGAAGATGCTGGGCGTCTCGGCCGTCAAGAACGACATTCAGCTGGACGACGGGCGGACCGTGCGGGCGGAGGCGTACCCGATCTCGGTGGACTTCGGGGAGCTGGACCAGCTGGTCCGCGAGTCGCACGTGATGGCCAGGGCCAAGGAGATCAGGGCCGAACTCGGCGATCCCGAGCACGTGCTGCTGGGCGTGGACCGGCTCGACTACACCAAGGGCATCAGGGCCCGCCTC
This sequence comes from Acrocarpospora phusangensis, assembly GCF_016862995.1. GTDB lineage: Bacteria > Actinomycetota > Actinomycetes > Streptosporangiales > Streptosporangiaceae > Acrocarpospora > Acrocarpospora phusangensis. Next base: position 15,121 of record NZ_BOOA01000074.1, read on the forward strand.
AAGGCGTACGGCGAGCTGTTCGCCGAGGGCAGGCTCAAGCCGGGTGAGGCGGTGTTCGTGCAGGTCGCGACCCCGACCAGGGAGCGCGTCGAGGAGTACATCCGGCTCCGCAACGACATCGAGCTGCAGGTCGGCCGGATCAACGGCGAGTACGGCGAGATCGGCCGCGCCCCCATCACCTACATGCACCAGTCCTTCGGCCGGGAGGAACTGGCCGCGCTCTACTGCGCCGCCGACGTCATGATGGTCACCCCGCTGCGGGACGGCATGAACCTGGTGGCCAAGGAGTACGTGGCCTGCCGGCACGACCTGCGCGGGGCGCTGGTGCTCAGCGAGTTCGCCGGGGCGGCCGACGAGCTGCGCCAGGCCTACCTGGTCAACCCGTACGACATCGACGGGATGAAACGCTCCATGATTACCGCCATGCAGGCGCCCCCGCACGAGCTGGGACGCCGGATGCGCTCGCTGCGCCGCCGCGTCGCCACCCACGACGTGAACCGGTGGGCGAACGAGTTCCTGACGGCGCTCGAGAGCTAGCCCCTCAGCCCGTCGGCCGGTCAGCCGGTCAGTCCTTGATCTCGTCCTGGAGGTCCCGGGCCGCCGCTTTCCAGTTCTGCCACTTCCTGGCCGCGGCCCGGGTCGTCACGATCCTGGCCACCTCCATGCCCAGGCCCATCACGACCGCGTACGCCAGGGCCTCGCCCAGGCTCACGTCGGGGGAGTCGGCGCTGACCGGGGGCTTCTTGCCGGTGGCCTTCTCCCAGACGAAGGAGAGCACCTTCTTGGAGGCGAACCCCACGGCGAGCCCGACCAGGCCGCCGACGATACGCCACTGCATGTCCGGTTTCTCTTCCTTACCCGCCATGATTCCTCCTCGGTAACGACCCTAGCCTGTACCCGCCACGCCCATGCTGACGCCATACCATGAGGTGGCATGACGACTCAGCGAATCCCGCCCCCGGAACGGCCCTCCCTCGACGGGCTGGAGACGGTATGGGTAGCCCGCTGGGAAGCCGACGGCACCTACCGCTTCGACCGGACCAGGACGCGCGAGCAGATCTACTCGATCGACACCCCGCCGCCCACCGTCTCCGGCTCCCTGCACGTCGGCCACGTCTTCTCCTACACCCACACCGACCTGATCGCCCGCTACAAGCGCATGCGCGGTCGTGAGGTGTTCTACCCCATGGGGTGGGACGACAACGGCCTGCCCACCGAACGGCGGGTGCAGAACCACTTCGGCGTGCGCTGCGACCCCTCGGTGCCGTACGACCCGGAGTTCGCGCCGCCGGACAAGCCCGGCAAGCAGCAGGTGCCGATCTCGCGGCGGAACTTCATCGAGCTGTGCGAGCGGCTCACCGTCGAGGACGAGAAGGCCTTCGAGGCGCTGTGGCGGCGGCTCGGGCTCTCCGTGGACTGGTCGCACACCTACGCCACCATCGACGACAACGCCCGCGCCGCCTCGCAGCGGGCCTTCCTGCGCAACCTGGCCAGGGGCGAGGCGTACCTGGCGGAGGCGCCCACGCTCTGGGACGTGACCTTCCGCACCGCCGTGGCCCAGGCGGAGCTGGAGGACCGGGACTGGCCCGGCGCGTTCCACCGGATCGGGTTCCACCTGACGCCCGAGCAGCAGGCGCAGGGCTTCGCCGAGCGGGTCTGGATCGAGACCACCCGGCCGGAGCTGATCCCGGCCTGCGTGGCCCTGGTCGCCCACCCGGACGACGAGCGCTACCGGCCGCTGTTCGGCAGCACCGTGCGCACGCCCGTGTTCGGGGTCGAGGTGCCGGTGCTGGCCCACCACCTGGCCGAACCGGACAAGGGCTCCGGCATCGCCATGATCTGTACGTTCGGCGACGTCACCGACGTGACCTGGTGGCGCGAGCTGGACCTGCCGACCCGGGCCATCATCGGCTGGGACGGGCGGCTGATGGCCGAGGCGCCGGAGGGGGTGCCCGCCGAGCCGTACAAGGAGCTGGCCGGGAAGACCGCGCACAGCGCGCGCGAGCGGCTGGTGCAGATGCTCCGCGAGACCGGCGACCTCGACGGGGAGCCGCGCGGGGTGCACCGGCCGGTCAAGTTCTACGAGAAGGGCGACCGGCCGCTGGAGATCGTCACCACCCGGCAGTGGTACGTGCGCAACGGCGGCAGGGACGAGAAGCTGCGCTGGCAGCTGCTCGACCGGGGCAAGGAGCTGACCTGGCACCCGGCCCACATGCGGGTGCGCTACGACAACTGGGTGACCGGCCTCAACGGCGACTGGCTGATCTCCCGGCAGCGCTTCTTCGGGGTGCCCATCCCGGTCTGGTACCAGCTGGACTCCGAGGGCGAGCCGATCTACGAGGCGCCCATCACGCCGCCGGAGAGCATGCTGCCGGTGGATCCCTCCAGCGACGCGCCGCCCGGGTTCAGCGAGGCCCGCCGCGGCCAGCCGTACGGGTTCGCGGGGGATCCCGACGTGATGGACACCTGGGCGACCTCCTCGCTGACGCCGCAGATCGCGGCCGGCTGGGAGCGGGACGAGGACCTGTTCCAGCGGGTGTTCCCGATGGACCTGCGGCCGCAGGCGCACGAGATCATCCGTACCTGGTTGTTCTCCACCGTGCTCCGGGCCCACCAGGAGCACGGCACCCTGCCGTGGGCGCACGCCGCCATCTCCGGCTGGATCCTGGACCCGGACCGCAAGAAGATGTCCAAGTCCGTCGGCAACGTGATCACCCCGATGGGCCTGCTGGAGGAGTACGGCTCCGACGCCGTGCGCTATTGGGCCGCCAACGGCCGCTCCGGCACCGACACCACCTTCGACACCGGCCAGATCAAGATCGGCCGCCGATTGGCCATCAAGATCCTCAACGCGGCCAAGTTCATCCTGGGCTTCGGCGAGCAGGACGGGCCCGTCACGGCCCCGGTGGACCTGTCCATGCTGGCCGCCCTGGACGTTTTGGTGGGCGAGGCCACCGACGCCTTCGAGGCGTACGACTACACCCGGGCCCTGGAGCGGACCGAACGCTTCTTCTGGCAGTTCTGCGACGACTACCTGGAGCTGGTCAAGGCCCGCGCCTACGAGGGGGACGCCTCCGCCGTGGCCGCCCTCCGGCACGCCCTGGACGTGCTGCTGCGGCTGTTCGCGCCGTTCCTGCCGTTCGTCGCCGAGGAGGTCTGGTCCTGGTGGCGGCCCGGCTCGGTGCACCGCGCCGACTGGCCGGCCCCCGCCGGCCGGGACGGCGACCCGGCCGTGCTGGAGGCCGTCGCCGAGGTGCTGCGGCAGGTCCGCAAGGCCAAGTCCGGGGCCAAGCTGTCGATGCGCGCCGAGATCGCCCGGCTGGAGGTGACCGGCGCCGAGGCTGAGCTGGTCCGGCTGGCCCAGGACGACCTGTGCGCGGCCGGGAACGTGGAGGAGTTCGTGCTGGAACCGGGTGAGGGAGCGCTCACGGTGGGCACCGTACTCGGGTAAACAAGTGCGCGCTTCGGCGCGGCGCGTGCCAGGGTGGATGTGTGATCTCGGAAAGGGAGCGTCAGATTTCAGACCGAGGACCGCACCGGCGTGGACCGGTGGTGCCGCCCACCCTGAACACCCTGGCCGCCTGGAGCTGGCGGGTCATCGTGACCGGGGCGCTCGTCTACCTGGTGGCGATGATCATCGCCAGGCTCAGTTTCGTCGCGCTGCCGGTGGCCATCGCCTTCCTGCTCGCCGCGTTGCTCTTCCCGCTGACCAACCGGCTGCGCGCGGCGGGGCTGCGGCCGATCTACGCGACCTGGATCACCATGCTGGTGGCCTTCGCGTTCATCATCGGCGTGGGCTTCATCATCGGCGTACGGGCCAACGACGAGTTCCCCCGCCTGGTGGCGCAGATCCAGCAGACCGCCAGGGACGCCCAGAACTGGCTGATCACCGGCCCGTTCCACCTCAAAGAGGCGCAGATCGCCGACTTCGTGGAGGAGCTCACCCGGCAGCTGGACCAGCAGCGCGGCCAGATCACCAGCACGGTGCTGACCGGCGCGACCGCGATCATCGAGGTGCTCGCCTCCATCGTGCTGCTGCTGTTCATCGCGTTCTTCCTGCTCAAGGACGGCGACCGGATCTGGGCCTGGTTCCTGCGGGCGTTCGGCTCGGCGGCCCCCCGGGTGGACCGGGCCGGCCGGGCCGCGTGGCGCACGCTCTCGCACTACGTGCTGGGCACGGTGGCGGTGGCCGCCGTACACGGCGTGATCATCGGTGTGGTGCTGGCGGGCATGCGGGTGCCGCTCTGGGCGCCCCTCGCGGTGCTGATCTTCCTGGCCAGCTTCATCCCGATCGTCGGCATCTTCTTCGCCGGCGGCGTCGCCACCCTGGTCGTCTTCGGCGCCCAGGGCTGGGTGTACGCGCTGATCTTCGTCGGCATCCTGATCGTCGAGCAGCAGCTGGAGAACCACGTGCTCCAGCCGCTCATCGTCGGCCGGGCGCTGGAGTTCCACCCGCTCGCGATCATCCTGGTGCTGGCCGTCGGCGGCGTGCTCGGCGGCATCGCCGGGGCCGCGGTGGCGGTGCCGGTGACCGCGGTCATCTACCGCGCGCTGCCGGAACTGCGCCGTGACGAGCCGCCCGCGCTGCCCCCGGCCGCCGAACCGCCACCGGAATCACCACCCGAGCCGTCACCGAAAACACCGCCCCCACCAGGCGCGGGAGACGCGGTGCCGGGCACGCCGAGCCGGTAGGGTTTCGACTCATGAGTGTCGAGGTGCTGATTCACCGGCTCGACCCCGAGCTGCCGCTCCCGTCGTACGCGCATCCCGGAGACGCGGGCGCGGACCTCTACGCGGCCGAGGACGTCGAGCTGCTGCCCGGCGAGCGGGCCGTGGTCGGCACCGGAGTGGCGATCGCGCTGCCCGACGGATACGCGGCCTTCGTGCACCCGCGCTCGGGCCTGGCCGCCCGGCACGGCGTCACGCTGGTGAACGCGCCGGGTACCGTCGACGCCGGGTACCGGGGCGAGATCCGGGTCACGCTGCTGAACACCGACAGCAAGGAGACGATCCAGCTGCGGCGCGGCGACCGGGTGGCGCAGCTGGTCATCCAGCAGGTGGAGAAAGCGGCCTTCCACGAGGTGGAACGGCTGCCCGGCTCGGCGCGCGGCGCCGGGGGATTCGGCTCCACCGGCAGGTAATGAGTCAAGTCAAGGAGTGTGAAAGACGTGTTCCGACGCCGACGCGGCGCCACCGCCGAGAGCGTGGCCCCGCCCGAGACGGAACCGGCGGCCCCGGTCCGAGAGTCAGGTCCGTGGGACGCCGACGAGGGGTTTCCCACCGCTGAACGCGTCGACCTCGGCGGCCTGCTCCTGCCCATCGGGGCCGGGTTCGAGGTCCAGCTGCAGGTGGCGGGCGACCAGATCATCGGCGCGCTGGTGCTGGTGGAGGAGAGCGCCCTGCAGGTGCACGCGTTCGCCGCGCCCAAGCGCAGCGGCATCTGGGACGAGGTCAGGGCCGAGCTCGTGCGCGAGGTCGGCGTGGCCGGCGGCACCGTGGAGGAGCGGGAGGGCCCGTTCGGGACCGAGCTCTCCGCCAAGGTGCCGCAGCAGGGCGGTGACGGCCTGCAGCCGGTCCGCTACCTGGGCATCGACGGGCCGCGCTGGTTCCTGCGCGCGGTCGTGAGCGGCCGGGCCGCCGTCGATTCGTCCGCCGCGGCCACGCTGGAGGACGTGATCAAGGACATCGTGGTGGTCCGGGGCGACGAGCCGATGGCGCCCAAGGAGCCGATCGCGCTGCGGCTGCCCGCGGAGGCGCGGCAGGCCATGGAGCAGGAGCCCGAGCCGGAGTACTACAACCCGTTCGAGCGCGGTCCGGAGATCACCGAAATCCGGTGACAGGGGGCGTTGGCCCCCGGCGGCAGGCATCGCCTACGCTGATAAATCATGACAACTCAGGAGCCCGAAAAAAGGGGCGGTCTGCGCGGCTTCTTTCGGCGACTGACCAGCAGCCAGGCCGAACTCGAGGCCGCCGAGCTGCGGGAGGACCTCGACCGGCACGGCGCGACCCCGATCGCTTCGTGCGGCGAGCGGCAACGCTTCTGCGTGGCCGGTACGCTGCGTACGGTGACGCTCCGCCCGCGCGGCGGCGCGCCCGCGCTGGAGGCCGAGCTTTACGACGGGTCGGACGTGATCGACCTGGTCTGGCTCGGCCGCCGGAGGATCGTGGGCATCGAACCTGGCCGGGTGGTCCGCGCCGAGGGTCTGGTGAGCTTCCAGGACGGCCGGAAGGTCATGTTCAACCCGCGATACGAGCTGCGCCCAGCCGGATGAACACCGGAAATTTCCGGTATTACAAGGAAACGGTGAACGACGAGTGAGTACCGCCGATGAGGCCGTGCCGGTGCAGCCCACCGCGACGGCGCCCCCGCAACCCGCGGAGAGCTACGACACGGTCGAGGCGGCCGTCCGGGCCCAGCTGGCGAAGGCCTTCGGCGGCAGACGCGGCACCATCGAGGCCGCCGTGCCCACGATCGCGTTCACGCTGTCCTGGATCACCACCGCGCAGTTGCAGCTCTCGCTCATCATCAGCGGCGGCCTGGCCGCCGCTCTGCTGTTGCTGCGGATCGTGCAGCGGTCCACGCCGCAGTTCGTGCTCAACAGCCTGTTCGGCATCGGCATCGGCGCGTTCTTCGCGCTGCGCAGCGGCAAGGCCGAGGACGCCTTCCTGCCCGGCATGCTGTGGATCGCCGTCGTCGAAGCCATCATGATCTTCTCGATCCTGGTGCGCTGGCCGTTCATGGGGTTCATGCTCGGGGCCACCAACCCGGAGGACCCGCTGGCCTGGCACCGGGACAAGGGCATCGTGAAGCTGTGCACGAAGGTGTCCTGGATCATGGTGCTGCCCGGTCTGATCAAGCTGACCGTGCAGATCCCGCTCTACCTGGCCGGGCAGGTCTTCTGGCTGGGCATCGCCAAGGTCGCGCTCGGCTGGCCGGTCTACCTGGCCGCGCTGGCCACGGTCGGCTGGGTGCTCGCCCGGGGCCGCACGGCCGTACAGGCCCAGCCGGCGGTGTGAAGCCCGGTCAGTGTGGGGACAGGAGCTGACCCAGCTCCTCCTCGACCTCCTGGCTGGCCACGAAGAGCAGCTCGTCGCCCGCCTCCAGGGGGTCGTCGGCCGACGGGACCAGGACCCGGCCCTCGCGCAGAATCGCCACCAGGGCCGAGTCGGTCGGCCACGGCACCGAACCGGCCCGCTGGCCGACCACCGGCGCGTCCTCCGGCAGGGTCAGCTCGACCAGGTTCGCCTGGCCCTGGCGGAAGGTCATCAGCCGGACCAGGTCGCCGACGCTGACCGCCTCCTCGACCAGGGCGCTGAGCAGGCGCGGCGTCGAGACGGCCACGTCCACGCCCCAGGACTCGTTGAACAGCCACTCGTTCTTGGGGTGGTTGATGCGGGCGACCACGCGGGGTACGCCGTACTCGGTCTTGGCGAGCAGGGAGACGACCAGGTTGACCTTGTCGTCGCCGGAGGCGGCGATCACGACATGGCAGGCGTTGAGCCCGGCCTCGTCCAGCGCGGTGATCTCGCAGGCGTCGGCGAGCAGCCACTCCGCCCGGGGCACGCTGTCGATCTTGATGGCCTTGGGGTCGATGTCGATGAGCAGCACCTCGTGGCCGTTCTCCAGGAGCTCGGCCGCGATCGAGCGCCCCACGGCGCCGGCCCCCGCGATCGTGACGCGCATCAGTTCTCCTCGTCGGGAACGCCGGACAGCACCTTGTTGACCCGTTCCATCTCGTTGCCGGCCGCGACCACGTGCAGGATGTCGCCCTCCTGGACGGCCGTGTCGTCCTTCGGCACCAGCGCCTCGCCCATGCGGTTGATGAACGCCAGCCGGGCGCCGGTGGTCAGCTCCACCTGCCGCACCGCCGTGCCGATCCAGGCCGGGTTGAAGGTCACCTCGGCCAGCACCACCGTGCCGGTCGGATCCCGCCAGAGCGGCTCGGCGCCCTCCGGCAGCACCCGGCGCAGGATCTGGTCGGCGGTCCACCGCACGGTCGCCACCGTGGGGATGCCCAGCCGCTGGTAAACCTCGGCGCGCCGGGGGTCGTAGATGCGGGCCACGACGTTGTCCACGCCGAAGTTCTCGCGGGCCACCCGGGCCGAGATGATGTTGGAGTTGTCGCCGCTGCTGACCGCCACGTACGCCTGGGCGGACTCGATCCCGGCCTCCTCCAGGACGTCCCGGTCGAAGCCGATGCCCGTCACCCGGCGGCCGCGGAAGCCGGCCCGGAGCCGCCGGAAGGCCTGCGGGTCCCGGTCGATGATCGCGACCGAGTGGCCGTTGTCCTCAAGGATGTGCGCGAGGGTCGATCCCACCCGCCCGCACCCCATGATCACAATGTGCATGCTCCCCGCCGGTGTCGAGACGTCTGTGTGCCCAGTCCTGTGTGCCCAGTATGGCGCGCGGAAGGAGTGCCGCGTGCGCCGGGCCACGCACGGACGGCTAGCATCATCTGACGTGTCAAAAGTGACGGATTTTACCAAGCGCCTGCTGGTCGGGCGCGCATTGAGGAGCACGGAGCTGCACGGCCAGCTGCTCCCCAAGCGCATCGCGCTGCCCGTCTTCGCCAGCGACGCTCTGTCGTCCGTCGCGTACGCCCCGCAGGAGATCCTGGTCATCCTCTCGATCGCGGGAGTGGCGGCCTACCGGTTCAGCCCCTGGGTGGCGCTGGCCGTCGTCGTCATCATGCTCACCGTGGTCGCGTCCTACCGGCAGAACGTGCACGCCTACCCGAGCGGGGGCGGCGACTACGAGGTGGCCACCAAGAACCTGGGCTCCAACGCGGGGCTCACCGTGGCCAGCGCGCTGCTGGTGGACTACGTGCTGACGGTGGCCGTCTCGGTGGCCAACGGCGTCGACTACGTGGGCGCCACCATCCCGTTCGTGGGGGAGCACAAGCCTGGGGTGGCCATCGGCATCGTGGTCGTCCTCACCATGATGAACCTGCGCGGCATCCGGGAGTCGGGGATCGCCTTCGCCATCCCGACGTACACGTTCATGGCCGCGGTCATCGCCATGATCGGCTGGGGCCTGATCCGGCTGTTCGTGCTCGGGCAGGACCTGCACGCGCCCACCGAGGGCTTCGACGTGGTGCCCGAGCAGGTGAACCTGGCCGAGTTCGCCCTGGTCTTCCTGGTGCTGCGGGCCTTCGCGTCCGGCTGCGCGGCCCTCACCGGCGTCGAGGCGATCAGCAACGGCGTGCCCGCCTTCCGCAAGCCGAAGAGTAGGAACGCGGCGACCACGCTGCTCATGATGGGCATCGTGGCCGTCACCATGTTCAGCGGCATCATCTTCCTCGGCCTCAAGTCCGGGGTCACCGTCGCCGACCCGGCCCACGTCGCGGAAGGGCTGCTCGGCACCGACGGCCGCCCGGTCGGCCCGGCCTACTACCAGGAACCGATCATCTCGCAGGTGGCCTCCGCCGTGTTCGGGGCCGACACCGTGCTGTTCATCCTGGTGTCCGCGGTCACCGCGCTGATCCTGTTCCTGGCGGCCAACACCGCCTTCAACGGCTTCCCCGTGCTCGGCTCCATCCTCGCCCAGGACCGCTACCTGCCCCGCCAGCTGCACACCCGGGGCGACCGGCTGGCCTTCAGCAACGGCATCGTCATCCTGGCCACCGCCGCCTGCCTGCTCATCTGGGCCTTCGACGCGGACGTGAGCCGCCTGCTCAACCTCTACATCGTGGGCGTGTTCGTGTCGTTCACGCTCAGCCAGACCGGCATGGTCCGGCACTGGACCCGGCTGCTGCGCACCGAGACCGACGCGAGCAAGCGGCTGCACATGATGCGGTCCCGGCTGATCAACGGCTTCGGCGCGGTCATGACCGGGGTGGTCCTGGTGGTCGTGCTGGTGACCAAGTTCACGCACGGGGCGTACATCGTCTGCGTGGCGATGCCGCTGCTGTTCCTGATGATGAAGGGCATCCGGCACCACTACGACGCGGTGGCCACCGAGCTGGCCGCGCCCGAGGGCGATGTGGACACCTCCATGCTGCCGGCGCGTAACCACGCCATCGTGCTGGTCTCGAAGGTGCACAAGCCCACCCTGCGGGCCCTGGCGTACGCGCGGGCGACCCGGCCCTCCACGCTGGAGGCGGTGAGCGTGGGCGTGGATCCGGACGAGTCGGCGCGGCTGCGGGAGGAGTGGGACCGGCGGGGTATCCCGGTGACGCTGAAGATCCTTGACTCGCCGTACCGGGAGATCACCCGGCCGATCCTGGACTACGTGCGCTCACTGCGCCGCCGCTCGCCGCGGGACGTGGTGACCGTCTACATCCCCGAGTATGTGGTCGGGCGCTGGTGGGAGCACCTGCTGCACAACCAGAGCGCGCTGCGGCTCAAGGGGCGGCTGCTGTTCAAGCCGGGCGTGATGGTGACCAGCGTGCCGTGGCAGCTGGAGTCCGCCGACCGGCTGAGGGGCCGTCCCGAACCGTCCGCGCCGGGGCAGGTGCGCAGGCCGTACGGGCGTGACGACACTCAGCTCAAGGCATGATGGGGGCATGTCCGAACTCCTCGAACTGACGGTTGGCCCGGTCGCGAACGGTGGCTGGTGTGTGGCCCGGCACGAGGGCCGGGTGGTCTTCGTCCGGCACGCGCTGCCGGGGGAGCGGGTCAGGTGCCGCGTCACCGAGGAGACCACCCGGTTCCTGCGCGCGGACGCGGTGGAGATCCTGGAGGCCTCCCCCGACCGCGTTCCGGCGCCCTGCCCGTTCAGCGGTCCCGGCCGCTGCGGCGGCTGCGACTGGCAGCACGCCTCGCTGGCCGCGCAGCGCCGCCTCAAGGCCGAGGTCGTCGCCGAGCAGCTGCAGCGCCTGGCCGGGATCACCCGCGACGTGGTCGTCGAGGAGGTGCCCGGCGCGGCCGGCGGCCTGGGCTGGCGTACCCGCGTGCAGTTCGCCGCCGACCGGGACGGCCGTCTCGGCCTGCGCCGCCACCGCTCGCACGAGATCGAGCGTGTGGACGAGTGCCTGATCGCCGATCCGGCCATCGAGGACCTGCGCGTCTCCACCGAGGGCTGGCGCGGCGCCGCCACGGTCGAGTTCATCGCCTCCACCGGCGGCGACCGCGCGGTCATCGTCACCCCGAAACCCCACCGCGACGTGCGCATCCCCGACGTGGACGCGTCGGTCATGATCGACGAGGGCCGCCGCGGCACCCGGGTCCTGCAAGGCCGGGGCACCCTGGTCGAACACGTCGCCGGCCGCGACTACCGCGTCTCCGCCAGCGGCTTCTGGCAGGTCCACCCCGGCGCCGCCGCCACCCTCCAGGAGGCCGTCCTCGACTTCGCCCAGCCCAAGCCCGGCGAGTGGGCGCTCGACCTCTACTGCGGCGTCGGCCTCTTCGCCGCCGCCCTGGCCGAAGCCGTCGGCCCCGCCGGCGCCGTCCTCGGCATCGAGTCCGAACCCCCCGCCGTCCAGGACGCCCGCCACAACCTCCGCGACCTCCCGCAGGCCCAGACCGAACGCGGCAAGGTCGAGGAGGCCCTCGACCGCCTCGGCATCGAACAGGCCGACCTCGTCGTCTGCGACCCACCCCGCTCCGGCCTCGGCCGCCCGGTCGTCACCCGCATCGCCTCCCTCACCCCCTCCCGAATCGTGTACGTCTCCTGCGACCCCGCCACCCTCTCCCGCGACCTCAACTGGTTCACCGACCTCGGCTACGACCTCTCGGACCTCCGCGCCTTCGACCAATATCCGATGACCCACCACGTGGAGTGCGTGGCTTTGCTCGTCGCGCGATAAGAAGTCGACCTCGCCCACGCGTGATCGCGAGGAAGGCCGCCACGGTTCCCGTACGCGCGCCGGAGGCGGGCGGGTCGCAGCTCGCCCTCGATGGTTGAGGCACGGGTCAGCAGTCGATTCGGATGCCGCCAGCAGCCAGGACGAGAAGCCCATGATCCACACCGACCTGATCGTCATCTACACCGACCAGCTCGAAGCATGCCGCATCTTCTACAGTGGGCTCGGCCTCATGTTCGCCCGCGAGCAACACGGCCAAGGCCCAGAGCACTACGCCGCCGCCGTCGGGTCCACCGTCCTGGAGCTGTATCCGTCCGGGGACAAACCACCCACCGGCAGGCTGCGCCTCGGCCTCACCATCCACACCGCGGACGGGCTCCCACTACCGCCCGGCCAGCACATCCTGACCGACCCTGACGGCCGTACCGTCGCCCTCACCACGCCAGAGAGCGCCGGATAAGCGCGCGGACCTTGAAGTTCGTTTCCGAGGAGTTGCCGCCCTGGGCGGCGATGGAGGCGGTTCGTCGTCGAGTTTCCGGAAGTGGGAGCTTGATCGTGGGGATGGAACGGAATGTCACGCCCTCTTTTTGGAGGAGGGGTGTCATGGAGGCGGAAAGAGAGATCGATACCTGGGACAAGATTGTCTACTTGTTCAAGGGGATCTTCGTGCTGGGGATGGGCTCGTACGGGTGGGGGTCGGGGGCGGACCTCATTCAGGTCATCGAGGACGAGACGGGGAAGCGTCCGGTGAGTGAGGGGGCGGACGCGGCTGAATGAGTCTTTGTTGAGAAATGACGCTTAAGATCGTTGGGCGTTTCGGGGCCGGTTGGGGTGTGCGGCCTGGGTGAGGGGCGGCACGCCCATCCCTGTGGAGGAGGACGTTATGGGGGCGGACGAAGAAGTCAGCCTGTGGAGCAAGATCGTCTACTTGGTCAAGGGGGTCTTTCTGCTGGGTGTGTTCGGGGCTGAGGGGGCGGCTCCGCCGGCGCTCGTCGAGACGATCGAGAACGACGGGGCGCACGCGGCGGGCGGCGGAAACCGGGACGGTGACGACCGGGACGGTGACGACCGGGACGGCGATGACGGGCAGGGGGAGGTCGTCGAGCCGGTCAAGTAGCGGGAGCGTGTGCCTGGTCCTGGCGTTCCAGCCTGGTGCGGGACAATGAGAGGTATGAACGCGCACGAGCGGATGTGGGATCACGTTGATCGGGCCAACCGGGGGCGTCGCTGGGGGCGCGAGACCGAAGGGGCCCGGGAGGACCGTTACTGGCGGGCCGCCACCCAGTCAGCGGCACTCCGGGCTCCGCTGACCCGCCGCGAGGACGAACGAGTAGTCCACGCCATCGACGACCTGGACATCGACCAGGCCACCGCCCACCTGCCCACGATCGTCGGTGAGGCGCGCGAACACGGCGCCATCACCTTCGTCCGCGACGACCAGGGCGAACGCGTAGCCGCTCTCGTCCCCGTCGAAATCGCCGACTACATCCTCCGCCTCCGCGCCGAAGCCGAAGCCATCGAACTGATCAACCGCTAACCCCGACCCACCACCCATCCCGATCAGGCGAATCAACCACTGAGCCCAACACCAGCCGGCACACGTCCACGGTCGCCATCGAACCAATCAAGCGCTAACCCCGAGCGATCACCCATCCCGATCGGGCGAATCAACCACTGAGCTCAACACCAGCCGGCACACGTCCATGGTCGCCATCGAACAGCCGCGCAGCTGCTGCGTAGCCGCGGATTTGACCACCGATTCGGCAGGACGACCGAGTGTTCGGCCCGCCACGTGTCCGCATATATACAAGCTTCCGCAGGGATGCCCGCCGAACCGAGGGCCGGTACGAATGGATTTCGGCGGATGCCGACTCCGGAGGGACGTCGTCGGGTACTGGTGGGGAGCGATTGGCCACCGGCCTGCCTGTAGTTGAGCGCGGTTACCCGAGCCACCGGAGGTTCGTGCACCTGGCAGGAGGTGGCCGGTCCGGCGTCTTCGACACCGGCCAGGTTGGCCGGTGCGGTCGGCAATGTCACGGCGTCGGCCTTCACCTACCTGCCGACGCCGCCACGATCGCGCCAAGCGTGATCGGCTTCATTCTGTCAGGGGTTCTTAAGGGCGCCGGACAACGGAGGAGTGGCCCTAGTTGAGTTTGGCTTGGGTTGGGGGTGAGGGGGTTGAGATGAGGGTGCGGGAGACCTCGTCGGTGGGGGTGGCGCCGCGGACGGAGAGCCAGGCGAGGTTGTAGCGGGCCTGGAAGGTGAGGAGGCGGCGGGCGTCGAGGGGGGTGAGGTCTTGGGGGGCGGCCAGCAGAGGAGTGAGGCCGATTCGGCGCCAGGTGGCGCGGGTGCCGCCGCCGAGGGCCCAGCCGAGCTGGCCGTGGGTGCTTTTGGCGGCCTGGAGGAGACGGCGTACGTTCCCGGAGGAACCGGGGGCGAAGGGGACCAGCAGGTTGACGGTGCTGATGTCGACGCCGGCCTGGCGGGTCCGGCGGAGCATCGCGCGGTCTTCGGGGGAGAGACCGAGGGTGGAGGCGGGCAGGGTGAAGGTGACCGTGAGCGGGCGGCCCTGGGCGCGGAACTCGCGCTGGAGCCGGGCGACGGCTTTCGCGCGGCGCGCGGTCGCGACCGGGTCAGCGGAGTCGTGCACCTCGAAGTCGAGCGCGGCGGGCCGGTAGGCGGCGATCACACCGCGGTAGGCGGCCAGAAGTCGGTCGGCGTCGGCGCAGGTGGCCGAGAGCTCCCGCCCCGCCGGCCCCCCGAAGGCCAGCCCCGCGTCCCCGCCTTCGGCCCTAAGCCGGTCCAACCCCCCGACCAGCGGATTCGGCATGACCTGCCCACCCCAGGTCGGCGTGCACCCGTCCGGCCCCGAACTGACATGCCCCAGCGTGTACGCCCCCACCCCCGTCCGCCGAAACGCCGCGGGAAGGTTGAACTCCGGATCCCGGACCGCGTCCACGAACGCCACATACGCCGGACCCCGCGGCGCGGGACCACCGGCCGGCGGCGGGCTCCCCACCACGATGGCCGGCCGGGCCGCGAGGGGCGGCGTCACGGATCCGGCCAGCGAGTCCAGTGGCCGGCCGGGCAGTAGCCAGAGCGCCGTCGCGGTCGCGGCGAACAGCGCGAGCGAGGCCAGGACGAGAACCGATCGGGGCGGGGTCCCCGCCGGTCGGGCATGCCGCGCCGTCTCCATCGTTCACCACCCAGCGTCGTCGTATGACTACATTGCGCACACGGAAGTTGCACCCTAGCAAGCCCGTAATGACCCCGAGGGGATAATGGAGGGATGAAGTTCAGGATCTTCACCGAGCCTCAGCAGGGCGCCACGTACGACGATCTGCTGGCGGTGGCGCAGGCCGCCGAGCGGCTCGGCTTCGACGCCTTCTTCCGTTCCGACCACTACTACCGGATCGGCCCCGGCGACCCGGGCCCCGGCTCCACCGACGCCTGGGTGACCCTGGCCGCCCTGGCCCGGGAGACCTCGACGATCCGGCTGGGCACGATGGTGACCCCGGTGACGTTCCGGCTTCCCGGCCCGCTGGCGGTGAGCGTGGCCCAGGCCGACCAGATGAGCGGCGGCAGGATCGAACTCGGCATGGGCGTCGGCTGGTACGACACCGAGCACGCCGCGTACGGCATCCCGTTCCCCCCGATCGGGCAGCGCTTCGAGATGCTGGAGGAGCAGCTCGACATCATCACCGGCCTGTGGTCGGCCGACAAACCCTTCTCGTACGCCGGGAAGCACTACCAGGTGACCGACTCCCCGGCCCTCCCCAAACCGGTCCAGCGACCGCTGCCGGTCATCATCGGCGGCGCGGGCCCCCGCCGTACGCCCCGGCTGGCGGCGACGTACGCGACCGAGTACAACATCCCGTTCCACGGCCTGACGGAGACCGGCGCGGCTTTCACCCGGGTCCGTGACCTCTGCGAGGAGGCCGGCCGGTCGATCGTCCTGTCCGCGGCGCAGACCGTCTGCCTGGGCGTGGATGACGCCGAGGTGGCCAGGCGGGCCGCCGCCATCGGCGAGGATCCGGCCGCGCTGCGCAAGTCCGGGCTGGCGGGTACGCCCGGCGAGGTCCTCGACAAGATCGGCAAGTTCGGTGAGCTGGGCGCGGAGCGCCTGTATCTGCAGTTCCTGGACCTGTCCGACCTCGACCACCTGGAGCTGATCGCGGCCGAACTCATGCCGCGCGTCTGACAGACCACCAGGAAAACCCAGCGAGCTCGCCGGACAATTAGGGCAAACTTGCCCTCGTGCTGCTGACGATCTCGACCACCCACCGGCCGGCGACGGACCTGGGCTTCCTCCTGCACAAACACCCGGACAAGGTGCAGGAGTTCACCCAGTCCTTCGGGACGGCCCAGGTCTTCTATCCGGAGGCGGGCGAGGAGCGGTGCACGGCGGCGCTCCTGCTGGACGTCGACCCGGTCCGGCTGGTGCGCTCGCGCGGCGCCTCCTCGCCGGACTTCTCGCTCGGGCAGTACGTCAACGACCGTCCGTACGCCGCGTCGTCCCTGCTGGCCTCGGCCATGGCCGAGGTGTTCAGGACGGCGCGGGCGGGCCGCTGCAAGGCCCGCCCCGAGCTGGCCGGCCAGGCCATCCCGCTGGAGATCTTCCTGCCCGCCCTGCCGTGCCGGGGTGGCGCGGAGCTCGCCCACCGCGTGTTCGAGCCGCTCGGGTGGCAGGTGGAGGCGCTGGCCGTACCGCTGGATGAGGGGTTTCCGGAGTGGGGAGATTCCCGATATGTACGGCTCACGCTGCGCGGCGAGCTCCGTCTCGCCGACGCCCTGAACCAGCTGTACGTGCTGCTGCCGGTACTCGACGACGCCAAGCACTACTGGGTCGCGAGCGACGAGGTCGACAAGCTCATCCGGGCGGGCGAGGGCTGGCTGGCCACCCACCCGGCGCGGACGCTGATCACCCGCCGCTACCTCAACCGGCGCGCCGCGCTCACCCGGGCGGCGCTGGCCCGGCTGGCCGAGATCGGCGACGACCTCGAGGACGCCCTGGAGCCCCCGGTCGAGGAGGAGGCGGCGGAGCCGACCGCGCTGTCCCCCGAGGCTGCCCAACTCCTGGAGGACACCACCCCGAACGCGGAGGTCGTGGAGGAACCGGCGAAGGCGACGCCGCTGAACGTGCTGCGGCGGGAGGCGGTGCTTGCCGCGCTGGCGGACACGGGCGCCCGGACGGTGATCGATCTCGGCTGCGGCTCCGGCCAGCTGGTCGGCGCGCTGCTCGCGGACAAGACGATCACCAAGATCGCCGGCGTCGACGTCTCCGCGCACGCGCTCACCCTGGCCGCCCGCAAACTCAAGCTGGACCGCATGGCGGAGGCCAGACGCGCCCGGCTGGACCTGTTCCAGGGCTCCCTCACCTACGGCGACGCCCGGTTCGCCGGCTACGACGCCGCCGTCCTGATGGAGGTCGTCGAGCACCTGGACCCGCCCCGGCTCCCAGCGCTGGAACGCGTCGTCTTCGGCGGCGCCAAACCCCGCCACGTGATCGTCACCACTCCAAATTCCGAGTACAACGTGCGCTACGAGACCCTCGTCGGCATGCGCCACCCCGACCACCGCTTCGAGTGGACCCGCGCCGAGTTCCGCGCCTGGGCCGAATCCGTCGCCGCCCGGTACGACTACGCGGTCGCCTACCGCCCGGTCGGCGACGACGACCCCGAACTCGGCCCGCCCACCCAGATGGCGATCTTCACCGCAGGAGGCGGCGATGTCTGAACTGCTCGCTGAGACGGCGGCCGAGCCGTCGACCCGCCAGATCGGCGTGCCCGCCATGTCACTGATCGTCCTGGTCGGCGTCTCGGGCAGCGGCAAGTCCACGTTCGCGCGCAAGCACTTCCACCCCACCCAGGTGATCTCCTCCGACTTCTGCCGCGGCCTGGTCGCCGACGACGAGAACGACCAGGCGGCCACCCCGGACGCGTTCGACCTGCTGCACCACATCGTCGGCATCCGGCTGCGGCGCGGCCTGCTCACCGTGGTGGACGCCACCAGCGTGCAGTACCAGGCCCGCCAGGCGCTGGTCGCCGTGGCCAAGGCGCACAACGTGCTGGTGGACGCGATCGTGCTGGACGTGCCGGAGGAGGTGGCGATCGAGCGCAACGCGTCCCGCCCCGACCGCGACTTCGGGCCGCACGTGATCACCCGCCAGCGCAAGGAGCTGCGCCGCTCCCTCGGCAAGATCTCCCGGGACGGCTTCCGCCGCGTGCACGTGCTGCGCGGCGACGAGATCGACAACGTGACGATCACCCTCGAACCGGCCTGGACCGACCTCAGGCACCTGACCGGCCCGTTCGACGTCATCGGCGACGTGCACGGCTGCGCGTCGGAGCTGGAGACCCTGCTCGCCACGCTCGGCTACGAGGACGGCCGGCACCCGCAGGGCCGTACCGCCGTGTTCGTGGGAGATCTCGTGGACCGGGGCCCGGACACGCCGGGCGTGCTGCGCCGGGTCATGGGCATGGTCGAGGCCGGTACGGCGCTGTGCGTCTCCGGCAACCACGAGCAGAAGCTGGTGCGCGCCCTCAACGGCCGCAAGGTCAAGGTCGCGCACGGCCTGGCCGAGTCGCTGGCCCAGCTGGGCGACTCCGACCCGGCCTTCGTGGCCGCCGCCAAGACCTTCATGGACGGCCTGATCAGCCACTACCAGCTGGACGAGGGCCGCCTGGTGGTCGCGCACGCCGGCCTCAAGGAGGCCTACCACGGCCGCGCCTCCGGCCGCGTCCGCGCCTTCGCCCTGTACGGCGACACCACCGGCGAGACCGACGAGTACGGGCTGCCCGTCCGCTACCCCTGGGCCGAGGAGTACCGCGGCCGCGCCATGGTCGTCTACGGCCACACCCCCACGGTCGAGCCGGAGTGGGTCAACAACACGATCTGCCTGGACACCGGCGTCGTCTTCGGCGGCAGCCTGACCGCGCTCCGCTACCCCGAGCGCGAGCTGGTCTCGGTCCCGGCCGAACGCGTCTGGTACGAGCCGGCCCGCCCGCTGGCCCCCGCCCGCCAGCGCGACCCGGCCGCCCTCGACATCGGCGACGTGCGCGGGAACCGTTTCGTGGAGACCCGATTCGCCGGCACCATCCGGGTCCGCGAGGAGAACGCCGCCGCCGCGCTGGAGATCATGAGCAGGTTCGCGGTGGACCCCCGCTGGCTGGTCTACCTGCCGCCCACGATGGCCCCGCCGGAGACCTCACCGCTGGACGGCTACCTGGAGCACCCGGCGGAGGCGTTCGCCGAGTTCGCCGCCGCCGGGGTCACCCGCGTGGTGTGCGAGGAGAAGCACATGGGCTCCCGCGCGGTCGCCGTCCTGGCCAGGACCCCGGAGGCGGCCGGGAAGCGCTTCGGCGTGTTCGACGGCTCCACCGGCATGGTCTACACCCGGACCGGCCGCCCGTTCTTCGGCGCGCTCATGGGCGAGCTGGTGGACGGGCTGCGCGCGGCCGTGGAACCGCTCTGGGACGAGCTGGGCACCGACTGGCTGGTGCTGGACGGCGAGCTGCTGCCCTGGTCGGCGAAGGCGGAGAGCCTGATCCGCGGCCAGTACGCCTCGGTCGGCGCCGCGGCCAGGACGGCCCTGCCGGAGGTGGTCGCGGCCCTGGAAGCGGCGGCCGGGCGCGGACTGGATGTGGGCTCGACATTGGACCGCACCCGACGCCGCCTCGCCAACGCTGCCCGATTCCGGGACGCTTATGCGCGCTACTGCTGGCCGGTTTCTGGCCTGGACGGCGTCAAGTTCGCCCCGTTCCAGATCCTGGCGTCCGAGGGCCAGGCGAGCGCCGTACGGCATCCGCACGACTGGCACCTGGATCGCCTGGCCGGGCTGGACTCGCCGCTGATCGCGCCCACCAGGCACGTCTACGTCACGCTCGACTCCGCGGAGTCCAGGGCCGCCGCCACCGACTGGTGGGAGGCGCTGACGGCGGACGGCGGCGAGGGCATGGTGGTCAAGCCGGTGGAGCGGCCGGAGGGCCGGGTGCAGCCGGGCGTCAAGGTCCGCGGGCGGGAGTACCTGCGGATCATCTACGGCCCCGACTACACCGACTCGCTGGACGTGTTGCGCCGGCGCTTTCTCGGCCGGAAACGGTCGCTGGCGCTGCGCGAGCACGCGCTCGGGCTGGAGGCGCTGTCCCGGCTGGCGGACGGGGAGTCGCTCTGGCGCGTGCACGAGCCGGTTTTCGCCGTCCTGGCGATGGAATCGGAGCCCGTCGACCCGCGGCTGTGAGGTGCCGCTGAGCCCTCTCGGAACCCTCGCTGATCTCCGCTGCGATCGCCCGCCGATATTCGGCCAAGAAAACGGCAAGTTCGGGACGAGACTCTGCCGGGAATTGGCCTTACGATCGGGTAAGGCAACAGAGCGTGAGCGTGCGATCACTCATGAATGAGACGGGTGGCGGGTGGTGGCGGCGCCGGCGGCGGGGTGGGCCGGTGGCTGGGCCGGGCAAGAAGTGGTTTCATTTCCGGCACGACTGGGAGGACGCGGAACAGACCGGCCGTATCCATGTCCAAATCTGCTCGATTTGCAATAAAAGTCGCATCAGAATCGACTGAATCAGTGATTCGCGTGTCTTTTCGTATCCTCGGGCAGATACCCCGGCATGAGAGGTCCGGAGCTGCGGGAGCATGAACGCCTCGGCCGGGTCGTGTTCATCACGGCGGCGGCCGCCATCGGCGGATTCCTGTTCGGCTACGACAGTGCCGTGATCAACGGCGCGGTGGTCGGCATCCGGCGGCACTTCCAGGCGAGTTCGGTCGAGATCGGGTTCGTGGTGGCGATCGCCCTGCTCGGCTCCGCCGCCGGGGCCTGGTTCGCCGGCCGGATCGCCGACCGCTGGGGGCGGATCAGGACCATGCAGGTGGCCGCCCTGCTGTTCGCGGTCAGCTCGGTCGGCCAGATGCTGCCGTTCGCCCTCTGGGACCTGGCGCTCTGGCGGCTGCTGGCCGGCGTCGCGATCGGGATGGCGTCGGTGATCGGCCCCGCGTACATCGCCGAGGTGGCCCCGGCCGCCTACCGGGGGCGGCTCGGCTCGTTCCAGCAGCTCGCCATCGTGCTCGGCATCGCGGTGTCCCAGCTGGTCAACTACGGGATCGCCCAGTGGGCCGGCGGCGAGGTGAACAACAGCCTGGGCGGCCTGCAGGCCTGGCAGTGGATGCTGGGCGCGTGCCTGATCCCGGCGCTGGCCTACCTGGGGTTCGCGCTGATCATCCCCGAGTCGCCGCGGTTCCTGATCGCGGCAGGGCGGAGCGATCTGGCCCGCACGGTGCTGCGCGAGGTGGAGGGCGGGCGCGCCGACCTGGACGCGCGGGTGGCCGAGATCGAGGGCGTGGTGCGCGCCGAGCGCCGCCCGCGCCTGTCCGACCTGCGCGGACCCCGGTTCGGGCTGCTCGCGATCGTCTGGATCGGCATCTGCCTGTCGGTCTTCCAGCAGCTGGTCGGCATCAACGTGATCTTCTACTACTCCTCCGAGCTGTGGCAGTCGGTCGGCGTCGACCAGTCCGGCTCGCTGCTGATCAGCTTCTCCAGCTCGCTCATCAACATCGCCGGCACCTTCGTCGCGATCGCGCTGGTGGACCGCATCGGCCGCCGCCCGCTGCTGCTCATCGGCTCGGCCGGCATGGCGGTCTCGCTGGCGGTCGCGGCCTGGGCGTTCGGGTACGCCCGGGAGGCCGAGGGCGGCCTGACGCTGACCGGATTCCACGGCGCGGTGGCGCTGGTGGCGGCCAATCTCTTCGTGCTGTTCTTCGCGCTGTCGTGGGGTGTGGTCGTCTGGGTGCTGCTGGGGGAGATGTTCCCCAACCGGATCCGGGCCGCCGCGCTCTCGGTCGCCGCCGCCGCGCAGTGGGTCGCCAACTGGCTGATCACCGTGTCGTTCCCGGCGCTGTCGGACTGGAACCTGTCCCTGACGTACCTGGGTTACGCCGGTTTCGCCGCGCTCTCGTTCCTGTTCGTGATCTTCCTCGTCCGGGAGACGAAGGGGCGCGCGCTAGAGGAGATGGGGTGACGGCTCCCTGGTCAGGTAGGCGGGCAGGTCCTCGGCCTGGTCGTACAGGGCGGAGAGCAGGGTCAGGCAGGGTTCGATGAGGGCGCGGTCGGCGATTCTGCGGCCGCCGATGTGGGCGCCCCCCTGGTCGTAGAGGATCTCGTAGAGCAGGTCGGGGGAGGGGATCAGCAGTTCGGGGAGGGGCCGCTCGCGCTCCAGGTGTCGTACGGCGTCCGCGTCCAGGACCCGGGGCCGCTCGCCCGCGCGCGCCCGAGCGGCCAGCACCCGCAGCTCCCATTCCAGGTACGGGCTGCGCGGATGTTCCACGATGCGCAGCCGCCGCAACTCCACCCGCGAAGGCAGGTCGGCCTCGTATTCGGCCTTGGCCGCCTCGATGAGGGCGAGTGAGCGGTCCCAGTCGCCCTCCGCCCAGGCCACCCAGCTCGCCGAGTACGGCTCGTGGAAGTACTGGGCGCGCTCCAGCTTCCAGAGCACGCCCTCCATCTCCCGGTACACGCCGTGGAAGTCGGCGCGGTAGACGGCCCGGTCCATGGTCACCCCGTCGGCTTCGCGGATACGCGCGAACGTGTCGTCGCTCCGGCGTGTCTGTCGCACCGACGGCCTCCAGGCGAACTATGAAGTTATCCGGCCAGGATTGATCGTTGAATGCGGTCAATAATGCGTCAAGACCCAAATAACGATAATTCCGATATATGCCGTTATTTGTGGAAATGGCGGTGGGAGCGGGTGTGGCGGACGATGCCGAAGACCATCGCGCCGATCAGGAGCAGCACCGCGAGTTTGACCACGATGAACATCGTGCCCGTCACGAGGCCGATGACCAGGAGGAACGCCAGGATCACCGGCAGCGGCGGCGGCCCGTGATGCCGTCGCGCCGCAGGGTGTCCCCAAGGCCCCCCGTGCGCGTGGCGCCCCCACTGCGCCGGGTGACCCTGGTGCTCCCAGTGCTTCCGCCGGGCCCGGTGCGCCTCGCGCCGGGCCGCCTGCCACTGCGCCATCTGGTAGTGATGCCCCCAGGTCGCCAGATCGCCCCGATCCGGGTACGGCTCCCGCTCCGCGAACACCGGATTCGCCGGGTCGTCCGGAGCGACCAGGTCGGACAGCACGGTGCGCAGGTCGCCTTCGGTCCGGGCGCGCAACGTGGTGTCCAGGCGCTCGTCGAGTTCCTCGCGGGTGATGCGGCCCTGCGCGAACGCGTCGTGCAGGGCCTGGGTCACCCGGTCTCGCTCCCGGTCCCCGATCCGCAGTTCGGCGCGGGAAGCCTGGCGGGGCGCGAATCCGTCAGCGGCCATCGCGGGTCACTCCTCGTCCGGGTCGCCGTCGGCCAGCACCTGGTACAGCTTGCGCCTGGTCTCGGCCAGGATCTGCTTGGCCTGCCGCAGCTGGCCGTCCGAGCCGCCCTGGGCGATCTGGAACAGGGCGGAGGCGGCCTGCCGGGACAGGTCGAACAGCTCGTGGACGTCGTCGCCGATGTCCGGCGTCATCTCCTCCCAGGGCGCGCGCACCTCGCTGGCGTGCTCGGCGATGTACGCCTGGCCGGCCTCGGTGAGCTGGAAGGTCTTGCGCCCGTCGATCTCCTGGGCGCGGACCAGGCCCTCGTCGGTGAGCTGCTGGAGCGCGGGGTAGACCGCGCCGGGACTGGGCTTCCAGCCGCCCTGGCTGCGCTCGGCGATCTCCTGGATGATCTGGTAGCCGTTGCGCGGCTCCTCCGCCAGCAGCGCCAGGATCGCGGCCCTGACGTCCCCCCGCTTGGCCTTGCGAGTCCGGCCGAAGCCGCCCCCGCGCCCCCCGAACATGAAGCCGGGCGGCCCGAACGGCCCGCCCCCGAACCCGCCCCAGCCGTGGCGGTGCCCCCGGTTGCGGTGCTCGTGCGGCCCGAACCCGTGGTGCTCGCCGCGCGTCTCCGACCGCTGGTCCTGCCAGGCCGCGGCCATCGCCCGCGCGGCTTCCCTCATCTGCCGATGGAGCTCTCGCTGGAGCTCCCTGGGGTGGCCCCAAGACCCACCCATCGCATGTGCCGAACTCATGTGTCCCCCAAAGACCGTTCTTGATCTGTTCTCGATGCTTCAACGATATATCGCGAACATTCTGATTGGCAACATGTGACGCAGTTCACTCCAAATTCGTGGGTTCGGGGGAACATGCACCGATACCTGGCCGTTACAACACTCAGACGGGGTTGTTCTGCTTTGAGAGGGCTGGGGGGTGCTCTTGGAGCGGAACAACCCCGTCTGTGTCTATGGCCGCGCCTTCGGCGCGGCGGGCTCGGCCGCTCCGTAGCCGGT
>NZ_BOOA01000075.1 GCF_016862995.1 Acrocarpospora phusangensis
GACCAGGCCGATCCGGCCCGGTGTGGTGATGTCGGCCGGGATGATGCCCGCGTTCGAGAAACCGGGAGTGATCAGCCCGGGGCAGTTGGGCCCGATGATCCGGGTACGGCCGGACGCGCGCGCCCGGGCCAGGAACGTCAGCGAGTCGTGCACGGGGATGCCCTCCGTGATGACGACGCAGAGCCCGATGCCGGCCTCCACCGCCTCCAGCACGGCGTTCTTGGCGAACCTGGGCGGTACGAAGACCACCGAGACGTCCGCGCCCGTCGCCTCCATCGCCTCGCCCACGCCGGAGAAGACCGGAATGCCGTTGTGGCTGGAGCCGCCCTTGCCCGGGGTCACCCCCGCCACCACCGTGGTCCCCGCGGCCACCATGCGCGCCGTGTGCCGGCTTCCCTCGGCGCCGGTCATGCCCTGCACGAGCACTCTGCTGTCTTTGGTCAGGAAGATCGCCATCGTTACCGCTCCTCACGCAGCCGAACGGGCCAGCCGGGCCGCCTCTTCCGCGGCGCCGTCCATGGTCGGGACCTGCCGGACGGAGGGATGCGCGGCCTGGCTGAGGATCAGCCGGCCCGCCTCCGCGTTGTTGCCGTCCAGCCGGACGACGATGGGGTGCCCGTGGCCGCGCTCCCCGAGCGAGTCGAGCGCCGCGACGATCCCGTCCGCCACCGCGTCGCAGGCGGTGATCCCGCCGAAGACGTTGACCAGGACCGACTTGACGTCAGGGTCGGACAGGATGATCCCCAGCCCGTCGGCCATGACCTGGGCGGACGCGCCGCCGCCGATGTCGAGGAAGTTCGCGGGCCTGGCCCCCGCCTGGGCGACCACGTCGAGCGTGCTCATCACCAGCCCGGCGCCGTTGCCGATCACGCCGACCTCGCCGTCGAGCTTCACGTAGTTGAGCCCCTTGGCCTTGGCCCGGCTCTCCAGATCGTCGCCTTCCACCGCTTCCGCGTCCGGGGCGGCGTGCCGGAAGGCGGCGTTCTCGTCGAGGGTGACCTTGCCGTCCAGGGCGATCACGCGGCCGTCGGCCGTACGCGCGAGGGGGTTGACCTCGACGAGGACCGCGTCCTCCTCGACCATGACCCGCCAGAGCCGGACCAGGACGTCGGCGATCTCCTTCCGGACCTCCTCGGGCAGCCCGGCCCCCTCGGCGATCAGCCGCGCGGTCCGCTGGTCCACGCCGGTGAGCGGGTCGATGGGGAGCCGCAGCAGGGCCTCCGGACTGGTGGCCGCGACCTCCTCGATGTCCATGCCGCCCTGGGCGGAGGCCATCGCGAGGAAGGCGCCGTTCGCGCGGTCGACGAGGAACGCCGCGTAGTACTCCTCTAACAGCACGGTGGCCGGTTCGACCAGCACACTGCGGGCGATATGGCCTTTGATGTCCATTCCGAGGATCGCGCGCGCCTCCTCCTCGGCCGTGGCCGGGCCCGGCGCGACCTTGATGCCGCCCGCCTTCCCCCGCCCGCCGACCTTGACCTGCGCCTTCACGACCACCGGCATGGCCAGCTCCGCCGCGATGGCACCGGCCTCCTCCGGCGTGGTCGCCACCGCACCCCCGGGAATCGGGACTCCGTGCCGGGCGAACAGCTCCTTCGCCTGATGCTCGTACAGATCCATCGGGCCCTCCTCAACCGGTTCCTGTAGACGGTATACCGTATGGCATCTGACTCGTCCAGCCCTGGACAGCGGAACGGTACCTGGGATATCCCATACAGTATGCAGAATGCAATCGAGGTCCGTGACTGGCGCGGCAGGATCTACCTCGTCGGCCCCTCCGCCACCGAACTGCTCCCCCGTCCCCGCTCGTGGATGCTGGGGGCGGCCTGGGCGGCCATGGCCGCCATCGCCCCCATGCAGTACGGCTACGCCGCCGTGGCCCCGCGCCTCGCCGAGGCCCAGGGCCTGCCGCTGGCGGCCTCCCTCGTCCCGCTCGCGGTGTGGCTGGCCTGCCAGGCGCTCGCGGCCCTCGCCACCGCGATCCTGCTGTCGCGCGGCCGCCTCCAGGCCGGCTCCGCGCTCCGTCTCGGCGCGCTCCTGTCCGGTGCGGCCCTGCTCACCGTCGCCGCCGCGACCGGCCCCTCCCCCAGCCTGCCCGGCTCCCCCACGGCCCTCCCCATCCTGATCGTCGGGTACGGCCTGCTCGGCGGCATCGGCGCCGGCCTGGTGTACGGCGCCTGCACCCAGACGGTCGCCCGCTGGTATCCGGACCGCCCGGCCATCCGCGTCAGCCTCGTGACCGGCGCCTTCGCGTACGGGACGATTCCGCTGGCCGTGGCTGTCGGCCTGGACCACGAGCTGGTCGGCCCGGCGTTCCTGGTCGCGGCCGGGGTGGCCGTGGCCGTGACGGCCGCGGCGGCCTCGCTGGTGCGTACCCCGCCGTCGTTGTGGTGGCCGCCGGAGGTGGATCCTTGTGCCTGGGCGCTGGACCGGTCGGTTCTGCACCGACAGCCCCGGGCGGCGCGCCAGTTCTCGCTCGGCGAGGCGGCCCGGACCCGCTGCCTGGCGGTCCTGGCGTCGATCCTGGTGGTCGCGGGGGCGATCGGGATCTTCAACGTCATCGCCCTGGCGGTCACACTCGACGCCGGAGCCCCGGTCGTCGCCGGGCTCATCGCCCTCTTGCTGCTGCTCAACGGCGCGGGACGGTCGGGTGCGGTCCTGCTCGCGGAGCGGTTCGGCCGGCCCCGGGTGCTCTCACTCGTGCTCCTGTCCCTGGGCGCGGGGCAGGCCCTCCTGGCCTTGGCCGCACTGACAGCCCGGACCGGGGCAGCCTGGGCGACCCAGCCCGCGGCTTGGCTCGCCTCTTCCGCCGGCACCGGCATCACGGCGTCCGCGGAAGCGATGTCCATCACCGGGTCACACGCGACCGAGATCAGCGTCGGCACAGGCGTCGAGGCCGCGGCAAGAATCGGAGCCGGCACGGGGTTGCACGCCGGCACGGATTTCGAGGCCGGCGCGGCCGGGCTCGGGGCGGGGATCGAGGCCGCGGCGGGCTTGGGGGGCGGAACGGGCATCGGGGTCGGGGCGGGGGTTCTGGCTCTGGTCGGGGTGGTTCTGGCGGGGCTCGGGAGTGGGGCGTGCTATCCGCTGATCGCGTCGCTGGTGCGTGAATATTTCGGTGATGAGCGCATGTCCGGCATTCACGGGGTGGTCTACTCCGCGAAGGCCGTCGCCGGATCCGCGGGAGTCGGACTGGCAATCTGGGGATCGGCGGACATCGTCGCGGCGTTCCTCGTCGCGGCCGCTATGGCGATCGCGGCGGTGGGTTTTTGCGGGCTGCTGCGCAGGCCCGGATTGCCCGCGACCCTCCCCAGCAGCGCGCTGTGATCGATCTCACCTCAGAGTGCACTGACAAGAATGTATGCTGTAGGCAGTCGACGACAAACATTTAGACGTCAGACTTTTCGGCGATATGCCGCCCATTCTGGAGTTGAGAAAGATGCTCGCGAACCAGGGAGCCACTGCGAAAATCACCCGGCCCACGACGCTCAGGGAAAGTGTGTTCGAAGCGATTCTCGAGCTCATCATCGTCGGAAATCTGGAGCCCGGCCAGCATCTGGTCGAGAACGAGCTGGCCGACATCCTGGGGGTTTCGCGCCAGCCCGTCCGCGAGGCGCTCCAGCTGCTGAGCGGGGAGGGATGGGTGGACCTTCGGCCTGGTCACGGCGCGTTCGTGCACGCCCCCACGGTCGCCGAGGCCGACCAGCTGCTGGCCGTGCGCACGCTGCTGGAGACCGAGTCGGCCCGCCTGGCCGCCCGCAACTCCGACGAGCCCGGCGTGGCCCACCTGCGCATGTTGTGCGCCCGCGGCCTGGCCGCGTTCGAGGCCGACGACGTGGACGGCGCCGTGGCCGCCAACTCCGAGCTGCACGCCGCGGTGACGGCGCTTTCCGGCAACCAGGTCCTGGCCGAGCTGACCGCCCAGGTCGCGCGGCGGGTCCGGTGGTACCACACGCCGGTCGCGCGCCAGCGTGGGCGGGCGTCCTGGGAGGAGCACACCGCGCTCATCGACGCGATCGCGGACGGCGACGAGGACCTGGCGGGCGAGATCATGCGCCGCCACACCGAGCACACCCGGCACTCCTACCTGGAGCAGCGGGCCGGCCAGGGCGAGGAGAGCGTCTCCACTCCGGTCCGGCGGCGCCGTCCGCGCGCCGCGGCCAACAGTTGACACGACTTTCATCGGCCGCCCGTTTCCTTGAAACACGCCGGGTAGAGGATGAAACCGAAAGGAGGTGACCTCCATGAAGGCGTTTCTGAACCGGCTCCGCGGCCTCCGCGACAGACCCAGAACCGGCACCGCCGACGGCAGGCCGATCGGCCTGGGGCTGGCGACCGCGATGCGCAACTACTACTCCGCCCACGAGGCCGAGCGGCACCTGCGCCGCTGGGCCGCCGAACACCCCGCCACCACCCCGGCCGATCGTTCCGGCGAGCACCACTCCCGCTAGACCGGCCGCCCATCCCCGGACCAGCCCATCCACGCTGATCCAGCACACGCGGAGATGGCACTCCGCACAGCACGACAGAGCACACGGAACAGCACGGAGCACCACAGGGCACTACAGAGCAGCACGAAACAGCAGGGTCAGAGCCGGACCAACGCCCGCCGCGGCCACCGCGCGCGACCCCCAACCGGCTCCCCCGGCGACCGTCCCGCCAGGACCGGCTCCGTCTGCGACCCAGCCCAGGGCACCCGGCCACCAGGGACTCGCCTCCGAACACTCACATCAGCCGCACCCCGCGGCCGATGCCGGTCGCCTGTCTGTCCTTCTCGCACGACCAACGCAGAGAAGAACCGGCCGTCTGTCGTGCGGTCCATCCCGCTGTCGCCCTGAACGCAGAAGTCCGCAATTGGGACTCCGGCGATCGAGAACCCCTCCATAGGGATCCGCTCGGCGCCGGGTCCACATTGCGCGTAGCCGAGACCTCCACTCCGCCCGAAAATTCCGAGACGCATCACATCCATTCCCGCGCGAAGGGCGTTCCGCGCGCGGCTTCTCATCTATTCCCCATGAAATGATCCGCGCGAGACGGTTCCTGCCATTCCTGGAGCCACAGAGCGCGAGAGGGTCGTAACTTCGCCCGCGGAGTGGTGAATGGACCAGACGCCGGGGTTCTCACCGTTATCCGGCGCCGTTTACGCCGGTGCCGCCTCTCGCCACACCAGCGCCAAGAGAGATCGGCCCATTCGGCTAGTGCGGTGTCCAGTGACGTTCACCGGCTCGGGGCGCCGCGATTCTTGAGATCGCGGAGCCACTTCGACCCGGCCAAGGTTCGTGGTCACCGCACTAGGCGCTATTAGCTTGATCTTTAAAGAGCTGAGACGGGGAACTCCTGGCGCGGATGGCCTCGTCGGCTGCCAGTCGCCCGTACGTGGGTGGGGATGCGGGCTGGCGGGCGGTCCGGGTGAGGGCCGCCCGCCAGGGGTGGGTGTGCGGAAAGGGGTCAGGTGTCGACTTCGGCGGGTTCGCGGGGAGGGGTGGCCGCCGCGCGACGGGCGTCGGAGCGGGACTTGACGAGGCTGGCGATCGTGGTCAGGGCGAGGGTGCCGACGATGACGCCCAGGGATACCGCGATCGGCACCTCCGGCGCCCAGGAGACGCCGTCGTGGTTGAGGGCTTCCAGGATGAGTTTGACGCCGATGAAGGCGAGCACGATCGACAGGCCCTTGCTGAGGTAGACCAGCCGATCCAGCAGCCCTCCGATCAGGAAGAACAACTGGCGCAGGCCCATCAGCGCGAACACGTTGGCCGTGAACACCAGGTACGGCTCCCGGGTCAATCCGAAGATCGCCGGAATCGAGTCCAGGGCGAACAGCAGGTCCGTCGTCCCGATGGCCACCATGACGATGAGCATCGGCGTGACCAGCCGCCGGCCCGCGACCTGAACCGTGAGTTTCGCCCCGTGGTAGACGTCCGTGGCGGGCAGCACCCGCCGTACGGCACGGATGGCGACGTTCTCGGAGAACTCGGCTTCCTCCTCCTCATGTCCGATGAGCTTCCACGCCGTGTAGACCAGGAACGCGCCGAACACGTAGAACAGCCAGTCGAACCTGGCCACGGCCTCGGCGCCGGCCGCGATGAAGATGCCGCGCATGACCAGCGCGATCACGATGCCGATCAGCAGCACCTTCTGCCGGTACTCCCGGGGCACCGAGAAGCGGCTCATGATCAGGAGGAAGACGAACAGGTTGTCCATGCTGAGCGAGTACTCGGTGATCCAGCCGGCGAAGAACTCGCCGCCTCGGGCGGGCCCGGCCAGGAGCAGCAACCCGCCGCCGAACGCCGCCGCGAGTCCCACGTAGAAGAGCACCCACCACGTGCATTCGCGAAAGGACGGCTCGCGCGGGTTGCGCGCGACCAGAAAAAAGTCGAAGGCCAGCACGAGGGCGAACGCGCCGATCGTGACGAGCCACACCCAGGTGGGCAGGTTCATCGAACCCCTTTCTTCGTCTTGGCCCGCCGCCGGTCACGGGCGCGTGACAGGGTCGCGGCGTGTTCCACGTACCGCCGGAGCAGCAGGGCCGCTTCGGGGTTGTGGGGGGCCACCCGCATCAGCCACTGCGGCATGAAGCGCTCGTGCAGCCAGAGGAAGCCGATCGCGAAGCCGAGGCTGACCATGGCCTGGTAGGCGAGGAAGCCGCCCACGCCGCCGGACAGGTACACCTGCCCGTGCAGGACGAGGCCGGCGACCGTCTCCTGGAACAGCCGGGCCAGGGGGAAGGAGATGAGCCAGAAGACGCCGGCCGGCGCGAAGACGCCCGGCCGGAACAGGCCGCTGAACCTGCCGCCGAACAAGCGGGGCCCGAGCAGCGTGCCGTACGCCCCGCCGAGGAGGCCGAGCGGGAGGGCGAGGGCGAGCGCCGAGACGGCGGCCCAGCCGGTGGACTGCCCCGCGAGGAGGGTCAGCCCACCGGCCATGGCGCCGGCGACGACTCCGATCGACAGCCCCGGGAGCGCGAGTTCCGCGTAGTGTCGTCCGAATGATCGTCCAGGCGCCATGTCAGCCCACTACCACGCCGAACGCGAACAGGCTGTAGAGCAGCATGCCGAGGTAGAACACCGCGCCGAAGCCGATGATCAAGTTCGTCCAGATCTTGGGCCGGATGGGTTTGGGCAGCATCCGGTTGTTCACCAGCAGCAGCGTCACGCAGTACGCGCCCATCGCGAACGTGGACAGGAACGCCAGCGTGTCGAGGATGCCGCTGGGCCCGTCGGCGGGGCCGAACAGCAGGATGAGGATGCCGAAGGCGATGACGCCCCACAGGAACGCGGCGTAGAGGTGCGACATGCGCAGCCGCTTGGCGCCGCGTACGAAGTGGTAGGTCATGTCGGCCTGGCCGCGGGAGAAGGAGTCGAACAGGCCGAGGGTGGCGTTCATGCCGATCAGGGCGATGAAGCCGAGGAAGACGACGCCCAGGACGGAGCTGCCCGCCGAGGCGAAGGAGTCCGCCATGGCGTTGAGCGCAGCCTCCCGCTCGCCGTTCTCGATGACGTCCTTGACGCCGGGGGTGTTCCTGGCCGCGGCCTGGGCGATCACGGTGAACGAGATCGTCACGAGCATCGTGATGCCCCAGAAGAGCAGCAGCGCGTCGAAGGTGACCCAGCGCCGCCAGCCCTTCCACTTGCGCATCTCCTCCGGGTTCTCGGTGTCGAACATGAAGCCGCGCGACGGCATGGCCTCTTCCTCACCGGCGTGCCGGAGTCCGCGGATCTGCGGGATGTGCGAGCCCATGCCGGCGCCGGAGTCGCGCAGGTGCAGCGTGTACCACATCTGCTGCATGCCCGACGGGCCGGCGAAGGCGATGGAGCCGACGATGACCGGGAACCAGGCCGCCGACATGGCCTCGGACGGCAGGTAGCCGAAGGAGAACATGCCCGTGATGGTGTTCACCACGTCGCTCCAGGTGCCGACCATGGCCGCCACGACCGCGGTGCTCACCACGAGCGTGCCGATCAGGATCGAGAGCACGCTCTCCAGGAAGCTGTAGATCACCTTGGCGAGGCTGAAGACCACCCCGACTAAAAGTAATCCGACCACGGCCGTGACCGTCCATGGGATTCCTGTTATCTCCTCGAACGCCGCCGCGCCCGCCGACAGGTGGCCTGGCCAGATGTAGACCAGGATGGCGACGACGAAGAAGAACCACATCAGCGGCTTGAAGACCCGGGCCGCGCCGAAGAAGATGCTCTCTCCGGTGGCCATCGCGTACCGCGCCATCTCCAGCATGACGACGGCCTGGAGGGTGACGCCGATGAGGAACAGCCATCTGATCTCCGGCCCGAAGAGCAGGACCAGCCGGGGCCACATGTAGGACTCGCCCATGCCCACGCCGAGCGCGACGAGGAACACGGTGGGCCCGAGGATGTGCACCGACGGGGGCGCGTCGGGCAGCGTGCGGATGGGCATCGGCTCCAGCTTGCCCGCCCGCCATACTCGTTCTTCTTGATCCGCTGGGGCAGCCGTGTGCTCGGTCGCCGGTGTTCTTGACGTGTCCACGTATGGACCTCCTCGGGAGTTTGGTTGATCCCGCCTGTCCCCGATTCGCCCCCTCGCTTGGTGCGGCCCCCCTCGCCTGGTCAGCCGCTCAGTAAGCCGGCCGCCCGGGCCCAGCGGTATTTCGCGCCGAGCACCGCCACCGGCCTTTCCGTGGTGTACGGATAGGCGATGACACCGTGGTCGAAGAGGTATTCGCACGCCTCCTCGACTTCGACGTCACCGGCCAGCGACGCCACGACCGGCTTCTCGTTGCCCCTGGCCCGCTCCTCGGCCACGACCTTGGAGACCAGCTCGGCGAAGACCATCGGCGGGGTGACGATGGTGTGCCAGTAGCCGAGCACCAGGGCGTGGATCCGGGGGTCGGTCAGGCCGAGCCTGAGGGTGTTCTCATAGGTGCTGGGCGGCTCGCCGCCCGTGATGTCGATCGGATTGCCGGCCGCCCCGAACGGCGGGATGTACGCGCGGAACGCCTCGTCCAGGTCGGGCGGGATCTCCATCAGGGTGAGCCCGTTGTCCACGCACGCGTCGGAGAGCAGCACTCCCGAGCCGCCGGCGCCGGTGATGATGACGACGTTCTCACCCTTGGGCGTGGGCATGAGCGGAAGGGCGCGCGCGTACTCCAGCATCTCGTTCAGTCCGGGGGCACGGACCACGCCGGCCTGGCGCAGGATGTCGTCGTATACCTTGTCGTCGCCGGCGAGCGCGCCGGTGTGGGACCCGGCGGCGCGGGCGCCCATGGCGGTCCGGCCAGCCTTGAGCACGACCACCGGCTTGTTCTTCACCATGCGGCGGGCGGCCTCGACGAAGCCGCGCCCGTCCTTGAGGTCCTCCAGGTGCATGGCGACGAGGCGGGTGTTGTCGTCCTGCTCGAAGAAGGTGAGCAGATCGTCCTCGTCCACGTCGGCCTTGTTGCCGACGCCGACGATCGCGGACACGCCCATCCTGGTGCTCCGGCTGAAGCCTAAGATGGCCATCCCGATGCCGCCGCTCTGCGAGGTCAGCGCCACACTGCCGCGCACGTCGTACGGCGTGCAGAAGGTCGCGCAGAGGTTCTCCGGCGTGTAGTAGTACCCGTAGATGTTGGGGCCGAGCATGCGCACCCCGTGCCTGCGGGCGATCTCGACGATCTCCTGCTGGCCCTCGACGTTGCCGGTCTCCGCGAACCCGGACGGGATCATGATGGCCCCGGCCACCCCCTTGTTGCCCGCGTCCTCCAGGGCCCCGGGCACGAATTGGGCGGGGATGGCGAACACGGCCACGTCGACCTCGCCGGGCACGGCCGCCAGGTTCGGGTAGGCGGGCAGCCCGAGGATCTCGGTGGCCTTCGGGTTGATCGGGTAGATCCGGCCCCGGTAGCCGCCGTTGATGAGGTTCCGCATCACCGAGTTGCCGATCTTCCCGGTCTCCGCGGAGGCGCCGATGACGGCCACCGCGCGCGGCTTGAAGATGCGGTTCATCGAGGCGAGGATCTCCTCCCGGGTCAGCCGCGCCGGCTGCTCGGGGGTCTCGGCGGCGAGCAGGATCCGCACGTCGGCGGCGACCGCCCCGTCCGGCCCGGCGAAGACCGGGTTGAGGTCGACCTCGGCGATCTCGGGATGGTCGGCCACCAGGGCGGCGACACGCTCGATCATGGCAGCGAGCGCGTCGCGGTCGGCCGGCTCGGCCCCCCGCGCCCCGCGCAGCACTTCCGCCGCTTTGATGTCATCCAGCATCCCGAGTGCATCATCACCCGAAACTGGGGCAAGTCGGAAGGTCACATCCTTAAGGACCTCAACCAGGACGCCGCCCAGACCGAAGGCCACGACTTTGCCGAAGGTGGGATCGGTCACCGCACCGATGATCACCTCGTGGCCGCCGCCGACCATCTGCTGGACCTGCACGCCGTCGATGACGGCGTCCGCATCGTACGCCCGGGCCGCGGCCATGATCTGGTCGTAGCCGGACCGGACCGCGTCGGGGGTGGCCAGGCCGACGAGCACGCCGCCCGCCTCGGTCTTGTGCAGGATGTCCGGGGAGACGATCTTCAATACGACCGGGAAGCCGATCTCCCCGGCCAGGGCGGCGGCCTGCTCGGCGGAGGTGGCCACGCCCTCACCGGGGGTGGCGATCCCGTACGCGTCGCAGATGCGCTTGCCCTCGGGGGCGGTCAGCGCCAGCCGGCCCTCGGCCTTGGCCTTTTCGAGGATCTCTCCAACCTCGTTCGACATCTCAGACAACTCCGTCTCTCTTGAGCTGGGCCAGCTCTTCTGGGGTGACGCCGAGCCCGGCGTAGATCTCCTGGTTGTGCTCGCCGAGCAGGGGCGGCGTGGTCACCTCGACCGGGGAGTCGGAGAGGTGGAGCGGGCTGCCGACGGTGACGAAGGACCCGCGCTCGGGGTGCTCGACGGTGACGACCGCGCCCTCGGCGCGCAGCGACTCGTCCTCGACGAGCTCACGGGTGGACAGGATCGGCCCGCACGGGATGTTCTGCGCGTTCAGCCGGTCCAGCACCGTCCACTTGTCGTGCTGGATGCTCCACTCCTCGATGAGCTGGAACATCTTGTCGAGCTTGGGCAGCCGCGCCTCCGGGGTGGCCCACTCGGGGTCCTCCGCCAGCTCCGGGCGGCCGATGATCGCCGACAGCGGGCGCCAGCCCACCGGCTGCACGATGACGTAGATGTAGTCGTTCGGCCCGCCGGGCGAGCAGCGCACCGCCCAGCCGGGCTGGCCGCCGCCGGAGGCGTTGCCCGACCGGGGCACCTCCGTGCCGAACATCTCGTTCGGGTACTCCCGGAGCGGGCCGTGCGCCAGCCGCTGCTGGTCGCGCAGCTTGACCCGGCACAGGTTGAGCACCGCGTGCTGCATGGCCACCTGGACCCGCTGGCCGCGGCCGGTCTGCCCGCGCTGGTAGAGGGCGGCCAGGATGCCGGCCACGGCGTGCACGCCGGTGCCGGAGTCGCCGATCTGGGCGCCGGTGGCCAGCGGCGGGCCGTCCTCGAAACCGGTGGTGGACATCGATCCGCCCATCGCCTGGGCGATCACCTCGTACGCCTTGAAGTCCGCGTAGCGTCCCGGGCCGAAGCCCTTGATCGACGCGTACACCAGGCGGGGGTTGAGCTCCTGCAGGCGCTCCCAGGTGAAGCCCATCCGGTCGACGGCGCCGGGGCCGAAGTTCTCGACCAGGATGTCGGCCTCCTTGACCAGGCCGGTGAACAGCTCCTTGCCGCGCGCGCTCTTCATGTTGAGGGTGATGCTGCGCTTGTTGCAGTTGAGCATCGTGAAGTAGAGGCTGTCGACGCCAGGCACGTCACGCAGCTGCTGCCGGGTGATGTCGCCGCTGGGGGCCTCCAGCTTGACGACGTCGGCGCCGAGCCAGCCGAGCAGCTGGGTGCAGGACGGGCCGGACTGCACGTGGGTCATGTCGAGGACGCGGACGCCCTCCAGAGCCTTTCCCATGCCGGTCCTCCGTTACTTGTACATCGTCTGGTTCATGGTTCCGGGGGCGTACACATCCGGATCGACCCATACGTTGATCAGCGCGGGCTTGCCGGACTCGCGGGCGCGCTCCAGCGCGGGCCGGATCTCCGCCGGGTCCCTGACCTCCTCGCCGTGGCCGCCCAGCATCCGGGCGAACTCGTCGTAGCGCACGTCGCCGAGGGTGTTGCCGACCCGGCCGCGGGCGTCGCCGTACTTGGCGGCCTGGCCGTAGCGGATCTGGTTCATCGAGGAGTTGTTGCCGATGACGCCGATGAACGGCAGGTCGAAGCGGACCATGGTCTCGAAGTCCCACCCGGTGAGGCTGAAGGCGCCGTCGCCGAAGAGGCAGAGCACCTCCTTGTCGGGGCGCGCGTACTTGGCGGCCATGGCGAACGCGACGCCGACGCCGAGGGTGCCCAGCGGGCCCGGGTCCATCCAGTGGCCGGGCGACTTGGGCTGCACGACCTGCCCGGAGAAGGTGACGATGTCGCCGCCGTCGCCGATGTAGATGGTGTCCTCGGTGAGGAACTCGTTGATCTCGTGGACCAGGCGGTAGGGGTCGATGGGCTGGGCGTCGGAGAGCTGGCGGGGCAGTCGGCTCTGGTACGCCTTGGTCTCGACCGCGCGCAGCTCCTCCAGCCATTCCTTGCGGCGGGCCGCGCCGTTGTCCACCCGTCCGGAGGCGGCCTGCGCGGCGGCGGACAGGATGAGCCCGGCGTCGCCGACGATGCCCAGGTCGATGTCGCGGTTCTTGCCGACCGTGCGGTAGTCGAGGTCGATCTGCACCACGGTGGCGGACTTGGACAGGCGCTTGCCGTATCCCATCCGGAAGTCGAACGGCGTGCCGACGATGATGATCAGGTCGGCCTCGGTGAACGCGTAGCGCCGCGACAGCTGGAAGTGGTGCGGGTCGCCGGGCGGCAGCGTGCCGCGCCCGGATCCGTTCATGTACGCCGGGACGTTGAGCGCCCGCACGAAGTCGATCGCGTCGTCGGTGGCCCGGCACGTCCACACCTGGCTGCCCAGCAGCACGCACGGCTTCTCGGAGTGCACGAGCAGGTCGGCCAGGCGCTCGATGGCCGCGGGGTCGCCGGCCTGCCGGGTGGACGCCCGATACCGCCCGGCCTCCGGAATCCTGGCCTTGGCCACGGGCACCGACGCGTCCAGCACGTCCCGCGGGATCTCCAGGAAAGACGGCCCCGGCGCGCCGTGGTAGCACTCACGGAACGCCATCGACACGATGTCGGCCACCCGTTCCGTGCCCGGGACCGTGGCCGCGAACTTGGTGATGGGGGTCATCATGTCCACGTGCGGCAGGTCCTGCAGCGAGCCCATCTTGTGCTGGCTGAGGGCGCCCTGGCCGCCGATGAGCAGCATCGGGCTCTCCGCGCGGAAAGCGTTGGCCACACCGGTCACCGCGTCGGTCGTGCCGGGCCCGGCCGTGACCACCGCGCACCCGGGTTTCCCGGTGATCCGCGCGTAGCCGTCAGCGGCGTGCGCGGCCACCTGCTCGTGCCGGACGTCGATGACCTCGATGCCCTCGTCCACGCAGCCGTCGTAGATGTCGATGATGTGGCCGCCGCAGAGCGTGAAGATCACGTCGATCCCCTCCGCCTTCAGGGCCTTCGCCACCAGGTGGCCGCCGGAGATCGTTTCCGGCGCGTCCGCTGCCTGCGCCACTGGCTCCGTCATCTGTGTCGTCCTTCCGGGAGACGTTGTGCTTCATGTCTACGCCATACTGCATACCGTATGAGGACCATGGTTACCCTCCTGTCCCTGGGATGTCCAGAGG
This sequence comes from Acrocarpospora phusangensis, assembly GCF_016862995.1. GTDB lineage: Bacteria > Actinomycetota > Actinomycetes > Streptosporangiales > Streptosporangiaceae > Acrocarpospora > Acrocarpospora phusangensis. Next base: position 13,751 of record NZ_BOOA01000075.1, read on the forward strand.
TTTCGGCCTACTCGCTCGGACCGGGCTCCACCGGCAGGGCCAGCAGCTCGACCGGGCCGCCGGCCCAGCCGGGCGGGAGCACGGCCAGCGCGTCGGCCAGCGCCGGGCCGCGCAGGGATCCCGGCCGGTCGTGGCCGGTCGGCACGGCGCCGCGCGCCGACCGCCGGACCGCCACCAGCCGGGTGTCGGCGGGATGCGCGGCCACGGGCACGGCCAGCGCGGAGTGCTCCCCCACCGCCTCGGCGCGCCCGCCCAGCGCGCGCAGCACCGGCGCCAGCAGCGTCAGCGCCGCCGCCAGCGCCGCGAACGGATTGCCGGGCAGGCCGACCAGCAGCCGCCCGTCGGGGAGCCTGGCCAGCAGCTGCGGATGCCCGGGACGGACCGCGACGCCGTCGACCAGGACCGTCGCCCCGGCCGCCGCCAGCACGTCCCGCAGATGATCGGCCGGCCCGCGCGAGGATGCCCCGCACACGACCACCACGTCACCGGCGCCGTCGTCGAGGGCCCTGGCCAGCACGCGCTCCCCGTCGGGCAGGTAGCGGGACGGCAGCGCCTCCCCGCCCGCCCACGCGATCAGGCCGGGCAGCATCGGGCCGACGGCGTCCCGCACCCGGCCGGGACCGGGAACCCCCGCGCGCACCACCTCGTCCCCGGTGACCAGGACCTCCGCCACCGGGCGCGGCCGGACCCGCAGGAGATCATGGCCGAGCGCGGCGGCGAGCCCGAGCACGACCGGCGTGACCAGGGTGCCCGCGGCCAGCAGGGGCTCGCCCCTCGCGCAGTCCTCACCCCGCCGCCGGATGTGCCGTCCCGGCTCGATCTCGCCGAACACCACGCCGTCCACGCCGGTGGACGCCTCGTACGGCAGCACCGCCTCGGCGCCCACCGGGACCGGAGCCCCCGTGCCGATCTCCACGGCGGTGCCGGACCGCAACGTCCCCCCGTACGGCGAGCCGCCCGCCAGCACCCGGCCCACCACCCGCCACGGCGGCCGGCCGGCCACGGCGTAGCCGTCCATCGCGGCCACGTCGTCGCGCGGCAGCGGGATCAGGGCGCGCAGCGGTTCGGCCAGGCGCGCCCCGTACGCCCCCGAAAAGGGCAGGTCGGCGGCGGGGAGCGGGGCGGCGGCGCGGTAGGCGACGCGGCGCGCCCGGTCCCAGGGCACGTCGGCGCGCACGGGCCGGACGCCGGACACGACAGTCATGGCGACTCCTTGACCTCAAAACTTTCCATACTGTATACCGAATGCACGGTCGACGCGAGAACGGAGCTTGCTTGTGAAGGTCGCTGTTCTTGGCGCCGGCGCCATCGGCGCGTATGTGGGGGCCGCCCTGCATCGCGCCGGCGTCGAGGTGCATCTCATCGCCCGCGGGGAGCACCTCGCGGTCATGCGGAGGTCCGGCGTGCGCGTGCTCAGCCCGCGCGGGGACTTCACCGCCCATCCGTACACCACCGACGATCCCCGCGAAATAGGACCGGTCGACCATGTCTTCCTGGGTCTGAAGGCCAACTCCTACGCCGCGGCCGGAGAGATGATCAAGCCACTGCTGCACGAGAGGACGTCCATCGTCGCCGCCCAGAACGGCATCCCGTGGTGGTACTTCCACCGGCTCGCGGGGCCGTACGAGGGGTATCGGATCGAGAGTGTGGACCCGGGCGGGGCGGTCACGGCCGCGCTGCCGCTGGAGCGGGCCATCGGATGCGTGGTCTACGCGGCGACGGAGATCGAGGAGCCCGGCGTGATCCGCCACCTGGAGGGCACCCGGTTCTCCATCGGGGAGCCCAGCGGCGAGCTGTCGCCGCGCTGCGTCGAGCTGAGCGAGGCCATGATCGCGGGCGACCTGAAATGCCCGGTCGAGGCCGACCTGCGGCACGACATCTGGGTGAAGCTGATGGGCAACGTCGCCTTCAACCCGATCAGCGCGCTGACCCGGGCCACCATGGCGGGCATCTGCCGGCACCGCAGCACGCGCGAGGTCGTCGTGACGATGATGCGCGAAACGGTCGAGGTGGCCCGGCGGGTCGGCTGCGATCCGCGCATCTCCATCGAACGCCGGCTGGCCGGGGCCGAGCGGGCCGGGGAGCACAAGACCTCGACGCTGCAGGACCTGGAGAAGGGCAAACCCCTCGAACTCGACGTGCTGCTGGCCGCCGTGGTGGAGCTGGCGGATCTGACCGGCGCCTCGGTGCCGACCCTGCGCGCGGTGCACGCGGTCACCGACCTGCTGGACGAGCAGGTCAGGCTTGTGCCTTCGGCGTGACCGAGAATACCGTAGGCTGTATACAATCTTCGCTGCGAACAATTCTGGAAGGGATTGGGCCATGAAGAAGAGGAACCGTGCCGAGCAACACTACGAACGGCTGACCCATCCCCTGGTCAGGGAGAACGGCGAGCTCCGCCGGGCGACCTGGGAGGAGGCGCTCGACCGGGCCGCCGAGGGCTTCCGGCGCAATGTGGCCGCGCATGGTCCCGACGCGTTCGCCATGTTGTCGTGCGCCCGCTCCACCAACGAGATGAACTATGTGGGCCAGAAGTTCACCCGGGTGGTGATGGGCACCAACAATGTGGACTCGTGCAACCGCACCTGTCACGCGCCGAGCGTCGCCGGCCTCTCGGCGGCGTTCGGCAGCGGCGGCGGCACCTCCTCCTATCAGGAGGTGGAGGACGCCGACGTCATCCTCATGTGGGGCTCCGCGGCGCGGAACGCCCATCCGATCTTCTTCCAGCATGTGTTGAAGGGCATCCGCAAGGGGGCCCGGATGTTCGCCGTGGACCCGCGGCGGACCGGGACGGCCGAGTGGGCGGACCGCTGGCTGGGGCTGAACGTGGGCACCGACATCCCGCTGGCCCACGCGGTGGCCCGGGAGATCATCCACGCCGGGCTGCACAACACGGTGTTCATCGAGCGGGCCACCGAGGGCTTCGAGGAATTCGCGGCCTCCGTGGAGCCGTGGACGCTGACCGTGGCCGAGCAGGTCACCGGCGTGCCGGCCGCCGCGATCCGCGAGCTCGCGCACGCGTACGCGACGGCAGACCGGGCCCAGCTCTGCTGGACGCTGGGCATCACCGAGCACCACAACGCCACCGACAACGTCCGGGCGCTGATCAACCTGTCCCTGCTGACCGGCCATGTCGGCCGCTACGGGTCCGGGCTCTCGCCGCTGCGCGGGCAGAACAACGTGCAGGGCGGCGGCGACATGGGCGCCATCCCCAACCGGCTGCCCGGTTTCCAGGACATCCTGGACCCGGAGATCCGGGCCCGTTTCGAGGCGGCCTGGCAGACGCCCATCCAGCCGCGGTACGGGCGGAATCTGACCGAGATGCTGGAGGGCATGGCCGAGGGAGAGATCACCACCTGCTACCTCATCGGGGAGAACCCCGTGCAGTCGGAGGCCGACTCGCTGAGCTGCATCAAGCGGCTGAGCATGCTCGACCACCTGGTGGTGCAGGACATCTTCCTCACCAAGACGGCGCAGATGGCCGACGTGGTGCTGCCCGCCGGGGCGGCCTGGTGCGAGAGCGACGGCACCTTCACCAACAGCGAGCGCCGGGTGCAGCGGGTCCGCAAGGCGCTCGTCCCGCCGGGCGAGGCCCGCGACGACATCTGGATCCTGTGCGAGCTGGCCCGCCGGCTCGGCCACGACTGGGCGTACGGGAGCGCCGAGGAGGTGTGGGACGAGGTCCGCAGCCTCTCCCCCGCGCACGCGGGCATGACCTACCAGCGCCTGGCCGACCTGCAGGGCATCCAGTGGCCGTGCCCGTCGGAGGACTCGCTCGAACCGCCGTTCCTGCACGGGCGGCTCTGGGAGACCGACCCGGCCAAACGCGGGCGGCTCGCGCCGTTCGCGGTGCTGAGGCACTCGCCGCCAGTGGACCTGCTCGACGAGGAATATCCCCTGCGGCTCACCACCGGCAGGCGGCTGGACTCCTACAACACCGGGGTGCAGTCCTCCGGGTTCGCCTCGCCGCTGCGGCGGGGGGAGAACATCGAGGTCTCCCCCGAGGACGCGGCGCGGCTGGGCGTGGCCGCCGGTGAGGAGGTGCGGATCACCTCGCGGCGCGGCACGGTGGTCGCGCCGGTCCACATCGATCCGGGCCTGCGCCCCGGCCTGGTCTTCATGACCATGCACTTCCCCGACGAGGTCGACACCAACGCGCTGACCATCGAGGCGACCTGCCCGATCGCGGGCACGGCCGAGTTCAAGGCCGCCGCGGTCAGGATCGACCGGCTCGTCACCGCGAAGGCCGGGTGACGGGCGCATGGACCTGCGCTTCCGTGACGCGGAGCCGACCGCCGAGGAGCGCGCCGCCGTGGACGCGCTTCTCGGTGAGCCGGAGACGGGCTGGGAGGGCGGCGCCCGGACCGAGGACGATCTCCGGTTCGCCGCCGCGCCCGCCGAGGAGCGGCGCGACCAGTTACTGCCGGCCCTGCACGCGGTGAACGACCGGGTGGGCTGGATCAGCGAGGGCGCGCTCGACTACATCTGCCGCCGGTTGGGCGTGCCGCCCGCCGAGGCGTACTCGGTGGCCACGTTCTATTCGTTGTTGTCCGTCGAGCCCCGGCCGCCGCGGGTCCTGCACGTCTGCACCGACCTGGCCTGCCAGGCGCGCGGCGCGGACAAGGTCCGGCGGGACGTCGAAGCCCAGCTCGGACCGGCGGGGACCTCGTGGCAGCCGAGCCCGTGCCTGGGCGTGTGCGAGCGGGCTCCCGCCGCGCTCGCCCTGCAGGCGGGTGAGCACCCCACCGCCACCGTGTACGGCGACGCCGACTTCTCCGACCCCTCCTCCTTCGACTGGATCTCTCCGGAAGAGGACACCCCGGATGTGCCCGGCGTGTTCGGCGACGATCCGGTCCGGGCGGCCGTCCCGCAGGCCGGGGATCCCCGGCTGGTGCTGCTGCGGCGGGTCGGCGTCGTCGATCCGGCGAGCCTGGACGACTACCGGGCCACCGGCGGTTACGCCGCCCTGCGCCGGGCCTTCGAGCTCGGCCCCGGCGGGGTCATCCGGGAGGTGCTGGAGGCCGGCCTGGTCGGGCGGGGCGGGGCCGCGTTCCCGACCGGGCGGAAGTGGGAGGCCACCGCGCGCCAGTTCGACCGGCCGCACTACCTCGTCTGCAACGCGGACGAGAGCGAGCCCGGCACGTTCAAAGACCGCGTCGTCATGGAAGGCGACCCGTACGCGCTGGTCGAGGCCATGACCGTCGCCGGTTACGCGACCGGCTGCGCGCGCGGATACCTCTACATCCGGGGCGAGTACCCCCGGGCGACCCGGCGGCTGGAGCACGCGATCGCCACCGCGCGGGCGCGCGGCCTGCTCGGGGAGGACATCCTCGGGCAGGGCTTCGCGTTCGACATCGAGATCAGGCGCGGGGCGGGGGCGTACATCTGCGGCGAGGAAACCGCGATCTTCAACTCGATCGAGGGGTATCGGGGCGAGCCGCGCAGCAAGCCGCCGTTCCCGGTGGAGAAGGGCCTGTTCGGCAAGCCGACGGTGGTCAACAACGTCGAGACGCTCGTCAACGTGCTCCCGATCCTGGAGCAGGGGGCCGCGGCGTACGCGGCGGTCGGCACGGGCGGCTCGACCGGGACGAAACTGTTCTGCGTGTCGGGGACGGTCCAGCGTCCCGGCCTCTACGAGCTGCCGTTCGGGGCGACCCTCGGCGACCTGCTCGCCCTCGCGGGCGGGGCGACGGGCGCCCTCCGCGCGGTCCTGCTCGGCGGCGCGGCCGGAGCCTTCGTCCGCGGCGACGAACTGGACATCCCGCTCACCTTCGAGGGCACCCGTGCCGCCGGGGCCACGCTCGGCTCCGGCGTGATCCTGGTGCTGGACGACACGGTGGAGCTGCCGCCGTTCCTGCTGCGCATCGCCGAGTTCTTCCGCGACGAGTCGTGCGGGCAGTGCGTCCCGTGCCGGGTCGGGACGGTCCGGCAGGAGGAGGCGCTGCACCGGCTGACGAAACGGCGGTCCGCCGGGGATCTCGTGCTGCTGCGCGAGGTCGGGCAGGCGATGCGGGACGCGTCCATCTGCGGGCTCGGCCAGACCGCGTGGAACGCCGTCGAATCGGCCATCGACCGGCTGGGAGTCTTCGCCGAGGAGGCATCATGACCGTTCCGCTCCGCCCCCCGCGGCGGCTCGTCGAGATCACCGTCGACGGCGAGGCCGTACGGGTTCCGGAGGGCGACACGATCCTGGACGCGTGCGCCGCGGCCGGGAAGGACATTCCGACGCTCTGCTACGGCGACACGCTGACCCCCAAGAACGCCTGCCGGGTCTGCGTGGTCGAAGTCGAGGGGGCCCGGACGCTGGCGCCCGCCTGCTCGCGCAAGGCGGAGCCCGGCATGGTGGTGGGCACCGAGACCGAACGGGCCAGGCACAGCCGCAAGGTCGTCCTCGAGCTGCTGGCGTCGTCGGTCGACATGTCCACCACACCGCGGGCCGCCGAGTGGATCGACGAGTACGGCGCCGACCCGGACCGGTTCGGCCCCGACGCCGCGACCGTCGCCCAACCGGCCAAGGTGGACAACGAGCTGTATGTCCGCGACTACTCCAAATGCATCCTCTGCTACAAGTGCGTGGACGCCTGCGGGGACCAGTGGCAGAACTCCTTCGCCATCGCCGTCTCCGGGCGCGGCTTCGACGCGACGATCTCCACCGAGTTCGACGCGCCGCTCACCGACTCCGCCTGCGTGTACTGCGGGAACTGTGTGGAGGTGTGCCCGACCGGGGCGCTGTCGTTCAAGACCGAGTTCGACATGCGCGCGGCCGGCACCTGGAACGAGGACGAGCAGACGCAGACCACCACGATCTGCAGCTACTGCGGGGTCGGCTGCAACCTGACCCTGCACGTCCAGGAGAACCGGATCGTCAAGGTGACCTCGCCGCACGACAACCCGGTGACCCACGGGAACCTCTGCATCAAGGGGCGGTTCGGCTTCCAGCACGTGCAGAACGTGGGAGCGTCCGCCGATGGGTAGGGTCACCGTCCAGCGCCGGATCCTGCGTCTGCGGGAGACCGGCGAGAGCCGCAGGATGGACGTGCTGGCGGCCGAGGAGCCCCTGGAGATCAGGCTCAACGGCAACCCGCTGACCATCACGATGCGCACGCCCGGCGACGACTTCGACCTGGCGGCCGGGTTCCTGGTCAGCGAGGGAGCCGTCGGATCCGCCCAGGACATCGAGTCCATCCGGTACTGCGCGGGCGCGACCGAGGACGGGCGCAACACCTACAACGTCCTGGACGTACGGCTCTCGCCCTGGGTGAAGCCGCTGGCCACCTCGCTGGAACGCAACTTCTACACGACGTCGTCGTGCGGGGTCTGCGGGAAGGCGTCCCTGGACGCGGTGCGTACGGTCGCGCGCTGGGAGGTGGCCGGAGATCCGGTGCGGATGGATCCTTCGGTGATCTCCGAACTGCCGGATCGCCTGCGCGCCGCGCAGCGGGTGTTCGATCGGACCGGCGGGCTGCACGCGGCCGGTCTGTTCACTCCCGGGGGCAATCCGCTCTGCGTCCGGGAGGACGTCGGGCGGCACAACGCGGTCGACAAGCTCGTGGGGTGGGCGCTCCGGGAGGGCATGCTGCCCCTGAGCTCGACGGCGCTGATGGTCTCCGGGCGCGCCTCCTTCGAACTGGTCCAGAAAGCGGTCATGGCGGGCATTCCGGTGCTCGCCGCCGTCTCCGCTCCCTCCTCGCTCGCCGTGGAACTCGCGGCCGAATCCGGGCTCACGCTGCTCGGGTTCGTCCGCGGGAGCTCCATGAACGTGTACACGGGAGAGGCGAGGTTGGGCGCGCGATGAACGTCAATCCGGTGCGGTCTCCGCAATCCTCCGGTCAGGGGCATAGGCCGGGGGACTCCGCACGGGAGTGACAACGGGATGCCGGCCGGCGATCCTTCGCCCCCTTCGCCGCCCGGCATCCCCGGACCCTTCAGAAGACACTGGGGTTCTCACCGTTCGGCGCCGTCAACGCAGGTGACACTTCTCGCCGCACCGGCGCCAAAGATATCCGGTCCGTTCTGTTGAGGCTCCTTCTGGAGAAGGCGTGACCGCTATGTCCGGAGTCAGGCCGTGCAGAGGATTTCGGCGTGGAGGACGGAGAACCAGCCGTCGGGCGAAGCCGCCCAGGTGTGCCAGCCCGCGGCGATGCGGTCGAGGTCGGCGGGGGTGGCGGCGCCGGAGGAGAGGGCCTGGCGGGCGATGGCGGAGACGCGCATGCGGTCGGCCCAGAGGCCGCCCCACCAGGAGCGTTCCTCGGGGGTGGCGAAGCACCAGGTGGATGAGGTCGCGGTCACCTGCTGGAAGCCCGCCTGATGTGCCCAGGAGAGCATGAGGCGGCCGGCGTTCGGTTCGCCGCCGTTGGCTCTGGCGAGTTTCTGGTAGAGCGCCATCCATTCGTCGAGTTCGGGTACTTCGGGGAACCACGCGAAGCCGGCGAAGTCGCTGTCGCGTGCGGTGACCAGTCCCCCAGGGCGGCAGACGCGGCGCATCTCGCGCAGTGCCCGTACCGGGTCGGCCACGTGTTGCAGGACCTGGTGGGCGTGCACCACGTCGAAGCTTCCGTCGGGGAAGTGCAGATCGTGCACGTCGGCCACGGTGAAGTCGATGTTCTCCTGGCCCTGGGCCGCTGCCTCGGCGCGGGCGAGGGCCAGTTCCTCCTCGCCGATCTCGGTGGCCGTGACCCGGCCCACCCGCGCGGCCAGATCCACGGTGATCGTCCCGGGTCCGCAGCCGATGTCCAGGAGGGACATCTCCGGCCGGAGGTGGGGCAGCAGGTGCGCCGCCGAGTTCTCCGCCGTACGCCAGCGGTGGGATCGCAGCACCGATTCGTGATGGCCGTGCGTGTATGCGTTCATGGCCGGAGGCTACCAGCCGTCTTACATTTCAAGAGAAAACGTCCCATATTGCGAGACGAGTCAGTAATAGTACCTCCGGCGGGCCTTGCCGATGGTCTTGCTCAGGTGGAAACCCCCGGGAAGGCGCACCGTGACGTGCCGCCGCCCGTCGGGCGTGCTGGTGACGTGGAACCTGCGGTTGCCGAAACTGTGCCCGACGCCGTGCCGGGAGAGGTTGACCCGGAACGGTCCGATCTTGATTGACTTGCGGTAGTGCCAGCCCATCGCGCTTCCCCTCTACGCTCCGCTCGCTGGGAAAACGACCCAGGCTCAGGGGGAAGTTCCCGGAAAACCTGTTGCCCAAGCTCAGGGGCGTACCGGATGATCTGGGGCATGTTCCGGTACGCCGCCTTTGTGACGCCCGCCTTCGCGGGCGCGCCGGCGTGTGCCGTGGTGCAGGTCCTCCTGCGATTCGACGGCGTCGAGCGCTGACCCTTTCCCGTGCGTCCTGGTGACCCGGCGGGGAGGGGTCGAAGCCTCGCGGGTCACACGGAATCTGCATCAAAGGGAAAAGGGACATGGCCAAGCAGGCCTTCGTGCGGTCCAAGCCGCACCTCAACATCGGCACGATGGGGCACGTCGACCACGGCAAGACGACGCTGACCGCCGCCATCACCAAGGTGCTCAGCGAGCGCGGCGGCGCGCGCTTCGTGCCGTTCGACCGGATCGACCGCACCCCGGAGGAGACCCTCCGCGGCATCACCATCAACATCTCCCACGTCGAGTACGAGACGGCGACCCGCCACTACGCGCACGTGGACATGCCCGGACACGCCGACTACGTGAAGAACATGATCACGGGGGCGGCGCAGCTGGACGGCGCGATCCTGGTGGTCTCCGCCGTCGACGGGATCATGCCGCAGACCCGGGAGCACGTGCTGCTCGCCCGCCGGGTCGGGGTCGAGCACGTGGTCGTCGCGCTCAACAAGGCCGACGGCGCGGACCCCGAGCTGGCCGACCTGGTCGAGCTGGAGCTGCAGGACCTGCTCGCCGAGCACGGCTACCGGGACGTGCCGATGGTACGCGTGTCCGGGCTGCGGGCGCTGGCCGGCGACCCCGAGTGGACGGCCTCCGTCGAGGCGCTGCTCCAGGCCGTGGACGACCACGTGCCGGTGCCGGTCCGGTACCTGGACGTGCCGTTCCTGATGCCGGTCGAGAACGTGCTCACCGTCACCGGGCGCGGCACCGTCCTCACCGGCGCGATCGAGCGCGGCACGGTACGGCTCGGCGACACCCTGGAGACGATCGGGCTCCGGGACGGCGTCACGGCCGTGGTCACCGGGATCGAGACGTTCGGCAAGACCATGGACCGGGGCGAGGCCGGGGACAACGCGGCGCTCCTGCTCCGCGGCGTCCGTCGCGACCAGGTACGGCGCGGGCAGGTGCTGGCCGCGCCGGGCAGCCAGCGGGGTCACCGGCGCTTCACGGCCCGCGTGTACCTGCTGACCGCCGCGGAAGGCGGACGCCGGACGGCGATCGCGGACGGCTACCGCCCGCAGTTCTACGTCCGCACCGCCGACGTCCCCGGCGAGATGGCCCTGACCGGGACCGAACTGGCCCTTCCCGGCGACACGGTCGAGGTCACCGTGGAGCTGGGCAAGCCGGTCGCCCTGGAGCCGGGCCTCGGCTTCGCCATCCGCGAGGGCGGCCACACCGTGGGCGCCGGCACGGTCCTGACCACGTTCACCTGACCACCCGGCCGGGCGGGACCCACCACGAGTCCCGCCCGGCAACGAACGCGGCGGTTGAGGCCACTCTCAGAGACGAGCGACACCCGAAGCGAGCCCTCCGGAGCCGGTGGCTACGGTGGAGTCCATGATCGGAGTTGTGGCGCAGGTCGTCGTCGATTGCCGGGAGCCCGGGGCGTTGGCCGACTTCTGGGGACGTATCGTCGGCGGTGAGGTGACGCATCGCGATCCGGGCTGGTCCTTCGTGGACCCTCCGGCCGGAGTCCGGATCGCGTTCCAGCGCGTCCCGGAGGGCAAGGCCACGAAGAACCGGCTGCATCTGGACATCACCGTCGACGACGTCGAATCAGCCGTGCGCGAAGCCGTTTCCGCCGGGGCGTCCGTGCCCGGAACCCTCCAGCGTGACGCTCAGGGCGCGTTCCAGGTGGTTCAGGACCCCGAGGGCAACGAGTTCTGCTTCGTCTCCTGAGACTCCAGCCAGATGAACCCGCCGAAGCGACCGGTGCGGGAGTCACGGCGGTAGGAGTACAGATCCGGCGTCTCTATCGTGCAGCGGGCGTCGTGGCGGACGTCGGAAACGCCGGACTTCCGGAGCTGCGCCTCGATCGCGGCGCGGATGTCCACCGCCGGCGTGCCCTGCCGGGTGGTCGCCCACGCCTCGGGCACGACCCTGGCCACGTCCTCCCGCATGTCGGCCGGGACCTCGTAGCAGAGCCCGCACGCGGCGGGCCCGATGAGCGCCACCATCCGGTACGGCTCCGCCCCGCGCGCCGCCATCGCCTCGACCAGGGCGGGAACCACACCCAGCCGCGTGCCCGGACGCCCGGAGTGGGCGGCGCCGACGACCCGGGCCACCGGATCGGCCAGCAGCACCGGCGCGCAGTCGGCCACGAGCACGTTGAGCACGACCCCCGGCTCGTCGGTGCAGATCCCGTCCAGCGGCGGCGGATCATCCCCGAAGGGCTCGGTGACGAATCGCACGTCCCGCCCGTGAACCTGACGCATCATCACCACGCGGGCGGGATCCACCCCCAACTCGACGGCCGTGTCACGACGATTGCGCAGCACCGCGTCGAGATCGTCCCCGACCGCCCCGCCGAGGTTCCGCGACGTGTACGGCTCGCCGCTGACCCCGCCGTGCCGATCGGTGAACACCGCATAGATTCCGTCAGCCAAGAGCACCAGCCGAGCCTACCAACGCCCTGCTCGGCGACCCTCCGCTACCGCGGCAGGTCCGGGCCTCCCGTGACGACCGCCACCAGAGCCGTCCCGGAGGCGAAGGCGCCGGACTCGATCAGGTCGAAGACGCCGTACATCATCTTGGCGACGTACACGCGGTCGAGGAGGATTCCGTGCCGGTCGTGGAAGTCGTCGATGAACGAGGACAGTTGGGCGTTCGTGCGGGCGTAGCCGCCGAAATGGTAGTCGGTCTCGATGTGCCAGTTGGGGGTGGTTTCGCCAAGGGTTTCGCGCTGGAGCCGGGCGACCTCGTCGTTCAGGAAGGAGCCGCCGCGCAGCGCCGAGAACCCGATCGCGCGCCGACCGGGAGTCAGCCCGGCGGCGATGCCCGCCAGGGTCCCCCCGGTGCCCACCGGGCAGCAGATCACGTCGAAAGGGACCGTGATCTCGCCGGGTAACTCCATACATCCCCGTACGGCCTCCGGGTTGGAACCCCCCTCCGGGAGGATCCGATAGCCCGGATACTCCCCCCGCAGCCACTCAAGAACCTCAGTCGTGTGCTTGAGCCGATATGTCGTGCGATCGAGGTATCTGAGGCGCATTCCCCGGCGGACCGCGTCGTCGAGCACAGGGTTGAGCGGTAACCGTTCCTCGCCCCGGATCACCCCGGCCGTCGCGAACCCGTACTTCTCCCCCGCGACCGCCACCGCCCGCACATGGCTGGAGTACGCCCCGCCGAACGTCACCACCGCCCCCGCGCCCACGTTGTACTTCAGCTTGCGCCACTTGTTGCCCGAGATCCCGCCCCCGATGAGATCGTCGCGCTTCAGCCACACCCGCACCCCGCCGGTCCGGTCGTCCTCCAGCGGAACGACCGGCGACACCGCCTCACTCACAGTCCCAAGGCTGGCATATCACCCAGGACTCGCTACCCTACGGTGAGGCCGCTGTTGAGGAGTGTTGAAATATGCGCATTTTTGATGCTTTCGTGGATGCCTATGGCAGCGCACCGGAAGGCGTCTGGCATGCCCCGGGCCGCGTCAACCTGATCGGCGAGCACACCGACTACAACGACGGCCTGGTCCTCCCCTTCGCGGTCCCGTGGGGCGTCACCATAGCCGCGAGCCCCCGCCAGGACGACACGATCCGCCTGCTCTCCCTCCAGATGGGAGCCCAGACCGTCGAGCACCTGGACGAAGCCCACGGCTGGGCCCGCTACCCCGTCGGCGTGTTCTGGGCGCTGCGCGGCAACGGCCTCCCGGTGCGCGGCGCCGACCTCGTCATCGACGGCGACATCCCCGAAGGCGCCGGCCTGTCCTCCAGCGCGGCCCTGGAGGTCGCCACGGCCTTCGCCCTCAACGACCTGTACGCCCTCGCCCAGTCCCCCATGGACCTGGCCAGGACCGCCCAGCGCGCCGAGAACGACTTCGCCGGCATGCCCTGCGGGATCATGGACCAGGCCACCTCGGCCCTGGCCAGGGAGGGCCACGCCCTGCTGCTCGACTGCCGTACGCTCGGCAGCCGCCAGATCCCGTTCGATCTGCCCGCCCACGGCCTCGAACTGCTGATCATCAACACCAACGTCAAACACGCCCTCGCCGACGGCCAGTACGCCCGCCGCCGCCAGGAGTGCGAGGCCGCCGCGGCCCACCTGGGCGTGCCCGCCCTGCGCGACGTCACCGACCTGGCCGGGGCCCTCGGCCGGCTGAGCGGCGCGGAGCGTAGGCGCACCCAGCACGTGGTCACCGAGAACCACCGGGTGGAGGCCCTGATCGGCCTGCTCAGGGCGGGCGCGGTGACCGAGATCGGCGCCCTGCTCAACGCCTCCCACCTGTCCCTGCGCGACCAGTTCGAGGTCTCCTGCCCGGAACTCGACGTGGCCGTGGAGTCCGCCGTCCGCGGCGGCGCCCGCGGGGCCAGGATGACCGGCGGCGGCTTCGGCGGCTCCGCGATCGCCCTGGTCGCCGTCGAACGCGCCGAGTCCGTACGGAACTCCGTCAAGGCCGCGTACGCCGAGCGCGGCTGGCGCGACCCCGACTTCCTGACCGCGACCCCGGCCGCCGGAGCCCGCCGCCTCACCTGAACCGTCTTGACTAATCGGAGCCGATGATCAAACCATGGAGGGGCACGGCCGAGATCATCCGGGAGGCGCCCAGTGCCGCAGCGTCTGCTTCGCTGGTGGCGCCGGGCGGTGTTCCGATTACGCCCGCGCCGTACGGTCGGCGTGGTCACCCTCCTCGGCGCCTCCGCGGGACTCCTGGCCTGGGCCAGCGCGACCGGGGACTTCCAGCGTGACCTGCTGCTCAACATCGGCGCGAGCGTGCTGGTCATCGCCTTCTCGTACGCGATCATCGACCCGATCTTCGAGGAGTTGCGCCGCTCCCGCGTCGAGGAGCACCCGCTCTTCGACGACCAGCGCTACAGCGACCACGTCCGGGCGGCCGAACGCGTGGTGGCCATCATGGACGTGGGCAGCCACCTGCTGGAGGGCCAGGCCAGCCGGGAACGCTTCCTGGACTGCCTGCGCGCCGCCCTGCGCAACGGCGTGACGGCGCGGCTGCTGCTGCTCGACCCGTCCTCGACGGCCGCCGAGCAGCGCGAGGAGGAGATCCGCCCGGTCCGGGTCCGCGACGTCATCTGCGACAACCTGCGCTACCTCGACCTGTTCACCCAGACCCTCCCGGAACCCCTGCGCGCCCGCTTCCAGGTCCGCGTCTACGACGCGCTCCCGTCCATCCAGCTCTACCGCTGGGACGACAAGGGCCTCATCTCCTTCTTCCCGATCGGCGTACGCGCCTCCGCGTCCGCGCACCTGGAAGTCGTCATGTCCAGCCCGCTCGGCGAGTTCGTGCACGAACGCTTCGAGGCGCTCTGGCACCACCCGAGCACCCGGCCGCTCACCGAGTACATGGAGGTGCCCGTCTCGATCCGGCACGGCGGCGCGGTGATCCACGAGTGCGAGGTCCGCTTCGTCGAACTCGACGGCGTCTGGTACGTCGAGGGCGCGCGCATGCTCGCCCAGCTCACCGACCACGGCACCCACGGCCTGGACCTGGTGCTCGGCGACCAGGTCTTCACGCTGAGCCGGGCCGGCGCCGGGGACGGCGCGGACCAGGGCCCGGTTACCCAGGCGTTCCGCCAGAAATACGGTCAGTCGGCGGTGGGCGAGAGCACGCTGATCATGAAGTTGGCTCCATGAGCGGCGGGAACTCCGGCGGGCGGCGCTCCAGGAAGCTGGCGACGCCCTCCGCGAAGTCGGGACGGGTGAACGACTGCGCCATCAGCCGCTCCGCGGCCTCGCGGGAGTCGTCCAGGCCCTGGTCCCAGTCACCCCACACCTGCCGCTTGATCACCGCCATCGACGCGGGCGAACTGTTGGTGGCCAGGTCCCGCGCGTAGGCGAGCGTCTCGGCCAGCAACTGCTCCCCCGGTACGGCCCGGAGCACCAGCCCCAGCCGCTCCGCCTCGGCCCCCGTGAAGGTACGGCCGGACAGCAGCAGGTCCAGCGCGCGGGCCTGGCCGATCAGTTTGGGCAGCACCCAGGCCATGCCGTACTCGGCGATGAGGCCGCGGCGGGAGAAGGCGGTGGTCCACTTGGCGTCGGCGGCGGTGAAGACGAGGTCGCAGACGAGGGCGTGGACCATGCCGAGGCCGGCGCAGGCGCCGTTGACGGCCGCGATGATCGGCTTGTTGATCGACACCGGGAAGGTGTGCGGGCGTTTGTCGGGCTCGCTCGCGTACTCGCCGGTCTGGATGGCGGTGAGTGTCTGGAAGTCGGCGCCCGCGCAGAAGCCCTTGCCCGCGCCGGTCACCACGACCACCCGGACCTCGGGGTTCTGCTCGGCCTCCTCCAGCAGGTCGAAGTAACGCCGGCCCATCTCGTCGGTCCACGCGTTCAGCCGGTCGGGCCGGTTGAACGTGAGCACGAGCACACCGTCGGCCAGGTCGGTCAGCACCAGTTCCTCGGTCATGGGTTCCCCTCTCAGGACCGAATTATGTTCTATCGCCGGTGGGGGCGGCAACAGGCGTGTGGTGGGCGAACGCCGGCGTGAGCCGTACGTCGTCGTAGTAGCGGTGGAAGACGGGGGTGAGCGCGCCGGACAGGGGTGGCACGATCCAGGACCAGTCGGCGGGGCAGACGCGGCCGGAGCGCTCCTCCTTCTCCAGGTGCGTCATGAAGCGCCGGGCCTCGGTGTGGTGGTCGGTCATGGTGACCCCGGCCTCCGCGTAGGAGTGCAGCACGGCGACGTTGAGCTCGACCAGGGCGTGGTCGCGCCAGAGCGTGCGGTCGTTGCTGGTGTCCATGCCCAGACGGCGGGCGATCAGCGGGAGCTGGTCGTACCGGTCGGCGTCGGCGAGGTTGCGGGCGCCGATCTCGGTGCCCATGTACCACCCGTTGAAGGGGGCGGTGGGGTAGCAGAGGCCGCCGATCTCCAGGCACATGTTGGAGATCGCGGGCACGGCGTGCCAGCGCAGGCCGAGATCGGCGAACCAGGGATAGTGCGGATGCGTGATCGGCACTTCCATGACCACCTCCTCGGGGACGGTACGCAGTTCGGTGACGCCCTTCACGTCGATGAGCAGCGGGAGCACCTCGAACCGGCCGCCGGACGGCTGCCAGCCGAGCGCACGGGCCCGGTCGGTGAGCTCGGCGTTGACCGGGTCGCCCACCACGGACCCGTCCGGCTGCCGATGCCCCGCGTACCTGATCAGCTGGTCGTTCCTGATCCGCGCCGCCGGCTTGCCGGGCCGGTCGGGCGCGAACACGGTGATGGTGGGCCGGATCCTGCCCCGGTTGCCCGCCACGCGCAGGTGCTCCACGCATTCGTCGACGATCCCGTCGGCGGTGTCCACGTGCCGCCGGTCCCTGATCCGCAGCGACCGCCAGTAGAGCCGCCCGATGCACCGGCTGCTGTTCCGCCAGGCTACCCGCGCCCCGAACGCCAGCTCCCCGGGCGTGTGCGTGTACATCCCGGTACGGTCGATCTCCGCCAGGACGTCACGGACCCGGGGCCGCCCCGACCCCGCTGCCGGATTCTCCGCGTGATACAGCCGGATGAACTCCTCCGCCGCCTGCCTGTCCACCCCCTCACCCTCGCGACCCTCGTGCTGTACGGCTTTCGCGACCTTCTTCCACCACGTGCCCACCCTGAAACCGCCACATTCCGCTCGCGGGCCCCCACGCCGATTCCGGGCGGCGCTGCGACCCTCTAGCGGTGGCCCTCCCCACCGCTGCGCATGTCGATCCGCGGCTGCCACGCACGGCGCGGCAGATCACATTTTCTGCCACTGTCCGACCATTTGTCATCCAAATCTGTGCACGAATGGCGACGGAACGTTGCGAGGCTTTCCAGGCCGTTACTGCGAGAATCTTTCCGGACGCGCTCGGTAGTCACGGGAGGGCCGATGAAGCGTATTATCGCCATGCTCGGGGCGGGGATGGGGGTCACCGCCGGATGCGGGGTCTATCCGGTGGGCTCCGAGGACGCGGGGCCGGGCGGGCTCCGCCTCACCGCCGTACAGGAGCATCTGACCGAGCACTGGGGCATCCGGTTCGTGGAGGAACGCGGCCCGGCCGGGATCACCCAGCACGGCAGCGTCCACCAGGAAGCCGGCGGCCGCCTCTCCGCCGTGCTCGGGGGCCGCCGTCCCGGACGGGTGCACACGATCTCCTGCCAGGCGTACGGCAGCGCCCCCGCCGCCGCGACCGGCTTCCTGCGCGACTGCGCCGGGATCCCGTTCCGCGGCAGGGCCGACGACGCACTACCCAAGGCCGGATGGCCGCGCTACCGGCGCGCCACCGTCAACGGCATCCGCTACCGGCTCTCCTCAGTACCCGAGCACAGCCTCTGGGTACTCCGCCTGTCTCTCCCGGACCACTCCCCGCTGCCCTGAGCCACGCGACGCTTCACCGCGCCGGAGACTCCGTCTCCGCCGAACCATCGCCGCTACCCGCGAGCCAATCGGGGTGCCGCCGCAGGGCCCGAAACGACGAAACCTCGCTGGAAGACTCCAGCGAGGTCCGCGGTGGTGCTCCCGCGATAGGACTCGAACCTATAACCTGCCGGTTAACAGCCGGCTGCTCTGCCGATTGAGCTACACGGGATTGACGCCGTAGGTTCCGGCCTCCGGCCTTTCCTGCGGTGCGGAACTAGATTAGCGCACTCAGGGGGTCCTCTGTCACATCCATTAGGGCGGGGCGGCGGGGGCGCATCCGCTCAGGTTGGATAGATACCGATCCTGGGGGTAGGGGACCGGTTAGGCATGAGCGGGGAGGTGGAGAATGCGAAGGAAGATGTTGTTCGTCGCCGGGCTGGGTGTCGGGTATGTCCTGGGCACCAGGGCCGGGCGCGAGCGGTACGAGCAGCTCAAGGGCGCGGCGCAGCGGGTGGCCGACAACCCCCGCGTGCAGGAGGCGGCCGGTCTGCTGGGCGCACGCGTGTCCAGGGCCGCGAACGCCGCCAAAGACCTGGCTGACGACAAACTCGGCGACAAGAGCCCGTTCCGGGGCAGGGCCGAGCACCGCGAGCGGGAGAAGGTGACCAGCCCCACCGGCTGGCCCGAGTCCGACATCGACCGGGTCACCTGATCCGGTTCGCCCGGACCAGGCGACCCGGACCAGGCGACCCGGACCAGGCGACCCGGACCAGGTGACTTGGACCAGATGACCCAGATCAGGTGTGGCGGCGGGCGGGACCGTTGGACGGCGAGCCCGCATCACCTCCCGATCACGCTCACGGCCGGACCGGCCAGGTCAGACGCCCAGGGCGCGTCTGACCTCTTCGAGCGCCTGCTCCACGGCCGCGCGCACGCCCGGATCGGCCGGGTCCAGCTCAGGGTCGTAGACGAACTCCCACTCGACCGTGTCCTGCCCGGCGATGCGGCGCGCCACCAGGCGGACTCCGCCGTGCTCGCCCAGGCGGACGTACCTGCTGGCCAGGATCGAGTTGGTGACCCGCTCCCTGATCGTCTCGGGCAGCAGGCCGGGATCCGGCAGATCGATGCGGTGCTGGGTGCCGCCCGTCATGACGACCGTGACGCCCTCCTGGTCCCAGACGGCGCGGTCCACCTGGTGCCAGGGCACCCGGAGCCCGCCGGGCAGATGGAGGGCCGTCAGGGTGGCGACCGCGTAGCCGCCCCCGGCGGTGAGCGCGTGGCTGAGCGGGCGCTCGCCGTGCAGGGCGGTGCGGACGTCGGCGGGGAGCCGGGATCCAAAAAGACGCATGAGAAGAAACTACTCTGACGCCCGATCACGCCCGGTCGCCACGCCCTGCGCCCGCTCGCCCATCTCTGACCTGCCCCTCCAGAGGCTCCCCTCCCCCGGTGTGATCCGCCAGAACGGGAGGAAACCATGATGGAACCTCAGGTGGCCGGAGTCGCCGTGCCGGACACGAAGATCGCCGCCATGGCCACGGAACTCGTCCGCGACACGACCTCCGAGCTGATCTACAACCATTCCCGCCGGGTCTACTGGTTCGGCAGCCTGCAGGGCCTCAACCGCGGCCTGAGCTTCGACCCGGAGCTGCTCTACGTCAGCGCGATGTTCCACGACGTGGGCCTCGGCACACCGTTCCGCGGCAGCGGCCGGCGGTTCGAGGTCGACAGCGCCGACGAGGCCCGCCGTTTCTTGCGCGACCACGGCCTCCCCGACGACAGCGTGCGCCGGGTGTGGACCGCCATCGCCCTGCACACCACGCCCGGCATCCCGGAGTTCATGGAGCCGGAGGTCGCCCTGCTCACCGCCGGCGTCGAGTACGACGTGCTCGGCATCGGCTACAACGACATCCGGCCCGAGGACCGCGCCGCGATCACGGCCATGCATCCGCGCCCGGACTTCAAACGCCGCATCCTGAAGGCGTTCACCGACGGCATCGCCCCCAGACCGGAAACCACCTTCGGAAACGTCAAAGCCGACGTGCTCCAGCACTTCGTCCCCGGTTTCACCCGCGGTGACTTCGTCGACACAATCCAAAACTCACTCTGGCCCGAATAACGGCAAAACAAAACGACTACCGGGCAACCATCACCCGGTAGTCGTATACCGACTCGGCCGCGCCGGCGTCTGAACGCCCAAACCTTCTTACCCCGCAGCCATCCCTCCATCCACGGCAATCATGCGGCTCGGCCGCGCCGGCGTCTGGACTGAGGAACGCAGGTCGCGGAGCGGCCGGAGAGACGAGGGAAGACGCCGGCTGAGGAGCGGCCGAGCCCGCCGTGCCGCAGGCGCGGCCAATGTCACAGCTAGTCGAGGTAGTCCCTGAGCATCTGGGCGCGGGTGGGGTGCCGGAGTTTGGCCAAGGTTTTGGACTCGATCTGGCGGATGCGCTCGCGGGTCACCCCGAACTCGCGGCCCACCTCCTCCAGCGTCCGCGGGTGCCCGTCGGCCAGGCCGAAGCGCAGCTGGATGATGCGCTGCTCACGCTCGGAGAGGGTGGCCAGGATGTCGTCCAGCTGGTCCTGGAGCATGATGAACGCGGCCGCCTCGATCGGGACCACGGCGTCGGCGTCCTCGATGAAGTCGCCGAGGTCGGAGTCCTCCTCGCCGATCGGGGACTGCAGGGAGACCGGCTCCTGCGCGATGCGCTGGATCTCGATCACCCGGTCGATCGGCAGGTCCATCTCCGCGGCGATCTCCTCGGGAGCCGGTTCGCGGCCGAGATCCTGGTGGAGCTGGCGCTGCACCCGTACTAATTTGTTGATGGTCTCAACCATGTGGACGGGAATTCGAATTGTCCGCGCCTGATCCGCGATCGCCCTTGTGATCGCCTGGCGAATCCACCACGTCGCATACGTGGAAAACTTATATCCCTTGGTGTAGTCGAATTTCTCGACCGCGCGGATGAGACCGAGATTGCCTTCCTGGATCAGGTCCAGGAACAACATTCCACGGCCGACATATCGTTTCGCGATGGAGACCACGAGCCGCAGGTTGGCCTCGATCAGCCGCTGCTTGGCGCGCACGCCCTCCCAGACGAGATCCTCGAACTCGGGCCTGGCCAGCCGGATGGAGGGCGTCTCGCAGAGCTTGTCCTCGGCGAACAGACCGGCCTCGATGGCCTTGGCGAGCTCCACCTCCTCCTCGGCCGTGAGCAGCGGCACCCGCCCGATCTCCCGGAGGTAGATGCGGACCAGGTCGCTCGTCGGCGCCCGTTTGCCGACGTCCTCCTCGTCGGGCTTGGCGGCCTCCTCGTCGCCTTGCGGCTCGAGGACCTCAACCCCGTTCTCGGCGAGCATGCGCACGACGCGCTCAAGCGCGTCCGCAGGCAGCTCGGATCGGTCGAGCGCGGCGGCCACGTCGTCTACCGTGACGCTCCCGCGCTCCCTTCCCTTCACGACGAGCTCCGCCACCTGGTCTACCGATGGCGGCCCGCTTGGTAGCACCGATGCACCCACGGAACACAGTCTGCGGTATAGGCACAACAAAACGGCAGGCCTATTTTTGTCACCGAAGGTAAGACGAACGTCATTACCGAATCGATATCAAACCAGTGTTTCGGCGCTGTGAGATCAGGAAAGTATTGTTATTCACGCCCCGGCAGCGCGTTCTCTCAACACGCGCCGCTGCTGCTCCAGCGCCACCAGTTCGGCGAACATGCGGTTGTACTCCTGCTGCTCCTCGACCGGGTTGAGGCGTTGCATTCGCGATTTCAACCGGTCCAACGCGCGGCCCACGGTGATCTCCTGGAGTTTCGTCAGCACGCCCGCGCCGTACCGTTCTTCGGCGTTCACGTCGGCGCGGACGGGTTCCACGGCGAACCGGGTGACCAGGGGGCGGAGCTCGTCGGTGGCGCCGCCCAGGAGGCGTTCGACCCACTCCCTGCCGCCGGAGCCGCCGGTCGCGGTGCCGCCGGTCGCGGCGATGAGCTCGTAGAGGGCGATGTGCTCGGGCTGGGTGAAGGCGTCGGCGCCGAGGGCGTCGAACTCGGGGCCGAGCAGGGCGGGCCGCTGGACGGCCAGCTTCAGGGCCTCCGCCTCCAGCCGGGCCAGCGGGTCGGCCGCGTTCCCTGCGGCGGCGGCCGGCCGGGCCGTACGGGGGGCCGGGCGGGTCTCGGCCGGGCGGGCGGCGATCTCCTGGATGCGCTCGACCACGAAACGTTCGTTCATGATGCCGAGCCAGCGGTCGAGGTCCACCGCGTACATGCCGCGCAGGGCCCGGTCCTTGATGGAGGCGACCACGGGGGCGGCCGCGTCCAGGGCGGAGAGCTTGCCCTCGTTGGTGTTGAGGTCGAAGCGGGCGATGACGCTGCGGATGGCGAACGCGAACAGCGGCTCGCGGCTGGCGATCAGGTCCCGGACGGCCGCGTCGCCCTGCTTGACCCGCAGGTCGCACGGGTCCAGGCCGTCGGGCTGGACCGCCACGTAGGTCTGGGTGACGAATTTCTGCTCGTCCTGGAAGGCGCGCAGGGCGGCCTTCTGCCCGGCCGAGTCGCCGTCAAAGGTGAAGATGACCTCGCCCTGGCCCTGGTCGAACAGGATGCGCCTGAGCACCTTGATGTGGTCCTCACCGAAGGCGGTGCCGCAGGTGGCCACGGCCGTGGGGACACCGGCCAGGTGCAGGGCCATGACGTCGGTGTAGCCCTCCACGATGACGGCCTGGGAGCGCTTGGAGATCTCGCGTTTGGCGAGGTCGATGCCGTACAGGACCGAGCTCTTGTGGTAGATCGGGCTTTCCGGGGTGTTGAGGTATTTGGGGCCGTCGTCGGCGTCGAGGAGCTTGCGCGCGCCGAAGCCGATGACGTCGCCGGTGATGTCGCGGATGGGCCAGATCAGGCGGCCGCGGAAGCGGTCGCGCGGGCCGCGGCGGCCCTCGGCGGCCAGTCCGCCGCGGATCAGTTCCTGGGCGGTGAAGCCGCGGGACATCAGGTGGCGGGTGAGCGCCTCCCACTCGTTGGGGGCGTAGCCGACGCCGAAGTGCTCGGCGTCGACGCGTTCGAAGCCGCGCCCGGACAGGAAGCGGCGGCCCGCGGCGGCCTCGGGGCTGGACAGCTGGGCGGCGAAGAACTCGGCGGCGGCCCGGTGCGCCTCGATCAGGCGGGAGCGCTCGCCCTGCTGGCGGCCGGGCACGTAGCCGCCCTGCTCGTAGCGGAGCTGGATGCCGGCCCGCTGGGCCAGGCGCTCGACCGCCTCCGCGAAGGTGAGCGCGTCGATCTTCTGGATGAAGGTGATGACGTCGCCGCCCTCGGAGCAGCCGAAGCAGAAGTACATCCCCCGCGCGGGCGTGACGTTGAACGACGGCGACTTCTCGTCGTGGAAGGGGCACAGCCCCTTCAGGTTGCCGCCGCCCGCGTTCCGGAGCTGGACGTAGTCCCCCACCACATCGGCGATCTGCGAGCGTTCCCGCACGAGCGCGATGTCCTCATCACTGATCCTGCCTGCCACGTGGTGAGTCTATTGGCCGGAACGGGCGGGCTCGGTGGTGAATGGGATGATCACCGGCGGCTCCTCGGTCTCCTCCGGCTTGGGCGTCGGCTTGGGCTTGGGCGGCTGCTCCTTGCCGGCGCACAGCACCGAGCAGCCCGGGAGCGTGCCGACCCGCTTCCGCAGGGCCCGTACGGCCGGCCGCGGCGACAGCGTGGGGTTGCCGTCCCACCAGGCGTCCAGGTACGTCCACGGATCGACCATGCCGCGCCGGATCCACCAGTACCCGCCGGGCGTGGGCCAGCTGATCGCGAAGTACAGGTTGCTCGCCGTGCTCCTGGCGTTGCCGGTGTTGCCCACCCGGCCCAGCACCTTCCCGGCCTTGACCTTCACGCCGGCCCGTACGGAGGGCTCGACCGTGTCCAGGTGGCCGCCGAGGTAGAGCACGCCGTCCTCGCCCAGGACGGTGACGTACCGGCCTTCCCGGTGGGCGCCCTGGTCGGTGGAGGGCTTCCACCGGTTCTGCACGTTGACCTCGTGGACCACGCCGTCCACCGGGGCGACGAAGGCGCAGCCGCGCCCGGCCCAGATGGTGGACTTGGGGAGCACCAGGCGCTTGCGCTCGTACGTGACCTTGCAGCCCTTGACCGGGAAGACGTAGCTGAACCGGGAGACCTTGGGCGGCGGGAGGCGTACCGGTTCGTCGCCGGGGGGCGGCACGACGGCCGCGGCGAACGTCGGGCCGGGGGTGGCGGTGCCGTCCACGGTCGGGTCGGCGGCCGACAGCGCGCGCGGCGAGGGGGGCATCGTGCTCACGCCCGCCACTCCGGCCGGTGCGCTGCACGCGGCCGTGAGCAGAACGAGCGCCAGTGTCCCCGATCGCATGAACTCCACCCGCGTGACGGTATCGAAACTCTTCCTCTCTTTTGTAACCGACGGCGGTCTCGGTCCGGTTAGAACGGGGTTTCGGGGTCGGCGAGCTCGGCCGGGTCCACCTGGCGGCCGGAGCGGATCAGCGCCTGGATGTCGTCCACCACGTCCCAGACGTTGACGTTCATCCCGGCGATCACGTGGCCCTCGCGCAGCCAGAACGCGATGAACTCCAGGTCGGCGCCGCGGATGACGACCTGGTCGTGGCCCTCGATGTCGCCGGAGAACTCCATGCCGAGTTCGTACTGGTCGGTGTAGAAGTAGGGCAGCAGGTCGTAGCGGCCGGGCAGGCCCAGCATGGCGCGGGCCGCGGCCGGGCCCTGGTTGAGGGCGTTGGCCCAGTGCTCCACCCGGATGTGGCGGCCCAGCAGGGGATGCGCGTGCTCGGCGACGTCCCCGGCGGCGTAGATGTCGGGGTCGGCGCTGCGCAGGGTCTCGTCCACCACGATGCCGCTGCGCACCTCCAGGCCGGCGGCCCTGGCCAGTTCGACGTTGGGGGTGGCGCCGATGCCCACCACCACGTCGTCGGCGGGCAGCGCCTGGCCGTCGTCCAGCACGACCTCGCGCACCTGCCCGCCCTCGCCCCGCAGCCGGGTCACGGTGGCGCCGAACCGGAACGTGACGCCGTTGCGCCGGTGCAGGTCGGCGAAGACCTCGCCCAGCTGCCTGCCGAGCGTGCGGTGGAGCGGCGTGGGCTCGGGCTCGACCACGACCACCCGGCAGCCGGCCTTGCGGGCGGCGGCGGCCGTCTCCAGGCCGATCCAGCCCGCCCCGATGATCACCACGTCGCCGCCGTGGCCGAAGCCGGCCCGCAGCGCCTGGCTGTCGGCCAGCGTGCGCAGGTAGTGCACGCCGTCCAGGTCCGCGCCGTCCACCGGCAGCGGGCGCGGCGTGGCTCCGGTCGCGATCAGCAGTTTGCGGTACGGCACCCGCTCCCCGTTCGCCAGCTCCACCACCCGCTCCCCGGGCGCCACCCGGGTGGCCGCGACGCCGAGGCGCAGGTCCACGTCGTGCTCGCGGTACCAGCCCTCCTCGTGCACGTAGACCTCGTTGAGCTCGGACGCGCCCTGCAGGTACCCCTTGGAGAGCGGCGGCCGCTCGTACGGGCGCTCCTGCTCGGCGGCGATGATCGTCAGCGGGCCGTCGAACCGCTCGGCGCGCAGGGTCTCCGCGGCCTTGGCGCCGGCCAGGCCACCACCGATGATCACGAACTGGGTCTCGTTGTCAGACATCGCTTCGGGTGCTCCTTGTCTATGGCCGATCCTCCGGATCGGCGGGCTTGGCCGCTTCGCAGCCGGCGTCTTCCCTCGTCTCTCCGGGCCGCTTCGCGACCCTGCGTTCCTCAGTCCAGC
>NZ_BOOA01000076.1 GCF_016862995.1 Acrocarpospora phusangensis
GGCCTCCGGTGGCGTGCCGTCGTTCGCCCCGCTCTCGAACCTGGGCAATGGCTGGAGCACGCTGACCAAGCTCGTGCTGGGCGACTTCACCGGTGACGGCAAGGTCGACATCGCGGGCTGGACCGCCTGGAACTCCGACCAGCTCTACGTCGTACCCAACACCTCTTCCGGCACGACCCTGTCGCGCGGCCAGAGCGTCCCGATGTCCACCGGCTGGTCGTCGATCACCAGCTACCTGGTCGCCGACTACGACGGCGACGGCAAGACCGACCTGCTGGGCGTCCAGGGCGCCGACCAGATGTTCACCTGGCGCGGCACCCACTCCGGCGGCACCCCCGGCTTCACCGCCCTGACCAGCCTGGGTACGGGCTGGAACACGATCGGCCACATACCCACCGCGCAGTGACCCACCACCCTCCGCGGGCCGTCCGGGGTTCTCCCCGGACGGCCCCGCGGGCGTTTCCCGGAAAGGAACCACGATGTTGCTGCTGTCCGATCCATCCGTCGGCCGGACGCCGATCAGGGAGTGCGGCGAACCGCTCGTCGACCTGCGGACCGTCCCGGCCCTGCGGGTCGACCCCCGCATGGCCCCGACCGGCCCCGGCCACGCCCACCTGCGGCTGGGCGTGGTCGACCGGCTGGTCACCGCGCAGACCTACCTGCCGCCCGGCCTCTACTTCCTCGTGATCGAGGGTTTCCGCCCGGTCGCCCTCCAGACGGAGTACTTCGACGCCCACAAGGACCGGCTCCGCGCCGCCGAACCGGGCCACGGCGAGGACTGGTACCACGTCAGGGCCAGCCGCTACATCTCCCCGCCGGACGTCGCCCCCCACGTCGCGGGGGCGGCGGTCGACCTGACGCTGTGCGACGTCGACGGCGCCGAACTCTGGCTCGGCACGGAGGTCAACGACACCGACACCGAGGACTGCCACACGGCCTCCCCCTCGGTGACCGGCGAGGCGGCCGACCGCCGCAGGATGCTCTCCGACGCGCTCACCTCCGCCGGTTTCGTCAACTATCCAACGGAGTGGTGGCACTGGTCCCACGGCGACCGCTACTGGGCCCGCGTCACCGACGCGGAGGCGGCCCGCTACGGCCCCGCAGAACTGCCGTGAGAACGGTGTCACCGGGGTGCGCTCGCCGCACCCCGGTGACACCGGGTCCGCAGTGAGTCGCAACCGAGGTCCCGGGCGCTCCAGAAACGATCTTTGTGGTAGAGGCGGAGCCCTGCTTCGCGGTTCGCCCTATCGTGAGGGTGAACCGCATGTCGTCACGTTCAGCTTGCGCCCATGTGCTGAACATGCGAGCGGCTTCATCATGATCGTTACTCGATGGGTCGGCGCAAGGAGGAGCCACCCGGAGTCGATTCCCGACTCGGCTGCATCCCGTCTTGACATACTTCGGTGACCGATGCAACGGTAGCCGTACTATGAGTGCTTCGTCGTCCCTGCGGGAACCCAGCTACTACATCCTCGCGGCCTTGCTCGACGGCCCCATGCACGGCTACGCGATCATCAAGCACGCCGCTCAGGCCTCCCAAGGTCGGGTCAACCTCGCCGTCGGCACCCTGTACGGCGCCCTGGACCGCCTCGCCGGCGAAGGCCGGGTCTCCGTGGACCGGGAGGAGATCGTCGAGGGCCGCACCCGCCGCTACTACCGCCTGACCGATCTCGGCCGACAGGCCCTGATCGCGGAGGCGTCGCGCATGCAACACGCCGCGGGCGTCGTCTTCAGGCGACTCGCCACCCCGATAGTAGGGCCGGCATGACCGCCACGATCCTCCGCCGCCGCTACCGGCGACTCCTCGGGGTCTACCCGAGCGAGTGGCGTGCGGCCAACGAGACCGTGGTGCTGGACACGCTCCTGGAGGCCGCCGGCCCGGACCGGCACTGGCCGTCGGCGCGTGAGACGCTCGCGCTGCTGGTCGGCGGGGGCCGAGCACGGATCGCGCGGCTGCGTCCGGACGCCGGCCAGCGAGGTCGGCGCTGGCTGGACGGGCTGCATCTCGGCGCGATCCTGCTGACGTTATGGTGGCTCGCCGTGGCCATGGGCCCGCTCGTCTCCTGGCTGGGACACGGATTCCGTGATGTGTCCAGGGACTCTCCCGCCTACGATGGGCCTTCTGCCGCGTACGACTCGGTATGGGTGGTGATGGCGGCCGTCACCGCGATACTGCTGCTGCGTGGCCGGGTCAAAGCCGCGCTGGTCGCCCTGGCGGTCTGGGCACTGGCCAGCCTGCTCAAGCCGTGGGTGATCGGTGCCGACCCGCCGGAGGGCACCGTCGCGGGCAGCTTGGCCATGACAGTGCTGGAAGCGGCGGTCTGGGCGCTGCCGCTGCTGGCGATCCTGGCCGTGCTGGCTTGGCGCGGAGGAGTACGGTCCCGCTCGTGGGCGTGGCTGCTGCTGCCCACGGCACTGGTGATCTCGTACGAGTGGGCGCCGATGGTCTGGACGGTGACCTTGATGGTGCTGCTGGTGGGTCTGCTAGCCGCTCTGCCCTTGGCAGTGGTGACCGGTGAGGTGCGGCCGGCGGTGGTACTCGCGATTGCGGGCATGCACTCGCTGCTGTCAACGGTGCTCACCATCGAGGTGTCGGTCACGTCCGCGGCGCTCGCGGTGACAGCCCTGGCCGGCTGGGGCGCTTTCCGTACGCGCCAAGGCTCAGGAATCACGACCGGAGGACCCATATCCCATGAAGATGCCTGAGACATAGGTGATCGATTAACGCCACGGGCGGTACGTCGTCGTGGCTACGGCGGCACGAAAAGCTCGCAGGCGGAGGCTGAGCCCCCGTTTTTGTCGGCTGCGGTCGCTACCGTTTCCTAGGTACGCGTTTTCCGACCGGAGGCGGCTGGACGGCATGACTGCGGGGCTGATCGGGCGGGACCACCCGGCGGGTGTGCTGCGTGCCGAGATCGGCAGGGCCGCGGACAGTCACGGCGGCCTGGTGCTGGTCACGGGTGAGGCGGGGATCGGGAAGACGACGCTGGTCACGGGGGCTGTGGAGGAGGCCAGGCGGCTGGGGGCACTGGTGCTCAGCGGGTCGTGCTGGCATTCGGAGGAGGCGCCGGGGTTCTGGCCGTGGGTGCAGGTGCTGCGAGGGCTGCGGCGGAGCGCGACGCCGGAGGAGTGGGAGTCGGCCGCGGCGGCGGCCGGCGGGAATCTGACCGTGCTGCTGGGCGAGGAGCCCGCGCCGGGGTCGGCTGAGGCATTCCGGTTGTACGACGCGGTCACCGTGGCCCTGGTGTCGGTGTCGCAGCGGCGGCCGGTGGTGGTCGTGCTCGACGATCTGCACTGGGCCGACACCGCGTCGCTGCGCATGCTGGAGTTCGTGGCCCA
This sequence comes from Acrocarpospora phusangensis, assembly GCF_016862995.1. Taxonomy (GTDB): domain Bacteria; phylum Actinomycetota; class Actinomycetes; order Streptosporangiales; family Streptosporangiaceae; genus Acrocarpospora; species Acrocarpospora phusangensis. The sequence continues at coordinate 3,340 of NZ_BOOA01000076.1, forward strand.
GCACACCTGGTTCGAGCGGCTGCTGCTGGTCGGGACGTACCGGGACGTGGAGGTCGAGTCGGGCGGGCACGCGCTGGAGCCGCTGATCATGCCGCTGCTGGCCAAGGCGACGACGGTGACGCTGACCGGGCTGTCCCGCGACGAGGTGGGCACGCTGATGGCCAGGACCGCCGGGCGGGTGCCGGAACCGGAACTGGCGGACGAGGTGCATCGCAGGACCGGGGGCAATCCGTTCTTCGTTGAGCAGACGGCCCGGTTGTGGCGGAGCAGCGGCTCGGTGAGCGCGATCGCGCCGGGTGTGCGGGACGCGCTCCAGCGGCGGCTGTCGCTGCTGCCGCCGGTGCTCGTCGAGCTGCTGACGGCGGCCTCGGTGCTGGGGCGTGAGTTCCACCGGGATGTGCTGGCGGCCACCTCGGGCACGCCGCCCGCGCGGGTCGACTCGCTGCTGACCCAGGCGGTGAACGCCCGGCTGGTCACGGCCGGGGAGGGCGGGCGGTTCTCATTCGCGCACGACCTGGTCAGGGAGACGCTGTACGACGCGATCGAGGGCACGGAGGCGCGGCGGCGGCACGCGGCGGTGATCCGCGCCCTGGACTCGTCGGCCGGGCTGTCCGAGTGGCTGTTCCCGGCGGATCAGGCGCACCACTCGTATCTGGCCCGTGGCGAACTCGACCCGGCACGGGTGGTGAAGTCGTTGCGAGAGGCCGAACTGGACGCCGGCAGGCGGCTGGCCGCCGAGGAGAGCATGCGGCATCTGCGCCGTGCGTACGAGATGTCCGCCGCGCTGGACCTGCGGAGCCGGGCGATGGTCGCGCTCGATCTGGCCTCGGCGCTGGACCACACCGGGGAGACCGAGGAGTCCAGGCAGATCTACGCCTTGGCCGTGGAACTGGCCAGGGAGCTGGACCAGGCGGACCTGCTGGCCCGAGTGGCGCTCACCCTCTACCGGGCCGACGGCCCCGCCTGGCGCACCGGCAAAAGCCCGCAGCCAACGATCGACCTCCTCCGGGAGGCCCACACCCGGATGCTCGGCCGAGCCGGCCCAGAGGCGAACGCCCAGATGCCCGGCCGAGCCGACCCGGAAGCGAACGCCCAGATGCCCGGCCGAGCCGACCCGGAGGCGAACGCCCAGATGCCCGGCCGAGCCGACCCGGAGGCGAGTTGGGCGGAAACCCCGGGAACCTCGGAAAGCCCGGCGAGCCGTGCGATCGAGAAGACCCAGACGATCCCGGTCGACATGATGGCCGAAGAGCTGACCGCGCGCGTTCTGACGTTGGCCCGGGAGGCCGGCGACGAGGAGGCGATCGGGTTCGGCCTGGCCGCCCGGCACGACATCCTCTGGCGGCTGGGCACGGCCGCGGAACGGGCGGCGCTCACCGCCGAGATGGTGGAGAACTCCCGGCGGCTCGGCGACCGCGACAACGAGCACTTCGCCGCGTCACTGCGGTGGGTGGCGATGCTGGAGCAGGGCGACCCCGACTATCTGGTGCAGTTCGACGCCTCCACCACGTTCGCCGAACGGGACGGCATGCCCCGCTTGACCTTCGCCGCCCTGATCGACCAGAGCATCATCACCACCCTGATGGGCCGGTTCGAGGAGGCGGAGACCTTCCTCGAGCAGGCCATCGACGCGGCCGGAGATGACGGGGAACTCTATTTCACGTTCATGGCCAAGCACCTGCGCTGGGCCTTCCTGCTCCATCAGGGGCGTTTCAACGAGCTGGACGACCTGCACATCCAGCTCGGCGAGGGCGGGCATCCGTATCCCGGGCTGCTGGAAGGCATCACCGCCCTGCACCGGGGCGACGTGCCAGCGGCCCGACGTCGGCTGCCGGAACTGATCCCCGGAGAGGACCCCTACCCACGCAGCTTCATGGCGATGGGCCTGCGTTTCCTGGCACACACCGCGGCCGCCTCCGGCGACACCGCCCTCTGCGAGTGGACCCGCGCACAGCTCGCGCCGTTCCGGGGCCAATGGCTCCTCTCCCTGTACGGCTGCGACATCAGCGGCCCCGTCGACCTATGGCTGGCCAGGATCGACGCCGCCCAGGGCCGCTGGAAGGACGCGATCGCCGAATTCACCGCCGCCTACCGGTCAGCGGACCGGCTGAAGGCCCGCCCGTGGTCGATCGAGGCCCGCCTGCACCTGGCCGCGACGCTCCTGGCGAGAGACGAGGGCGACGACCTGCCCACCGCCAAGACACTCTTGGACGACGTGGAGCGCGACGCCGTGGACATCGGCATGCGGCAGGTGGTCGAGGAGGCACGGCGCATGCGCCGCCAACCAGAATCGGACACGACCGCCGCCCCGAAACCGAGCGGCACCTTCCGGATGGAAAGCGGCGTCTGGTCCCTCGGCTTCGCCGGGCTGACCGTGCACATGCCCGACGCGAAGGGCCTGCGGGACCTGCACTACCTGCTCGGCAGCCCCGGCGGAGACATCCCCGCCGTGCGGTTACTGGATCCCGAGGGCGGCGAGATCATCGTCGCCGCCCGGCGCATGGGCGGCGACCCGATCCTCGACGACGAGGCCAAAGCCCGGTTCCGCCGACGACTCACCCAGCTGGACGAGGAGATCGACCGCGCCTCCGAACGGGGCGACGACCACCGCGCCGCCGCTTTCGACTCCGAACGCCAGGCGCTCCTGGCAGAACTCCGAGCCGCCGCAGGTCTGTCCGGCCGCGACCGCCGCCTCGGCGACGAAGCCGAACGCGCCCGCAAAACGGTCACCGCCCGCATCCGCGACACCCTCCGCAAACTCGAAGACCGCCACCCGGAACTGGCCACCCACCTCCGGTCAGCGGTCTCCACCGGCGCCACCTGCCGCTACCAGCCAGAACATGAGATCGACTGGCGCCTCTGAGACCGGCTCACTTGCGGCGATACTCACAACACTGGCCCGCGATATCGCGTCCGTTGGTTTTCGTCGCTTGTTACCGACTTCCGTCGTGATCTGGCCCCCAATGTGTCGGCGCGCGGCGGTTCAGTCTTCTTCAGTCGCCTTACCCTGCCGTTGGCGAATGCGGCGAATGCGCCTTCGACCAACTTCAGGATCCTCGATGCCTCGCTTAACGCGGCTCTCAATACTCCCCTGCAAGATCTCGCCAAGCGCCGCGTCAGGGGACTTCTTCCAGCGTTTGGGCCGCCTGACGTAGAGACGCTCTTCGACCGCTCCGCTCCGCAGCTCATCGACAGCGCCCAGTACCGCCTCAAGAATCTGATGATCATGATGGCGGTTGGCCCTATGGGGGATCCGCTTGTTGCGCCGGATGCTCTTACGAGAACTCTTGTCGTTCTCGCCATAGGCATTACGGCGATCCTTCGCGTAGCTCAGCCGCTTCTTCTCCTGCGGAGTCTTCCGGCCCATGACCCCCTCGCTCCGATCGCCCTTATGGGATCAACAGTGACAGGCACCCGCCAAACGTGGCAATGGGCGTCTCGGCCGTGAGCTGAATCGAGGGACCCTTCCTCTGCACAGCCGTACCGCCGCCCAGCACGGGCGGCGGTTTGAAGACGCAGGGAATCTGGAGCATGCCTTCTTCGCGGTCGTGCGAAGTGCCCTCTCGGCAACCGAATGCTGGATGAAAGCGCTGTATGCCTACTTGCGGTTGTAGAGGCGCATTGTGAGGGTGCCGAAGACGGCCGTCATGATGATGCAGGAGGTCAGGACCCAGGTGAGTTCGCCAGTGTCCCAGGTGCCGGCCATCAGGCCGCGTACGCCCGAGACCAGGTGGGTGATGGGGTTGACGTCGACGAAGACCTGGAGCCAGCCGGGCATGGTGGTGGGTTCGACGAAGACGTTGCTGAGGAAGGTCAGTGGGAACTGGAAGAGCATGCTCACGCCCATGACCGACTTCTCGCTGCGCAGGAACAGGCCGAACATGGTCCAGATCCAGGAGAAGGCGAAGGAGAAGACGACCAGGAGGGCCACCCCGGCGAGTACGCCGAGCACGCCGCCGGCCGGGCGGAAGCCCATGATCAGGCCCACGATGATGATCGTCGTGGAGGCCAGGATGTAGCGGAGCAGGTCGCCGAGGAGGTTGCCGACCAGGGCGGCGGGACGCCAGATGGCCAGCGACCTGAAGCGGTCGAAGACGCCCTTGGCGATGTCGGTGTTGACCGCGATGCCGGTGTACATGGTGGTCATCACCACGCTCATCACCATGATCCCCGGCAGCAGATACTGCAGGTACGCCCCGGTGGACCCGGCCAGCGCGCCCCCGAACAGATACGTGAACATCAGCGTCATCATGATCGGGAACGCGGTCACGTCGAAGAGTTGCTCGGGCACGTGCTTGATCTTCAGCATGGCCCGCCAGCCGAACGTGATCGACGCCGAGAGGGCGCTGGGCCGGGGTGGCCGCTCCCCCGGCGCCAGGACCGCCCCGATGCTCTCGGCGGCGGGCACGTACGGGACGGCGGGGGCGAGGTTCTCCGTGGTGGTACTCATACCGCACTCTCCTTAGCCAGCACGAAAACGGACACGAAAACGGACACGAAAACGGACGCGAGGACCGACACAGGGACCGACGTGGGGGCCGGACTGAGATCTGGTGCGAAAGTCGTGGAAACGGGGATAAAAGCGGATTTCACGCGGCGGCCTCCGACTTGGCCGGGCCGGTGAGGGCGAGGAAGACCTCGTCCAGGCTGGGCTGCCCCAGCGAGAAGTCATCCACGACGATCCCGGCCGCCGCGAGCTCGGACAAAGCTCTCGCCGCCTGTTCGGCCGCACCCCGATCCATCTCCCGCTCGGTGCCCTGCCCGGTGACGCGAGCGGCGAGAGACACCGGATCGGCGCCCAGCTGAACCGGCGAGTTGAGCACCCGGGCCAGCACCCGCTCGGCCTCCGGCCGCTGTCCGGCGTCACGCAGGCGCAGATGCACGGTGCCGGCGCCGACGGAGGACTTGAGCTCGCCCGGAGTGCCCTCGGCGATGACCCGACCGGCGTCGATGACCGCGATGCGGGCGGCCAGATGGTCGGCTTCGTCCAGGTACTGGGTGGTGAGCAGGACGGTGGTGCCGTGCGCGACGACCGCCCGGACGATGTCCCAGACCTGGTTGCGGCTGCGCGGGTCGAGGCCCGTGGTGGGCTCGTCCAGGAAGAGCAGGCGGGGCGTGTTGAGGATGCTGGCGGCGATGTCGAGCCTGCGGCGCATGCCGCCGGAGTAGTTCTTGACCTGGCGGTCGGCGGCGTCGGTGAGGCCGAAGGCTTCCAGCAGCTGGGCCGAGCGGGCGCGGGCGGCGGGTTTGCGGTAGCCGAGCAGGCGGCCGAGGAGCACGAGGTTCTCGGCGCCGGTCATGTCCTCGTCGACGGAGGCGTACTGGCCGGTCAGGCTGACCAGGCCGCGTACGGCGTCGGCTTGCCGTACCACGTCGAGGCCGAAGACGTGGGCCTGGCCGGCGTCGGGGCGGAGCAGGGTGGCGAGCATTCTGACGGCGGTGGTCTTGCCGGCGCCGTTGGGACCGAGCACGCCGTAGACGGAACCGGCGGGGACGGTCAGGTCGAGGCCGTCCACGGCCCGGGTGGAGCCGAATGTCTTGACCAGGCCGGATGTCTCGATGGCCGGGGTGGATTCGTCGTGCGTCATGGGTGACCCTCTCTGTCACCCTTCAGGCGCGAGAGACACCGCTAGATCGGATCTAGCGGGTAGTTGATCACCCAGCGTGTACGGTCGGAATCGAGCATCTGGAGGAGCTATGTCTGACGTCTTCGACGTAATCGTGATCGGCGCCGGCCCGGCCGGCGAGAACGTGGTGGACCGGGTGACGCGCGGCGGGCTCACGGCGGCGATCGTGGAGCGGGAACTGGCCGGCGGCGAGTGCGCCTACTGGGCCTGCGTTCCGAGCAAGGCGCTGCTGCGTCCGATGGAGATCGTCGCCGAGGCAGGCCGGCTGCCGGGCCTGCGGACCGAGCCGATCGATGTGCAGGCGGTGCTGGCCCGGCGGGACGAGACCGTCTCCAACTACGACGACTCCGGCCAGATCAGGTGGATCGAGTCGGTCAACGGCACGGCCGTCCGGGGCAGGGGGCGGGTGGCGGGCCCGCGCCAGGTCGAGGTCGTCGACGGCGAGGGCGGCAGGCGGCTGCTGACCGCGCGGCAGGCGGTCGTGCTGGCCACCGGAAGCACCGCGGCGATCCCGCCGGTCCCGGGACTGGCCGAGGCGCGGCCGTGGACCAATCGGGAGTCGACCGGCGTGAAGGACGTGCCGGAACGGCTGGTCGTGCTGGGCGGCGGCGTGGTCGCCTGCGAGATGTCGCAGGCCCTGTACGCCCTGGGCGCCAAGCAGACCACGATGATCGTCCGGGGCGACCGGCTCCTGGGCCGGGTGGAGCCGTTCGCGAGCGACATGGTCACCGAGTCCCTGCGGGATTACGGGATCGACATCCGGTTCGGGACGGAGATCGTGAACGTGTCCCGGCCGGTGCCGGGCGGCGAGGTCACGGTGGACCTGTCGGACGGCACGCGGCTGGTGGCCGACGAGATCCTGGTGGCCGCCGGGCGGCGGCTGGCCAGCTACGACATCGGCCTGGCGTCGATCGGGCTGCCGGAGGAAGGGCCGGTGAAGGTCGACGACAGCATGCGGGCGACGGCGGTGGAGGACGGCTGGCTGTACGCGGTCGGCGACGTGAACGGCCGCAACATCCTCACCCACATGGGGAAATATCAGGCGAGGCTGTGCGGCGACGTGATCGTGGCCCGGGCCACCGGCGGCAAGGACGACCTGCCGTCCATGCGCGATCGCGCCGACCACATCGGCGCCCCACAGGTGATCTTCACCGACCCCAACGTGTGCGCGGTCGGCCGCCCCGAGGAGCGCGCCCGCCGGGAGGGCTTCAACGTCCGGACCGTCGAGTACGACCTGGGCCGGGTGACGGGCGCGTACCTGCAGGGAGACGGGTACAAGGGCCGGGCCAAGGCCGTGGTGGACGAGGACCGGCGGGTGCTGCTGGGCGTCACGTTCGTCGGGCCGGGGGTGGCGGAACTGCTGCACGCCGCGACGATCGCCGTCGTCTCGGAGGTGCCGCTGGACGATCTCTGGCACGCCGTGCCGACGTTCCCCACGGTCAGCGAGATCTGGCTGCGCCTGCTTGAGGAGTACGGCCTGTAAGTTCACCTGGAGTTCCTTGCGGGTGGCGCCCCGGTGGCGCTTCGGTGAGTTCTCATGAACGTGAGCGAACCGGTTGTCGTGGACTCGACGGTCGAACGGGATGCTTCCGGTGAACTCCGGCAGGAGGGCAACCGGGTGCCGGACATCGTCACGCTGGACGCGCGGCGCTGGGTCGTGGCCTGGCGGGCGGGCCTGCGGGACGCTCGCGACCCGACTCCGACCGATCAGGGGTCGATCCGGTACGCCCGATCGGACGACGGGGGGCGTACCTGGACCAAGGGCACCCTGGCTCCGGCGACGGCCACCCACCGGTTCCACTACTGCGTGTTCCTCAACGACAACGGCGTGCTCTACGCGCTGCTCGGGCGGATCACGATCGCGGAGGACCGGCAGGGCGACGACGTGGACGGTTTCCCCACCCGGCTGACCATGAAGCGCAGCACCGACCGAGGCGACACATGGTCAGATTTCCCGATAAATGTGGATGTGCCGGGTAATACGCGTGGGGTGGTCGTGGCGGGGAAGCCCGTGCGGCATCAGGGTGTGTGGCTGGTGCCGTACTGGCGGCAGGGGACGGGAGCGTCGCAGGCCGGCGTGCTGCGGTCGGCGGATCTGCGGACCTGGACGTCGGGGGCGCTCGCGGTCAACCCGCCGGGCATCGGCGTCGAGGAGCCCCAGATCGTCTCCGACGGCACCACCCTGCTCATGGTCACCCGCGCGCTGGTACGGACTGCGTCCCCCGAAACCCGCGATCCGTACTACCGCGCGAACGCCGCCTACTCGGCGACCACCACCAGCTCCGACGGCGGCCTCACGTGGGCGCCGATGACGCTTGACCCCGAGTTGCCCAACTACTACGTGAAGACGTTCTACGCCAGAGCGGCCGATGGACGGCATCTGGCCATGTACAACACGCTGGCGGGGCCGTTCGCGGGTTCGGCGCAGAGCCGGCCCGACCGGTACCGCGAGGTCCTGCACTACAAAGTTCGCAGACCGGGCGAACCCTGGCAGCCGGGCCGGCTCTTCGCCGACGGGCCCCGCCTCACCACGGGCGCGGCCAAGGGCTGGGACGTCTACCCCAGCGGCGACGAGTTCGCGCCCGGCAAGTTCGCGATCGTCTGGGAGCACAACCAGATCAACATCAAGGTCGCCGTGCTGGACCTCGACAGCGAGCTCCCGGCCGACCTCGCGCCCGGCCGGTGGACCCTGGACCCCGGTGCCCGGCTCGACGAGACCGGCCTCCACCTCCGCAGCGCCACCGCGACCCCGGTCAGGGCGACCGCCGCGCTGATCGCCGTCTGCGACTTCACCGTGGAGTTCCGGGGCCTGGTCGTGGACGACAGCGCGCTCGATCCGCGTACCGGGCAGGGCGTGAGCCTCGGGACGAAGGTCTGCAACGGCGCTCGGCGGCTGATGCTGACCGTCCAGCGGGGCGGCGTCTGGACCATGCGCAAAGGCTCCACGACCTGGGAACGTGTGCTCTCCGTCCCGGCGGCCGAGGCCACCTGGAAGGTGACCACGGACAGCGCGGGCGTGGCCCGGCTCTTCCGCGACGGACTCGACACGGGCGTCACGTGGATCATCCAGGACAGCGGCGAGAAACCGGGAGTGACCCATTGGGTGGCCGGAACGCCCGGAGGCAACGCCGCGCAGGCGCACATCTCCTGGACGAGGGTGACCCCGACAAGCCCCGGCAACGATCCGCGCGCATGACGCCGCAACCGAAGGACCGGATCGTGTCCCCCATCAGCATCCAGGAGGGTGCCCAGAAGCTCATCCGCGAGCACGGCACCGGCCCGGTGCCCCTGGTGGTGGCATGAGCCGCGATCGTGCGTCGATCCGAGGCGCGGCCTCGACTTCCAAGAACGTGAACTCCCCCGGCGTCGCGATCGACTCAGTCAGCCCCGGCATCACCCTGAGCGGGTGCCGACGATCACGAACGGGCTCAGTAGGCGCACGAGTCCTCGCCGGACGCTGGACGGCTCGGCGGCTGGCTGCGGGTGGGCGGTATTTTGGACGCCGTGACAGCTATTGATCCCGGCACCACCGGTGCGTATGGCACGGGCCTGGCGACGATCGCCGCCGACGGCACGGTTTTGGACACCTGGTTTCCCGCGCCCGCCCTGGGCGAGCCGTCCAGTATCGGCACCCGGCGGCTCTCCGCCGAGGAGGCGGGCGAACTGGCGGGCCTGGCCGGTCCCGACCCGGCCCGCGGCGTGGAGGTCGTCGCCGTGTACGTGGGGATCGGCAAGCTCGCCGAAGCCCCGGCCGACGCCCACGACGCGTACCTCCGCCTGCACCTGCTGTCCTCCCGCCTGATCCGCCCGCACGGCCTCAACCTGGACGGCGTCTTCGGCGTCCTGGCCAACGTCGTCTGGACCAACTTCGGCCCCTGCGCCGTCGAGGACTTCGAGCAGGTACGGCTCCGCCTGCGTTCCCGCGGCCCCGTCACCGTCTACGGCGTCGACAAGTTCCCGCGCATGGTCGACTACGTGCTCCCCACCGGGGTCCGCGTCGCCGACGCCGACCGGGTACGCCTCGGCGCCCACCTGGCCTCCGGCACGACCGTGATGCACGAGGGCTTCGTCAACTTCAACGCCGGCACCCTCGGCGCGTCCATGGTCGAAGGCCGCATCTCCGCCGGAGTCGTCGTCGGTAATGGCTCCGACGTGGGCGGCGGCGCTTCGATCATGGGCACCCTGTCGGGCGGCGGCAAGGCGATCATCTCGGTCGGCGAACGCTGCCTCATCGGCGCCAACGCCGGCATCGGCATCTCCCTCGGCGACGACTGCGTCGTGGAGGCCGGCCTGTACGTCACCGCCGGCACCAAGGTCACCCTCCCCGACGGCACCGTCACCAAGGCCCGCGACCTCTCCGGCCAGAACGGCCTCCTCCTCCGCCGCAACTCCACCACCGGCACCGTCGAAGCCGTCCCCCGCACCGGCACCGGCATCGAACTCAACGCCGCCCTCCACGCCAACGACTAACCCTTTGCCCACCCGCCCACCCCCTCACAGACAACGAGAGGGTGGGCGGAGCACACAGCCAGAACGCCGCCCTCCACGCCAACGACTGACCCTTTTGCCCACCCGCCCACCCCCTCACAAATAACGAGAGGGGGCGGGCGAAGCACACAGCCGCCCTCCACGCCAACGACTCACCCTTTGCCCACCCGCCCACCCCCTCACTGATGACGAGAGGGGCGGGCGGAGCGCACAGGCTGAACGCCGCCCTCCACGCCAACGACTGACCAACAATCACGCTGAACGACCCAAGCTAGCCGCTTCTCGCCGTTATCCGGCGCCGTCAACGCAGGTGATGCTTCTCACCGCACCGGCACCGAAACGGCCCGTTCGTTCTGTTAGGACCGACTGGCCCAAGCCACTACAGAGCCGACTCTGTCAGGGCGTCTGAGACTGGCCTGAGCCCCTGACAGAGCCGGCACGGCGGGCCAGCTCAAGCCGACCAAAATGCCCTGAGCCCTCTACCGGGCTGAAGAGCCCTTCTTGGCGCCGGTGCGGCGAGACGCGTCACCTGCGTTGACGGCGCCGGACAACGGCGCGAACCCGGCTATGCGGCATCAGGCAGGGGTAATGGACTCCTGGAGTTCGGTGACCCAGGTGGAGGGGTCGCCCATGCCGTATTCGAGGTAGACCTCGCGGGTGAAGCCGACGCTGCGGTAGCCGTTCTCCTCGACCCAGCGGGCCAGCTGCTGGTGCGAGGAGCCGACGTCGTCCATGGGCCCGTGATGCAGGATGGTCGCCGCCTGCTCGATGGGCGGCAAGTCCACGACGGCGAAGTCGTACGCGTCGCTGGGCGCGACGGCGACGGGGAAGCCGGCGTGGACGAGCACCCCCTCGGGGACCTGCTCGTAGTAGGCGATACCGGGCCCCACAAGGGCGACTCCGGCTTTCTCCATGCGGCTGTGCAACTCGGGGTAGAGCGGCTGGATCACCGGCCCGATGTGCTCGGATTCGTAGCTTTCCGCGATCCCGGTGAGCTCGGCCACCCGTACGGCGGGCACGCTCTTGACGACGATGTCGGCGGGCATGACACCTTCCCTCTCGATGGTTCGGATCCTCGCCTCCACATGGACCAGCCGAGCCCGATCCCGGACAACCTGGGCCTCCAGCTCGGCCTGCCGCAGTCGCAGCATCCCGTGCAGCTCCGCCACGCTGACCTTGTCGTCGAGCACCTGCCCGACCTGCTGCAGGGTGAATCCGAGGTCCTTGAGCGCGATCAGCCGGTTGAGCCGGGACAGTTGGGCCGCCTCGTAGTAGCGGTATCCGGTGGCGGGATCGACGCGGGCGGGCCGCAGCAGCCCCACCGTGTCGTAGTGGCGCAGCATGCGGATCGACACGCGGCCGATTCTGGCGAAGTCTCCGATACTGAACATGTCGCCTCCAGGTCTAGGACCTCACACGATGTCAGAGTCAACCGTCCCTGGCCCGAACCCCCGGAATCCCTGACTTAACCCTGAGGTTGGCTCTCGGATGGCCCGTTGTGGCGGCGTGCGCCGTACCGTGAAGGCATGGGACGCATTCTTATGATCGCCGCGCTGGTCGTGGTGGGCTTCTTCGTCGTCGGCTGGCTGATCGGCTTCGTCTTCAGCCTCCTCAAGTGGGTTCTGATCGCCGGCCTGCTGGCGCTCGCCGTCATGGGCGTCATGCGCCTGACCAGGTCGGGAGGTGCCAAGTCCGACGACTCCCCGTACGCGTAGGTTTCGTATATTCGAAACATGGGCGGTGACGCGCACGGTCATGGGCCCGCTCTCTCCAAGGAAGCGGACGGACGGTACCTGACCGGCGCCCTGATCCTGATCGTCGCGTTCATGGTCGGCGAAGTCGTCGCCGGCCTCATCGCCCACTCGCTGGCGTTGATCTCCGACGCCGGCCACATGCTCACCGACGCGGCCGCCATCGTGGTCGCGCTGATCGCGATGCGGATCGCCGCCAGGCCCCCGCAGGGCGGCTTCACCTACGGCCTGCGCCGCGCCGAGATCATCAGCGCGCAGCTCAACGGCATCACGCTGCTGCTGCTCACGGCCTACTTCACCTATGAGGGCATCCGCCGCCTGGTCGTCCCGGCCGAGGTCCAGGGCGGTCTGGTGCTCGTCGTCGGCGTGGCCGGGATCGTGGTCAACCTGGTCGCCACCTGGCTGATCAGCCGCGCCAACCGGACCAGCCTGAACGTCGAGGGCGCCTTCCAGCACGTGCTCAACGACCTGTACGCCTTCGTCGCCACCACCATCGCCGGCCTGGTCATCCTGTTCACCGGCTGGACCCGGGCCGACGCCCTGGCCGCGCTGGTCGTGGCCGCCCTGATGCTCAAGGCCGGCTGGCAGCTGGTACGGGACTCCGGGCGCGTCTTCATGGAAGCCGCCCCGGCCGGCATGAACCCCAGCGAGATCGGCGGCCGGATGGCCGGGCTCGGCTCGGTGGTGGAGGTGCACGACCTGCACGTCTGGGAGGTCACCTCCGGCTACGCCGCCCTGTCGGCGCACGTCCTGGTGGACCCCGCCGCCGACTGCCACGCCGTACGCCTCGCCACGGAAAGACTCCTGCGCGACACGTACGGCGTGGAGCACACCACGCTCCAGGTGGACCACGCCACCCCGGAACTCCTCGACATCGGCTATTCGGCCGGCCACTGCCACGCTCCGCAGGGCCCGGCCCCCAAACCCGACCCGTAGAACGGCGGCTACAGCGCCGGGTACGCGTTCCGCAGCAACTGCTGGAACTGGGCCGGGAACCAGCGCCCCCACGCCGGAGCGCCGGGCAGCGCACCGGTGGGGTTGTCGCCGTTGCGCGGGTTGCCGGGGTAGGTCGGGTCACACATCCGGTCGAAAGTGCGGCCCTCCTCGTCCAGGATCGAGCTGCTCAGGCCGTCCGACTCGCCGGGAGGCTTGATCCAGACGTAGGCGTCGACGCCGGCGGCGGGGGTCGCCCTCGGCCGCTCACCCAGTCCGGCGCCGCTCTGGTTGCACCAGTTGTTCTCGTGGATGCGCCGGTCCACGCGGGACTCGTCGACGAAGGTGTCGACGTCGGTCGAGGTGCTCGGGGCGGTGGGCCTGGCCGGGCCGCCCCAGCCGTTGCGTGAGGTGTCGATCAGCATGCCGATGCCGGTCGCGAAGCCGTCCAGGATCAGCCGCTGCCGCAGGTCCCGCACGTAGCTGGACTCGTCCACGTAGAAGTCTCCGCCGACCCAGGCGGACTCCCGGACGGACCGGCCGTTCACCACGGTCGCGCTGGTGAAGTGGGGTTCGGTCAGGGCGGCGTAGCCGGCGGTGTTGGCGACGAAGCCGTGCACGGTGGCCCGGCCGCCCACGGCGCCGCCGGCGGTGGAGGCGTACAGCCGCGAGGCCGGGGCGAACGTGGTCTCCCCGCCGAGCCAGCCGTGGTTCCCGGCGTCGAGGTAGTTGTAGACGTTCGGGATCGCGTGCAGCTTGCCGAGGGCGTAGGCCACGCCCTGGACGTACGCGCCGCTCTGGTACGCCTGCTGGCACCTGATCGAGTCGAGGTTGGTGATCAGGTTGGGCAGCGAGTTGGGCTCGACGATCGTGACGATGCGCAGGCCGCGGTAGGCCGGTTCCGCCAGGATGCCGGCGATGACGTCGATGTAGTCGGTCTTGTAGAGGTTCAGGCCATTCTGGGTGACTTGGAAGTCGCCGCGGGTGGTGAGCTCCTGGCAGTCCCGGTTGGGCAGGTTGTAGATGACGACCTGGAAGGTCAGGGCCTGGGCGCCGTTGGCGGCGTCCTGCCGCACGGCCAGGTCCAGGTGCTCGCGCAGGCCCTTGGTGTTGTGGCCGCCGGAGCCGCCGGTGATCGAGGCGACCCGGTCCAGCCAGACGGCGGTGGAGGTGTTCGCGATGGCCGCGCCCCCGGCCTCGGCGGCGACCTTGGCGGACCAGTCCGGGTTCACGTAGCCCGTCGCCCCGGCGAAGGGATTGTCCACCCGGGGCTCAGCCGGGGAGGTTCCGCCGCAGGGTACGCCGTTGACGGTGAAAGCGGTGGGTTCGGGGTTTCCGCCGCTCCAGGTGCCCTTGAGGCCGATGCCGGCGCTCGCACCACCGGCCAGCGACCGGTTCCAGTCCAGCGCGATCGCGCTGACGTCCGAGCCGGACTGCGACCAGGTGGCCCCCCAGCCCTTGGTCAGCCGCTGCCCGGCGGGGAACGCGAAGCCGAGCGTCCATCCGTTGAGCGGCTCGCCCAGGTTCCTGATGATGATCGAGGCGGTGAACCCGCCGGTGCCGGGCTTGGTGGTCCAGTCGTCACTCGTGTACGTCACGTCGCACGCGACCGCCGCGTGCGCCGGCGTGGCCCCGACAACGCTCACAGTCACGCCGAGTACGGCCGCGGCCATCGCTGCCAGCCCGCACCGGACGAGGGAGCGGGTGGCTCTCGTTCGAGGGATGGATCTCATCAGGGAGTCCTCCTGGGGTTCTGGCGCCCGATGGGAGTGCTCCCGAGACGTTAGGTCGGCACCTTGCGCTCGTACAGGAAGCCCCTGCGCCGCTCCCCGCGAGCAGGGCATCCAGCTGAAAGGTTCAGCATTGCTTAACTCTCAGCAAATCAGATCTAACTGGACGTACACGGTTTCGGTCTCGCAGAGTCATTGATATGAGTCATAAGAGGATGTTCATCGCGATGGTGACGCCGTTCCACGCGGACGGTTCGCTCGACGCCGAGGGGGCCCAGGCGCTCGCCGCGTACCTGATCGAGAACCAGGCGTGTGAGGGGCTGGTGCTCAACGGGACGACCGGCGAGGCGCCCACCACCACCGACGAGGAGAAGGAGACCCTGATCCGCGCGGTGGCCGAGGCGGTCGGCGACCGGGTGCCGATCATCGCGGGGGCGGGCAGCTACGACACCCGGCACGCGGTCGAGCTGGCCAGGACCGCCGAGAAGGCGGGCGCCGACGGCCTGCTGGCGGTGACCCCTTACTACAGCCGTCCCACCCAGGAAGGCGTGCGGCAGCACTTCACCACGCTCGCGGACGCCACCGGCCTCCCGGTGACCCTCTACGACATCCCGCGGCGGACCGGGACCGCCCTCACCGCCGACACCCTGCTCCGGCTGGCCGAGCACCCCCACATCACCGGCGTCAAGGACGCCGCGTACGACCTGGTCAAGTCCGCCGGGATCCTCGCCGCCACCGGTCTGCGCTACTACTCCGGCGCCGACGAGCTCAACCTCCCGCTGGCCGCCATCGGCGCGACCGGCGTCATCAGCACCATCGGCCACGTCGCCGGGGCCACCACGAAGGCCATGCTCGACGCCCACCACGACGGCGACCCCCGGGAGGCCACCCGCCTCCACCTCCGCCTGGCCCCCGTCGTGTCGGCCATGATGACCAGAGCCCCCGGCGCGGTCACGGCCAAGGCCCTGCTCAACGACCGCGGCCTCCCCGCCGGTCCGGTACGGCTCCCGCTCGTGCCCGCCGACACCGACCTCTTGAACGACCTCAGACGGGCATGCGAGTAGGGTGCGGTGGACATACTTTTCGCCAAAGGGGATCGTCATGACCGTCAAAGTGACCGTCACCGGCGCGGCCGGGCAGATCGGTTACGCTCTGCTCTTTCGCATCGCCTCAGGGCAGCTGCTCGGCGCTGATACGCCCGTCTCGCTGAGCCTGCTGGAGATCACTCCGGCGCTGAAGGCGGCCGAGGGCACCGCGATGGAGCTCGACGACTGCGCGTTCCCGCTGCTCCAGGGCATCGAGATCACCGATGACCCGAACGTCGCCTTCGACGGCGTCAACGTGGCGCTCCTGGTGGGCGCGCGGCCGCGTACGGCCGGCATGGAGCGCGGTGACCTGCTGTCAGCCAACGGCGGCATCTTCGGCCCGCAGGGCAGGGCCATCAACGAGCACGCCGCGGACGACGTCCGGGTGCTCGTGGTGGGCAACCCGGCCAACACCAACGCGCTGATCGCCCGCAGCCACGCGCCCGACGTCCCGGCCGACCGGTTCACCGCGATGACCCGGCTGGACCACAACCGGGCGCTCTCCCAGCTGTCGGCCAAGCTCCAGGTCCCGGTGACCGAGATCAGGAAGATGACCATCTGGGGCAACCACTCCCCGACCATGTACCCCGACCTCTACCACACCGAGGTGGGCGGCAAGATCGCCGCCGAGCAGGTGGACGGGGAGTGGCTGCGGGACACCTTCATCCCGACCGTGGCCAAGCGCGGCGCCGCCATCATCGAGGCGCGCGGCGCGTCCAGCGCTGCCTCGGCCGCCAACGCCGCGATCGACCACGTGCACACCTGGGTGAACGGCACGGCCCCCGGCGACTGGACCTCGGCCGCCGTCGTCTCCGACGGCTCGTACGGGGTGCCCGAAGGACTCATCTCGTCCTTCCCGGTCACCTCCGCGAACGGCCAGTGGGAGATCGTCCAGGGCCTGGACATCGACGCCTTCTCCCGCGAGCGCATCGACCTGTCGGTGCGCGAGCTGCTGGACGAGCGCGACGCGGTCCAGGCGCTCGGCCTCATCTAGCCCGCCCCGCCTGTTTCGCCGGTACGCGTGCCCGGCGGCCACCAGCAGCGCGGCGACCTCCGACAGGACGGTCACCCGCTGGGTGAGCCCGCCGGGCATCAGGCCGGGATCCAGCCCGAGCATGCGCATCACGTACGGCACCAGGACCATCAGCAGTGAGGCCGCGGCCACGAGGCTGAGCACCCGCAGCGCGCGGGAACCGGTGCGGCGGGCGATCAGCAGGGCGGCGACGGGCATGGCGAGGAAGGCGACCAGCGCCGCGTAGCGGTGGATGCCGCCGGCCAGCGAGAGCGAGAGCCCCGGCCGGTCGGTGGGGAAGGCGCCCACCAGCAGCAGGCAGCCGGACCACAGGCCGACCAGCAGCGCGGCCCTGCGGTCCAGGCGGGCCAGCCCGATGGCCAGCACGGCGGAGCCGACCGCCAGCAGCGTCAGCGCGACCGGCAGCAGCCAGCCGCCCTCCGCCCAGGCGTATTCACTGATCATGTCTCGCAACGGGTTCAACCCGGACACCGCGTGCAGCACCGCCATCGCGGCCACGCCCAGCATGGTGATCAGAAAACCCAGCACCGTTCCCATGACATCGACTGTCACGGGAAACGCCCGTCACCCCCATCGGAGATCAGCCCCAGCCAGCCCTGAAACCCCCCTTACCCTCCCTGGTCCGGCACTTCCCGGCATATCGGGGTTCGGGGTCGGGGGAACCGGCCGTTTTCACTGGTCAGGGCCTAGGGGACGGCCTCAGGGCTGGTCGGAGTCGGCGGGCGCGGTCTCGGGGGTCGAGGCCCGGAACCAGCGGCAGCCGTACGGTTCCATCGAGAAGCGCGCGCGGCCGTCGCCGGAGATCTCGATGGTGCCGTCCACCAGCAGATCGGTCAGGACCTTGCCGGAGTCCAGCCCCTCCAGGGTGAGTTCGACCTCGATCTCCCGGTCGGCGAAGTTGTGCGCCGCCAGCACCGTCCCGCCGTCGATGTCGGCCCGGTGCGCCAGCACGGCGGGCTCGCCCGCGTCGAGCACGTCGTAGTCGCCCCAGGCGAACTCGGGGCACTCCCGGTACTGCTCGACCAGCCGGGTGATCCAGATCAGCAGCGAGTCGGGGTCGCGCCGCTGCGCGGTGACGTTCACCTGCTCGGGGCCGTACGCGCCGGAGGTCATGGGGATGGCGGGCTCCGCGGTGGAGAAGCCGCCGTGCAGGTTGGGGGTCCACTGCATGGGGGTGCGCACGGAGGCGCGGCCCTCGATGGCGAGGTTCTCGCCCATGCCGATCTCCTCGCCGTAGAAGAGCACGGGGGTGCCGGGCAGCGAGAAGAGCAGGCTGTAGACGAGGCGGATACGCCGTTGGTCGCCGTCGAGCATGGGGGGCAGCCGGCGGCGGATGCCCCGGTCGAAGATGCGCATGTCCTCGTCGGGCGCGAAGGCCGTGAAGACCTCCTCGCGCTCCTCCTTGGTGAGCTTGTCCAGGGTCAGCTCGTCGTGGTTCCTGATGAAACTCGCCCACTGGCTGTCCTTGGGCGGCTTCGGCCGTTCCCGCAGCGAATCGGCCAGCGGGCGGGCGTCGCCCCGGGCCAGCGCCAGGTACGTGCGCTGCATGCTGATGAAGTCGAAGCACATCGTGATCTCGTTGCCCAGCGGCGTACTCCCGAAATACGTCAATAAATCGTCGTAAGGCAGGTTGACCTCGCCGAGGAGCATGGCGCCGCCGTCCCGGCGGTTCATGAAGGCCCGTAATTCGGCGAAGTAGCTGTGCGGGTCCGGCAGGGTGTCGCTGTCGATCACCCGCTCGACCAGGAACGGAACCGCGTCCACCCGGAACCCCGACAGCCCCAGCTCCATCCAGAACCCCAGAATCTTTGCGATCTCATCGCGTACGGCGGGATTCGCGGTGTTCAGGTCTGGCTGGAATTTGTAGAAACGATGGAAGTAGTACTGCCCGGTTCCCTCGTCCAGTTCCCAGAGGCTGTCCTCCTGGTCGGGGAAGACCACGCCCTTGGGGTCGTCCGGCTCCGGCTTGTCGGACCAGATGTACCAGTCCCGGCGTTCGGAGTCCCGGCTGGAGCGGGCGTCCTGGAACCAGGGATGCCGGTCGGAGGTGTGGTTGACGACGAGGTCGGCGATGACGCGGATGCCCCGGTCCCGGGCGACCCGCATGAACTCCACGAAATCCCCGAGCGTGCCCAGCCGGGGGTCGATGCTGTAGAAGTCGACGATGTCGTACCCGTCGTCCTTGTCGGGGGTGGGGAAGAAGGGCATCAGCCAGATGCAGGTGACGCCCAGCCGGTCCAGGTGGTCGATGCGCTGGATCGCCCCCTGGAAGTCGCCGATCCCGTCGGCGTTGCCGTCCGCGTAGGTCTCGATGTCCAGGCAGTAGATGACGGCGTTCTTCCACCACAGTTCAGAGGTCTGGCTCAGGCGCATGACCGCGACGCCTACCCAGAAAACAACAACCCGCACCACGGACGTGGTGCGGGTTGCGGCTAGAACAGGCTTAGAGCGGCGTGACGTTCTCGGCCTGGGGGCCCTTCTGGCCCTGGACGGTCTGGAAGCTGACGCGCTGGTTCTCGTCGAGGCTGCGGTAACCACTCGACGTGATCGCCGAGTAGTGCACGAACACGTCAGGGGTACCGTCGTCCGGAGCGATAAACCCAAAGCCCTTTTCGGCGTTGAACCACTTGACCGTGCCTTCAGACAACTGCTTCTCCTTTTCGGGAGCCTCACCGTGCCACCAGGTCGGGGACACGGGGCTGCTTAGCGGACCCTACCCTGCATCCGCGCAATACGCTGGAGAAGCAAGCACGCCCGCTGTCGGAACTTTCCGTCGGGAAGGTCCCGAGGCGCTTTTTTACAAACACCACTGCAACACGAGCAGCCTACCCGCCCCGGGCCGGATGTCCAAACAGGGCCCCTCGCCGCAGCTCAGACCCCCTGTCAGCTCAGGGTTGGCGCTGCCATGTACCACCTGGCCTCGCCGTCGCCCTTAGTCAAGGAGTCAAGTCTGCGCGGCAGTTCCTGTCGGGAGAAGGGGTCTCCGGTGGCGTTCCGGATATGGATGCCTACGGCATACATATCCCTAATTTCCATCAAAGTGCTGAAATCTGGCCATTCGCGTAGGTCGGATCCGTACGCGTGTGCGAATGCGTCCACCTCGCCCGTGGTCAGGCCGAACCGGCGCTGGCCGTGGTAGGTGTGCACCAGGTCCCACTCGCGGGGGCCGACCGCGACGCCGTCCCAGTCGCAGAGCACGGCGTGGCCGTCCCGGCAGCGGAGCAGGTTGTCGATCCAGGCGTCCCCGTGCAGCAGGACCGGCGGACCCGAGTCCAGGCTCTGCCAGCGCTCGGTGAGGGTGCAGATCCGCTCTCCCAGCCAGGCCCGCTGGTACGGCGTGAGCACCTCCGACCGGTGCTCGACCGCGTGCCGTACCTCCGCCAGGGGGTCGGTGAGGCGGCGCAGCTCGATCGGCGGCACGGGTTCACGGTGCAGGTTGCGCAGGACCCGGCCGAGCTCGGTGGTGGTGGGGCGGCCGTTGGAGCGTACGTAGCGCCAGAAGGTGACGGCGCGGCCGCCGTACACGATGGGCTGGCCGGGGATCTCGTCCACCGGGCGCACGGTCGGGAAGCCCCGGTCGGCGAGCCAGCGGGCGACGGCGAGCACCACCGGGAGGCGGGTGAGCGCGTCGGGGGCGGTCGCGATCCTGACCACCATCTCGCTTCTCAGCTTGAACACCGCGTTGCTGCGCAGGCGCATCAGCCTGGCCCCCTCGGCCTCGACGCCGATCTGGCCGCAGACCGCGCGCAGGACCGTGAAGGCCTCCTCGGCCAGGGGTTTCCCGGTGAAGGAATGCGCGATGGTGTGGTTCATATGGCAAGCCGGAGGGAGGACTCCGACAGGACTTGGTTGAGGTGCCGGACCGACGGCAGCCGGGGGTCGGCGTCGGCCAGCAGCGCTCTGGCCCGGGTGACGACGATCGAGGTGCGGTGCTCGGCCGGAACCTGGCCGAGCGCCTGGGCGGCCAGGCGGCAGGCCTCGTCGTGGTCGCCGTGCCGGGACAGGTGGCTGGCCTGGTCGAGCAGGATCAGGGCGGGGTCGATGGTCTGGAAGCCGCTGCCGAGCGACTCGAGGCCCTGCACCTGGGACTCGTCGCCCAGCTCCAGCAGGGTGCCGGTGCGGTAGAAGGTCATGCGCTTCTCGGTGAAGACGAAGGCGAGGTCGTCCTGGCTCATGCCGCGCATCCGGGCGAAGATCTGCTCGGCCTCGGCCAGCGCGATCCTGGCCGCCTTGCGGTCGCCCATCCGGGCCAGGGCCCGGGCCTCGGCGGCGGCGGCCAGCGCGGCCGGGGAGCTGGGGGCCGAACCGGCCAGCATCCTGGCCTCCCTGGCCAGCCGTACGGTCTCGGTGAGGTCGCCGTAGTAGTAGGGCAGCATCGTCTGGTTGGCGCGGACCAGGGCGCGCAGGCGCAGGTCGCCGATGTCGTCGGAGGCGGTGCGGGCGGTGCCGTACCAGGCGTGGGCCTGGCGGGTGTCGCCGAGTTTCATCAGCGCGTCGGCGGTGAGCAGGGCCAGCATGGTGGTGGCGGTGAGCAGGCGGCGCTGCACGCTGGCCAGCTGCCGGGCGCCGGCGAGCTTGCGCACGTCGGCCAGTTCCAGCATGACCCGGCAGAGCATGGGCATCGGCGGGGTGGTCATGTACTCCCGGCGGTAGCGCAGCACCTGCTCGTCCAGCCGGTCCAGCTGGTCCTCGGTGACGCTGCCGGTGGCGAGGGACCGATCCACATCGTGCCGGGTGCCCTCCACCTCGGCGAAGAAGCGCCCGTTCGGGGTGCCCGCCAGCATCGCCTGGTGGAACAGGGCCCGCCGGTCGGTGTCGTCGTCGGCCAGTTCCTCGACGTGGACGCCGTCGTCCGGGGAGCCGTTGGCGACCACGACCACCTTCTGGCCGCCGCCGCCCGGGTCCTCGCAGTAGTCGGCGGCCAGCCCGAGCCGGACCGCGTTGGCCTTGTACAGCCGGGCCAGCAGGTCGATGGTCTGCGGCCGGGGCCTGGCCCGGTTGTTCTCCCAGGCGTTGAGCAGGTCGATGCTGGCGCGGGGAAGGCCGAGCGCCTGCTGCTCGCAGAGGAACTCCAGCTCCTCGATGGCCTGCCGGGCGGACCAGCCCCGCCCGAGCCGGTGCGCCTTCAGCATGCTGACCCCGCAGCAGCCGTGGATCGCCTGAACCGTCTGCCACAGGGTCCACTGCCGCGCGTCCGCCTGTTCACGCCAGCGGCGCGCGCATGCTGGGGAATGTTCGCCTCGGGCCATGGTGCCTGCCCTTCCACTGCTGGAGATGGGGCGTCGTTCTAGGGGTCGGGCCGTACCCCAGTCTGCCCGGGAACCACCCTGTTCGGCCATTACGGATATTTCCCACAGGTTAACCGGCACGCACCCAACCGCCACTGTCGTTATGCGTTCGTGGCCGGAGAACCGTGGATGTTCCACGGAATACCGCCGACTTCCCTGGTTATTGCACGTATCCGTCGAATGGGACGGATTGCCGGTAGGTCATCCCAGGTTCACCCTTTCCGGTGAAAGGTCCCAACATCCCCGGGAGACCACCATGGCCATGAAGGCAGATCGCAGCGAAGCGATGGACCACCTTGAGCGGCTGGCCGCCCAGTTGGAGGCGCACTCGTTCCAGGTGCGCCTGACGGCGCCCGCCGGCCTCTACCCGCGACTGCGGGTGGTCAACCCGATGGCCCCGACGGTGGCCGAGGACGTGCTCGCGTCCAACGCCAACGACGGCGAGTGGTGGTACTGGCTCTCCTGGGCCGGCCGCATCGGCCACGCCTCGGACGTGGTCACCGCCGCGGAGCGCATCGCGAGTGTGCTCCACGTCATCCGCCGCTAGCCCGACCCCCAGCCGGTACGGCTCGCGCCACGCGATCCCAAGCGACCCGCGTGCCCCCATTCCGCCCACACTGGGTCGCGAGCCGTACCTCAGGGGTTCTTGTTAGCCGGACTGTTAGCGGAAGAACGGCGAGATGTCTACCATGGAAGCGGGACGCCGAGGGTGGTTCCGGCCTATTAATTGCCGTTTGACGTGTCTCACAATCGGCCCCCGGTGATGTGCGGCCCCCGGCTCGTCGAATCCTATCGACAGCAAGCGGAATGGTCGCTTACCCTCGGGTAGGTGGGTCTCCGCCTTTACGATACTTTCAGTCGCTCGGTTCGCGATTTCACCCCCCGAATTCCGGGAATTGTCTCGCTTTATCTGTGCGGTCCCACCGTGGTCGTCCCACCCCATGTCGGGCAGATCAGATCGCAGGTGAATTTCGATATCCTGCACCGCTGGCTGAGACACCTGAATTATCAGGTCCTGTTCTGCAGGAATGTCACCGACATCGAGGACAAGATCATCAGTCGGTCGCTCAGCGAGGGGGTGCACTGGTGGCGCATCACCGACCCGGTGTACCGCTCGTTCACGCGCACGTACGAGGCCCTGGGCTGCCTTCCGCCCAGCGTGGAGCCCCTGGCGACCGGGCACATCCCGGAGATGATCGAGCTCGTGGAGCAGCTGCTCGGGTCCGGGAACGCGTACGAGGCGGATGGCGACGTGTATTTCTCGGTGGATTCCTTCCCGCCGTACGGCGCGCTCTCCGGGCAGCGCCCGGACCAAATGCGCGGCACCGAGGAGAACAGTCACGGAAAACGCGACCCGCGTGATTTCGCATTGTGGAAGAGAGCCCGTCCCGGTGAACCGATCTGGACCGCGCCATGGGGCGAGGGCCGCCCCGGATGGCATCTCGAATGTTCCGCGATGGCCCGGAAGTACCTCGGCCGGGAATTCGACATCCACGGCGGCGGCGCCAATCTCATCTTCCCGCACCACGAAAACGAGATCGCCCAGTCCCGGGCCGCCGGAGACGAATTCGCGCGATTCTGGATCCACAATGGGCCGGTCACCCACCGGGGCGAGAAGATTCGCAAGGTCGTGAAGAATCCAATGGCCGTGCACACCCTGCTCCGGCGGATTCGCCCGGTCGAGCTCCGTTATTACCTGGCGGCCGCGCACTACCGTTCTCCGATGGAGTTCTCGGTGGCCGCGGTGGAGGAGGCGGCGACCGCTTTCCGGCGGGTCGAGCGCTTCGTGCACCGGGTGGCCGAGCGCCCGGCCGACCGCCTTCCCGCCCAGTTCAGCGAGGCCATGGCCAACGACCTCAACGTGCCGCAGGCCCTCTCCCGGGTGCACGCGGCCGTCAACGAGGGAAACGCGGCACTCGATTCCGGCGACCCGAAACTCGCCGCCGAAAAATGCGGCGAAGTGCGCGCGATGCTGGAAATCCTGGGCCTTGATCCACTGGCCGAGAACTGGGCCAGAGAAACCCGGCTGCGCGAGGTCGCGGGGGCCGTGCTGCACGTGGTCAGAAATCTCGCCGAGACGAGCGCGGCCGAGGGCGAGTTGGACCGCGCACACGCGCTGCACCACCAGATCGACAGCGCCTTGATCGGCAACGTCGTGATCAACCGCCGGATGAATCATCGCTTGCCGGTCTAGGAATGAGCGGATAATTCAACATCGGCAAGGGGTGGCCCCCGTACCAGCCGGCTCAGCGCAGGTCGTTGTCCTCGGCGAGCACCTCCTCGACCTGGCGTATCTCCTCATCCGTGAGCGGGCGCGGCGCGAAGGCCGGCGCGGGCCCGCCCAGCCGGTCGGCCTCCGCGACAGCCATGCGGATCAAGGCGTCGATCACCTCGCGGGCCGCCGCCTCCATGGCTTTTCGGTCCTTCCCCTTCCCGCGGACCTCTCCGGAGACGCGCTCCTCCCCCCACAGATGGATGCGGTAGGAGCGCCGCTTGCCCAGATCCGGGGTGTCGTAGATCCGGACCGCCGGCAGGACGATGCCATGGTCTCGGCGCAGCTCCTCCCGCCGGCGGGTCAGCTCGTCCAGGATCGTGCCCCCGTTGTCCGGATCGAGCACCTCGCTCAACGGCGGCGAGACGGCCAGGTGCAACGGCTCGCTCTCCAACGTGGCCTGCCGTGCCCGCGCCCGCAGTTCCGCCGCGCCGGCTCCGTACGTCACGTCGGCGAGCCCGTCCAGCCCGTGGCCCTCGACGTCCCGCGCCCCCGACGCCTGAGCGAGCAGGATGACCGCCTCGTAGGTGCGCCTGCGCTGACCGTAATCCAGCAGCGGCGCGAGTTCGCGCAGCACCATCGCCGCGGACCTGTGGTCGGGAACCCGATACCGCAGCCGGGCCGCGAGCCGCATCGCGTGGGCCTTCTCCTCCTCCGAGATCCCGGGCAGGCCGCTGAACAACTCGTGGGCCGCGGCCTCGTCGCCCGCGCTCCCGTTCTCGGCGAAACCCGCCGCGGCCAGCTCCAGCTCACGGCGGGCCTGGCCAGGGGACTCCTCCCGCAGATGCATGCGGCCACGCCAGAGGTGCACGATGGCCAGTTCGCGCGGCGCGACCCGCTGGTACAGCTCCTCCAGCCGGTCCAGCTGCGGCGCCAGCGCGTCCGCCGGCGCCTCGGCGAAGTCCATGACCTGAGCCAGCACCCGGCGGGCCCGGGTCTCCAGCAGTTCGTGATCGGACGACACGAGCAGTGCCAGCGCCCGGCGCGCCCCGGCGCTCGCCGCATCGTGGTCGTCCAGCGCGAGGCGCGTCTCGGCCTCGGTGAGGAGCCGTGCCGCCCGTTCGTGCGCCGGAACCGCCTCGGCCGCCTCCAAGGCGTCGAGGTCGTCGAAGAGCCTGGCCGCCTCGGCCTGCTTCCCGGCGACCAGGAGGTGCTGCGCCAGCCGGGCCAGCGCCGACCGGATCAGCGTGGGCCAGCCGATCCGTCCCGCCAGCGCCCGCGCCTCTTCCAGGTGGGCGATCGCCCGGAGGATGTGCTCGCTCTCGGTCTGCACCCCGGCCGCGTTGTGGCGGGCGGCGGCGACGTCACCGAGCTGGCAGAGCGCGTCGAACTCGCCGCGCCCCCAGCCGACCTCCCGCGCCAGCGTCAGCGCCGCGCGCGCTTCCCGCTCCGCCGCGTCGAACGCGCCGTCGCCCAGGTACGCGCCGGCCAGGCGGACCCGGATGGCCGAAAGCGGCAACTCCTCGCCCGGCAGGACGTAACGATCGACCAGTTCGCCCAGCTTCCGCTGCGCGGCCTCGAATCGGCCCTCGGCCATGTCGATGAACGTGACCTGGTCGAGTTCGACGACGGTCTGCGCGAGCTCTCCGCCCTGCACCGACCGGAACAGCCGCAGCGACTGCTCGTACAGGTCGGCCGCCAGGCGTAGTTGGTGCGCACCGCCGTACTGGGCCCAGCCGCCCGCGATCAGCCGCAGGCAGTCCGCCTGGAGGAAGGTGTCCCCGGCGGCCCTGGCCAGGCCGAGCGCCTCGGTCAGCAGCGCGAACGTCTTCCGCAGGTCGTAGAACTGGCTCCAGAACCCGACCGTGGACAGGACTCGCGCGCGGTCGCGCGTGGAGACGCCGTCGGCTCCCGCGAGGGCCGCCTCGAACGACTGGCGCGCGGCCTGCGCGTCGCCGTCGTCGGCCTGCGCGTTGCCCAGGAGGGCGAACAGCAGCGGATGCGGGACGACGTCCAGGGCCTGGCGGCAGATCTCCTGCGCCTCGGCATGCCGGAACCGGCGGGCGGCCACCGCCGCCCGGGTCGCCGCCGCGCGCACCACGAGCCGGTGGCTGCGCCCCGCCGTGGCCAGCCGCTGCACTTCGGCCAGCGCGGGCAGATCGACCAGATCCGGGTCGTTGACCTCGTCGAACGCGCCCAGGTGCGCGGCCAGCGCGGCGGCGCACCGCGCGTGGGCCGTGACCGGGTCGTCGTCGGTGAGCACCGGTTCGAAGACGGCGGGGACCCGGTAGCCTCCGGGCCGCTCGGCGTACTCCAGCAGATGCCAGCCCGCCAGGCGCCTGGCGCGTTCCACCGCTTCCCGCCGCGCCAGGTCCGGCACCGCGGGGACGGCGATCCGCGAGGCCGGGCCCGCGAGCCGCGCCAGGATCTCGGCCGGGACCGGGATCCGGTACGGCGCGACCGCGCGCAGCAGCGCCGCGTCCTTCGGGTCGCGCCGCCCGATCAGCTCGTCGACGGCCATCTTGTCGTAGAACTCTTCGCGCCGCCGCTGGAAGCGCCGGCGCAGCAGTTCCTCGCCCGTCTCCGGGCTGTCGCGGGCGATGTCGAACAGGAAGGTGAGCAGCCGGGGGTTGTCGCGCGCCATCAACCGGGCCAGTTCCACGGCCCGCGGGGTGACCTGCCCCTGATTCGCGAGCCGGTCGATCCGCGCCTGCTGGAAGTGCTCGGGCAGCACGTCCAGGGCCACGTCGTCGAGGAGTTCGATGCCCGGCGACTTCGGCAGGTACCGGCTGGTGATCACGATCCGGTGCGGCCCGCGGACCGTGGCCAGCGCGGAGACGAGCGCGAACAACGCCTGGACGGCCTCCGGTGCTGGCACCGCCTCGGGACCGCCCGTGCCGATGTTCCGCTGCTCGAACTCGTCCAGCACGATGATCACCGGGCGGAACATGCGTCGCAGCGCACGCTCCAGCAGGGCCTTCAGGTCGCTTCCCGGCGGCGCGGAGCCGAGCACGCTGCCGAGCTCCGGGATCGCGCCCAGTTCCTGGAGCAGGACCTCCCGCGTCAGCGGCACGTTGATCGAGACGTAGGTGACCGGGTTGCCGCGCCCCTCCTGGGTCGCGGTGACGCGCTCCAGCACGTTGGCCACCAGCGTCGTCTTGCCCACTCCACCGACCCCGTGCACGACCGCGCCGGGGCGGAGGAATTCGCGCAGCGGGTCGAGCACGCGCTCGAGCCGCTGGATCTCACGCCTGCGGCCGAAGAAGTCCGCCAGCGACACCCGGGCCAGCCCCGACGGCCCGATCTCGCGATGCTGACGGCCGATCCAGATCTGGTCGAGCGGCATCTGCGCCAGCGCGACCGTCAGCGGG
The DNA here is from genome assembly GCF_016862995.1 of Acrocarpospora phusangensis. Taxonomy (GTDB): domain Bacteria; phylum Actinomycetota; class Actinomycetes; order Streptosporangiales; family Streptosporangiaceae; genus Acrocarpospora; species Acrocarpospora phusangensis. Next base: position 30,858 of record NZ_BOOA01000076.1, read on the forward strand.
CGCGGCATGTCCGTGCCCTGGACGTGCATGCGGAGCATGTGCCAGTGTTCGCGGCCCGCCTTGATCAGCTCCTGGTAGCTGCGGGCCAGCGCGATGGCCGGGCTGCGCCCCAGCATGAGCTGCTTGTAGAACGCGGCCGTCGCCTCGCTCGCGACGCGGTCGTTGACCGGGCGGCCCCAGCCGACCACGATCGGGGCCGAGATGGTCACCAGCTCCTCGGCCAGGGACGGAGCGGCCCCGAGATCGCCTCCCTCGGCCGTCTGGCAGCCCGACAGGAACACCAGCCCGGGACCGCTCTGCCACAGCACCTCGTGCAGGTCCTCGGCCGAGGCCCGGTACGTCAGGCCGTCACGGTCCTCAGTCAGGAAGGACCCGCGCCCGTCGCCGCGCAGCGCGTGCCCGGTCAGGTGGATCACGTCGAAGTGACCGCGGTCGTAGAAGCCCAGCCGGCGGCCCAGTTCGCTCAGGCTGCCCGTCGGCTCGTACTCCAGGTAGAACGGGGCGCCGCCCTCGGCCGCCGCGTCCCGGATCATCGCCTCTTCCATCTCGTAGTTCAGGACGCCGGGGCCGTCGATCGGCTCACAGGCCATGAACAGCAGCCGGAGGGGATGCCGGGCCTCGTCGCGCGTGCGCGCGATCACGTCCACCGACCGGATCGGGATGACCGGGTTCGGCCGGGCGATGAGGAAACCCCGGCCGTCGTGGAGCAGCTCCCACGGCAGATAGCCGAGACCGGCCGACACGTCGAGCAGGATGACCACCAGGTCGTTGGGCCGGCGCTTGAGGTAGCCCGTCAGGTAGAGGTGGCCGGTGTCGAGCAGGTCGTACAGGGTACGGCCGAGCCCGCGCAGCCGGTTCTCGCGTTCCACGTCTCCTTCGCCCGGGTCGTCCAGGTAGTAGCTCGTACCGGCCTGCCGGAGCGCGTTCTGGAGGTCGTCGTAGGCGAGCCGTTCGCTGAACGACTCCTGGCTGTCGCCATGGCTGTAGGTCAGCAGGTAGCCCAGTTCCGGGCGCTGTCCCGCGTTCTTCAGCGCGATCTTCAACGTCCACGGCATGGGGGCGTCAGTCGGCCGTGCCAGGGCCGGGCGGAGACCCGGGATCGGCCTCCGCGTCCGCCTCCCGTTCCAGTTCGAGGAGATGGTCGAACTCGTCCGGAGACAGGTCCTCCAGCGGGTGACGGGACCCCGTACGGTCGAACACGACGATCACGCGGGGCGGCGGCGGACCCGGCTCGTCACGTTTGCGGAGACGTTCCGCCCACTTGAACACGGTGTCGGCGATGGCCACGACGGATCCGGCGAGGGTCACGATCGCGGTGACGACCTCGACGACGTTCTTGTCGCCGGGAGGCGGCTGGCTGAGCCGGGATTGGGAACCGATCTCCGCGGCCAGGTCGGCGGCGTCCCGGGCGGCCGTACTTCCGCTGACCACGATCCGGACGGGCATGCGATCTCCTTGCTCCCCCGACCAAGTGAAACGGCTAATGTCATTCTTAGCCGATAGATGTCGAGATGATGGCGGCAATGCCCGACGCTAAGCTCCGAAGCGTGGCCCCGACAAAGATCGTCATAGACTGCGACCCCGGTATCGACGACGCGCTGGCGATCGCGCTGGCGCATGGCAGTCCCGCGTTGGAGATCGTGGGTATCACCACGGTCGGCGGGAACGTGTCCCTGGAGCGCACCACCGACAACGCGCTGCGGCTGCGGGAGTTCCTCGGCTTCCCCGAGGTGCCGGTGACGCCGGGCGCCGCCGGTGCGATGATGCGGAGCGCGATCGAGGCCGCGCACGTGCACGGGACCGGAGGGCTGGGCGGGGCGATCCTGCCCGCGCCCACGCTGCCGGTGGCGCCGGGGCACGCCGCCGACTACATCATCGAGACGCTGCGCGCCGCTCCCGGTGAGATCACGCTGGTCGCCATCGGGCCGCTGACCAACATCGCCCTGGCCGTGCTCAAGGAGCCGCGCGTGGTCGAGTGGGCGCGGGAGTTCGCCATCCTGGGCGGGACGTACACGCGGGGGAACCGCACGCCGGCGGCGGAGTTCAACATCGCGGCCGACCCGGAGGCGGCGGCGATCGTGTTCCAGGCCGGCTGGACGGTCACCCAGATCGGGCTGGACGTGTCCACCACCGCGCAGGCCACCGGGCCGATCGTGGAGCGCATGCGCGAGATCGGCCGCCTCGGCACCGATCTGCTGATCCCCTGCGCGACCTTCTACGGCATGGTGACCGCCGACGACGGGCCGGCCATCCACGACGCCTGCGCGCTGGCCTACCTGGCCGACCCGAGCCTGATCGTGTTCGAGCCCGCGTGGGTGGAGGTGGAGACCGCCGGCCGGTTCACCTCGGGCATGACGGTCATCGACTTCAATTTGGGCGGACGCGTGCCGAACGCCCGGGTGGGCACCTCCATCGACGTGGGCCGGTTCTGGGAGCTGGCCCTGGCGGCGTACGAGCGTGTGAACAAAGGACTGTCCAGCGGCGTCTAACGGGTTATGTTCGCCCACGTTCTGCTGACCCTCAGCCTGCTGGCCCCGCAGCAGGCCACCGCCGCCCCCGCCTGGACCATCCAGAGGACCTCTGGCATCTCCAACGCCAGCGCGCTCCTGGACGTCTCCGCCTCCGGCGCCTCGGACGCCTGGGCGGTCGGGTACGGCTGCAGCGCCGAGGACAACGAGGGCTGCCCCGCCATCCAGCGCTGGAACGGCAGGACCTGGCGGAAGGTGACGGACGCCAGGACGAACGCCTACCACGCGGTCGGGGTCAGCGCCGCCTCGCCGAACAACGTGTGGGTGGTGGGCAACGGCACGACCGCGTGGGCCGGGCACTGGAACGGGCGGGCGTGGACGTCCTACCAGCCGTTCGGCGCGGCCGAGCACAACAGGATCAGCGATGTGGCCGTCTCCGGGCGGCCCTGGTTCGCGGGTTCCACCGCCGACGGCCGGGGCGTCGTGCTCAGCTGGAGCAAGGCGCGCGGCTTCCGGACCGTGTTCGCCAACCCCGGCTCGCTCAACGCGATCACCGCCAGGAGCGCCACCGGGGACGTCTGGGCGGTGGGCGCCAACGGCTCCCAGCCGATGATCGTGCACGGCTCGAACGGGCGCTTCACCGAGCACCGGGCGCCCCTCATCCCCGGCGGCGTGCTCACCCGCGTCTGGCAGGCGGCCAAGAACGACGTCTGGGCGGTCGGCCACACGGGCGGCACCTTCGCCACGTCGAAGCCGCTCGTGCTGCGCTACGACGGCCGGTCCTGGCGGCAGGTGTCCGTGCCCGTGGCCAAGGGCAGGCTGACGGGAGTGACCAGCGACGGCGCGGGCGTGGTGTGGGCGAGCGGGGTGGACTTCGCGCACGGCCGCCAGGTCCTGCTCATCCGGCTGGGCGCGGGCCGGCCACAGGTGTCCTGGAGCCAGGTGTTGACGATCCCCAACCAGCGCGACTACGACCCCGACACGGTGACGAAGGTCTCGATCAGCCGCGTCCCCGGCACCCGGCACGGGCTCTGGGCGGCGGTCGCGGCGGGCGGCGGGGACTTCGAGACTCACTTCCTGATGCGCCGGAAGTGAGGCGCGCACAGCCGTTTGCGCAGCCAGTGCGGATGGGCGCAATCTCCGTGCCGGAACGACCAATTCCCGAAACAATCCCAGACTTTCCGCGAAACATGCGTTTCTTAGTCTCCGGTCATGGCGGACATATTCGACTCATACGCCCTGGCCGATGCATGGGACGAGATGTTCGAGCGGCCGGGCGTGCCCCGGGCGCCCTACCAGGGACTGTTCGCGGCCCTGCAGCCGCTCGGCGCCGAGGAACTACGGTTCCGGGCCGACCAATTGGCGCGCGTGTTCACCGACCGCGGCGTCACCTTCGACTACGCCGGTGAGGAACGCCCGTTCCCGCTCGACCTGATCCCGCGCGTCATCGACGCCGCCGAGTGGGATCTCATCGCCCGCGCCGTACGCCAGCGGGTGCGCACCCTGGAGGCCTTCCTGGCCGACGTGTACGGCGCCCGCCAGGTCTTCCACGACGGGGTGGTGCCGTGGCGGCTGCTCCAGTCCTCCCCGCACTTCCACCGCACCGCCGACGGGATCCGGCCGGCCAACGGCGTACGGGTGCACATCGCCGGGATCGACATCATCCGGGATGAGGCGGGCGACTTCCGGGTGCTGGAGGACAACGTCCGTACCCCCTCCGGGGTGAGTTACGTGCTGGAGAACCGGCTGGCCATGATGCGGACGCTGCCCGCCCTGTTCGCGGGGCCGGGACGGGACGGCGTCGGAGCCGAGCAGCGGGTGCGGCCGGTGGACGAGTACCCGCCGCGCCTGCTGGCGGCCCTCCGCAAGGCCGCCCCGGCCAGCGTGACCGACCCGACCGTGGTGGTGCTCACCCCGGGCGTCTACAACGCGGCCTACTTCGAGCACGCGCTGCTGGCCCGCCTGATGGGCGTCGAGCTGGTCGAGGGCCGCGACCTGATCTGCGAGAACAACCGCGTCTACATGATCACCACGCACGGCAAGCGCCCGGTGCACGTGATCTACCGGCGGGTGGACGACGACTACCTCGACCCGCTGCACTTCCGGGCCGACTCCACGCTCGGCTGCCCGGGAGTGCTCAACGCGGCCAGGGCCGGCACGGTCACGATCGCCAACGCGGTCGGCAACGGCGTCGCCGACGACAAGCTGCTCTACACGTACGTGCCCGACCTGATGAAGTACTACCTGGGCGAGGAGCCGCTGATCGGCAACGTGGAGTCGCACCGGCTGGCCGACGCCGACACGCTCGAATGGGCGCTCGACCACCTGGACACGCTCGTGCTGAAGCCCGTGGACGGCGCGGGCGGCAAGGGCATCGTGATCGGGCCGCGCGCCGACGAGCGGACCCTGGCCACGCTGGCCGAGGCCGTACGGGCCGATCCGCGGGGGTGGATCGCGCAGCGGCCGGTGGCGCTGTCCACCTCGCCGGCGCTCATCGGGGACCTGCCCCGGCCCCGCCACATCGACCTGCGGCCGTTCGCGGTCAACGACGGCGACGACGTCTGGCTGCTGCCCGGGGGGCTCACCCGGGTGGCGCTCCCGGAAGGAGAACTGGTGGTCAACTCCAGCCAGGGCGGCGGCTCCAAGGACACCTGGGTGCTGTCCGAGCCCGGCCCGCGCGCCGCCGCGCCGGAACCCGCGCCCGCCCAGGTGCACTGGGAACCCACCAGGAACGCGGCCTGGGACGGCCAGCAGTGACCCGCGAGCTGCTCAGCCGGATCGCCGAGACCCTCTACTGGATCGGCAGGTACGTCGAGCGGTCCGACGACATCGCCCGCCTGCTGGACGTCTCCCTGCACCGGGCCCTGGTCGGCCAGGAGGACTGGGCCACCGTGTTCGCCACCCTCGGCCACGTGGGCACCGAGTCGCCCACCACCGAGACCATGGTGCAGCGCCTGGCGTACGACTCCGACACCCCGGGGTCGATCGCCGGATGCGTACGGGCGGCCAGGGAGAACGCCCGGGGCGTGCGGGAGATCGTCTCCAGCGAGGTGTGGGAGTGCCTCAACGTCACCTGGAACCAGCTCCCGCTCCGCCAGGTCGGCGCGGAGCGGCTGGGCCCGCACGGCTACCTCCGGTACGTGCGGGAGCGGGCCGCCCTCTTCTTCGGCCTGGCCGACGCCACCATGAGCCGCGACGACGGCTGGCGCTTCATCGTGCTGGGCCGCAGCCTGGAGCGGGTGGACATGGTCGCCCGGCTGCTGACCGTGCACCACGAGCCCAGCCACTCCTGGAACTGGCGGCTGCTGCTGGAGGCCTGCGGCGCGGACGAGTCGTTCACCAGGACCCACCGCGGCGACGCCCGCCGGGTGCTGGAGTTCCTGCTGCTGGACCGGCTGTTCCCGCGCTCGGTCATGCACGCGCTGGCCACCGCCGAGCAGTGCCTGGCCGAGCTGACCCCCGACCACGACCGGGCCGGCATGTCGGACGCGGCCCGCGCCGCCATCGGCCGGGTCCGGATGAGCCTGGAGTACGCCGACGTGGCCGACCTGGACGACCAGCTGCCGGAGCTGCTCACGGCCCTGCAGGCGGTCTGCGTGATCGCCTCCGAGGCCATCACCGACCGGTTCTTCCAGCACGTGGCGTGGGGAGGGTCGGCGTGGCAGACGGCTGGCGTGTGAGGATCAGGCACCTGACCCTGCTGGAGTACGAGGGCGACGCGCAGTCGTCGTACAACGAGGTCAGGATGACGCCGCTGGACGACCGCGGGCAGACCACGCTGGACCAGCGGCTGGTGGTGCGGCCGGCCACGCCGGTCTGGACGTACCGGGACTACTGGGGCACCCAGGTGAGCGTCTTCGACGTGCCGAAGGCGCACCGGACGCTGTCCATCGAGGCCATCAGCCGGGTGGAGACGTCGGGGCCGCGCCCGCTGGGCAAGCCGCTCGGCTGGGCGGCGCTGCGGGAGGTGGACGGGCCGATCGCCGAGTACCTGCGGCCGACCGAGCGGACCACGATCGCCCCCGAGGTGGCGACCGCCCAGGTGCACGGACGGGACCCGCACGAGGCGGCCGAGGCGATCGCCTGGGCGGTGCACGAGCGGGTGTCCTATGTGCCGGGTTCCACGGGCGTGCTGACCAGCGCGCAGGAGGCCTGGGACCTGCGGGAGGGCGTCTGCCAGGACATGGCCCACCTCACCGTGGCCCTGCTCCGCGCGGCCGGTCTGCCGGCCCGGTACGTCTCCGGCTACCTCCATCCGCACCGGAACGCGGCCGTCGGTGAGGCGGTGGCGGGACAGAGCCACGCCTGGGTGGAGTACTGGGCGGGGGACTGGGTCGCGCTCGACCCAACAAATCGGTCAAAAGTGGGCGAATCACACGTGGTGGTAGCGCGCGGGAGAGATTACGCTGACGTACCCCCTTTGAAAGGTATTTACCAAGGACCACCTGCGGGAAGACAAGTAGTGAAGGTCGAAGTGACCAGGCTGGCGTGATCTTGGCGTCAAAGTGGGAAGGCTGAGACCAAACGATGAGAGGAGCGCCTCTGTGAAAAGGGTCCAGATCGTTCAGCGGCCTCGGCCTCCACGCCGTCCCGTCCCCATCGACCTGCGCACCCCGTCCGGACGGATACTTCCGTTCTAAGTGCCTTAGCCTCTGTTCGAAACCCGTTTCACGAGTCGTCTTCACCGCCCCGCGCGAGCGCGTAGCACCGGTCGAAACCCTCCAGCACGGCCGGCCACGAGCAGCGCACCGGCGCGGTCTCCCGGTTGTGCTCCGCGATCGAGGTGCGCAGCCGCGCATCCCTGGCCAGCCTGGCCACCGAGCCGACCAGCTCATCGAAACTGCCGCCGAGCAATCCCTCCTTGCCCGGCCGGACGAAATCGGCGACCCCGCTCTGGGCCCGGGCCACCACCGGCACGCCCGCCGCCCGGGCCTCCAGCGCGGCCAGCCCGAACGACTCCCGCGGCGCCGGCGCCACGAAGACGTCCGCCCCGGCCAGCAGCTCACGGATCTGCTCGCGGGTGTAGCGGCCCGGCATGCGCACCCAGTCCATCCGATGCGCCCTCAGGTACCGCTCCATCGACGCGCGGGCCGGGCCGTCGCCCACGATGGTGGCGCGCATCGCCACCTCGGCGGGCACCCGCGCCCGCGCCGCCGCCAGCAGCTTCAGCAACCGGACCGGCTGCTTGCGCGGGGCCAGCCTCCCCACCGCCACGACGTGCACGGGATCGCCGGACGGCATCGGGCCCGCGGGGCCCCAGCCGGTCAGGTCCAGGCCGTTGGAGACCACCCGGACCGGCACCCGGGGGCCCGCCACCTGCCGGATCGGGCGGGCGGCCGCCTCGCTCACTGCCGTCGCCACCAGACCCCAGCGATGCCACTCCGACAGCGCCCGCAGCGCGCGGTAGACGTTCTTGGTGACGGGATCCCACATGCTGTGCACGGTGACCACCGCCGGCAGCCCGGCCCGGTGCGCGGCCCGCACCCCCATCCAGGCGAACGGCGAGACCGCCCCGGTGTGCACGTGCACCACATCCGGCCGGTACGACGTCATCAGGCGGATCAGATGGCCGGTCCCGCGCGGGTGGACGGGCAGGTCGAACGGCATCCGGGCGACCAGCCTGCGCACTCCGGGCAGCCGCTCCCCCGGCGTCGCCGTGGCCACCTCCACCTCGTGCCCCGCCTCACGCTGGTTCCTGATGAGGTCCGCCACCTGAACCTCGATCCCGCCCAGCCGGGGAAGGTAACAGTCACTCACGTGAAGGATCCGCACCGACCAAGCCTGACACAGTTTCATGGCGGTGCTT